>DATIJG010000025.1:0-21549 GCA_035478775.1 Saccharimonadales bacterium (SeqCode) | reverse complement strand
AACAGGGCTTATGGCAATACGTAAATCAATCTCGCGCTTATCGACAGTAACACTAAACTGACCATCCTGCGGCACACGGTGTTCGTCAATTTTGAGATTGGCCAAGATTTTAATACGCGAAACAAGCGGCGGTTCGATAGATTTCGGCAAGCGCAAAATTTCGCGCAAAATGCCGTCAATGCGACAACGAATCTTTAGGCCGTCCTGTAATGGTTCAACATGCACATCGCTGGCATTATTTTTAGCGGCGAATTCCAAAATAGTTGAAAGTGCCTTACTAATTGGCGAATCTTGCACAATAGTTTTAATGTTTTTTGTGTTGTCGTTGGTCATCGCAGGCGCGTTATTAGGGTTCTCAGTGGCAGCTTGGTTGGCAGCAATGTTGCTCATATCGGTCACAACTTGCGACGACAAATTGCTTTGGTATTGCCTGAGCACCTGGCGGATACCCGATTCGCTTGCAGCATACACCTTAAGGGGACGACCAATCTTGTTAGCCAAAAAGTCCACTGCTTGCACATTATCGGCATCCAACATGGCTACTACCAAACGGTTTTGCATTTCACCCAATGGTACGGCCATGTAGCGTTCGGCAACTTCTTCGGGTAGCAAATCGAGCACGTCAGGGTCGATATGCGCGCTACTTAGATTGACGTATGGCACCCTAGTAACATGGGCAATGGTCTTGGTCATTACTTCATCAGATACATGGCTACCCGTTACCAAAAAACTTAATAAGGGCATGCTTTCTTTTTCAGCTTGCTCTTTAAGCTCTGTAAGCTCGCCCTGGGTTAAAACCTTATCTTTTACAAGAGTTTCTTCAACCTGCTTTTGTGCGGCGGTGGATAAAACACTCACTAAAGGTTACCCTCCTCCGTTAGCTATTGCGATGTACCGTTAAATGGGTTCGGGTTGGTGCTGTTGCCAATCTGAATAAGTTCGGTCGGATTGATCGACTGGTTATTAAAATATTTACTGTTCGGCGTTGGGAAATTAGCGCTGATCGGTTCAACTACTTCGACCTCTTGCTGGCGGTTTTGGGGTGAAGCAAACAATAAGTTGGATAAAAAGAACGAGGCAACCGCACTTATAAATACAATCACAATAATCAAAGCAATATCTTTTTGTTTCATTACTTTACAACCTCTTTGCCAACATTAAAGGTTTTTTCTGGCTGGTAGAACGTCTGCGCCGAAAGTGTTAAGCTCATAGCGCTTTGGTTCCCGCTTACGTCCATTGTTTGGATTTGGAATGGCCGGATCGACTTATCGAACAAGCTAACCAAACCTTTAATGGCATCGTATTGCCCTGTTACCTGGATTTGGAATGGCATAGCTACCGCTTGCGGTGCACCGGATGCTGCTGCCGTGCTTTGTGCGAGTGCCTGATCGGTGCCAGTGATACTTTGAATTTGCAAGTTTTGGCTGCTTAAAATCTTTTCAAGTGTAGTTGCGAGCGCTGGAAAGTCATAGCTACTCGGCAGTGCATCAAGCGTAAGCGTGGCGTTATCGCCATCTTGCGCACCGGTGCCTGTAGGTGAGCCGCCAATCATATTAGTCGGCGTGCTATTAAATGCTTTGTACGATACTACTAAACTATCCCGAGCATTTAGGTCGTCCTTTAATTGTGATACAGCTTTCTTTTTAGCCGAAATAACCCGGTTTTGGTAGCCTGCCTGACTAACTAACGTTTTGCAAGCAATCAGAGAAAATACGACCACAAATGCCGCCACAGCGGTCGTGACAACCATAGTACTGTTTGCCTTACTAATCAGAGATCGTTTTGTTATTGAGGTATTTGCCATAGCTATGCCTAGTTTCCACTCTGTTTAAATAAATCGGTTGGTTGGTCGAGTGCCGAACGCGTGGTGGTAATCTTTGGCACTGTTAAATCAACATTGCTAGTTTCGCTGAAAATTACCGGGTCGAATGAAGCGTTGATGGTATACGTTGTAGCCGTATTAGTCTTGCCGAAAGCCGAAAGCACTACTTGCAAGAACGCATTAGTGGCTGGTGACGCACTAGAACCGCTCGTCTTATAGGTAGTGAATTTTAGCGTGTCAACAAAAGTGTTAACCGTACTAAGCGCATCGGCATTGCCGCTAATTTGTATAGTGTTCTTGCTATAGTCAACACTCAACTTGGAAATTGTGGCATTGGCTGGTGTAAGGGTAGCAGTGTAATCAAATAGGCGGCCCGCTACGGCTTTTTTGTCGTGCAGTGGCCCAAGTGAGTTAAGCTGGTTTTGCACTGTTAAAATTTTATTAAGGTCTTGGGTGCTACTAAGCTGGCTGGTGTTGTTTTTAATGTCGCTGTTAAGGTCGCTGATGCTCTTTTTTTGCCATACGTCGACGACCAAAATGAGCACGACCAAAAGCGCTATGGTCGCAATGCTTGCGACAGTCGAGATAAATACGATCAAATGCTTTTGGCGTTCTGCCTTGATGTACTGCTGTTTAATATCCGGCAAAAGGTTGAATTGTATCATTCTATGCGCTCCGCCAGGCCTGCTGCTACGCCAAAATGGTTAGAGACTGCTAACAACTCGTTTTGCCGCTCCGGGGAGAACGAAACGTTGCGCCAGGCATTGCCGATTTCTACTTCAACACCAAATTTGTTAGCTAAGTACAATGGGAATTCCGGCAACGCCGACGCGCCGCCGGTTACAATGATGCGCGCCACTGGCGTATCCACGTAGCGGCTTTGGAAAAATTTAATGGATTTGTCAATTTCGCCGGTCAAAATATCGACCGTGCCGATGATTGCATCATAAATACGGCCCTCGAGCTTGTCTTTACCCAGGCCAAACTTAAACACAAACTGGCGCGCTTGCTTATCGTCGATATTCAGGTTTTGCGCCGCCGAGCGCACAATTGCTTCAGCACCGGTTGGGATTGAACGTGTCAGCCGCGGCGAACCGTTCATCGTTACTACAAGGTCAGTGCTTTTACTGCCGATGTCGAGCACCATTTGCGGTGCATTGCCGTCTTGCCCAATAAGCGCCCGGGTTAATGCCAGGTTGTCAGGCTCAAAAGCGATAACATTCAGGCCGGTAGATTCCAGCATATCGAGACGTTTTTCGACAAAATCGTTTTCGACGCTAGAAAGCAGTACTTCGACCTTGGTTTTATCTTTCGGCGAATCGCCAATAACGGCCCAATCGATTTTAGATTTTTCCAGTGGCGTCGGAATAAGCGAATCGGCCTGGTACTTAATGGCTTTGGAGAGCTCGTTAGCCGGCACGCGGTCAAAATCGACAACTGCTGTGAATACTCGCTGTGAGGGAATTCCGACTGCAACGTTTCTAGTTGTCATATGCGCTTGGGCGAGCAAATCTTTAATAATCTGTGCCAACTTTTGCTGGTCGGCCTTTGAATCGCTTAAAACGATTCTGCTATCAACGGGTACATAGGCGTATTTAACAAGGTTTTTTATCGCACCATTACCGTGCAACTCAACAATGCGAATCGCTGTTGTGCCGATGTCCAACCCGAAAAATGACGATACCCCACTCAGTAGACTCATATTGACCTCAATTATACCACAAGCATTATGCGAATGTACAAGCTTTTATCGTTATTATATGGCTATTACAAGACCGGCGGCAAACTTGATATGGCATCGTAACCCCCTACGGAATGCGTGTTAGTGTTTGAACCGATAGGCGGCTGAGTAATCCAGTTCGCCGGCGTAAAGTTGAACACTTCACTCGCATTGCTCGATCCAGCCGTTTCGTTGGTAGCGCTGTTGTTTAGGCTGCCTTTCATGCGCATCAGGTATACCTGGCTGGCTATGAATTGCCCATTAACTACTAAGCGTGTAGTTGAGCAAGGGGCATAGGCTGCGCCGCTTAACGGGAGCGGAGCCGCGGAAGTAGTACAGGTGTAGATACCGCCTCCTGCCGCGCCGTTCGGCTGCGCTATGTAAGTGCCGTCGACATTGCCGACCGAGCTGTTAATGTATATATTGCCCTGTACTATAAGCTCAAACATAGGGACTTTATCGTACGACCATGAGCCGGGATATGTAACTGAGCCGTTTATGTACACGTTGCCTTTTACATACAGTACGGTATCTTGACCGGGGTTCACATTACCCGATAAAGTGACGTCGCCAGTTTCAGTAAACACCCCTGAGCCTAGGTTGCTCAAGTCGCTTATGTCTGCAGCACTTTTAACAATCGCCGTCGATGGCTTACCACCGTAATAGTCTGGCAAACAATCGCCGAGCGAACCGAATGACCCACCGAATATTGAAGCCGTGCGCGTCGTGTTAGCAAAACTTAGGCCATAAGGTGACGATGCGCCGCTGGTATTTTGAGCTGAAGCAAAGTCTAACAAAGAACCGAGTGCCTGGGCTGCATATTGTGTACCGGCACCGGCATATCCGCCAGCACTTTCTTTATTCCAAGTGGCAACTCCACTACTGCTTTGCGTGCAGTGTTCCCCAAATGAGTTGCCCGCCGAAACATCGGTGCCAAATACTTTTACGTACGGCTTGGCAGCCACTTGTACACATGCCTCACTGCCTCTTTCACTGCCACCATTCGAAGCTGGGTTGACGTATAACGACCGGCATATCGTTTGGTTGGCCGTTGAGGCGACAACCGATTGGCTGCCTACTGATGTCGTACTATTGCCGGGGAACGTTCTTGGACAGCCCGTGCCAACCGGCTGGACTGTCCCCTTATCGGGCGGGGCGGGTACCGAATAATACCCTGCATGAGGATCGCCATACACCGTACAGCCCACATTATCACTGCCGCCCCACTGATTGTTCTGAACTGCATAATTAAAATTGATCGTGTCACCTACCTGAGCAACGCTGCCGCCAATACACGCGCCGTTCTCAACGATACAAGGGTTAACAATCGGCTGCAGATCGTACGGTGGTTGCTGGTCGTACTGGTACTGCATGTTATAGCATATTCCGGCGCCGCGTCCGCCAGGATCCCGCGTATCGAATATTGCTTTATCGGCTACCATTATGCCTACCCAGTTAGTACCGACGTGCAACGCCCCTTTAACAGTAGCCAGGTTTAACGTAACCCCCCCAGTTGTATGCTGCGAAGAGGCGGCAGGCACACTATTTATGTATACTTGCAACCAGTCATCGGCATAAGCCTGAAATAAGAACTGGGTACCCGATTGTTGAATTTGCGCTAAGGCGGCGGCAGTCAAATCAAAGTGGTCACGTACCAGTGTCACTCCGTTAGAATAAAGGTTTATAGATTGCTTGGTTCCGCCTGGATAGGTGTCCCTGTACAATCCAGGCACCGCACCTCCCATACTACCCATATAGCCTGTTGTATAGAATTGGTCGGACGAATCCCGCCCATCAAACGCTCCACTGCCCCAAATACCCCTCGCGCCGCCGCCGGTCAGGGTTGAGCAGTCGCCCATGACAGTTGAGTATGATGCGGGAGGATTGTAATTCCAACCTGCGGTCTGATAGCCTTCAGACCAATCGCCATCTCCGTGCGGTTGCATCCAAGCTCCGCCATGAGCAGTTGTGCCAGCATCGCTATAGCGGTCAAGACAATTGGAACTTTGGTTTATGTCGTTACCGCTATATGTAAACTGGTACTGCGGTTGCCATGGCGACGTCTTAAATCCGCCGCCGCCACAGTTGTCACTGCGCTGCGGCCAGTATGTGTCGGTATTGCGATTCAGGTGTCCATAGCCGCGCAAAGTGTACCAGCGTGTTTGTAACGAGGGTGATGAGCTAGTATTTAACACCTGAGTTACAGGATAAGCTGCCGCTGGCCTGATAGGCAAAGCAGCAATGACAATTAGTGCCGCTTGCACCATTGCAACTACCAGCAGGGCTAGTCGTCGCCAGTATCGTAACTTCAATCCGAACTTTAATTTAAAGACCATATGCCACCTGCGTTACGTTATTCGTTTTTATATTATACGACACAACTGCACGTGACCCGGCCTTTAAACCGCTGGCTGAAGCTGGCGTATACATAGTGCCAGTCGTATACATTGTCGAAGCTGTTACAGTGAGATTAACCGTTTGCTTTGGGTTATCGATTGCGAACACAATCGTTGTTCCATTAAACGCTTTTACTACCCCTTGTGCTGCGGTATTATTTTGCGATTCCTGCAGTTGTTGATTTGTCACCGTCGGATAATACACAACGGCCTTCTGCTTGAGAATACCCAGGCCTCCTATTAAACTGCCGTCTTCCTTATTAATTTTGAACGTCGTGCCGTCAGAATTAAAGAATGTAATAACCGGGTGTGATTCGCTAAGTTGTTTTACATAAAACACTTCGTCACTTTGGCCGCCCACAGACACGCGGCCGCTATCCTGGAATGGTGCGTTAAATGCTATTGGTGCATTATTGGCATTCCAGTTTACACTTCCGCGTATGCCCTGGTCGTAGTCGTTTACAAGATCGCTCCAAGCATTAAAATGATCTTTGGCGGACGAAACCCCCTTGTCGATGCTACCATAATCAGTACCCCAGTGGTTTAGCATAGTATTAACAATAAACGCTGCACCAGTTGCATCAGATCCGCCACCATTTAAAAGCTGGCTCATTACATTTGTAAAATCAGTAGCGCTCTTTACTTGCAAGAGCGCCTTGCCGCCATTAGCAATAACGCTATCCACACTTAACCCTTTTTGGTTAGCATTGCGGCCAGTAAAATAACCCGCACACGCTGCACGGTTGTACGGTTTGGCAGTACTTGAACAATACGGTGACTGGGAAGCGCTTGCTGTATGGGGTAGTGCAAACAGCCCTGCTAACAAAAGCGGCGCAAAAAGCGCTGATAAACGGCGGCGCATCATGCCGAACCACCCATCTGTTTTATCATGTATTTGTACGCCGAGACAGCCGCGTTTTTATCGGGAATTGTAGTCGCCTGCTCAAGCGTAATTGCTTGGCGAAAATATTTGATTGCATTTTGGTTATCCTTGAGTGCTTGGTAGGTATACGCAATGCCGACTGTCGTATCGAGTTGTGCAGTTTTATCAAGTGCGGCGACTTTATTAAATTGCTTTAAGGCGTTCGCGAAATCGGCGGCCGTGGCATAAATGCTTGCCAACCGCATTGTGGCCTTGCGTTGGTAATCCTTTGGTGGATTAGTGTTTATATACCATTGGACAATTTGCTCGGCAGTCGAGTATTGACGCGCGACGATCTGTTTATCGCTGCGACTCATCATTGTTGTGTAGGCGTTTGTTTGCTGGTTTTTACGGTTATGGTCAGCTCTGTACCACCACCAAAGGCCGCCCGCAATTAGCAAAAACGCAACAATCAGGACAACAGTCAACACACGCCTGGATTGCCACCATCCGTGCCGCTTGAAACTGCCCTGAACAACTTTTTCATTCATAATTTATGTACTCATAATAAACCATAAACGTTTTAATGAAAATACTGTAAGTGTGTTACTTTTAGGGCACGATCGTTGCATCCGCATACACGTTTTGATGTCAGCATTTGGTAAGCCATCACAGAATTGGTAAAATGCATTTGGTAAGTGATAGAAAAATGTATAAATCAGCTCAAGTAACCGAGGCAGCATTGCCAGCACCCCGCATCTTTCAGCGTTGGGTTTTGTTAAGTATTGCAGCTCTGGCAGGAATGGCCTACGCTTCTTTCCCACTCGCCATTTGGTTGAACGCACCTTTCGCAATGCACGGCGAGGTGAGCATCCTGGGTGAAGCCGGGCAACCACATGCTGCGTTATTTAATTCGCTCGACATTATTTCGGGTGGTTTGCTTACTGCACTCAGTATATTTTTGCTAATTTTACACAAAGGCACGAGCAAAAGTTGGCGCTGGGCGTTAGTTGCATTGCTCGTTTCAGGTTTAGGCGCAATTTCAGCAGCGATTTTACCTTTGCCGGCGGTGTTTAGCTTTCCCAATAGCCTGCATGCCCTTTTGCATATCAGTGCAGCAGTATTCGCCCATGGCTTTGCCAGTTTTATTAACACCAGCGCATTTATTATGAGTACTATTTTGTGGATGCTTATAATTTTACGGGGCGGCCTTCCACGTAAAAAACGCTTGGCGCTTGCTGGCAGTATGCTTTTGATTGTCGCAGTCGGACCAATACTTACCTTTATTTTTCCAAAGACTGGCGATATCACCCAGCGAGTATTTATCGTGTTGTTTGCAATCTGGCTGATCTTTTTTACATATGATGCTTTACAAGCGGATTCCCACCCAAAACTTTAGCCCCGTCTAATAAGACGCGTTAAAAATCCCCCGCGTTTTTTTGTTTCAAATTGTTCTTTTAACCCTTGCATTAAAGTAAGTGCTGTTTCAATATCTTGTTGGTCGGCCGGGCTTGAGTATCTGCAAAATACATTACTCCCATCATCGATAAGTGCGATGCATAGATCGTAGTAAACAACTCCATGCTGTTGAACAGTAGCGATAAAAGTAATCCGCGGAAGTTCATTACTGTTCGGTGCTAACTTAAAAAGGCTGAAAAGTAATGTCCTACCTTCGAATAAAGTGCTTAAACCTGTGGCCCCTTCAGCATCTTTATACCGCATCCTTCGTGGAGCATTGGAGATTACACTTTCGGCGTCGCTTTTAAATTGGTCGGCTAATTGTTGAGCCTTTTGTTTTCCTTGTTCTGTGGCCTCTTTATGTGTGGTCGCTGCTGATTTCTCCGCAGCTTCGCCAGAGGCATCTTCGCCATAAGTCGAAACCTGTCCTTGAACAGCTTCCAAAACTGCTTCATTAGATTCCAGAACAATCTCTGAAAATTTCATAGGCAGTGCATCGCGGGCCGCTATAGGCTGATTAGTTCCCTCGTGGAATATAGATCTATCAGTCATAGTTCTCTGGTCTTGTTATTTTGCCTTTATCGCTTTTATACCAACTAATTCTACCCTGCCTTGTGCTTATTCGCCACATGTAAGAATCTAGCGGCAGTCCAAGATAATTCAGCACAGTCATTGCAAAATTCGGCGTTAAAGACGTTTTACAGCAAGCTCGTTATCCAACACTACCTGACGTTCGCCATATTCATCAACCATTCTATTAGCCTCTGTCGGGTTGCTCTACCAGCCGTCGAACCAAGCTTTAAATTTAGGCATACGCACATATTCCTGTAATTCAGGAGCTAAAATAGAATGTGCAAGCAAATGTTCCGGAAGCGCCAATGTTTCAATCATAAATATATATTTACTCCTTATTCCACCTCTATGTTAAAATAAGTTCTATTATGAGTTCGCTTCAAATAGGCATTGTCGGCTTGCCGAATGTCGGTAAATCAACTTTGTTCAATGCCCTTACCGGTAGCAACATTTTGGCTGCCAACTATCCATTTGCAACTATCGAGCCGAACACCGGTATAGTGCCAGTGCCCGATACCCGGTTACAAACCTTGGGCAAAATGTATAACACCCAAAAAATTGTTCCTGCGACTGTCACATTTTTAGACATTGCTGGTTTGGTAGCCGGCGCTAGCAAAGGTGAAGGTTTAGGCAATCAATTTTTAAGTCACATCCGTAGCTGCAACGCCATCGTGCAAGTGGTACGCGCCTTTAATGATAGCAATGTCGTGCATGTCGATAACCAGGTTGATCCGAAAAAAGATATTGACGTCATTAATACTGAGCTGGTTCTGGCTGACCTACAAACCGTCGAAAAACGTTTACCCAAACTCGAAAAGGAAGCACGGGCTAACCCCAAACTAAAGCCCGTAGCTGACACCCTTAACCGTGTGCACAAATTACTTGACGCTGGCACACCGCTCTCTGCAGCCAACGATATCAACCCTGAATATATTGCCGATTTACACCTTTTAACTGCGAAACCGGTCATTTATTTGTTCAATTTAGATGAGGCCGGATTACAAAGTGAGGCTCGCAAAAGCGAACTCGCTAATCTGGTAGCGCCCGCCAGCGCACTATTTATTTGTGCGCAACTAGAAAGCGAGTTGCAAAGTTTAGATCAAGCCGATGCTACTGAATTGCTTGAAAGTTATGGCCAAAAAGAATCCGGCTTAGTGCAACTTATTCATGCCGCGTACGGTGTGTTAGGTTTACAAAGCTACCTAACCGCCGGTGAAAAAGAGGTGCGGGCCTGGACAATTAAAAAAGGCTCTACTGCGCCGCAAGCCGCAGGCGCTATCCATGGTGATTTTGAACGCGGCTTTATTGCTGCCCAAATTGTTGATTACGACGATTTGGTGAATGCCGGGTCAGAAGCAGCCGCCAAAGCCGCCGGTAAAGTTCGCACCGAAGGCAAAGACTACATTATGCAGCCAGGTGACATTGTCGAGTTTCGTTTTAACGTCAGCAAGTGAGCGGCTATGCCCGCGGTTCGTTTCTGCTATAAAATATGCAGGTTCGTTTTGAAAGCTTTACGACTTGTTTACCAAACCAAAAAGAGCCTAAAAATCTTGGGCTCTTTTTGGTCGCATCTTTTAAGTTTTAGTAAAACCTGGGGTACTTTCTGCGCCGCATCAGTACCGGTGTCTGAGTGTAGGGGTTCATTGGCAATTGCATCGGACGCTGCATGCCGCCTGTTTGCAGGGCCAGCCCACCAAGCACCACTCCCATCTGGTCGTCCGGCAGTGCTGCTTTTAGTGCAACCGACTGCACTTGTTTTGAGTACATTTGCCGCAGCTCCATCATCTTTGTCTGGGTAAAGTTCAGTACCTCTCGCAAATGATACTGGCTCCAGCTACTAAATGTAAGTGTACGGCTCGTGGTAACAATTTTTACGGTGCTGTTTAAGAGTTGTGTCGTGAAGTCGATTTCGGCGATCATATCGTAACGAATATCCTCGAGCGCCATGAACATCGGCTTACGGTCAATGAGCAGTAATCGCTGATCCGTTGCTGCCAGCAGCCCAAAGCCACCTTCGTATTTACCATTCGCGATGTGAGCTATTACCTCGTCCGGCATTAAGACCTTGCTTAGCTCGCGGATTTCCCACCGGCCCCAGAAGCGGAAGTTACACCCGGCCCGTTTGAGTTGCTCCTCAACCTGGTTCAGGCTAATCATCTCTCCTCCTTACTCCAACGTTCCTTGTTGGTACTTTCATTCTACGTGCAAGGCGTTGCACGTATCGGTCATCTTTGTCACACTGAAAATAGGATAAATATCACATACCTTTACCGTGCAACCATGTATGCTACATGAGTAAAATGCTAGTGTTTTTAGGAGTAGTACTAGTCAAGTAGCCTTGTTTTGTGTCATACTTTAAATATGTTATCGGCCGAAAGCCCTAGCAATGACCTCGTTAACCTGTTTCATCAGGGTACACGTATTACTTTTAACAAAGGTGAGTTCATTATCCGCCCGGGTTCACCGCCCGCAGGTGTTTTTTATATATCCAATGGCCTGGTAAAAGCTTACGACATTACACGCTATGGCGACGAAAATTTACTTATTATCCGTAAGAGCGGCGAAATTTTAGGCCTCACCTGGGCTATCACTGGTGAAGACCGCGACATTATTTACGCTGCGCTTGCCCCAACAACTGTGTTTCGCATCGACCGTGACATTTTTCGCGACTACTTGCGCAATCATCCACAAGCCGCTTTACCGCTGGTTGATATGCTGGTTGATATGTATCGCCTGCATTCAGAGCGTATTTTAAATCTCGAATATCGCAGCGTGCGCGAGCGGCTGGTTTCATTTCTACTTACTAATAGCAAGCGTTTTGGTCGTCATACCGACGAAGGCTTGCTTATCGATGTGCCTTTGCGCCACCAGGATATTGCCAGCTCAATTAGCGCTACGCGCGAAACTACCAGCCGTGAGCTGGCCGCGCTTGAACGCCAGGGTTTACTTGCCAGCCAGCAGTCGTACATCACACTTATCAACATGGAAAAGCTGCGACATTATTTAGAATAAGGTTATAACATAGAAAGAACTCAGGGCACCAAAGATTTGCTGGCTTCTATTTCCAGCGGCGCACGATTTCTTCAATGGTGCGGACAATTACTTCATGCGATGGCACATCCTGCGTTTCATAATAATGGTCAGTAGTAATGTAATCTTCGATGACCGATAAACAGTAAATCTCATCGGCCAGAATGTGCATACGGTCGACTGCTGCCACGCTTGCAAGCGGCGTCGCTACCACCAAACGGCGCACTTTGATGGTTTTCAAATATTCAGAAGCCAAGTCAAGTGCAAAACCGTTGCTTAAACCATCTGACACCAAAATGACCGTGCGTTCGCGGAGCAATTTGCGCTTAATGAGGCCGCCCCTACCCTCCAAACGATGCATTTCCTGCATTTTCGTCATTTTTTCTTGCTCAATAATGCCGTGGTATTCGCTTACTAACTCGTCAATTTCACTGTTGGAATAGGCACCGTTATACGCGAATGAACCATCTTGGGCAATGCCACCGATTGCCGTATTCTCGCGCGGCAGTTGAATTTCATCAGTTAGCAGCATAGTTAACGGGCAGTGCAATTCAAGCGCGATTTGGGCAGCTACCATCACAGCGCCGTCGCTTAACGCAATCGCTACACATGGTTTATGCCGATATTTCTTGGCAATTTGGGCGGCCAAAACATCGCCCGCCGCTGCCCGGCTTTTAAAATACATACCCGCAGTGTAGCATGGTATGCGACGTAAGCTCTAGCATTTTAAGAGGTGCGGGTGTTGTAAAAACAAACTACATTTGCACCGCAGCGCGTAACTTGTAAAACCGTTCGCGGTTGCCTTTAGTACCAGCCACATCGGAATCGGCCTTATCTAAAATGACAAAATATGGAGCAACCCACGTTTCGAAATCTTTCAAAATGTCACGCCGTATACGGTCGTTTTTAATAACACCTTTATGTTTTAGGTTGCTTTCGCGAGCCTCGAACTGTGGTTTTATCATTGCAGCCACCAATGTCTGTGGCCCGCATAAGTCAACAATATGCGGCAAAATTTCACGCAGGCTAATGAAACTGACATCGATCACGATAATATCGGGTACGGCGATTGTAACGCTATTTTTAAGAGCGTTCGGGTTGGTCTGCAGATACACGCTCAAGATGTCGGTTTGCTCATGTAGCTCAATACGCGGGTCGCCATGTAGTTTAGGGTGCAGCTGATTCGTGCCAAGTTCTATCGCATATATTTTTTGAGCGCCGTGCTGCAAAGCATAATCGGTAAAGCCGCCAGTAGAGCTACCTACATCGAGCATAGTTACACCCTTAAATTGCAAGTGCAACACCTCGGCTACTGAGGCCAGCTTAAGGCCGGCACGCGACACATACTGTTCGCTGGCATTTAAAATAATAGCAGCTGTATCAGAAACGGCCGTTCCTGACTTAGTCACCGGCTTGCCATCAACCAAAACTTTGCCCAATTTAATCCAGCTCTCTGCTTGGCTACGCGATTGCACTAGCCCGAGCGCAAACACTAAGTGATCAAGCCGCTGTTTCACGTTTTACTAATCCTTTGAACGCTCAAGGTATTCGCCAGTACGTGTATCTACCTTGATAACGTCACCCTGCTTAATAAAGGCAGGCACTTTCACAGTGATACCGGTTTCGAGCGTGGCGTCTTTCATGACGTTGCTAGTAGTATCGCCCTTCACCACGTTTTCGGCATATGTCACCAAAAGCGGCACGTTTTTAGGTAACTCCACATTGATCGGATTGCCATTAAAGAATTGCAGCTGAATACGGTCCCCTTCTTTTAGGTAGCCAGCGCCATCACCGACTAAATCGGCTGAAACTTCGAATTGTTCAAACGTTTCCTCATTCATGAAGTAGAATACACTGCCATCAGTGTACAAATACTGGACGTTTTGGGTAGTGACATCTGCGCTATCAAGTTGCTCGTTACCTTTGTAGGTCTTTTCCAAAACCTTGCCGTCGAGCAAACTTTTAATGCGCACGTTTACAATTGAACCACCGCGGCCCATCACTTTTTGATTGTATTCTACAACTCTGTACGGCACACCATCAATCTGGAAAAGCGTGCCTTTTTTGAGATCTGTAATGCTAAGTGCCATACTTTGCCTCCTAAAAATTATTATAGTTGTGCAGCAAGCAACTGAGCGGTTGCAGAAATTTGCGCAACATCAGCGGCGCTAAAAATATTGTATTCACTTGCTGCAACCACCAGTTTTTCGAGTTGCTCAAGTCGCTTTTTGGCTTCTTGGCCTAGGCGGACTTGCTCGGCACGGGTATCGGCGTAGTCGTGATCGCGTACGTCAAGGCGCGTGTCCGTTGTATACCGCCGCAACTTTGCCAGCAAGATACGCGCGTCAATCGGCGCGGCATCAGCATCAATTGCCGATATAATCATCGTAATTTGCTGCTCGAGTACCTTTGCTTGGTCGTATGGCGAAATATATCCCACGCGCCTTTGCCCACCTTTTAATTAGTTGTTTGCAACGAACGGCAACAAAGCGATATTGCGGGCGCGCTTGATAGCCACGCTCAAACGACGCTGTTGACTCTCGGTCAAACCGGTCTTCTTGCGAGTCTCAATTTGGCCATACACGTTTACATAGCGCTGCAATGTCTTAAAGTCTTTGTAGTCAAAATATGGAACGTCTGTTTTGTGCTTAAAAATCTTTGCCATGGTAGTAATCCTTTACGTAGTAAGTTTCGAGGTTTAGAAAGGAATGTCGTCGAGGTTGACTGGTTCGTCGCCAATGTCTTCGATAACCACGTCATCTTTTTTACCTGAGGTCGAGCCTGCGCCGCTGGTACCGCCGCCGTTTGCTGAGCCGCCAAACGAACCGCCTTGCGAGCCTTCGCTGTCGCCGCGGCCGTCCAAGAACGTTACGTCACTCGCGAGCACTTCGACCTTGCTGCGCTTTTGGCCGTCTTGCTCCCATGAACGGCTTTGCAAACGACCTTGTACCAGCACGCGGCGGCCTTTGGTTACGTACTGCGCAACGCGTTCGCCAAGCGGACCCCAGGCAACAACGTCGATGTAGTCGGTTGCCTCTTGCCATTCGCCGCTTTGGTCTTTGTAACTGCGGTTGAGCGCCAAGCTAAAGCTGGTAACGCTTTGGCCGCTTGGCGTTTGGCGAGTTTCCGGGTCGCGAGTTAGGTTCCCCATTAAGATGACTTGGTTGACACTCCGTGCCATAATTCCCTCCGTTCGGCTCTCGCCGAGACCTCATTATCCCCTTAAAATTATTCAGCCGACTTTTCAGCTTTTTCAGCTTCGTCAGTTGCTTCGCCACGAGCTGCAGCCTTAGCAGCTTTTTCGGCTTTCAAAGCTTCCGCCTTGGCAATTGCTTTGAGGTCGGGGCGAACAATCATGAAGCGGATAACTTCGTCGGTGATGTTTAAAATACTTTCAACTTTGCGAACAGCTTCGCCAGGAAATTCTACAGTGTAGAAAACATACACGGCATGCTCGTTCTTTTTGATTGGGTATGCCAGCTTGCGCTTGCCCCAGTTGTCGATGTTAACAACTTTACCGCCGTTGTCGGTGAAAATTTTTTCCACGCGGCTGGTTGCTTTTTCCAGATCAATTTCGAGATCTGGGTGATACAATACGGCAATTTCGTATTGGTTCATTCCAAAAATCCTCCCTTGGATTTAAGCCCACACGCTAAATGTGCTGTGAGCTGAGTTAGTAACCCTGTTATTATACCAGATTAACCCCTGTTCTAGCAACCACCGGTCGCTAGTAAGGTTTTGGCGGGTTGTAGGCGTATACATCTTTGCCGTTGCGCTTGCGGAGCATGGTCTGCATGATATGCTTGACGCTACCGATAAAAATCCGTGGCTCAAGGTCGCCAACACTAGCGCCAATGATGAACTCATCTCCACGCACAGCGCTAGATTTCGCAAACGCGACCCTTTTTACGACTGACTTTGATGGGTTGTACACATTTTTAGCTTGTATTAAGTGATGTTTAACGTGCGTGAGCCGGGTTTCGTCTTCCGGATCAAATAGTGCTAAGCCAGGCACCCAGGAACGATTTTTATATGGTCGCATATCCGCACCGGTAAAAACCTGAGCAGGATAGGTTGTGCCTTCAAACTCAATGTACATTTTTTGAGGGCCAGACTCTGTGCCGCGGTGATTGCCGGCAGGTGGAATAATTAAGGCATTTTCCATATACATGCGTGATACGTCGTCGGGCGTAACACGATGCTCGCCGATACCAAGCAAATCTTCAAACTTTCCAATACCATGAACAATCCTGCTCCCAGGTAATTCAGAACCAAGCGTAAAACTGTAGCCTATGTTGCCGCCGGTCAAAGTTTTTGGGTCTACGTTTAAGCCCTTTATGCGCCAGGTTGTTGGGTCAAACGATTCTAAAACTCTGGGGTAGCGTTTAAAATGTGTGAAGTCTTCATTGGCTAGAATGATTGCGGCACGTACTGCCGGATCTTCCTCGCCTGCTTTTAATGTGGCAGTGTTAGATGTAATTGCCCACTTATATTCATCAAATTCCTCGGGCAAACTTCCTTCCGGTATACGTTGCAAGCCGTCATCTTCGTCACCAAGCCCCTCAATATCACCGTAAATATCACCTGTTTTGTCCATTTCAAGCGGGTCGGGGTCTACCTGCCAATTATCGATTCCATTCTCGCTACGGCCAAGCAGTACGCTTGAAGCATATTCTCCAGCTACTCCCTGTCTAAGCGTTGGGGTAGCGCGGAACAAGCTAACATGTCCCCCTTCGCCATCTGGCTGCATCGAAGGTGCAATTATCGACTTCCAACGCTCAAGATCACCCTCACCTGGTACAACCATAGGTTGATCGATCATTTTTAAAAGTTCAGCCACGCAGTAAACCCCCATTTAATTAAATAAGTATGCCCTATTACCGCGCCGTTATCAAGGTTATTGAACTAGAAACGTTTCGCGAGGTGATTGCGGGGCTGGCGGCTGCGGCGTATCGTCGGGGCCGCTTTCTTCTTGTATAGGCGTTTCGGCAAATACCTCATCGAGCGAACTTACCAACACTTCGCGCGGACGTGAGCCGTCGGCCGGGCCGACAATGCCCTGTTCTTCCATGGTTTCGATTAAACGGGCGGCGCGGCCATAGCCGATACGCAAACGACGCTGCAATAAGCTAGTGCTCGCTTTACCGCCTTCGATCACCACTTTAACGGCGTCTTTCCACATGTCATCGTCGGCGTCATTACCACCGCCGTATTCAACCACGTTGCTGCCCTTGCCGCCAATTTGCACCGGCTGGCTAATGATTTCGTCGTCGTATTGCGGCGGACGTTGATCACGGATAAAGGCTGTGACCTTTTCGGTTTCTTCGTCACTAATAAAAGCAGCTTGCACACGCTTGGGCTTTGGCATGTCGCTGGTTGAAAGGAGCATATCACCACGGCCAAGCAGCTTTTCGGCACCCATTTGGTCGATAATGGTGCGCGAGTCAACCTGGCTAGCCACCGTAAAGGCGACGCGAGCCGGCACGTTAGCCTTAATTAAGCCGGTAATAACATCGACACTTGGGCGCTGCGTCGCGAGCACCAGATGAATACCGGCAGCACGGGCTTTTTGCGCCAAGCGTACCACGAGACTTTCGACATCGCGGGCAGCCATCATCATAAGGTCGGCAAGCTCATCGATGACGATCACGATATATGGCATGCCCTCTTCTTTTTTGAGGTTGTTATATTCGCCGATGTTGCGTTTGCCGACTTCAGCCATAGTACGCAAGCGGCGCTCCATTTCAGCCACCGCCCATTTTAGTGCACTAATACATTTTTCTGGTTCGTTAATAACAGGCGTTAACAGGTGCGGAATATTATTGTATGGCGTTAATTCTACTTGCTTGGGATCAACCAAAATGAGCTTAAGGTCGCTCGGACTATTACGATATAACAAGCTGGTTAAAATGTCATTGATCATCACCGATTTACCCGAACCGGTTTGACCGGCGACCAAAAGGTGCGGCATTTTCGCAAGGTCAACCACCACTGGACGGCCACCGATGTCTTTACCGATGGCAAATGTCAGCGGCTCTTTACTATCATTCCAGTCACGTGATTGCAAAATTGAGCTTAAACCCACGATTGCCGGTTTAACATTCGGCACTTCGATGCCGACAGCACGCTTGCCGGGGATCGGCGCTTCCATACGGATAGCGTGCGCCGCCAGGTCGAGCGCCAGGTTATTTTCAAGTGCTGTAATCTTAGTCAGCCTTACCCCTGTCGGTGGTTTAAGCGTGTACTGCGTAACGCGCGGGCCGACGTTAGCGCCTTCCATTTCGACATCAATGTTAAAGTTCGCAAAGGTGTCGTGAATAATTTTAGCGTTGCCATTAACGTCACCAGGGTCAGCTTTATCTTGTTTGGCGTCGAGCAAATCGACACCCGGGAACTTCCAGTCCGGATCACTGGCAAGCGTAAGTGCTTCGTGGGTTTCGGGTGCAGGCATTTTTTCGGGCACGGCGCTGTTTTTGAGAGACGCTAAACGCGGGCGCGGCTTATCGGCTACATCTGTGTGCTCAACCGGTACGCCTTCGTTAAGTTTAAAGCCAGGTGTTTCAGCACGGTGTTTAAGCTGGGACATGTCAGTGTCCTCATCTGCTTCTTCGCGGGTAAAAATATCGGCAATTTTAAGCAGTACTTTTGGTGAAATAGCAAACGCGAAGAACGTAGCGAGTGTAGCTAAAACGAGAAACAATATGGACGCCGGCAATTTATCAAGCAAGCTAAGCGCAGCGCCGCCCAAGGCCGCACCAAGCCGTCCGCCATGGCCATTTTGCCAAGCACCACTGGTAGTTTTATCGGCAAACGAGGTAAACAAAAAGCATGCCACAAAAACCATAATTGCGCTGACGCCAGTTAGCTTGCCCGCTGGCATGCGATGGTCTTCGGTAGAAAATTTAGTGACAGCCCATAAAACGAACATGAACGGAATTAAATATGCCGCCCAGCCCACAAGCCAATAGCCGCCATGGAACAGCCCCACGGGTAGCGGGCCGCCGGTACCAAAACCGCCCAGCAGCATAAATAAAGCAATAACGCACAGGATAACCGCGAAACTTAGCGGCCAAAATGCCGACCGTTCTTTTATTTCGGGTTCTGGTTTTTTACGTGACCGGGAAGTTGTTTTTTTCTTTTGAGCCATACTGGAATTATTATATCAGTTTACTGCTTGTGGTAATTGATATAATTATAGCAATATTTACAACTTTTGTCAAAGTGCTTGCGGTTTTTTAGCGCTAGTCGGTGCGAGCATCTTGGCCAAGCAAGCGCGAGCGCATTTCCTGGAAGCGCTTTTCCTGTTCACGAGCGATTTCTTCGGAGGATTTAGTCTTGCTTTGGTGTACAGTCTTGGCTTCTACTTTGCCGCCAATGATGTTCACCACAGGGATAACGATTGGGCTACGCTGGGTTTGCTCGAACAAATAGTGCGTGACGTGGTCTTTTAGCTCGGCCTTAAAGCGGTCAAGGTCAACCCGCTTGTAGCGCTGTTGTACGGCACGGCGCAACTCGTGGCGCAAACCGTTCATAAGGTCTTCGTTGTCGCGCATGTAAATGAAGCCGCGACTGATGATATCCGGACTAGTCAGTAAGTTGCCTGAGCGCTTATCAACAGTAAGCACAATCGCTACCAAGCCTTCTTCGCTTAACAGTACGCGGTCTTTGACCACAACGTTACTAACAATCGCGCCGGTTTGGTCTACCAAAATGGTGCCGCTTGGCACATTGCCTTCGAGTTCCATCTTATCCGGCGTTAAGGCGATGACGTCACCGTTTTCAGCATTCACGGTGTTGGCGCGCGGAATACCCAGTTCGACAGCCAACTCGATGTGGCTTTGCTTTGAGCGATACGCACCGTAAATTGGAATGAAGAATTTAGGGCGTGTGAAGTTAATCATGTCAGCGTATTCGTCGCGCGAGGCATGGCCGGAAACGTGCAATGGGCCGACGCCTTCAAGCTCGTGGTTGACATGCGTAAACACGTGCACACCACGGCGCATAAGTTCGTCAATCATGTTGCCGATAAGCGCGTCGTTACCGGTTTCCGGAATCGGTGTGCTCGAGAGAATCACGGTGTCGTGCTCTTTCATTTTGACGTGGCGGTGTTCGCCTGAAGCCATGCGCTGCAAGGCCGAGCTTGGCTCACCCTGACCACCGGTACACACAACGACAAGTTCGGTGTCTTTAAGGTTTGGTGCACTGGCGATTGGTACAAACGTACCTTTTGGCACTTTTACGAAACCGTGGCGCACGGCCATTTCGAGCGTGCTCATCATGCTGCGGCCGTCGAGGGCAATTTTTTTGCCATGGTGCACGGCAGCGTTAATGATCATCTGGATGCGATTGATGTTGGTCGAGAAGATCGCGATGAACAAGCGGCCTGGCGCTTGGTCCATAATGTCAATAAAGCTTTGTTCAAGCGTGCTTTCCGACGGTGTGCGGCCTAAGCGTTCCGGCGTGGTGCTTTCGCTTAACAGTGCCAAAACACCTTCGGTGCCAAGCTCTTTCAAACGGTCGGTGTCGGTTTTATCATGATCGAGCGGGCTGGGGTCAAGACGGAAGTCACCGGTGTTAATAACACGGCCAACTGGCGTGTCGAGCACGATACAAGTTGAACCAGGAATAGCGTGTGTGACAGCCACCAGTTCAGCAAAGAAGGCACCAATTTTGAGGCGCTCATGCGTGTGCTGATTCATAACTACAGTGCGCAACTCGAAGCCTTCGGGCATTGGCAGGCCAAAGTTCTCAAAAATTTCCTCTACGCGGCCGATAGTAAATTGCGAACCGTAAATTGGCGCTGGGAATTTTGGCACGATGTGCGGCAAACCGCCGATGTGGTCAAGGTGGCCATGGGTAATAATGTAGCCGCGTAGTTTATATCTGATACTCTCCAGATAT
This sequence comes from Saccharimonadales bacterium (SeqCode), assembly GCA_035478775.1. GTDB lineage: Bacteria > Patescibacteriota > Saccharimonadia > Saccharimonadales > UBA4665 > CAMLQK01. Next base: position 787 of record DATIJG010000025.1, on the reverse strand, counting down.
GTGGTGTCTGCGATGCCGTAGTTGATGCCCGGCAAATCAACGCCTAGGTCATTGCCACAATCCATAATTACGGCGTCGTCCATATATTCAATGAGCATCATGTTTTTGGAGCCACCGCCATTCATACCGCCAAGGCCGATAATCTTAAGGCGCGGGCTGTCGTCTATGAAGTTAGCACGGCGCTCGCGGGCAACTGGCGCAGCACCTGCCGATAAGTATTGGTTGGCGACGCGCTGGGCATCGGCTTGGCTACGTTTTTGAGCACGCACTGCCGCACCGCGTGAAACTGTCGATTTAGAAATACTTAAACCATCTTGATTGTTGTTTCTTTGGCCGTTGCCGTTGGCACCGTTTCCGCGGCGCTGTCCTTGGTTATTACCGCCGCGGCCTTGGTTGGCGCCACCATTTCCATTACCATTACGGCCACGACTGTTACGTGAACGGCGCTGTTGGCCGTTGTCGTTTTGCTTGCTTTGGTCTTGGTTATCTACTGGCGCTTGGCTAGTATCTTCCTGTAAATTGTTTTGATCTTCCATTGTTTTTAAAGTTCCTTCCTAATTGTCGGTTGAAAAAGTATTTGCAGTCTTAATCATGTTTATGACTGTTGGGATCTTTGCGAAATCATCCAGTAATGTTTTTCGCATGCTGCCGTTATACAGCGCAGCAGCCGGATGAAACAGCGGCATATACACTTGCCCCTTATAGCGTTTCGGCTGGCCGTGCACTTTGCTAATTTGCAGATCCGGCAAGAAACAATTCATGCTGTGACGCCCTAGGGTAATCACAA
>DATIJG010000024.1:0-20500 GCA_035478775.1 Saccharimonadales bacterium (SeqCode) | reverse complement strand
CCGCCGCCTCCACCACCACCGCCGCCTCCAGAGAATCCACCCGAAAAACCGCTCGATGAAGAGTTACTGGGTGGTGCAAAGGCACGTGCAACATTGCTAGTAAAGCCGCCCAGGGCGTTCACGAAAATTATAGCATTGAATGTTGACCAATCTCCGGCGTACCACTCTGGTGGGCTTTTATAAAGATCAGCGAATTGCGCTGCCCACTCTTTTTCTATACCGAACAAAATAGCGTATGGTAACAATTTTTCGTATAACTTTACAAGCTGCTGCGGGTTATTTGTATCAATTTCGATTTTTTCAGCGCCAGTTGGGCTTTGCAAGTAGCGTATACGGTCGGCTTCAGCCATCTTCATATACATTTTAAGCCCTTTCAAGTATTCCAGAGTTTCAGTGCCATTTTTAGTGCGTGCCCGAAGCCGCATTAAAAATATAAGAACGACACCCACCGCTAGGAAGACGCTTGGCGCTTGCATCACAATACTTACAGCCAACAGTGCTACCGCCACTATGCGCAATCTGGTGCGAAGCGTTGCGTAGTTTCTGCAGTATCCATCAGTCACTAGGCTGCTAGTGGCAGCTTTGTTAATAGATTGTGCTGTCGTACCAAGCTTGGTCTTGTAGTCGCTCAGCCTGGCGCGCATACCAACTTTAAGCGGCCACGGGAATAGCGCTTCGAGGAGCATTCTTTCTTCAATTGCCATTTCTTGTGGAATTTTGATGACTTCCAGTTCGTACTCATGGGTGTCATGGCCAAAATGCTGCTTAGTAACAGTGTCATATACTTTAATATTGCCTTGCACCGCCATGCTTATAATTTGTGCTGTCACCGACTTCTTTGCTTTACCAAGTAACTGGGCATTTTGTAGTAGGTTTGGTTTGGCAGGCGGCGTGTACTGAGGCACGATGGTTCCCTTGCCTTTAGCACTGCGACCAAAAGCAGCCCATATGTATACGCCCAAAGCGATCACCACCAACGGCAAAACGTATTTAAGGACCTTCCAGACAACACCGAGATAGTACGAAATCGTTTCACGTATATTCATGTGCGCCACTGCGAAAGTGCTCTTATTGAAGCCGAGCACGAACGTTAGGTTTTCGTTAGGTTGCAATGCACGGCCAGGTTGGAAGCTTGCAACAAGGCCACCGTTCTGGTCTTTCGTTGTGGCGACTACACAAGTACTGTTTGTGGAATTTTGCGCGCCTACATAACAGGCAGTTTTACTTTGGTAAGCGCCCGTTAAACTCTGTGGGATGTGCACCTGCGCCGTAAGCGCTTCAAATGGCTCATCCCATTGAGTACCGTTTGTGTTCCAATATAGTTCATCGTGATCGCTAAATGTAGCAGTAACGTCAGTTTGAGTGTAGGTTATGACATAGGTTTGTTGGCCGTGCACATACTGGCCAGGGTCGCCAATACGCACCACTAAATTGCCGTCGCTTTGGCGAGTCGTATACTCTAAAGGCTGTTCGTCACCATCTGTTACCATGCTCAACTTTACTTGCGTACTGTGGTGGTTGTAGCTTTGCGGAATTGCACGCTCAATGCCGTGGTTCTGGTCAGTTTGTGGAAAAAAGACGATTATTTTTTCTATAGTTTTTAATTGCGAATGTCCAGCCGCATCTTTGCTTAAATAGTAATCGGCTATAAAATTTTGAACAGTAAAGTTGTTCACGTTTTGTGCGTGCGCTTTTGCGCCTACACCAAGCACACATACAATTACTATAAAAATGGCTACACCTAATCGTTTTACCATAGTCCTTACCCTCCTTTAAGACACTATTTTTCAAGGTGCAAGCGAACGACCAGCCAATCGCGTGGCAAAATACTTAAGAACCAGCCGGCTCGTGGGCCAGAGGTTTTGCCAATCAGTGCGCGGTATAGCGTCGTAAACATATCTTTTGGAAGCAAACCAAGTTGGTCTTTCAGTTCATAAATAGCGTCGTGGAACCAGGCCCCGTCGGCGTCTTTGGGAGCTTTTGCAACCTCATCACCCAATACCCGCAAAAATTGCTGTTCTTGCTCGGTAAAATCGGCAATGTTCACTGTTTGAGTAAGTTCAAATTTTACATCTTCAGGGGCACGCTTTTGCAACCAAGCGTCAATAAATTTTAGCTCACGGCGGATAATATCGGCATCTTCTTCGGCAACCTGTGCATACTCGGTGCGTTTAATGACCTCGAGAGTGGTTTGCGGGTTTTTAAGCGATGCTTGGTAACTCGCCACTAAATGCGAAAATGGCACACGGCTGACAGTTTTTACTTCTTGGCCGTGAGTACAAATGTACAAAAGTTGAGCTTCGGCATCAGTTTTATCTGGCTTGGCAGCTAGGGCGGCGAATTCATCCATAAGTTGTACAACCCCGCCTACCGGGTCAAAATATAATCGCTTACTTGGCGCAGCGCGCAAAATGAAGTAGCGCACAACTTCAGCCGGCATAATAGTTGAGCCTTCTTCAGCATCGAGACCAGTGCCCTTGCTGGCGCTCATCTTTTTAGTATCACCAGCCATATTGATAAAATCGTATGGTACGGGATAAGGCGGCTGGCCATTGTAAACGTCACGCATAATTTGCACACCGGTATCCCACGAGCCGCCCTTGGTGGCATGGTCCCGGCCAAAAGGCTCTACTGAAACGCTAAGTAACCACCAACGGCCTGGCCAGTCAAGGCGCCAATCGAGTTTCACCTCACCGCTGTCATATCGCGCTGACGCTTGATTACCATTGGCATCTTCATAAGTAACAGTCTTGGCGTTTTTGTCGATAGCCACGAACTTGCGATTTTTGAGCCGACCATTTTCGAGCACTTGAATCGGTGACCATTGCTCATTTAAAGCACGACCTGAAATAGTTTCGAGCGCCGTGCGGGCATCAGTTAAATGTTCCAGGCTGTGCTCAATTGCAGGCACATAAAAACCGGAACGGTATTTTTCGTGGGCACGTACAAAAGTCACTTCAACGCCAAGCGCGGCAGTTGCGCGTTCAAGTTGCGCTAAAAAGAAATCAGCATACGATTGCCTGGAACCGTCTGGCGCTGGAATATCACATAGTGGTGTGCCTAGATATTGTTCATAAGTCTGCGGGATATTAACTGGGATCTTACGTAGTGCATCGAGGTCGTCGGCAAAGTAAATATGCTGTGCTTGGCGGCCGCGCCGACGCAATTCCAGCATAATAGCATCAGAAGTTACGAATTCACGCATATGCCCAAGGTGGTGCGTGCCGCTTGGCGAACCGCCAGACTCAACTAAAATTTCACCGTCGGGGTGGCGGGCAATCAGCTCATCAACAATTAGGTTCAACCAGTTCATTATTTTGTTCGTCCTTATTTTGGTTACATTTTACCATATTCAACAGAGAAAAGCCCGGGTCGTGGTACCCCGGGCTTGATGTCTACGTTGTAACTTACTTAACTAATTTCAGCAATCTTGTAGGTCGTTTTTTCTGCAGGGGTCTGGATTTCTACGTCTTCGCCAACTTTTTTACCGAGTAATGCCCGTCCGATTGGTGATTCGTCAGAAATTTTGCCGTTCAAGGGGTCAGCCTCAACTGTGCCAACCACCTGGAACTGTTTAGAGGTACCATTAGCGCCCTCAAGTTTAACTTTAGTGCCCAAAACAACCTTGTTATCATTTTTTGGTGCAGTAATAACTTGCACGTTAGCTAAAATGTGTTCAATTTCCGTAATGCGGCTTTCGTTGCGCTCTTGGTCTTGGCGAGCGGCACTGTATTCCATGTTTTCAGCCAAGTCACCAAACTCACGGGCAGTTTTAATGCGGTCAGCAATTTCACCGCGCAAGCTAGTAAGCTCTTCAAGCTCGGCTTTCAGTTCATCCACGCCTTGTTGCGTTAAATGGAATTGTTTTTTCATGATCAGTTTTATCTCCTTCTTCTATCCAGCATTGCCTTAAGCCAGCCTGGATTCAGAACGCATCTTATTATAGCAAACTAGTTTTTGTTGCCAAGTACAAGCTGCATGACTGCGTTTTCGTCAAGAAGCTGCCCTTGTGAATCGGTACGTGCTTTAACCTCATATTTCCCAGCCGCGACTGTCTTGGCACTGACCACTACCCGATACGGTATGCCAATTAGGTCGGCGTCGGCAAATTTTTCGCCGGGTCGTACACCTACACGATCGTCATATAATACCTGAATGCCTGCAGTAGTCAACTTTTTATACATACCATGTGCAGCTTTTATTACAGCTTCATCGTCACCAAGCTGCGAAATAATTATTGTGTAGGGTGCAATGCTTGCCGGCCACACAATACCTTTGTCGTCGTGGTGTGCTTCAACGATTGCCGCGAGCGTACGGCCCACGCCTATGCCATAACAACCCATGTAGTACTTTTGACGCATACCATTTTCATCGGTATACTCAGCGTCGTGCATCAAATTCGAGTAGTGGTAACCCAGCTGAAAGATGTTACCAACCTCGATACCCTTCTTTTCGATCAATTCGCCACCGTCCAGACTTAGGAAACCTGGTTGCGCTAAGGCGATATCGGCCTCTTTGTCGGCAGTAAAATCGCGGTCGATGTTAATGTTCAGCAAGTCTTTGTTTCGAGCGTTGGCGCCGCCATACATATTGCGGGCGGTGCGCAAGCTTTTGTCGGCAATGACCACCACTTCGTAACCAGTTTTAACGCCTTTTTTCACAAAATTCACCGGGCTAATGAAACCAGGTTCACTTTTAAGGTCTTCGCGAATCTCCTGCTCGGTAGCCGCGCGCAATTCCCAAGCACCTGAAGCTTGCATTAGCTTGGTTTCGTTCACCTCAAAATCACCGCGAATAATTGCCAAAATGTAGCGCTTGGTAGCTTCATCGAAATATAAAACGTCCTTGATTTGTTGCCAGAGTGGCAAATTATGATGCAGCACGCCATCGTTCATGGTGGGGCCGCGCTCGGCATCAATTGCTTGCATAGCTTGCAATTCTTCGTCTAGGTTCATATCTTCCACCTTAAAAATGGTAACATCTTCATGAGCCGCGTAACCGCTGGTGGGGTCGATAAAGTACCGACTTTCGCCTACTTCGCTTTCCATGACAAATTCATGGCAATATTCGCCGCCGATATAGCCGTTGTCCGCGGCAACGACATCCACTTTAATGCCAAGTTCTTCAAAAATTGCTACATAGCTATCCCACATTTGCTGGTATGCTTGCTTGAACTGTTCTTCGGTGCCAAAACTATAGGCATCTTTCATCATAAATTCGCGTACGCGTAGCAAACCGCCGCGTGCGCGCATCTCGTCGCGGAATTTGTTAGAAAACTGGTAAATATTAAATGGCAGATCTTTGTAGCTTATGTTAAATTTACGTACTAAGTCGACGGCCATTTCTTCAGCTGTGCCGCCAAGCGCAAACGGTGCACCACGGCGGTCAACGACTTTCATAAGTTCAAAACTAGCACTGGTGGTACGGTTTGTTTCCTGCCACAGCTCGAGAGGGTGCAGCGTCGGCATAATAAGTTCTTGTGCGCCGGCAGCATTCATATGCTTGCGAATAACATCGGTCATTTTGCTTTGTACCACCATGCCTAGTGGTAGCATATAATAGCGGCCAGCTGTTGATTCACGAATATATCCGGCTTGGGTCAACAAGCGGTGTGAAGAGATCTTATAATCCGAGCCTTCAGTTTTAGATGTTTTACCAAACAGTTGTGTCATTTTCATAGTTACGGCCCCTTACAAGAGGAATTACTGGATTTTATAAAATTTTTGGGCAAGAGAAATTACGGCCGCGGGGCCGGAATGGGCATACTGCAAAATATATACACAGCCATAATGCCCCAATTATACTACATTAAGATATGAATATGAAGAGCGCTGCGAAGGCAATGGCGTTTTTTGCAGCATGCACAAGCATCCCACTATACAACGCGCCAGTCTTTTCGCGTAAGTAACATAAAACCAGAGATAGCGAAAAGGTGTCAATTGCCGCGATCCATAGCAAACCGGAACCCTTGCCCGTAAGTAAGTGTGGTGCAGCGAACAAAAGGCTTGTGCCAAGTGTTGCCAAGCCAGGGCCAAAACGGCGCTTTAAACCTGAAAACAAAAAGCCCCGAAAGGTAATTTCTTCTACCAAAGGGGGTAAAATAACAAGGCTTATAAACGTTAGGATAAGCGCGCTGCCGTGCGTGCCATCAAAACCGACATCTTGCTGCTGGCTGGTATTAACCGAAACCATGGAATTGATAACACCGAAAACAATCATGTACAACCCAAAGTATACCAACACGCCAATAAGTGCGTAGCCGACATCTTTTAACACCGCTTTTCGAGCAATGCCAAGCGCTAGCTTTACACCTTTTTTATAGCGTCGCCAAAATAGCCATAGCACAAAAATAGTCAACCCTTCGGTAAACAGCACATATAAAAACTGCGCCCATGACGAATTGGTTAGCCAGTCGTTAGCCTGCGTATTACCCCAACCCTTTGCGAGCGGGTACAAACCCACCAAAAAACTGGCAATAATCTGTGATGCAGAAAATGCGACTACAGTGGCCACTATCGCTAAAGCTGCCGACCATGGCGCAATTTTTTTATTGAGTTCTGCGGGCTGGTGCTCAGTTGCTATACTTTTAGAAGAAACGTTTGACATCGACAAATGTTACCAAAATTACCAGTATCATAAGCGCGGCAAAACCGTAGCCGTAAATCCGTTCTTCAATTTCTTGCGAGATTGGTTTGCCCCGCAGGCGTGCGACGATAGTTACAAACAAGCGGCCACCATCGAGTGCTGGAATGGGCAGCACGTTCATAATTGCTAGTGTGAGCGAAATAATAGCAATAATCATAACTACAAATTGTATGCCAAGTAGGCTACTATCCTTTAAGATCATAACAATTCCGACCGGGCCGGAAACTTGCTCAGACGCTTTGTGCCCTTGACCATGGATGAGTGCATTAAGCGCCGTGCCTAGACCCTGGAACGTCATCGCCGTGAACTGTTTAATGACACCAAGGGCAACAATTGGCGCCGACCACGTAGAACGCACTAAAGAATATTCGCCAGGCGCTATACCCAAATAACCAACCGGTCTGCCTTGCTTTTGGGCCTCGTTCACCGCCTGAGTTGTTAGCAAAGTAGTGTGCGTGTTCATAGTTTGGCCGTTTCGCGTAATTGTAACCGTGACGTTTTGGCCGGCAAACGATTTTGTAACGCTTGGCAAAATGTCCGCACTGGTGATATTTTTGGTGACACCATTCGTACCAGTTACCGATACCAGATGGTCACGCTCTTTAAGGCCAGCTTTGGCGGCGGGCGTGTTCTTCTCGATACTCGCTACCAGCACTTCATTGCGGGAAATATGCGCATCACTTTTAACGGTGAACTGATTGTTAATAAGCTGTGGCATGCCAGCCCAGGCCAAGACAGTAAACAATATAAATGCTGCGAGCAAGTTCATGCCAACACCAGCCAGCATAATTTTAACTTTTACGCTGGTTTTGGCGGCACCGTAGCTTCCCTTTTCGGTATCAGAATCGTGCTCGCCTTTAAGCTTTACAAAACCGCCGAGCGGTAACCAGTTCAGACTGAAAATAAAACCGCTTTTGGTTTTTTTGCCCCAGGCACGTGGCGGGAAGCCGATGCCGAATTCTTCGACTTCCACCCCGCCCCGGCGCGCTGCTAAAAAGTGGCCAAACTCGTGCACTACCACCAGCCCAATGAACATTAAAAGCCCTAAAATCAACAATACGACCCACATTATTTGCCGAACCTCCGCTGCCGTTTTGTATATTCTTGCAGAGCAAGCTGAAGATGAGCTTCATCAAAATCAGGCCAATTCGCCGTGTCGAATAATAATTCGCTATACGTGCTCTCCCACATCATAAAACCACTAGTGCGCTGCTCGCCTGAGGTGCGAATCACCAAATCGATTGGCGGCACATCAGGTGCATACAAAAACTTGTTAATCAATTCCACAGTAATGTCTTCGGGGGCATATCCAAGCTCGGTAATGCGCTTTACAGCGTCAACAATTTCTTGGTGGCCACCATAATCAAGACAGATCAGCAACGTTCCACGTTTATTGCCCTTGGTTTTTTCTTCGGCCTCGTGGATAACCTTCGCCAGCGACGCACCCATCTTTACTTTCGAGCCAATTACACGCAAGCGGATACCTTCGCGGTTAAACTCTTCGATCTCATGCTTAAGAATCCATCGCAGCAAGCTCATGAGCTGCTTCACTTCATCGCGATCGCGTTGCCAATTTTCGGTGGAAAACACATAGGCTGACATGTATCTAACGCCATATTTTAAGCCAGCTTTGGCGACCTTTTTAAGCGTCCTATAGCCTTCACGATGACCTTCTATCACCGGTAAGCCACGTTCTTTTGCCCAGCGGCGGTTGCCATCTAGAATAAAGCCCAGGTGTGTAGGCACCGTCAACGCCTCAGTTTGCTCTGTTGTCATATTCATATATTGTACATGGTTTTCATAAAGTTCGCTTACGCACCCTAATGCAAGCGGAGCCGTTATACGGTCATAATTTCAGCTTCCTTGCCCTTTTGCGCGATTTCAATGTCAGCGCGAGTTTTGTTCATTGCTTCATCAACTTGTTTTTCGAGCCGCTTGGCGTCATCTTCACCGATAGTTTTATCTTTTTTGGCGGTCGCAATTGCGTCCATGGCATCATGGCGAACAGCACGCAAACGCACCATAGCATCTTCGGTTTTACCGCTTAAAACTTTTACATATTCACGGCGGCGGTCTTCAGTAAGTGCTGGAATCGGCACGCGTACGACACGGCCGTCATCCGATGGGTTCAACCCCAATGTGGGGTTATCACGAATGGCGCTGGCAATCGCCTGGATATTGTTTGGGTCAAAGGGGGTCACCTGCAAGAGTTGTGCCTCGGGTGCCGTAATGTTTGCGGCCTGATTTAAAGGCATCGCCGTGCCATATGCCGAAACCATGACACCGTCGAGCATACTAGCGTGAGCCCGACCAGTACGCACCTTTTTGATATCTTCGTTGTAATGGTCAGCAGCAGCCTTGAATTTCTGCGTAGCGTCAGTAACGGTTTGGTTAGGGTTCATGGTTCTCCTTTTTCTGGCGACATTTTTTTGGCTTTAGAAGTAGTATATCAAGAAGTTCGGTGTTTTGATAGCCAGTCATTTTATACCTCTTAATTATTTACTAGGTGCCGTGACGGTACATACAAACAAAAAACCAGCCCGTTTCAGAGCTGGCTTTTTGTAGGTTGAAGCACATGTTTTGGTAATTAGAATCTAGCTAATCTCGCCTAAGGCCATGCGGCTAAAGCGACGTACCACCAAATTTTCACCAAGCTGCGCGATGTTTTCTTTAATAAAGGCATCTACAGTTTGGTCGGGATTCTTGATAAAAGGTTGGTCGAGCAAACAGCGTTCTGCAAAGTATTTTTTAACCATACCTTCAACAATTTGGCCAACCATGTTTTCCGGCTTGCCTTCTGCTTTTACCTTTTCAGTAAACTCAGCTTGTACGCGGTCGCGCTCTTCTGCAGAGATTTGTCCTGAAGAAACGTACATCGGCGCGGCAGCAGCAACATGCATAGCGATATCCTTCACGAAGTCGGTAAACTTTTCGTTGCGTGCAACAAAGTCGGTTTCACAATTTACTTCGAGCAATACACCAATGCGATTGTCGTGGACGTAACTGCTAATAACACCGGCGCGAGCTTCACGCGCGGCGCTTTTTTCCGCCTTGGTAAGGCCTTTTTTGCGCATTTCGGCCAAGGCTTTGTCGAAGTCACCGTCGGCAGCTTCCAAAGCCTTTTTAGCATCGGTCATGCCAACACCAGTCAGTTCGCGAAGACGCTTAATTTCTGCAATATCTACAGCCATGTTGTTCTCCTTTAAAATTATCGTTTAGTTTTCGGTTTTATCAGTGTGCTTGGCAGTTTTTGCCTGGCCAGCTTCGATAGCTTGTTTGGCGTAATCGCAAATGAGCTGCACGGTTTTAAGGGCATCGTCATTGCAGGGAACAGCGTAGTCAACCAAAGTCGGATCGGCATTAGTGTCGATCAAAGCAACGGTTTTCAGGCCAAGTTTGCGAGCTTCCGCCAAAGCGTTGGCGTCGCTGGTGATATCAATAATAAACACAGCACCAGGGCGAGCGGCCATGTTTTTGATACCGCCGTAGATGCGGTTCATTTCGTCAATTTCTTCTTGGAAGCGTTGTATCTCAAGTTTGTTGTACTTTTTCGCAAGCTCGCCGGATTCCATGCGAGCTTCAAGATCTTTAAGATGCTTTACACGGCCTTGGATTGTCGGCCAGTTGGTAAGCATACCGCCAAGCCAACGTTCGGTAACAAATGGCATTTTTAGATCTTCAGCAGCCGCCTTAACGATGTCTTGTACTTGGCGTTTAGTGCCAACGAACAATACCTGCTTGCCTTCGCCTGCAACTTGTTGCAAAAAATCGAGCGCTACATTCAAGCCTTCAACGGTCTTAGTAAGATCAATAATATGGCTGCCGTTTCGCTTTGAGTGGATGTACGGTGCCATTTTAGGATGCCAACGGCTGGTCTTGTGGCCAAAATGTGCGCCAGCTTCTAACAATTTTTTAATGTCTACATCAACTGTAGCCATGGTATGTTCCTTTCTCTTCGTTTTGGTGCCTATCAGGTGCCTACACGGCTTGCCTAAAGGAGGATTTGTTCCAAAACTGCTTGATTAAAATTACCTAGCAATTATAACAGATAGACTACAGGTTAATCAAGCCGTTTGCCAAAGGACGAGTCAAACCAACGCCGGACATCATCACAGAGTTCATCCGGATTAAACACTATGTACCGAGATTCTTACGCGTTACTTGTACTGTACATATTACTGGCTTATTATGAAATACAGATGAAGTTTAAGGATTTGGCAAAAATATATTGGTTTGCTGCAGCGGCAACCATTGTAATATGGGGTCTCGTTGGCTGGGGAAGCGGCCTTGGCGCCTTAGGCACGGTAGTTGTCTTGACCTTGCTAGAAGCGACTTTCAGTGCGGACAACGCCGTCGTAAACAGCAAAGTTTTAGTGACATTACCGCCGTTCTGGCAGCGTATCTTTATGACAGCTGGGGTCTTTATTGCGGTGTTCGTGGTGCGTTTTGCCCTGCCGATTATGATTGTGGCATTTGGCACTGGTGTTAGTTTTCACGAAGTTATCAACCTTGCCTTGCATCATCCACACGAATACGAGCAGCAACTCTCCAAAGCCGAACCAGCTATTAACGCCTTCGGCGGTACGTTCTTAATTATGATTGCACTGAGCTACTTTATTGACTACAACAAAGAAACACACTGGCTGCCCTTTTTAGAAAAATACCTAGGTAAACTTGGCCGGTTCGACAATGTTACCGTATTTATTATGCTGGTCGTGTCGCTCATTTTGTATGCAACTTCGTCGCCAGCACACCACACCACCATTTTAGTAGCTTCAATTAGCGCAATGGCATTGCACATTGGCCTAGAATTATTAGATGCAGCCATGGGCAACGCGGACAGCAAAGCCAAGGTACAGCAAAGGGTCGGTATGGCCGCCTTTGTTGCCTTCGTGTACCTAGAAATTTTAGATGCCAGCTTTTCACTGGACGGCGTTATCGGTGCCTTCGCTCTTACTAGCAGTGTTATTTTAATTATCGCTGGGCTGGGCGCAGGCGCCATGTGGGTACGTGCTATGACGGTGCACTTGGTCCGTTCCGGTGCCCTGTCGCGTTACATTTACCTTGAACACGGTGCGCACTGGGCAATCGCCTTCTTAGGCGCGGTTATGTTTTTGAAACTTTATGGTGTTGAATTGCCACAATGGCTTGTGGGTTCGCTTGGTTTAGTGTGTATCGGCATGGCAATTTGGTGGAGTAAGCGTGCCGCTAAAAACAACGTTTTGCCTGTGCATGAATAAACTTTTCGCACCCTTTGACAATCAGGTAAAAAACAGATACAATACACTAGATTATGAAGAAGACACTACACCCTAAGAACTATCGCCCGGTCGTGTTCCAGGATTTGAACAACGGTTTTTCATTCCTGACACGCTCAACCGTGGCAACTGACGAAACCATTAAGTGGGAAGACGGCAACGAATACCCACTTGTTAAAGTGCACATCACCAGTGCCTCACACCCCTTCTTTACCGGTGAAGAACGCATGATGGACATCGAAGGCCGCGTCGATAAGTTTGAAGCGCGCAAAAAGGCCGCCGAGGCTGCCCGCGAGGCTCGCGCCAAAGCTGCACAAAAGCAAGTTGCCCGCAAAGCTGCTAAAGCCGAAAAAGCCACTGCCAAAAAGAACAGCTAACTATGCTGACATTAGCCGCTTGAATTCTTTTATTCGGGCGGTTTTTGTATACTAAGGAATATATGCAAAAAGAACAGGCTCTCCGCGACGAACTTGAAAACATAAACGACAGGCTGCAAGATCCGTCTATTTTTAGTTCTAAAGAATACCCGAAGCTTGCCAAAAGGCAGCGCGAACTAGAGTCTGTTATAAGGCTTTTCGACGAACGCTTGCGCCTTAGAAAAGCCAAAACCGAAGCCGAGGCGCTTGTTAGCAGCGATGATGCCGAAATGGCTGAACTCGCCAGATTAGAACTAGCCAGTACTGAAGCCGATCTGGCTAAGAACCAGGACGCTTTGCGCGAATCATTAATTCCTAAAGACCCCAACGACGACCGCGATGTAGTGATAGAAATTCGGGCCGCCGCCGGTGGTGACGAGGCCAGTTTGTTTGCAGCCGACTTGTACCGAATGTACGTGCGCTGGGCCGAACGCCACCACTACAAAGTGGAACTCATTGACGAATCCCTATCCGAGGTAGGCGGCTATAAGGAAATTGTGTTTGAAATCCACGGTGAAGATATTTACAAACAGCTTAAATTTGAAGCCGGCGTGCACCGCGTACAGCGCGTCCCTTCGACCGAGAGCCAGGGGCGCATCCACACCTCGACCGCCACCGTTGCCGTATTGCCAGAAGCCGAAGAAACCGATATTGAAATTAACCCGAGCGACTTACGCATCGACGTCTACCGTTCCAGCGGGCATGGGGGCCAGAGTGTAAACACCACTGACTCGGCGGTGCGCATCACCTATTTGCCCACTGGCATGGTCGTGACGTGCCAAGACGAAAAATCGCAAATTAAAAACAAGGAAAAAGCCATGGGCGTATTGCGTTCGCGCCTGTTGGCAATTAAAATCGAAGAAGAACAAAAACAGCTTTCCGATGCCCGCTTAAAACTGATTGGTTCAGGCGATCGTTCTGAAAAGATCCGCACTTACAATTTTCCTCAAGACCGCATTACCGACCACCGTATCGGTTATTCACGCAGCAATATTCCAGGCGCGTTAAATGGCGAAATCGACGATCTCGTTGAAGAGCTGCAAGCTTACGAGCGCCAGCTCCTCAACAACGATAACGAAAGTTAAAGCCTGTCCTATGACTATTGGCAGTTTTATCGCACATGCCACCCAACAACTGACGAAAAGTGGCGTCATTACAGCGCGTCTAGATTGTCTTGTGCTGCTTGAAGACGAACTCAGGAAAAATCGCGCCGCTTTACTTGCACACACCAGTGATGAACTGCCTCCTGGAGCAATCGAAAATCTTGAACAAAAAATTGTACGCCGTTGCGCACATGAACCGCTTGCCTATATCCGCGGCTTTACCGAATTTTACGGCCGGCAATTTAGAGTAACACCTAGTGTGCTCGTACCGCGCCCCGAAACCGAACTTATTATTGATGCGTTCCGGCAATTTGTCTCCAAAAAGGGCGTCAGACGCGTGGCCGATATTGGCACCGGCTCGGGCTGTATCGGCATCACGCTCGCGCTCGAACACCCGAGCCTACATATCGACCTGTACGATATAAGCGCCGAAGCATTAAAAATTGCCAAACAAAATAGCGAATTACTCGGCGCGCACAATACTTTTACTCACGAAAATAATTTGCTTACAAATATTACTCAGGGATATGATGCGATTGTGGCGAACTTGCCATATGTGCCGACTAATTTTCCGATCAACGAAGCAGCAACCCACGAGCCTAAAATTGCTCTTTTTGCAGGCGCAGATGGCTTAAGCGACTACCAGTGTTTTTGGCAGCAAATCGCCAACTTGGCCAGAAAACCAAAAATAATTGTTACCGAGGCTTTCCCTGCCCAGCACCACGTACTGGCACAATGGGCAAGGCAAAGCGACTACGCGTTGGAATATGTGCAAGATTTTATCCAGTTGTTTATGAAAGTGTGAAACGACCGCCCTCCCACAAAAAGCGGTCGTTTATGTTTGCCTACGTCTAACTATTATCTGTTGGAGCCGCGCCTAGTGCAGCATCAATAGTAATAGTTTTACCACCGCGTACCACAGTAAGTGTCACCTTATCACCAACGTTATATTTGCCCAGCAAACTGGTAAGACTTGTGTTCTGGTCGATAGCAGCACCATTAACTTTAATGATAATGTCACCACCTTTTAACCCGGCCTTTTCGGCTGGTGAGCCACTCACAATCGGGTCTTGGCCGAGCGCATCAGCCGTTGGCACATACGCGCCGCGACTTACGCTCAAATTATATTGCTTCGCGATGTCGTCGGTGAGTGAAACGAATACCACGCCAAGGTATGGGCGTTGGAACGTTCCGGTTTGTTCAACGTTTTTTATAATGCCCGAAACATCGTTAATAGGAATTGCAAAGCCAATATTTTGAGCCGTATTCGCAATTGCTGTGTTAATGCCAATCACTTGCCCATCAAGGTTAACCAGGGGACCGCCGCTGTTCCCTTCGTTAATAGCAGCGTCCGTCTGGAATAGGTCATCGAGATTTTCGCTACTTGAACCGCTACTATCGCTAGCCTGCACACTACGGCCATGGCCCGAAATAATGCCCGCAGTTACCGTGTTCTGGAATTGGCCGAGTGCATTGCCAATAGCGATTACAGAGTCACCAATATTAACCGTGCTGGAATTGCCGATTTCTGCAGGCACCAGTTTTTTGCCTTGAGTATCTTGGATCTTCAAGAAAGCAATATCGAGATTATCGTTGCTTTTGGTACGGCCAACCACTTTAACATTATCGAATGTTGTACCGTCAGAAAGCGTCACACTGACACTTGTCGTGCCGCTTGGCACCACGTGGCGATTGGTTACAATCAAGCCGTCGCTTGTTAAAATAATACCCGTGCCTGCACTCTGCTGCGTCGTACTTGGGGTAGATTGCCCGAAGTTCAAAAACGTACCACTCCCGTAGTTAGCACTTGTTGTTACATCTACCGATACCACGCTTTGCCCGACCTTTTGGGCGATATTGCTAATAAGCTGACCTTGTGTTTTCAGCACTACCTGCTGTTTTTGCGTCGTAGCAGTCTGGTCGTTACTTTTAGAACCCAGCCACCCACCTAAAAAGCCAAAACAACCGCTCACGATTAAAAGGAGTGCGATACTTAAAAAACGTACCCGGCCCGACGGTACATGGGCATGCGAATGCATGGCACTACCGGAGCTTGGCGTAACACCAAGCCCAGGCGTGACTTTTACAACTGGCAGTGCTTCATTTTTGGCGTGTGGCTCCTGATGCTCAATAGGCTCTTTCGCTTGATCAGTATCATCTGAATGGTCCATATCCCCTCCCTTATCTAAACCTTCTATACAATTTTATTACCCCAGTCCGAGAACGCAATCACTATAATTACAATTGCCAACATAATAAAAAGTACTTGGCGGCGCACCCCGACCGATAATCTGTCGAAATGATCTAAATAATAGAGCGTTGCGAACCCGTACCCTAACGATAATAGTAAAAGGCTTGGCTGCGAAACAGCTCCATAAAACAGCAGCCAATGCCCCAGAACCCACATGAGTGCAGCACCAAAATAGCCCCATACATACGCAAGCATACGGGTGTGCGACTCATCAAACGCATCAAAAAAGTGGTGAGCTGAAATATAGCAAATAATGCCCGCCATCAGTACGAGTCCGTATAAAGGGGCCGTCTCCCAGCCCACCGACAGAGCCAAAAGGCCGGCTAAGTACCCGAGCGATGCTTGCAATGCCACCATCGGTGTATTCGAGGCGGGCTTAATAACCGTCAGCCACACCCCATACAAAACTACCCACAAAACCTGCAATAGCTGGCTCGGCGTATTTGCCATAAACACAAGAATAGAGACACCAACGACAAGGTCTACAGCATTAGCGCGCACGTTTGCCCACCAAAATCGCGGCCGTACCGCAAGCATACGCCACTTGCTCAGCAATATAAGCACCAACGCCAACTGCACAAAATTAATGCGCACCAAAATAAATAGCATAATGGGCAAAAGCACGTTCAAACTAATATGTACAACTTGCGAGAAGCCGCCGGCAGGTTTAATTTTGGCTACTAGAGGTCTCATCTTGTCCTAAGATTACCACAAAATCAGTATTTTGTGTTTGGATTGATTTATCGGGCAGCGTCGTCACTACCTTGCTTACATTATATCGCTTTTTAAGGTACTGCGCAGTATATGGTTTTTTGCCTTTAGTGAGATCCACAATGACAGTTTTTGTGTAATTTTTAGTTGGTGCATCGCCCACCGTGCCCACATTGTAGCCGTAAGACTTCAGTACGTTTGCCGCATTAGTCGCGGCATTGAGTGTAGCCGTGCCATTGAGTACTTCAACAGTAGCATTTTCTTTCGCCAGGTAACCATCCTTGAGTGTGTTACGCACAAAACTTTGAATGTCAGCGTAATTATTAAGCCCTGCGATTGGATACACTACCGATTGCGAACCGATCATACCAGTGGTTAAGTAACTGTGCCCTGGATCGGTCAGGCCGATAGATTGCACCGTATCAAGCGCGATGCCTTTAGCAATACCATATAAATGGCCAACGTCACTCAGCGACAAATCGGTTACCACGTTGTTTCCAAAAGCATCAAATAATTGTGAAATTTTGAGCGGATCACTAAATGTGCCGAGTGAGAATACTTTATTCGCAAGTGCCACAATTACTGCGCGCTGGCGCTGGGACCGTGCAAAGTCAGAGGTCGTTTCGCGTGAACGCACGTACATTAACGCCTTATTGCCGTTAAAAGTTTGCGTGCCGGCGGCGGCGAGAATCGGGTTGCCACCGTTTTCCCATGCCATTGTCGGGTCATATAAAGCTGTTGGCACATTAAGCGTAATGCCACCGACCGCATCAACCCCCTGTTTAAATGCCTGAAAATTAACCAATACATTATAGTGGATAGGGATGCCCAAAATACTCTCAAGCATGCTATCGGTCGCAGCAAAACCTGCTTTAACTGCGTCAGTGTTACCGTTGCTATCATCTTGTTTGCCAAGATAACCATACTTGCCCGTTTCATATACGGCATTCAACTTCATACTACCGTGGTGTGGCATCGTAACCCACAAATCACGGGGCACACTCAGCAAGGACGCAGTATGGTTTACTGGGTCGATGCTGGCAATCATAATCGTATCAGTCAAGTCGGGGCCTTCATGGCCCTCACCGCCATTACCTAAAAGCAAGATATTTATGCGGCCATCACCTTCACCTTTAAGCAAACTGGGTGCAACATTTTTTTGAAGCGCCACTGCCGAGCCGCCACCCTTAAACACTTTTTTGGCACTAAAATAGCCCTTCACCGCCAAGGCTCCCACAGTGATGCCGGCAAAAATAATAAGCGTTAATAAAATTATCAGCGCTTTCTTTTTCCAACTCCAGGCGTGTATTGTCCACAATTTACGCTTAAAAAAATGGCCTTGACGCTTACGTTTCTGGCGGTCTGCATCTTGATGCGGCGCTACTGGAACTTCATCGAGCGCAATCGGTTGGTCTTCGGGGTATTGCGTTTTTGCCTCAGGTGGTGCAGATAGAGTTGCCCCATGCGCGGGTCTTTGCGAGCCAGTCTGGGGACGCGTTGCGAGGGGCGAATCCGAACTTATACCGCGGAAACGTTGTCGTAGTGGTTGTCGGCCAGAGATTTGCTGGTTTTCGGAGCCATATAATATACCGTCAATGGCGCGTTGCCGACTATGCTGAGAATTATTTTTTATATCCATAAGCAGTTACGTTTAGTATAGCTGCTCGCAAGCGCTGCGTAAACAACGGCGTAACAATACGGCAATACTTATGCACATACTATTTTCCTTGGCTGCAAATTCGCCCCAGCTTTCTGTCATATGATCGTTTAGACTACAGCAAAAACGTAAAACCCTCGTGCAAAAAGTGCTCATATAGTCTATAGTCTAACCTGAAATGCAAGAATCAGTTCCACACGGAAATCCAACGGCGTCGGAAAACCACCACACCGCTTCTACCAAACCGAAAAAACCGCCTCGCGAAGAAAACTGGCGCTCAATTGCCACGACCTTGCTTATCTTGCTTATTGCGCCACTTGTTGCAATCTTGCTCACTGCCTTCGTGTTTCAATCCTATCAAGTTGATGGCCCGAGCATGCAAACCACACTTAGCAATAATGATCGTCTGATCGTGTGGAAACTCCCGCGTAGCTGGGCGCGTATCACCGGGCACGATTATGTGCCAAAGCGCGGTGATATCGTTATTTTCAACGAATCGAACCTTGGGTCTGCGGGCGATGGCACCGGCTCCAAACAACTTATTAAGCGGGTTATCGGCTTGCCGGGCGAACGTGTCACCATTCAAAACGGCAAATATGTCGTATACAATGCGCAACACCCCAACGGATTTGGCCCAGACCAACAAGCAAGTTATGGCAAAGTGATCGGTGATACCGAACCGGAAACAAACGTCACTAGCTGGAATATTGGCTCCCATAGTATTTTCGTATCTGGTGACAATCGCCCTGACTCGTTGGATTCACGCTATTTCGACACCGTACCTCTGAAAGATGTCGTCGGGAAACTCTCAATACGTGTTTTGCCAATTAGCCAGGCCAAGCGGTTCTAGTTAGCTAGCGCCAAAGGAAAGTTTCGACGTTGATGTAAAAAATCAATGCCGACATTGCATACAAACATTAGGCCAGCCGGCGGATTTTTAGCAGTATTTTCTGCCAGTTTAAGAGCCAAGCATGGTCATAATATGCTGTAATTGGTCATCGGTTTTAAAAGCAATTTCTAATTTGCCGCCTTTTGCACTGCGTCGAATTTGCACTGGTGTGCCGAAGCGCTTGGTTAAACTTTTCGTTTCAGGCGTTTCAGTTTGCATGCGCTGCTTTGTAGCATTGTTATTAAAACCTTCTTTTACGGAGGTCACAAAACGTTCAGCCTGCCGCACTGACCAGCCATTTTTTACAATAAGCGCCAATAGCTCTTGTTGTTTTTCTGCATCATTCTTTAAGGCCAGAATTGCACGGGCATGGCCCTCGCTAATATGCTTTTCGTGCAGTGCATTGCGCGCTGGTTCGGGCAATTGTAGAAGTCGCACAATGTTATTGATAGTTGAAGCTGCTTTACCTAAACGATCAGCGATTGAGTCGTAGGTCATGTTGAATTGTTGGTGCAGGCGCTCGATAGATACGGCTTGTTCAAGAGGTGACAGATCAACGCGTTGCACATTTTCAACGATCGCGATTTCCAAGCGTTCAAGCTCCTTGGTTGTACGCATCACAACCGGTACTTCTTTTAAGCCTGCAATTTGCGCCGCCCGCCAACGGCGTTCACCGGCAATTAAAATAAATCCATCTTTTACCGGTGTCACTACAAGCGGCTGGATTACGCCATACTTTTTAAGCGAATCTGCCAGGCTGACAAGTGCATCATCGTCGAAATGCTGACGCGGTTGGTCGGCATTCGGATAGATTTCTTGCACCAACACTTGCTTAATTTTTGTCTGGTCCTCAAAAAGTAAGTCTTTATTAAAATCCTGCGGAATCAGTGAATCAAACCCCCTACCCAAGCCCATCTTTTTATTTTTAGCCGTTGACACGTTTTGCTACCTCCTTAGCGAGCTGTTTGTAGGCGCGCGCACCTTTCGACCATTTGTCATGTTCGAAAATTGTTTTTCCGAAGCTGGGTGCTTCCGCTAGCCGAACATTACGCGGTATGTGCGTTTTAAAAATTTTGTTGCCAAAGTGATTTTCAAGCTCATCCATAACTTGCTCGGACAGACTTGTGCGTTTATCGAACATCGTAACAACCACACCATACAAATCCAACGATGTGTTCAGCCCTTGCTTAACACGTTGTACGGTGGCGAGTAATTGCCCTAGCCCCTCAAGCGCATAATATTCCGCTTGTACCGGAATAATTAAACCGGTCGCCGCAGCAAGTGCATTGATGGTTAGCAAACCTAGCGCCGGTGGACAGTCAATAACAACGTATGCGAAGTCGCCAGTTAAAGCCTTTTTAAGCCGAAATTCACGCTTATCCTGCTCGGCAAGATCAATCTCGGCGGCGGCTAAATTGTTATTCGCCGGTACTACGTATAAACCAGGCCGATTTGTAGCAAGTACAACTTGATCGAGCGTGGCCGATCCGAGCAATA
The DNA here is from genome assembly GCA_035478775.1 of Saccharimonadales bacterium (SeqCode). Lineage (GTDB taxonomy): Bacteria > Patescibacteriota > Saccharimonadia > Saccharimonadales > UBA4665 > CAMLQK01. The sequence goes on along the minus strand of DATIJG010000024.1, from coordinate 73 downwards.
ACTCGTACGTTGTAGGCTGAAGATTTTTATCAAGGCCCAGGCCACTGGTTGCGTTACCTTGCGGGTCGAGGTC
>DATIJG010000023.1:0-175203 GCA_035478775.1 Saccharimonadales bacterium (SeqCode) | reverse complement strand
CTAGCGAGAAGTTTAACACCGGCGACCTTGGGACTAAGAAGGATCTATTGCTTGCAATTGGTCAGAACCCGACACTAATTGATAAAAGGCTTATGATTACCCCTAATGAATGGCAACTTCCGGACGCAAGTAATGAGAAACGAGTTCGTAACGAGCTTGAGAAGGTTAGAACCTTACCTCAACAGATACAAAAAGCCTCCGAAGAGGCTTTAATGTCAGAATGGTGCAGGGAGAGGGATTCGAACCCCCGAACTCGGAGAGGGCTGATTTACAGTCAGCTGTGTTTGACCGCTTCACTATCCCTGCACGTGCGGTATATGGAGCCGCCTGTCGGACTCGAACCGACGACCCACAGTTTACAAAACTGTTGCTCTACCAGCTGAGCTAAGGCGGCACATGTACGTGGTAACGTAACAGATGAAATTGTAACAAAAACAAGCAATTTAGGCAATGCTTTTTGGTTAGGTAAAATACCTAGCCTATACCACAACCTTGCGTGGCCGGACCATGCGCTTGGGTTTGCCATCTGGCACAATCAGTTTTTTTAGTTTCTCTCCAATCATGTCTGCCTGAGATTGCATACTGCGGTCGAGGTAGGCTTTTTGTAACAATGTATATGTTTCTTTGTTGGGTTCTAAGTCAACTGCTTTGTCGAGTGACTGGAACATCAGCTTTTCATTGCCAAGTTTTTCTTGTACCTTAGCGTAAGCTACGTGCCTGGCCGCCAAGTTATTTTCCAGTTTAAGAGCCTGTTCGAAAGCGATAGCCGCTTTTTCGTAATTTTCGGTTTCGTAATAAATAAGGCCAAGGTTGTGCAAGCTAGAAGGAGTCGCCTCAATGCTGCTCGCGATTTCAAAACAGTCAATCGCGTCGCGATATTCTTTTTGCTTGGCGTATAAAATGCCCAAGCGATTATAAGCAGCGGCGTTGCGTTCGTCGATCTTCAAGATTGTAAGCAACGCCTTTTCGGCCCGCAAAAAACGATTTTCGCGCATGCCCTGGTGGGCAATATCCCACAAACTACCTAGACGATCACCGATTTTGCGGGAGCCGGCAGCGAATTCGTCGTCATGAATTTTGGTGTTTCGGAGGGCTAAAAGTCCAAAGACGCCAACGATTGCAAGTTCAAACATAGCTAACGTTTATTATAACAAACTTGGCTGCTAAAGTTGCAACATTAAATGCGTTAATGCTAATTTTGTTTGCACATTTTTACTAATCAGCTCGCTGGCCTCTGTAGCTGCACGTAAAATATTGTGCCATCGGCTCATCTTTATTGCGTCACTTTGTGCGGCGGCCTGACTTATGCTTACTTGAGCGATGCGCTCCAAGGCTGTGCATAACTCCAGTGCATCGGTTTTTTGCTTTACCTGGTCGATGCTCGCCAAGCGCTCAAAATTATCTTGCTGCAATACTTGTTTTGCCAATGCCACAGCCTGCACAAGGGGATGGTCGGCCTCACCACCGAGGAGCGCCGTCATAAGACCTGGTGCACCACCGCTCATAAAGTACGCTTGGGTTATACTTTGCGCAGATTGCGCAGGCATAGTGCGAGCAAAAAACGCCTGTACTTCGCTCGCTTCCGGCGATTGCACATACATTTCTTGGACACGCGATAAAATTGTCGGTAGTAAACTTTCCCGTGATTTTGCAGTGAGTAAAATAACCGTGTCGGCCGGCGGTTCTTCAAGCAGTTTTAAAAAAGCGTTCTGCGCTTCGGTAGTCATGGCATCGGCGTGTTCGATGATTATGGCACGCCGAATTGGCTCGTCGCCTATGGTTTTTAAGCGCACAAATTGCTGCAAACCACGAATTGCCTCGACTGAAATCGTGTTTTTTTCATCAGGTTGCAGTTGTCGTATATAGGGTGTATAGGGCTGGGCGGCCTGTGCACCGAGTATCCCGCCAGCAATATATTGCGCGAGTGCACCTTTGCCTGTGCCGTTCCGCGCTACTAAAAGCACAGCGTGCGGCTTGGCCAGGATAATACGCTGCACGTACGCTTGTGTAAGCGGATGCAACACTAATTTCATTATTTTTCGTCCATTAGCTTTTTGAACTCAGGCGGTAATGGTGCAGCGAAAGTACGGCGGTCTCGGCTAGGAATAGTAATTTCTAGGCTTAGAGCGTGTAAAAATAGACGGTCGCCAAAGGTGCCAGCACCGTATAGTGGGTCGCCGACAACCGGATGGCCTTGCTCGGCCAGATGCACACGCAGCTGGTGAGTGCGGCCAGTGAGCGGCTTGAGTTCGATAAGCGAGTAATGCGCGGTTTCCTGCACAACTTTATAGTGCGTAATTGCCTGTTTGCCATTCGCTCCAACGCGGAACGTTGCCGGAGCCTTGGGGTTACGCTCGATGGGCATATCGATAACGGCTTCTTTCAATTTTAAGTGGCCGCGTACTATTGCCATGTAGGTTTTCTTAACTTTGCGCTGCGAAAACTGCTTTTGCAAGAAACTGAGTGCCGTTTGGTTTTTGGCACACATAATAACACCGCTCGTAGCGCGGTCGAGCCGATGGACGATGCCGCCGCGCGTACCGGAAAGGTCTTGTAATTTATCGCGTAAAAACGTCGCAACACTAGGCTCGGCGCTAAGCGCACCTTGAGCGTGTGTTAGTACGCCAGCTGGTTTGCTGATAACGATGCAGTCATCATCTTCGTAAATAACTGGCAAGTCAATGTGAGGGATTACGTCGAGCTCGGCTTCATCGTACTCGACGCTCACCAAGTCACCTTCACGTACTTTATAACCCGCTTTGGTACTTTTGCTGGCCATAGCAACTTTGCCGTTGTCGCACAAACGTCGGACAAAGGCCCGGCTTAGCCGCGGAAAATGCTCACCCACCAACACGTCAAGGCGCTTTCCTGCTTCTTCTTCACTTACGATTATCTGTTTCATAATTAGAGTGCGCGTAAGCCAACCGCTTGCTGTACCTGGTAAAGTTTTTTGCTAGCCACCTGCGACATTTGCGTTTCAGAGGCCTTAAGTTTGGCTAAGATACGTTGGTCGTCGGCGTTAGCAAGTTGTGTCTGGAATTCCTGCAAGAACAGCGCAATGGCTTCGGCTACTGTTTTTTTAAGGTCGCCGTACCGCGTCTGGCCTTCCCATTCTGTGATTACTTCTTGGAGCAATTTGCCTTGCGAGAGCGCTAGGATTTGGAGCAAGTTTGCAATGCCCGGCTGCTTTTCGCGGTCGAATTTTATAACGCCTTCACTGTCGGTAGTGGCCGCCATGATTTTTTTAGCTGCCGCTTCTGGCAAATCACTCAAAAAGATGACGCCTTTGCCTGAGTCATCACTTTTACTCATTTTTTTGGTCGGATCAATGAGATCTTTAATGCGTAGACCCTGGTCTTTACCGAAAAACTCGTGCTGTTTGGGTATGGGCAGCGGCACCGTAAACAAGCCATCCGGGAACTCAGCCGCGAATTGCTTGTTCATGCGTTCGCCAATGTCACGCGTAAATTCCACATGCTGTGTTTGGTCGTCGCCAACTGGTACATACGAAGCGCCGTACAGCAAAATGTCGGCCGCCATAAGTACGGGATAGTTAAATAGGCCGACGCTAATCCGGTCTTCACTTAGCTTGCTGGATTTGTCTTTGAATTGAATCATACGGCCCATTTCGCCCATGCCGGTAAAGCAGTCAAAGATCCAGGCGAGCTCGCTGTGTGCTGGAATATAACTCTGACGGTATAAGAACACGCCTGGGTCGTCGAGCGGCAAACCCGCCGCTGCGTATACCCGCAGATTCTGAATGACTTGCTCGTACAAGTCGCGGTGGCTTATTGGTGTAGTAAAGCTGTGCAAGTCAGGCACGAACATGTTAATTTGGTATTCACGCGACTTAGTTTTTGCCATGTCAATAATCGGTAATATTGCACCAAAATAATTACCAATAGTAAGGTTGTTGTTGGCACGAATGCCAGTTAAAATAACAGATTTGCTCATAGTTACTCCTTATTATAGCGAGGTTTGGCCGTTAAAGCGAGCCTTGGCGGACTTGACCATTACTGCCAGTGTTTCTTCCTTTCATAAAAAGCCCGCTTTAGCGGACTCTTTTATATTTTTGCGAAGAGATTATTGCTACGCAAATACACCAAACAGGCCGCCCCTTTGCTTGCAGCTTTGCCAGTTTGCGTTATGCGCCTTCATTTCCATATGTAAAGTATAGCACATTTAAAGTAAAAACCCGGGATGCACTTCCCGGGTTTTTACGGCGTAGTTTAAAAATAACTAACGCTTAGTAAACTGCCGTTGCTTACGAGCGCCCTTTAAGCCAAACTTCTTGCGTTCGCGAACGCGTGAATCACGGCCCAAAAGGTCTGCGCGCTTCAAAGTACCCTTGAGGTCCTCGTTCATAGCAGCCAAAGCCTTAGCAATGCCTAAGCGAATAGCATCAACCTGACCAGCATGGCCACCACCCGTTACGCGAACGGTGATGTCGTACTTGTTTTCTTGTTGCAGTGCAACAAATGGCTGGTTCAGTTCGTTTAGCAAGAATTTGCTACCTGCTAAGTATTCTTCAACTGGCTTGTCGTTAACAACGATCGTTCCCTTGCCACCTTGCAAACGAACACGTGCGGTTGCGCTTTTGCGGCGACCCAATGCGTAAAAATATTGGTTAGCAGCCATTTTTATTTACCTTCTTTCAATGAAATCACTACCGGCTTTTGAGCCTCGTGCTTGTGCTCGGCGTCAGCATACACCTTTAGACGGTCTAGACGCGCGTCGCGAAGCTTATTTACAGGGAGCATACCGCGCACGGCATGTGAAATAGCGTGCGTTGGATTGCTTTCCATCTTTTCTTTCATGGTTGCTTCTTTAAGGCCACCAGGGAAATGGCTGTGGCGGTAGTACATTTTGTCTTCAAGCTTGTTGCCGGTCACCACTACGTTCCTTGCGTTAATAACAATTACGTAATCGCCGGTGTCGATGTGCTTGGTGAAGCTAGGCTTGCCCTTGCCAGTCAGCAATGTCGCAACTTTGGTTGCAACGCGGCCCATTGGAGCTTCAGAAGCGTCAATGATGTACCAAGTACGAGTGACGTCGCTTGGCTTTGCGCTAAAAGTTTTCATTATTTAGTCTCCTTTGCGGCTTCAGCCTTTTTGGCGGCCGGCTTCTTGGTAGGAGTTTTTGGCTTTTCGCTTACCGCCTTGGCAACAGGTGCACTGGTAAGGTCGTCGACAAAGCTTACGCGGGCGAGCTGGGCATTGTCGCCGCGGCGCAAACGAGTGCGCTCGATGCGGAGATGGCCGCTAGCACGTCCCTTGAGCTTTGGTGCGATCTCGTCTACCAGCTTGTGCGCGTTTGCAATAGTTTGCAAGCTTGCGATCACCTGGCGGCGGTTGTGTAAGTCGCCTTTCTTGGCTTTGGTAATTAATTTTTCAACATAAGGCACCACTTCTTTGGCCTTCGGAAGGGTCGTTTCAATTGACTCGTACTTAACGAGCGAGTCAGCGAGACCCTTCACAAGCGCTACACGTTGGTCGCGCTCGCGGTGCAGTTTACGGCCTTTGTATCCGTGTCGATGCATTTAGAGCTCCATCTCCGCTAGCTTTTCTTTAACCTCGTCGAGTGCCTTGCTGCCAAAGCCCTTCAGGTCGCGCAGTTCTGCGTCACTTAAGCTAAACAAATCTTTAATAGTATGAATGTCGTTGTTAATAAGCGCGTTGGTGGTGCGTGCAGACAGGTTGAGATCTTCGATAGAAGTATTCAAAGCTGCAGGCTCGTCACCGCTTTCTTGGGTCGTGCTGGTGCTCGCACCAACAAGCTGTTCGCCAGTTTCAACTCGCGTTTTACCAGCAAGAGCGGTATATTGGTTCACTAAAATTGCTGAAGCTTCTTCGAAAGCGTCGCGCGGTGTAATAGTGCCGTCAGTTTCAACGGTAATAATCAGCTTGTCGAGGTCGGTCATTTGGCCGACGCGAGTGTTTTCAACCTTGTAGCGTACGCGAAGTACCGGGCTGAAGATCGCATCGACAGCAATCATGTCGCTTGCCTTTTTAGCTGAACCTTCTTCAATAGTACGATATCCACGGCCAGTTTCAACGACTAAGTCCATAATAAATTGCGATTTGTCGTCTTCCAAAGTCGCAATAACGTGCTCTGGGTTAACAATTTCGACATCTGCATTTACTTGAATGTCTTTTGCAGTGACAGGACCGCGGCCCTTTTTAACGATGCGGAGGTTTTGAGTCTCTTCGCCATAGACACGAAAGCGTACACCTTTGAGGTTCAACATTATATCCACAACGTCTTCTTTAACGCCAGGAACAGTAGTGAACTCGTGGGTCGCGCCCTCAATTTTGAAGCTCGTTACAGCAGCGCCCGAAATGCTTGAAAGCAAAACGCGGCGAAGACTGTTACCAAGGGTCATACCGTATCCGCTATGTAGCGGCTCAACAACAAAAGTGCTGTTAGTTGCACTGTGGTCGTCGACAGTAACAACGCCCGGTGTGTGAATCATTTTTGACATCTAGCTCATTCCTCCCTTAGCGTGAGTAGTATTCCACAATTAATTGCTCTTTAATTTCTGGCTCAGCATCGTCACGTGTAGGTAGGCTAGTGATCTTGAACTTGCGGTTCTTGCGATCAACACTAACCCATGCGGGAGTTGTGCTTGGTGCTGGGCTCACATCATCGAGCTTCTTGAAGTACTCTGTATTAGCACTGTGTTCGCGTACGATTAGCTCGTCGCCGGCCTTCACACGAATTGAAGGAACATCAACGCGACGACCGTTCAACATAAAGTGGCCGTGGGTCACGAGTTGACGGGCAGCGCGGCGGCTTGGAGCGAAACCTGCGCGGTACACAGCGTTATCAAGGCGTTGTTCCAAAAATTGTAACAAGACCTCACCTGCTTGGCCTTGCTTGCGCGAAGCTTCTTTCATCAAGTTGCTGAATTGTTTCTCAAGCAAGCCATATAGGCGCTTTACTTTTTGCTTTTCACGCAACTGCAAGCTGTATTGGCTTGGCTTGTTGCGCATACGTGCGTTAGCAGCCTGTCCGGGGGCTGTAGTTCGCTTAGCGAGGGCTTTGTGTGCCTTGGGGTGCAAGGCGTAGCCTTCGCGGCGCGACATTTTTACGATTGATTGAGTATCTCGTGCCATTATCTTTTACCTATGCGCCTTAGATGCGACGTGCCTTCTTAGGGCGAACACCACCGTGTGGTACGCCAGTCACGTCTTTAATGCTTTCTACTTGAATATCGAGGCCAGCGAGCGCACGAACGGCAGCATCGCGGCCAAGGCCAACGCCTTTAATAAAAACGTCGGCTTTGCTGAAGCCATGCATTTGCTTTGCAGATTGGCCTGCTTTTTCGGCGGCAACCTGTGCGGCATATGCTGTGCCTTTTTTAGAGCCACGGAAACCGCAGCCACCAGCACTAGCTTGAGCTAAAGCACCACCTTTGTCGTCGGTAAAGGTAATGATTGTATTGTTGAAGGTGGCAAGCACATGAACTTGACCATGGGTAACGGTTCGCTTTGCCTTCTTCTTTTTAACTGTAGTTGTAGTAGTTGTATCAGCCATATTTAAAATCTCATCCTATGTCTTTGAAGGAGTCTTCTTAGCGGTACCGCCAACGGTAGTCTTGCGGCCACGACGGGTGCGAGCGTTGGTTTTAGTGCGCTGACCACGGGAAGGCAAATTTGCCTTGTGGCGCAGACCACGGTACGAGTTGATATCCTTAAGACGCTTGATGTTGCTTGCAACGATGCGCTGAAGCTCGCCTTCTACAGTGTAGTGCTCGTTAATAAAATCTTGAACGCGAGAGACTTCCTCGTCGGTCAAGTCTTTCACACGAACGGTTGGTTCCACTTTCGTAGCAACCAAAATATCGGCAACGGTTTTAGGGCCGAGGCCGTATACGTATGTCAAAGCAATTTGCACTTGCTTATCGCTAGGGATTGTAACGCCAGAAATACGAGCCATTACCGTGCCGCTCCCTGCCGTTGGTTATGACGACGCTTTTCCTTGTTGATGATATAGACGTGCCCTTTGCGACGAACAATAATATCGTCCGGGCTGATCTTTTTGACACTTGCACGCACTTTCATGCGGATCATGCTCCTATCTTCAGTGCATGACACACTGCTTAAATTGATGAACTCTCTGACATTCTGTAGAGTAGCACAATTTGGACACTCCCAAATCACACTACTCTTTGGAATGCTCAGCTTTTGCGATAGGTGATTCTGCCCTTAGTAAGATCGTAAGGGGTCAACTCGACCGTCACGCTGTCACCTGGCACAATGCGTATGTAGTGTTTGCGCATTTTGCCTGCGACGTGAGCTATAATTTGATGGCCGTTTTCGAGTTCAACACGAAACTGAGTACCCGGGAGGGTCTCAATAATAACACCTGTCAACTCGATAACTTCTTTATTGGCCATAAATATAACTTGCCTAATTATACCAGCTCTGGTAACTGTTTGTAAAGGGTTTTACCGTTGCCGAGTATATTTAAAATTGAGGGAGATTTGGGATAACTTGCCAGTTAGCTGAGTTTACAATGGCTTCGGTGACTATTGCGCCGATTTGTATCGCTTCTTCCACGGGGTAACGGCGGGTTTCAATGAGATCGTTAGCGTCCGGCATATCTAGGTCTAGGTCGTTGTCGTCATCATCGCCAGCCCACTGTTCGGAAATCCCAATATGCAATTCTCCGTCTACGCTTGTGCTAAGCAAGAGAGAGCTACTGCTATCGTTAGGGTTGTGTGAACCATCTGTAGAAATGTGCAGTTCAATAATTCCTGCTTGCTCGTCTGCAGGAATGCCAGTATTGATTTCTATTATGCCACTGTTCCCCTCGAGCACTGATGCAAAAGGTTCTACGGCGAGAGGGAGACTCGGATTGTTTCTTGTTAAATCGAGCGTAAAGGAGTCAAACAAAAAAGTTCTCTTAATATTAGTTGCATAATACTTCCCGGCGCTCATTTGGTATAGCGGCTGAAGGAGCGATGGATTTTGTTGGTCGATGGCCTTTAGGAGAGATAGCCGTATATAGGGTACCAGAGCTGCGATTCGTTCAACCCTGGCGTTTTCTAGCTCTGCAAAATGTTCTATGTTTAATTCTGACATATTTTCTCTGGGGTTACTTGCCGCGGCGCAATAAGCTGAAGCGGCGTTTTTTAGGGTCGATCATTTCTTCGGGGTCGTCGTGGAAGAAATCGGGCTGCGAATATTGGTCATAGGTAACCATTAAAGCGCGCGACTCTACAGCACGCAGCGTTTCGAGCGATACCGACACCAAGATCAGAACACTGGTGCCACCAAGCGCAATATTCGTTTTCAAAAAGATTTGGGCAATGATCGGCGTGAGTGCTAACAAACCCAGGCTAAACGCACCAAACAATGTAAGCCGATTCACCACTTTGCTTAAATACTTTTCAGTTTGCAGGCCGCTGCGCACGCCTTCAATAAAGCCACCTTGCTTCTGTAAATTCTCGGCAATTTCCTTGCTGTTAAAAGTCACGCTGGTATAGAAGAAGGTGAAAACGAATACTAGTAAGAAGTACACAACCGGATAAATGTAAGGGTGCCAGCCGCCAGCCGCGAATGTTGACGCCGAAGGTTGCTGGAACCACGATACCAAATTTGCACCGATGCGCTGTAAGTTGGCACTGCCAGCGCTAGCCATCAACTGGCCTACAAAACTCGGCACGCTCAAAAATGCTACAGCAAAAATGATCGGTACAACCCCGGCGCTAATAAGTTTGATCGGCAAAACAGTTGTCACCCCGCCATAGGTACGGTTACCTTGTACACGCTTGGCGTAATTCACCGTTATGCGCCGAGCCGCCTCGTTAAGTTTCACCACAAACCAGGTAATAAGCACCACTGATACTAAAATAATCAAGCTGTACGCTAATGAACGTGCGCTAATTGGAAACTGGTGTCCGAAAATGGTCCAGTGGCTTGATTTGTTAAAGATTGACTGTGACAAACTACTGATTGTTGACGGCAGACTGCTCACAATGCCAACGGTAATAAGTAGCGAAATACCGTTGCCGACGCTTTGTTCGGTCACAAGCTCACCAAGCCACATAAGCAGCATCGAGCCACCAGTAAGCGCGGCAATCATCAGCACCCACTGTAGTAAGGAAGTATGCGCAGTAATGTCGCCAATGCCGCCCACTTGCTGCGCCGATTGGCGTACTAGATAAATTGCGCCAACAGATTGGATGATCGCCAGCGGAAATGTAATAATACGAGTGATCTGGTTAATCTTCTTTTGGCCATATTCGCCGTCTTTATGCAAAGCTTCCAGGCGTGGAATTGCCTTGGTAAGCAACTGCATAATGATAGAGGCATTAATGTATGGCCCAAGGCCGGCGATCATAATTGAAAAGTTAGCCAACGCTCCACCGGAAAGCACATTGATAAAGCTCAGCAGCTGTGATGAGTTGCTTGTGTTATTGGAGGTAAACAGGTTTTGTAATACCTGTTTTAAAGTGTGCGGGTCGCTTAATGGTACTGGAATATGTGCCAAAATGCGGAACACGACAAGGATACCGAGCACAGCAAAAATACGCTTGCGCATTTCCTTGTTCTTCAGTGAGCGTAAAATAACGTGCCAATTCATACTAATTTATTACCCTCTCGGCTATTATCTAGCCACAGTATACACGATCAAAGAGGCTGTTTGATATAAAAAACAGCCTCTTTGATCGTTTTTTTAGACTACTCTTCGTCTTTCTTGGTTGTCGGACGGCCGTTTAGGGCAACTTTTTCAAAGCTACCGCCCGCCTTTTGGATGGCAGCGACGGCACCTTCTGAAGCCCCCTGGAGCTTCACGGTAACCTTCTTAGAAAGTTCACCGCCAACGATAACCTTTACGCGAACGAAAGGGTTTGAGACCAAACCTGCTTCAGCAAGCGCAAAAGTATCGACAGTCTTACCGCCGAAAGCTTCGAGTTGGCCAGTATAAACGTTTTCAACTTTAGCCTTCCATGAACGAAAACCATGCATTTTAGGCATGCGCTGCATGAGCGGGTTCTGACCACCTTCAAAACCTGGCTTCTTTTTAGAACCGGTACGGGCCATCTGACCTTTCGTACCACGGCCCGCAGTTTTACCCTGGCCAGCGGCAATACCGCGTCCAACGCGTTTGCCCACTTTGGGCTTTTGAGTGTTCAATTCGTGAAACTTCATCTACTTATGCCTCACTCTTAGCTGGTTTTACAGCCTTTTTGTTCTTTGAAGTAACCCAGTTTTTAGTAGGCTCAACAGATTGCAATGCAGCGATTGTCGCATAAGCGGTGTTGGCTTTATTTGTTGAACCGAGTGACTTAGAAAGTGCGTTACTGATGCCTGCAACTTCCAAAACGGTACGTACCACACCGCCGGCGATCAAGCCGGTACCAGTAGCAGCTGGCTTGACTAGAATGCGTGCGCCACCCACTTTAGCTTCTGCTTCGTGAGGAATCGTACCTTTTTGCACCGCAATTAAGTGCATGTGTTTTTTGGCGACTTCAGTTGCTTTAGTTACGGCTGCGGTAACGTCTGCACCTTTAGCCAAACCGATACCGACTTTGTTCTTGCGGTCACCCACAACGACCAAAGCGCGAAAACGGAAGCGACGGCCACCTTTAACCACGCGGGCTACGCGGTCGATGTGTACGACACGCTCATCAAATTGCTTCTCTTCTGGGGCAATTTCTGGACGACGCGGTGCACGACGATCACCACCGCGGCCACGCTGATCATTACGCGGAGCCTGAGTAGTAGTATTTTCTGCCATAACTAGAACTCCAATCCTGCTTTACGTGCTGCTTCGGCAAGTGCCTGAACGCGGCCGTGGTATAAACGGCTGCCGCGGTCAAAAACAACAGCGTTAATTTTAGCGGCTTTCGCCTTTTTCGCAATTTCCGCGCCTACCCAGGCAGCGCGCTCAACCATAGTGCCGTTTGCTACCTTCGTACCAACAGTTGAAACGTAAGCAACAGTCTTGCCGATAGAATCATCGACAATTTGGGCAATGATGTGCCGATTGCTAACGTGTACACTCAGGCGAGGGCGTTCAGTGGTACCCGACACCTTTGCGCGAACGCGTGCAGCTCGAAGCCCACGGTTCTGTAATTTGTGTGCAAGTTTGTCCATATTATTACCTACTTGTCCTTACCTGATTTACCGCTCTTGCGAATAATGCGTTCGTCGGAATATTTAATACCCTTACCTTTATAAGGTTCAGGCTTCTTGAGAGCGCGGATTTCAGCAGCGACTTGGCCGACTTGTTGACGGTCAATGCCAGAAACAGTTACGGTGTTTTGCTCAATAACAGCAGTCACGCCAGCCGGTATTTTATAAATAACGTCATGCGAAAAACCGAGGTTAAATTTAAGGTCAGCGCCTTGCATGGCTACGCGGAAACCAACACCGTTGATTTCAAGCTTCTTGCTAAAGCCCTTACTCACGCCAGTCACCATGTTATTAACCAACGCGCGCATCAAACCGTGTTTAGCACGGATTTTTTGCTCATCGTTTTCACGGGTAACAACGACTTGGTCACCTTCAACAGCAACGTTAATACCTGGCATCGTGAACTGTTTGAGCGTACCTTTAGAGCCGGTCACAGTTACGAATTCAGGGTCGACAGTGATTGTCACACCACTTGGGATTTGGATGGGTAGTTTTCCTACTCGACTCATCTGAATGTCCTTTAACTTTAGTAAATCTTACAAATTAATTCGCCGCCAACACCTTGTTTACGGGCTTGGTCGCCAGTCATCATACCTTTAGAGGTAGAGACGATGACGATACCACGGCCACGCTTCACGGTTGGGATTTCGGCGCTACCGACGTACGCACGCCGGCCGGGTCGGCTCAAACGTACAACTTCGGTGATACGCGCGTTTTCATTTTCGGCGCTGATAATGATTGTCAAGTTCTTGCCGAGCTCGAGATCAGTTACCTTAACATCTTTTACGAAACCGCTCTCCTTCAAAAGTTCCGCAACTGATTGCTTAACTTTCGAATGTGGCATAACTACTTCGCTTTTGCGTACCGCGATTGCGTTACGAATGCGAGTCAGCATGTCGGCGATTGGATCTGTTGAAACCATATTTATTCCTTTTCCTTTCTACCAACTAGCCTTAGTTACGCCGGGGATTTCACCCTTCGACGCGTGTTCGCGGAATGAGATGCGGCTCAAGCCGAACTGACGCATGTAGCCATGTGGGCGGCCAGTTTCAACACAACGGTTCTTCCAACGGGTAGGGCTTGAGTTGCGAGGCAACTTAGCCAGACCTTCGGCGTCGCCGAGTGTTTTGAGCTCAGCACGCTTCGCAGCGTACCTTTGAATCATCTTCTGGCGCTTTGCATCGCGGGCAACGATAGATTTCTTAGCCATTACTTAGTCTCCTTTTTCTCGAACGGCATACCGAACTTAGTCAACAATGCTTTCGCGTGTTCCGGGGTTTCGCATTTAATAGTAAATACAGCTTGCATACCATGGACAGTTGTTGTCTCGTCGAACGTAAGTTCAGGAAAGACTGATTGGTCGGTAAGTCCGATGCTGTAGTTACCTTGTTTGTCGAATGCGCCTAATGAAACACCGTGAAAGTCGCGCAATCGCGGCAGCACGATGGTGATTAAGCGATCTATAAATTCGTACATCTTATCACCGCGTAGCGTTGCCTTCAGGCCAATCTTGTTGCCTTCACGAAGTTTGAAAGCTGCAATAGATTTCTTAGCGATGGTGTCAATTGGTTCCTGGCCAGTTACTTTGCGAAGCGTATTAGCTGCTGTTTCCAGAACTTTTTTGTCGTCTTTTGCACGGCCAAGCCCGATGTTTACAGTAATCTTTTCGAGCTTAGGAACCTGCATTACGTTCTTTAAGCCGAGCTCTTTTTGCAACTCCGCCACAAACTTGTCGCTATACATAGTGCGCAAGCGGGCATGGGTTGAAGCAGTTTTAGCGTTTGCCATTACTTGATCTCCTTGCCGCTGCTCTTAAATACGCGAACCTTGTTGCCATCTTTGTCGAAGCTGTAGCCGATACGGCTGGCCTTCTTGGTAGAAGGGTCAACAATTGCTACTTTGCTTACGTCAATTGGCTTCGTCATTTCAATAATGCCGCCTTGTGGGTATGTGCGGTTCGGCTTAACATGCTTTTTAATAATGTTAATACCTTCGACCGTTACCTTGTTGTCACGCGGGTGAGTTGCAAGTACGGTGCCAGTTTGGCCTTTGTACTTGCCAGTGGTAACGATAACGTTGTCACCCTTTTTAATGCGGATTTTGTAAATCTTGCTTTCCATAACTAGAGTACCTCCGGCGCTAAGCTTACGATTTTAGCGTAGCCAAGGTCGCGCAGTTCACGTGGCACTGGCCCGAAAATACGGGTGGCACGTGGGTTCTTGTCGTCGCCAATGATAACGGCGGCGTTGTCGTCAAACTTGATGGTCGAGCCGTCTTTGCGGCGGATCTTTTCAGTTGAGCGAACCACGACTGCCTTAATGACAGACTTCTTTTTAACTGTACCGTTAGGGCTTGCGTCCTTTACGGTTGCTACGATGATGTCGCCAACACGAGCGTAACGGCGACGGCTGCCGCCAAGCACGCGAATGCACAAAATTTCCTTTGCGCCGCTGTTGTCACAGACAACGAGACGCGTTTCTTGTTGTACCATTACACCTGCTCCTTCTCGTCTTCGACAGCCACGGGAGCTTCTTCGTGACGGATGGCAGCGGTCTCGATGATGCGGTCAAGCGTGTACCGCTTGCGGGCGCTTAGCGGGCGAGTTTCGGTAATTGCTACCTTGTCGCCAACCTGGGCTGCGTTCTTCTCATCGTGAGCCATAAACTTCTTGCTAACCGTGTATTGCTTACGGTATAGCGGGTGGGTTTTGCGCGTCTGAACAGTGATGACAATAGTTTTGTCAGCCTTGTTGCTCGACACGGTACCGATAATCGTTTTAGCCATTATTTTGTCTCCTTCGTGAGCTGTTCGCCCAATACTGTTAGCATTCGAGCGAGGTCTTTGCGCTTAAAGCGGATGGTGCGCACGTTTTGTACTTCACCTTGGCTTAAACGGCGCTTCAATTCAGCGATTTCTTCGCGAAGTTTTGTGCTTTCGGCTGTCAACTCTTTGGTCGACAACTTACGGATATCAGCGATTTTCATTACGCTTCCTCCCTACTCAAGAATTTAGTCTTAACTGGGAGTTTATGAGCGGCAAGGCGCATAGCTTCACGGGCAACTTCTTCGCTTACACCTTGCATTTCAAACAAGATGGTGCCAGGGCGAACCTTAGCTACGAAGAATTCCGGGTTACCTTTACCGCTACCCATTTTCACGTCTAACGGTTTGCGCGTTACAGGGGTGTGTGGGAAAATACGGATCCAAATTTTACCACCGCGCTTGATGTAGCGGGTCATGGCTTGGCGAGAGGCTTCAATTTGGCGCGAGGTAATGCGGTCGTGGCCTTGGGCTTGCAATGCGAACTCGCCAAAAGCTATGTAGTTACCGCTTGTCGCCACGCCACGGATTTTCCCTTTCCGCACCTTGCGGAACTTCGTTCGTTTAGGGACTAGCATGTTAGTTCACCTCCCCTTTATAGATCCAAACCTTTACACCGATAATACCGGCAGGAGTTTTGGCAGCAACCAATGCGTAATCAATGTCAGCACGAAGCGTGTGTAATGGCACGCTGCCGGCAACTTCTTTTTCGCGGCGGCTCATCTCGGCACCGTTCAAACGGCCAGCAACCTGGATACGGATACCACGAGCGCCTGAACGCATAGTGTTTGCAGAAGCTTGCTTGATTGCGCGGCGGAAGTTCATGCGGCGCTCAAGTTGGTGCGCAATGTTTTCAGCGACCAGCTTAGCGAACAGTTCCGGCTTTTTAATTTCTTCGATGTTGACACGAGTCTGGACACCGTAAATCTTCTCGATTATGGCTTTCAGTTCTTGTGCGCCTGAACCACCACGTCCAATTACAACGCCGGCTTTAGCAGTCGAAATTGTAACTGTTACAAGGTTCGGGGAACGCTCGATGTCAACTTTATTGATAGCAGCACGGCTACCAAGTTTATTTTGGATCATGCGGCGCACAGCGAGGTCGTCTGCCAAAAACTTGGCGTATTCGCGCTTGCCTACGAACCACTTGCTGCGCCAATCCTTGTTGACCTGGAGGCGCATGCTAATTGGATTAACTTTTTGGCCCATTATTTTGCCTCCTTCTCGGCCTTAGGAGCACTCTTCTTAGCGCGGGCTTCGCCATCGACGATAACAGTGATGTGCGAAGTGCGGCGCATAAATGGAAGGGCGCGACCATGCGCTGCTGGACGGTAACGTTTTAGGCGCGGGCCAGGCGTTACCGTAATTGCAACAATGTTGAGGGTGTCGGGCTTGAGGTCGTGGTTGTGATCTGCATTAGCCTTTGCGCTCATGATGGTCTTTTTTACCGCCAATGCCGAACGGCGTGGGGTGTGCTCTAGAATAATAAGAGCATCGGCGACAGTGCGGCCACGAACTAAGCTGGCTACGACGCCAACTTTGCGGGGGCTCATACGAACGCCTTTAGCGATTGCTTTAACTGCCATTACTTCTTACCTTTCGCGAGCTTACCACCGTGAGAACGGAATTTACGGGTTGGTGCGAACTCACCAAGCTTGTGGCCAACCATGTTTTCAGTTACGAAAACCGGAATATGAACCTTGCCGTTGTGAACCGCAAAAGTGCGGCCGACAAAGTCAGGCGCAATGGTGCTGGCACGAGCCCAAGTCTTGATGATGGTACGATCATCGGCCGAAAGTGCCGCAACTTTTTTGGCAAGCTTTGGGTCGATAAATGGTCCTTTTTTCAGTGAACGACTCATATATTACCTACCTTACTTTCTCTTGGCCGCATGACGGCTTCTTACAATAAACTGACTTGTTGACTTACGACGACGGGTTTTGTAACCCAAAGTCTTCTGGCCCCAAGGCGTACGTGGAGCCTTAGCCATACGGTGACGACCACCATCACCACCACCGTGCGGGTGGTCAACAGCGTTCATAACAACACCACGTACAGATGGGCGGATACCCTTGTGGCGTGAACGGCCAGCTTTACCAACCTTAATATTTTGGTGCTGCTCGTTACCGACAACACCGATACTTGCAGTACATTCAAGCTTAATGAGGCGAACTTCGCCCGATGGGAGGCGTACTTGGGCATAGCCGCCTTCTTTTGCCATAAGTTGCGCGCTGTTGCCAGCTGAACGTACCAACTGGGCACCACGGCCAGGTTGTAGTTCGATCGCATGGATCGTGCTACCAACTGGGATATTCTTAAGTGGTAAACGGTTACCATTTTCAATCGAGACTTCTTCGCCGCTCGTGATAGTCTGACCAACTTGCATGCCGTTCGCTGCCAATATGTAGTGGTATACATCGTTGGCATCCTTAATACGGGCAATGCGAGCCGAACGGTTCGGGTCATATTCAATGTGCTCGATAGTCGCTACCAAACCGGCTTCCATCTTGAAGTCGATTAGACGATAGAACCTACGGGCACCACCACCGCGGTGGCGAGTTGTAATGCGACCCTGGTTGTTGCGGCCATTGGTACGACGCTTTGGTACCAAAAGCGAGCGAACTGGCTTTTTGGTAGTGATAGCAGACGTGTCCTGGCTGGTCATACCGCGCCGGCCAGGAGTCGTAGGCTTGTATGCTTTAATCGCCATTACTTAGTCTCCTTTTCGGCTTTTTTAGCGGCCTTCTTGTCAGCCTTTGCAGGCTTGGCTTCTTCTTCAACATCGAAGAATGGCAAAGTGTCACCTTGCTTCAAAGCAACGTACGCCTTTTTAATGTCAGAGCGCTTGCCGGCTGTAGGGCGACCGCCCTTACGGACTGTACGCTTGGTTTTGCCCTTAACGTTTACGATATTAACATCGATAACGGTTACGCTGAACTGCGCTGCAACGGCGCGAGCAACAGTGTGTTTGTTTGCGTCACCAGGAACTTCAAACACAAACACATTGCTAGCTACGCTCATGCCGTAGGTTTTTTCGCTCAAACGAGGCTTTAGGATCATTTGCTTTTCCATTATTTTGCCTCCTTCGCCTTTGCAGCTTTGCCGAGCCACTCTTGCACGAGCTTAAGGGCTGGTTTGCTAATTACGATGACATCGCTATTAAGGATGTCATACACATTAAGGTATTGTGCGTGCACAACTTTGACGTTTTGCAGGTTACTTGTAGCGCGGTCGGACTTGTCATCTTTTACATCGGTTACTACTAGCACAGAGCCCTTGGCGTCAATCTTTTGCAAGAAAGCAACAGTTGATTTTACCTTGCTGTCAAAAGCAAAGTCTTCTACAACTTTGATGCGGTTTTCGTCGGCGGCAAGGCTGAGTGCCTGGCGAATTGCCAAACGCTTTGCGCCAACGTGCATCTTTAGACGATAGTTTTCTTCGCCAGTCGGACCGAAGGCAATACCGCCGCCACGCCAAATTGGGTTGCGGGTGGAACCAAAACGAGCACGGCCGGTACCCTTTTGCTTCCATGGTTTTTTACCGCCACCGCTTACCAAACCACGAGTTTTGGTTACAGCGAGGTTCTCACGGCCGTTTGCCAAGTAGGCAACATAGGCCAATTTCAAAAGCTCGTGGTTTTCTGGCATTACACCAAAAACACTTGCCTCGAGCTTCGCAGCAGTTGTAGCTTTTGCACCGCTACTAGTGTACGTTGATACTGCCATTATTTCGCCTCCTTGATGATGACGATGCCCTTACGCGGGCCAGGCACAGCACCGGTTACGCCGATGATACCGTTTTCGGTGTCAACCAAAGCAACTTTCAAGTTCTTGACGGTTACTTGTTCGTGACCCATCTGGCCGGCCATCTTTTTACCCTTAAAAATTTTCTGAGGGTACATAGAACCGATTGAACCAGGGCGGCGGTATGAGCGGCCACCGTGGGTCTTGCGACCACGGTGAAAGTTATGGCGCTTGATAGTGCCGGCCCAACCCTTACCTTTGCTCGTACCGGTTACGTCAATTTCGTCGCCAACTGAAAAGACCTCGGGGTTGATTTTCTCGCCAACCTTGAGGTCTTCTGTAATTTCGTCAACGCGGAATTCACGTATAATCTTCGGCGCAATACCGGCGGCCTTAAAGTGGCCCTGCTGTGCTTTGGCCACATTTTGTTCTTTAGCTTCCTCAAAACCAACCTGAACGGCTTTGTAGCCATCTGTCTCGTCGGTTTTGACTTGCGTAATAACGCAAGGACTAGCGGAAAGCAAGGTAACAGCAGTCACAGCACCGTCTTCGGCGATAGTACTGGTCATGCCAACCTTTCGTGTGATTAGTGCTTTCATAGTTTCTCCCGGTGAACCCTTGGTCGCTCCACCTCGTATTATTACCTGCCGCCTCGATCACTCTTATGTGAGACATAAAAATGCTCGGCTCCGAATGGTTTCGACCTCTGTTACGAAGCGACCTTTCCGAATAACCAAGTACAGGAAATTTGTGTTACCGCTACAGTGTATCAGTTTACCTACCCCTTGTCAATGCGTTGACTATTCTACAATACCTCATAGTCACCCTATTTTTAGAGTACGGCCTTGCACGCCGTCTTAGTGTATATATCGAGCTAATTAGCAGCTTTTGATATTGATGTGCAACAGCAAAGATAAAGTTATACTAGTTTAAGCCCAAGTAAAAACCATACGGCACGAAAAAGCCTATCAGCATAGCAACTAAAAGCACAGCATATTCAATTTTCTTGTCAATTTGAAAATGCTCATGGCTGGTAAAAACAAGGCCGATGATAAGTCCCACCGGTATAGGAATGTTGAGTACTCCGCGCTTAGTTACTTTAAGCCATAGCGAGCCCAAAATAAGGTACAGCAACAATTTAAAAAAGAATATACTGTCGACTTCTGTAATTTCGGCGGCGGCCGTTTTTTTAGCGCGTTTTTTGGTTTTGGGCATTTACACTATATTAAAGCGGGTCTGGCCGAAAAGCAAGGGGTTAAAAAGAGCGCGTTGACTATCAGGCAGCATAGCGAATTATCATGCTGCCTGAGGTATTTCCGACCGGGAAGCCTGCAAGATACTAGCGAGTAGTTCGGCTGCTTCGGGCTTGCTAATGGTCGAAGCCTCGACATCGCCAATTTGCCGAGCATCTACCAAGCCGCGCGTTTCGGGACGGCGCCAAACATTAAAGCGCATCATCGCTATTCCAAGCTCCTGCACCAAATTGTGCAAGTTGTCTCGTTCTTCACCAGCGGGCAGTGTATCCCAGCGTTTTTCGAGTATTTCGTACGCTGTCGCTGCCTCTTCGTAGCTCAATATTCCGGATGCGGCATCTCCGGCTTGGCGGCCACCAACTAGGCTTAGTATATTTGCTTCTCGAGTCTCCAACAATACACCCTCTTTTGTAGGTTGCATATTCTTCCTATTTCTTGGCGCTAAAAGCCGCCCTTACTATTAGGCGGCGCGCGCTACATGGTTACAATTTCTGATCTTCTAAGGCGGGCTCTCAATTTACCCGAATCAGATAATATATTAAATTTGCAACACCGTCAATTTCCTATGTATGTAATACATCTGCGAACTACTTTTATCAATAAGAAAAACCACAGAGATTACCGAAACTTGTTCCGATCTCTGTGGTATAGTCTTTGAGTTTTGGCGATGCTACATCTTGATTTCGACGTCACAACCTGCAGGCAAGCTGAGGTTCATGAGGCTGTCGATGGTCTTTGGAGTCGGCTCAGTTACATCAATAAGGCGCTTGTGTACACGCATTTCAAACTGCTCGCGGCCTTTTTTGTACACGTGAGGGCTTTTAATAACCGTAAACGTGCTGCGGTCAGTTGGCAGCGGAATTGGCCCTGCAATGGTTGCGCCGGTGCGAAGCGCTGTGTCTACAATTTGCTTTGCGGCTTGGTCGATAACCTTGTGGTCGTATGCCTTAAGGCGGATACGGATACGTTGTTTTTGATCTTTCTTTGCTTCTACCATTTTAGGAACTCCCTTTGTGCGATGTCGTAACCTCTGCGGGCTCTGATGGCCGTGCCGAGTTCTCGACATAATTAATAGTATGGCTGCATTATACGCTTTTATGCTGTAGTTCACAAGGGCCTGCACAAACAGAAACACCCGAGATTAACTCTCGAGTGTTTCGTAAGGTTTTGTACCTAAGAGATCAATTACTTGATGATCTTGGTAACAACACCAGCACCGACGGTACGGCCACCTTCGCGGATAGCGAAGCGCAGACCTTGGTCCATGGCAATAGGGGCAAGCAACTTAACCTTAAAGGTGATAGTGTCGCCTGGCATAACCATTTCTTTATCGGCTGGCAATTCAACTTCGCCGGTTACGTCAGTTGTACGGAAGTAGAACTGTGGCTTGTAACCCTTGAAGAATGGAGTGTGGCGGCCGCCCTCTTCCTTGGTAAGGATGTACACTTCTGATTCAAACTCGGTGTGAGGGGTAACAGTACCTGGCTTAGCCAAAACTTGGCCGCGCTCGATGTCGTCACGCTCAATGCCGCGCAAGAGAACGCCTGCGTTGTCGCCGGCTTGACCTTGGTCGAGTTGCTTCTTGAATGCTTCGATACCGGTCACAACTG
The DNA here is from genome assembly GCA_035478775.1 of Saccharimonadales bacterium (SeqCode). Lineage (GTDB taxonomy): Bacteria > Patescibacteriota > Saccharimonadia > Saccharimonadales > UBA4665 > CAMLQK01. The sequence goes on along the minus strand of DATIJG010000023.1, from coordinate 153,632 downwards.
ACTGCTTGGTGTCGCGGATACCAACGATTTCAACTGGTTCGTTGATCTTAACAATACCTTGCTCGATACGGCCAGTGGCAACGGTGCCGCGGCCCTTGATCGAGAACACGTCTTCAATTGGCATCAAGAAAGTCTTGTCAAGGTCGCGCTTTGGTTCTGGAATGTAGTCGTCCATAGCCTTAACGAGTTCCATGATAGCATCTTCGTTTGCAGTGTCGCCTTCAAGGGCTTTAGCTGCAGAACCGCGAATGATCGGACAGTTTTTGTCAAAGCCGTTCTTCTCAAGGAGTTCACGGACTTCTTCTTCAACCAAGTCGACGAGTTCTGGGTCAGCCAAGTCCATCTTGTTAAGGAATACAAGGATCTTAGGTACGCCAACCTGACGGGCAAGCAGAACGTGCTCGCGGGTTTGTGGCATAGGACCATCAGCGGCAGATACAACGAGGATTGCACCGTCAACCTGGGCAGCACCAGTGATCATGTTTTTAACATAGTCGGCGTGGCCTGGCATGTCAACGTGCGCGTAGTGGCGCTTTTCGCTTTCGTACTCATTGTGAGACGTCGCAATGGTAATACCGCGCTGGCGCTCTTCGGGAGCGTTGTCGATCTGGTCGTAAGCTACGGCTTTGTTTACTGCGCTTGGAAGGCGCTTTGCGAGAACAGCTGTAATAGCTGCGGTCAGAGTAGTTTTACCGTGGTCAACGTGGCCCATAGTACCAACGTTTACGTGCGGCTTGCTACGGTCAAATGTATCTGCCATGTAGAGATGACTCCTTACTTAAAATATTCGTTTGTGCTGTATGAGATTATAGAAAGCTCACACGAGTGACCTCGATATTGTATACCAAAACGCTACCGCTGTAAAGCATCAAGCAACGGCTTAGCGTAATGCCCAAACCGTACTCTTTACTCGGCTACTTACGAGGTAATTAGTATAAAAATGCCGCCTCCGGGAATGGAAGCGACATTTTTATTGTAGCAGAGTTACTACTTAGAGTTCTTAGCGGCAATTGCCTCGGCAACGTGGCCGGGAACATCAGCGTAATGGTCGAGTTCCATGCTTGAGCTGGCACGGCCTTGCGTCATAGAGCGCAAGTTAGTGGTGTAGCCAAACATTTCACCAAGCGGCACAAAAGCGGTGATTTCCTTGATGCCTGCCTGCAAATCTTCCATCGAATCAATACGGCCGCGCTTGCTGTTAAGGTCGCCAATAACATCGCCCATGAATGCTTCGGGGGTGACAACAACAACCTTCATAATTGGCTCAAGCAGCACAGGGTTCGCTTTCTTCACGCCGTCTTGCAAAGCCATACTACCTGCAATCTTAAAGGCCATTTCGTTGGAGTCGACTTCGTGGTATGAACCATCGTACAGCTCAACTTTAAGGTCAACGACCGGATAGCCAGCGATAACACCATTGTTCATGGCTTCGATAACGCCTTGCTCAACCGGCTTGATATATTCACCAGGAACGACACCACCCTTAATCGAGTTGATGAATTCGAGGCCAGCGCCCTTTTCGTTCTGGCTTAAACGCAGCCATACGTCACCGTATTGGCCACGGCCACCAGATTGGCGCACAAACTTACCCTGCACTTCAACAGCATCTTTGCGGATAGTTTCGCGGTAGGCAACTTGCGGTTGGCCGATGTTCGCTTCGACGTTAAACTCGCGCTTCATACGGTCAACAATAATGTCAAGGTGTAGCTCACCCATACCGCTAATGACAGTCTGGCTGGTTTCTTCATCAACCTTCACGCGGAAAGTCGGGTCTTCTTCGGCCAGTCGCTGCAAGGCGATGCTCATCTTCTCTTGGTCGCTCTTGGTCTTTGGTTCAATGGCGATAGAAACAGGCGGCTCTGGGAAAGTAATGCTTTCGAGCACAATCGGGTTGCTGGCATCGCTCAAGGTGTTACCAGTTGTGGTGCTCTTGAGGCCGATGATAGCGGCGATGTCACCGGCAGTTACTTCGGTGATGTCTTCGCGCTTGTCACCATGCATACGAACGATGCGGCCAACGCGCTCTTTTTCGCCAGTCGAGGTGTTAAGCACATAGGAGCCGGCCGTCACTTTGCCCGAATACACGCGGAAGTAAGCGAGCTTACCGACGAATGGGTCAGTTGCGATCTTTGAAACCAAAGCTGAAAATGGCTGGTCCTCGGCTGGCAGGCGCTCGATTTCGTCACCCGTTTTAGGGTGGGTGCCCCAGTTAGAACCGCGGTCGAGCGGGCTAGGCAATAAGTCGCTCACGAGGTCAAGCAATTTTTCGACAATCACACCGCGGCCGTCACCACCAGTTACAGCATAAAAATTACCACTTAAGACAGCGGCGCGAATAGCTTGACGGATTTCATCTTCACTCAAACCGTCTTCACCAACTTCAAAGAATTTTTCAAGCAAAGCTTCGTCTTCGGCAACAGCGTTTTCGATGAGCATGCTACGATAGTTTTTAGCTTTGTCGAGCATGTCGGCAGGTACTTCGCCCTCGATAAGCTCATGGTCGGTAAAATCTTTGTAGGTGTATGACTTCATACTTACAAGGTCGATAACACCATTCACACTTTGCTCGAAGCCAATCGGCAAGTGGATTGGGAAAGCGCGCTTACTCAGGCGGTTATGGATTGACTCAAGCGACTTGTAAAAATCGCCACCAGTTTGGTTGATCTTGTTAATGAAACAAATACGAGGCACGCCATATTTGTCTGCTTGGCGCCACACGGTTTCAGATTGGCTTTCTACGCCCATCTTGCCATCAAATACAACAACAGCACCGTCGAGCACGCGAAGCGAACGCTCAACTTCTACGGTAAAGTCGATGTGGCCAGGAGTGTCGATAATATTGATCTGCTTGCCCTTCCAATAGCAAGTCACAGCGGCGGCCACAATAGTAATACCGCGTTCGCGTTCTTGCTCCATCCAGTCGGTAGTAGTTGCGCCGTCGTGCACAGCACCAATTTTGTGCTTTAAGCCGGTGCGGTACAAAATACCTTCAGTGGTAGTGGTTTTACCGGCGTCAATGTGCGCGATAATACCGATGTTTCGTAGATCTTTAATGTCGACTTTCTTGTCTGCCATTTGGTTGTAGTATCCTTTAATTATTACTTCTGCACATCTATTGGCCACGTTAAAAGCCAAATAAAAAGACCGTACAGCGGTTATTGTTTATTGTATCAGATAACTCTTAGCTTTTCCAGCCATAAAGGCCTTCGCTAGAATGCATTGACGCTTATGTTATGGCCAGGGTATGCTAAAAGTTATGATCGCACATAAAAGCACGACTTTTTATTGTTTTTCTCCACCAGTTATGGCTGCCACTTTTGTCATTGAAACGTCGTTGATGGTATATACTTTGATCCGCTACAAAATGAGCGCCACGGCACTGATCGTAGCAGCAACCCTCGGCCTGCTTGGGCTTTTTCAGCTTAGCGAATTTACGGTTTGCGGGGCCACCCCCTGGTCGGCAATAATATGGTCACGTGTCGGCTTTATAGCCATAACACTCTTGCCACCCTTAGGCATCCACCTTATACGGGCGATTTCAAAACGTACGCCACTATGGCTTGCTGGCTTAGCGGATGCAAGCGGCATTGCACTCGCATTGCTGTTCGGCTTTAGCAGTACCGCTTTCCAAAGTCATGTATGCGCTGGCAATTACGCCATTTTTCAACTAGCTAATGGGGTCGGCGGCACATACTTTGCGTACTATTATGGCTGGCTTATTGTGGGCATTATTTTAGCGCTTTGGCAAAGTATTACAGCGCAAGTTACTACTCGGCGGGCGCTTTTGTACCAAGTGTTTGGCTATTTAAGCCTTTTGCTGCCTACTGGCATTGTTAATGCTATGAATCCGCAAACTATTTCCGGCATTCCGAGCGTTATGTGTGGCTTTGCCGTAATTTATGCGATTGTACTGAGTTTTGGCCTCGCGCCGCTTATTTTGAAGCCGGTAATTAAAGTTCGGGCACCTAAAAGAAGGTGAAGCGGAGTTTTAGCCGTTCCAAGATCTTTGTCAGTATATAGCGCCCTACTCTTATCGTATGAGATGGAGCGGGGATTTAGGAGTCATCTTATCATTTGGCGGCGTTGATTGTTGGTGATTTAAAGCGCGGTACATATCTTCAATTTTATCGTAGCGCCCAAGAAGCATTGAGACTATACCAAAATACATTGCCGGTCGCTCGATAGGTGGTCTAATTTGGTACCCAGAAATCGCTTTTTCAAACAATTCAAGCCGGCTCTTGTCCGCGCCATATCGTCGGACATGCTCGGCATAACTAACTGGCGCGAATTTTTCGTCTGGTTCTGCTATAAGATAAGCTTCCGTGGCATTGGGCGAATCGAACACATAGGCGACACAACTGTACCCGTGTTCCGAACCCATACTTTCATGTTCGACTCCGTATGAATGAACGGGCACCAATTCTTCCCTGCCTGGTACCCAGCTAATATTGATTTCAGATACACCTAGTTCGGTAATTTGCGGTTCTGACACGCGTTCGCCCATAGCCCACCTCTCACGTTAAAAGTTAAAGGCGCCCGAAAAGTAAACTCTCAGACGCCAGAAATTGTTTTTTTGTTCTTGCCACTTTTAGCTGCGGGCAAAGTGAGCGAAGGCACGGTTGGCTTCTGCCATCTTGTGCGTGTCTTCTTTCTTCTTGACTGCAGCACCTTGACCGTTGTAGGCTTCAACGAGTTCAAGCGCAATGCGGCTTTCCATGCTCATACCCTTGCGAGAACGAGCCGCCTGCACGAACCACATAGTGGTAAGGTGCTGCTGGCGTTGGCCTTTAACTTCAAAAGGAATTTGGTAGTTTGCGCCACCAACACGGCGAGAACGGGTCTCAAGGTGCGGTTGTACGTTCTTGATGGCCTGCTCGAACACCTCGAGGGGGTTTTCTACCTTAAGCTTGCCAGCTGCTTGCTGCATACCACCGTATACAAGTCGTTCAGCAAGTTGTTTTTTGCCGTCGCGCATAACACGGTTGATAACGCGTTGTACTTGCACGCTGTTGTACATGCGGTCTGGTTTTATATCGCGTACCAATGCTTTAGTTTTTTTACGTGGCATTACTTGCTCTCCTTCTTGGCACCGTACTTGGAACGGCCTTGTTTGCGGTTAGCAACACCTTGGAGGTCAAGTGCGCCACGAACAATGTGGTAACGCACACCAGGAAGGTCTTTTACACGGCCGCCGCGTACCAATACAACGGCGTGCTCTTGCAAGTTGTGGCCTTCACCACCGATGTAGGCCCACACTTCATGGCCATTGCCGAGGCGCACACGTGCAACCTTACGCAAAGCCGAGTTAGGCTTCTTAGGGGTTTTGGTCGTTACTTTCACACATACGCCACGCTTAAACGGCGATGGCTTTTCGTAACTTTTAGTTTTAAGATTGTTCGTTACCTTTAGCAGAGCTGGCGACTTTGATTTTGTCGTCAACTTGGTGCGCGGTTTACGAACCAATTGGTTAATTGTTGGCATGTATTCTCCTTTTTAGCGGTCTACTCGCAATGGGCGAAGTGTGCGTGAGTGCCAACCCTTCGCACACTCATAGTCACCCAGCTCGAACCACCAAATTTTATAACCTATTAACTGTAACAGATTTAGGCTGCGCTTGCAACTTCGATGTCGTCGGTCACTTCAACGTCCGACTGGGTTTCACTAGCGTCGGCTTGCTTGTCATCGTCGCTATCGTCGTCTGCTTTATAGCCAGTGCCGACAGGGATCTTGCGACCCAAGATGACGTTTTCTTTGAGGCCGTGCAATCTGTCGATACGACCACTGGTTGCAGCGGCGATTAGCACGCGAGTTGTGTCTTGGAACGACGCTGCGCTCAAGAACGAATCAGTGCTCAAACTTGCCTTTGTAATACCAAGAAGCAATTGGTTGTATATAGCTGGCTGCTTGCCTGCTGTAACAAGTGCATCGTTGGCTTCGACTGCGGCAAGCTTGCTTACGATGTCGCCGGTTACAAACTCGGTGTCACCTGCGTCTTCAATTTGCACACGGCTAAACATTTGGCGCACGATGATTTCAAGGTGTTTGTCGGCAATGTTCTGGCCTTGACCTGCAAAAATACGCAAGATTTCGTTCATGATGTAACGTTGCGTTGCTTCTACACCTTGCAAACGCATCAGCTCGTGTAAGTTGATAGAACCACTCGTAAGACGCTGGCCGGCAACAACAATATCACCATCTTTAACCGAAAGTTGCTTAAAGCCTGGGATCTCGTAGCGTATAACGCTCTGGCCTGCAGGCGTAATCACTACACTCTTAGGGCCGACTTCAATTTTACCGGCCATCGGGGTAACAAGCGGCTCTGACTTGTCTTCGAGTTCAGCAACGACGTCGCCGATAGCCACTTCTGTGCCGTTCTTAACCTTGGCAATGCGGCCACCAAGTTCGAGCGTAACGCTCTCTTGATTCTGGGCGGTTACTTGCACTACATAGTGGTCACCATCTTCCCAGGTAGCTACCAAGCCATCGATATCTGTCAGATAAGCTTGGCCCTTTGGCGTACGGACTTCGAAAAGCTCTTCGACACGGCTCAAGCCTTGGGCAGTTTCGTCGGCCAGTACAGCGCCGGAACGGTGTTTGGAGTCGAGCGAAAGCTGCGTACCAGGTTCACCGATAGACTGTGCGGCGATAACACCGATTGGGTGGTGGCTGGCAACTTTAAGGCCGGTTGCCGGGTCAACACCGTATGACTTTTGCGGCACGCCACGTACTGAGGTCGCGCTCAATACCGACATGATTTTTACACCATCGAGGTCTTCAATGGCTTCAATCTTGTGGGCAGTTTCGGCAGTAATTTGGTCACCGCGCTTCAGCAAGCTCTCAACTTCTTCAGCAGCAAAGCGGCCCTCGAGTCGTGAAGCGTAGCTTACGCCAATTTCATTAGCGTCGGCACGCATCATTGCGAAACCTGGGTCAAGCTCTTCGTTGTCTTCAGCATCAATGGTAAAGACGTCTTGGGCAACGTCAACCAAACGGCGTGTGAGGTATCCGGCATCGGCAGTTTTAAGTGCGATGTCGATAAGCGCCTTGCGGGTACCGCGGGTACCGGTGAAGTATTCGAGCGGGCTCAAGCCTTCGATGTAGCCGGATTTAATTGGCAGTTCCATAGCGTGGCCAGATGCGTCTGAAAGCACACCAAGCATACCGACACACATTTTCATCTGTGAAATGTTACCACGAGCACCAGAGGTAATCGCGATAGCCATCGAACTTTCTTGGCCTTCCATCTGAGCAGCCAGCATTTCCTGCACTGATGTGTCCACCTTCGACCAGTTTTCTACGGTCAAGCGGTAACGCTCTTCTTCGGTGATAAAACCTTGCTCGTACTGTTCAGAAATAGCAGCGCTACGTTCGTCACCAGCCTGGATAGTCTCGGCCATGCCATCAATCGGGCTGAAGTCACCCATGCCCATTGAAATACCTGACTCGGTCGCATATTGGAAGCCTAGATCTTTCAATTCATCAGCGATTTCAGCAGTTTTAGCCTGGCCATACTTGTCGTACACGGCAGCCATAACTTTTTGCAAGCGCTTTTTGGTCATTGCTTCGTCTTGGAACGCAAAGTCTTCTGGGAAGGTTTCGTTAAACAGAATGCGGCCAAGAGTAGTCTCGCGTACTTCGCCGCGGAATGGCAAGCGGACGTAGCTTTGAAGCTTGATCGCGCCTGCATCGAGCGCCATCAAAGCTTCACTTAAGCTCACGTAGCTCTTCATGTCTTGGCGGGAAATACTTGGGCGGTCGTAAGTAAGGTAGTAACAACCAAGTACCATGTCTTGCTCGATGTGCAAAATCGGCGTACCGTCGGCTGGCTTCAACAAGTTCATGTTAGCGGCCATAATTTCACGGGCTTCTTTTTGAGCTTCGTCACTCAAAGGAAGGTGCACAGCCATCTGGTCGCCGTCAAAGTCGGCGTTAAAGCCCTTACATACCAACGGGTGTAGCTGGATAGCGCGGCCTTCGATAAGCACTGGCTGGAATGCTTGAATTGACAAACGGTGCAATGAAGGAGCACGGTTCAAAAGTACATACTTACCCTTAATTACTTCGTCCAAAGCATCCCACACTGCGTTCTCGCCAGTCTCAATCATGCGGGTTGCAGAACGGATATTGTGGGCTTGTTCGCGGGCAATGAGTTCGCCAATTACGAATGGCTTAAACAGCTCTAGTGCCATCATCTTAGGCAAACCACACTGGTTAATCTTAAGCTCCGGGCCGGCGACGATCACAGAACGGCCGGAGTAGTCAACGCGCTTACCAAGAAGGTTTTGGCGGAAACGGCCTTGCTTACCCTTGAGCATGTCACTCAAAGATTTAAGGCGGCGGCGTTGGCCGGTCGCAGCTACGGCACGGCCGCTGCGGGCACTGTTGTTGTCAATCAAAGCATCAACAGCTTCTTGCAGCATACGCTGTTCATTGCGGCGGATAACTTCTGGAGCATTAAGTTCAATAAGCTTTTTAAGGCGGTTGTTGCGGTTAATGACACGGCGATAGAGGTCGTTGAGGTCGCTGGTTGCGAAACGGCCACCAGTGAGTTGCACCATCGGGCGCAGATCTGGAGGAATCACCGGCAGAACGGTCACACACATAGAACCTGGCTCAATACCAGCGCGTTCCATACTTTCGAGCAAACGCAGGCGCTTCATAAGCTTCTTTTTGCGTTGGCCCTTAGCGTCTTCAGCGTCAGCAGTCAGGTCGTTAATAAGTGATCTGAGGTCGATCTCGTCCAAGAGTTCCTTAAGTACTGCACCGCCCATGCCGACCTTAACGATCTCACGAAGTTCATCTGGCAAGTTGCGGTACTCGGCTTCACCAATAAGCGCCACTTTTTCAAGGCTGTCGATTTGCGATTTGAACAGCTCGAAGTCTTTGTCAACTTCGGCCAATTCTTTGGTTTGCATTTCGGCCAGCGCCTTCATGTTAGCGCCATCCTTTTTAGCTTCGGCTTCGTAACGAAGTTTGATAGCTTCTTTAGCAGCTGCAAATTCAGCTTCGCGGTCGGCACGCAGTTGGTCGCGCTTTTTAACGTCAACACTTTTAATGATGTAGCTTGCGAAGTAAGCGACGCGCTCCAGACTTTTAACAGTAACACCAAGTAACAGGCCAACTGCACTCGGGGTACCGTGAAGGAACCAGATATGTGCAACAGGAACTGCCAACCGGATGTGGCCCATACGCTCACGGCGTACAATGCTCTTGGTAACTAATTCGCCATTCTTATCCACAGCTGCTTCACGAGAACGAACGCCTTTGTACTGTGGCTGATTCGGGTTGATGTCACGTACTGGTCCGAAAATCTTTTCGCAGAACAAACCATCACGTTCAGGTTTTTGTGTGCGGTAGTTAATAGTTTCCGGCTTCGTAACCTCGCCGTAACTCCATTCAAGGATGTCGGCACTACTGGCGACGGCCAGGCGCACTGCGTCGAATATTGAAATACTCACGCTTGAACTATATCGGCGCATACTACGCTTCCTCCTTGTCATTTTCTTCATCTGAATCATCGTCGTCTGAAGAGCTTGCCGAAACGGCAGCCATGTCGCCTTCGATGTCTTCCATAACCATAAATTCGTCAATCGCGGCGTCTTCAGTCACATCGACGTCTGACGCAGTTGGAGCTGGGACTTCAACTTCTGACTGGTTGGCACCTTCGTCACGCACGTTCGTAGCTAACACTTGCTCGGCATCGACAATCTTGTCGCTCTGTACCAAGTCAACTTTAAGGCCAAGGCCTTGCAGTTCCTTAACGAGCACGTTGAAGCTTTCCGGAACCTTAGGGCCGACAATTTCGGTTTTCTTAATAATAGACTCGTACGCCTTTGAACGGCCGTACACGTCATCCGATTTAATAGTAAGCATTTCCTGCAAAGTTGCAGCTGCGCCGTACGCTTCGAGGGCCCACACTTCCATTTCACCAAAGCGCTGGCCACCGTTTTGCGCCTTACCACCAAGTGGCTGTTGCGTCACCATAGTGTAAGGGCCGGTCGAACGAGCATGGATCTTGTCGGCAACCATGTGGTTTAGCTTGATCATGTACATGCTACCAGTGGTAGTGCGCTCTTTAAAGGCATCGCCGGTACGACCATCATACAATTGTTGCTTACCATCTTCCGGCAAGCCAGCTTCTTTCAAAAGCTCTTGGATCTTTTCAACAGGAACACCGTTGAACGATGGGCTGGCAACGTGCAAGCCGAGTGCGCGGGCAGCCATGCCAAGGTGTGTTTCGAATAACTGGCCGATGTTCATACGTGATGGCACACCAAGTGGGTTCAAAATGATATCCACTGGGGTGCCGTCTTCCATGAACGGCATGTCTTCGACAGGCAAAATGCGAGCGATAACACCCTTGTTACCGTGGCGTCCACCAAGTTTGTCACCAACGCTAATCTTGCGCATTTGGGCAACAAACACCTGAATTTGCATCAGCACGCCAGCTTTAAGTTCATGGCCGTTTTCGCGTGAGAACACTTTCACACCAACCACTTTACCGTGTTTTCCGTTGCTCATACGCTGTGAAGTGTCACGTACTTCTTTGGCTTTTTCGCCAAAGATAGCGCGCAGTAAACGTTCTTCGCTAGAAAGTTCTTGCTCACCCTTAGGTGTGATTTTACCTACCAAAATGTCGCCAGGGTGTACTTCGGCACCAATACGTACCACACCATCTTCATCGAGGTGGCGCAAAGCGTCTTCGGACACGTTTGGAATATCGCGGGTGACAATTTCTGGCCCCAGTTTGGTTTCGCGAACTTCAATCATGAAGTCTACGATATGCACTGAGGTAAGTGTGTCGTTTTCAACTAAGCGGCGCGAAATAATGATAGCGTCTTCGAAGTTGTAACCTGCCCATGGCATGAATGCCACGATAAGGTCCTTGCCAAGCGCCAGTTCGCCGCCCTGAATCGACATTCCTTCAATCAGCACGTCGCCCTCGCTCACCTTATCGCCAGTTGAAACAACGACTTTTTGGTTAATGCTCGTGCCCTCGTTCGAGCGGATAAAGTGTTGCGGCTCGTATGTGACGTTTCCTTCGCTATATTTTACAACGACTTGGTTGCCGTTTACGCTCATAACTTCACCATCGGCCTCGGCCAAGACCAACTGCCCGGTGTTGCGCGCTGCAGCAGTTTCAAGGCCAGTACCAACAATTGGTGCCTGAGGTTGTATTAGCGGCACCGCCTGGCGCTGCTGGTTACTACCCATGAGCGAGCGGTACACGTAGTTCTTTTCAATAAACGGAATGAGTCCGGCGCTAGAACCAATGATCTGGTTACGGGCAGCGTCCATGTGGGTCACGTCGGCAGCATCAACTTCACCTGATTTCAGGCGAGTGCGAGCGCTGACACGCTCGTTTTTAAATGAGCCATCTTCGTTCAGTTCCGTACCGGCACCAGCTATAACAGCGTTTTCTTCTTCAAAAGCGTCAAGATATACGACTTCGCTGGTCACTTTGCCATTCACCACTTTGCGGTAGGGGGCTTCAATGAAACCGTACGGGTTAACACGGGCGTAGTTTGCCAGGTTAAGCACCAAACCGATGTTGGCACCTTCTGGCGTTTCAACGGCACAAATGCGGCCATAGTGAGTCGCATGCGCATCACGCACATCAAGGCCAGCACGCTCGCGCGAAAGTCCACCAGGGCCCATCGAACTCAAGCGACGTTTGTGGGCAAGCTCTGAAAGCGGGTTAATCTGGTCCATGAATTGTGAAAGCTGTGAACTTGCAAAGAATTCACGCACAGCTGCCACCACAGGGCGGGCGTTAATGAGCTGGCCGGGGGTGACCGATTCAATTTCGCTCATGCTCATGCGGTCTTTAGTGTTGCGCTCCATGCGTAGCAAACCAATACGGAATTGGCGTTGCACGAGTTCACCAACCAATTTCACACGGCGGTTCGCAAGGCTATCGATGTCATCAGCGGGTTCCTGAGTGTTGTTAAGACGAATAAGTTCAGCGATGATCGCAACCAAATCTTCAAGGCGCATCACCCGGTTCTCGGCAGTGTTTGGTACATCAAGGTTCAAACGCTTGTTGATCTTATAACGGCCAACACGGCTAAAGTCGAAACGCTTAAAGTTATAGAACATGTTTTCAATCAAGCTCTTGGCGTTTTCAACGGTTGCCAAATCACCTGGGCGTAAACGGCGGTACACTTCAATTAAAGCGTCGCTTTGGCCGCGCGAAGTGTCCTTGTCAAGGGTTGCTTGCAAGTGGCTGTTCTTGCCAGTTTCAACATGCTTGAACGCTTCCTTCATGGCGGCTTCGTTCATGCCAAGCGCGCGTAGCAAAGTAGTTATCGGCAGCTTGCGCTTTCGGTCGATCTTTACGTATAGTGCGCCATTCGCAGCGGTTTCAAATTCAAGCCAGGCACCACGCGCAGGGATAACCTTAGCGCCATATAAGCTGGTTGCGCCGTGCGGATCTGATGTAAAGAACACACCGCTTGAGCGGATAAGCTGCGAAACGACCACGCGTTCTGCGCCGTTAATGACGAATGTGCCGCGTTGAGTCATCTTCGGGTAGTCGCCCAAGTAGATTTCTTGCTCTTTTATTTCGCCGGTGACTTTGTTAGTCAACTCGACAACGGCCTTTAGTGGGGCTTCGTACGATACGTTATTTTCGCGGGCTTCAATTTCTGATATCTTGGACTCTTCAAAGTGATAGCCTTTGAAGGTTAATGATAGTTTAGTGCCGGTATAGTCGTCGATCGGACTAATTTCCGCCAATAATTCGCCCAAACCTTCTTCAACAAACCACTGGAATGATTTGTTTTGGTGAAGGACGAGGTCTTGCAAGTCAACAGCGTCATCTTGAGACGTGTAATACACGCGAGCGCTGTTGGATGCAGTCTTTGTTCCTTTTGCCATAGGATAACTACACTTCCCCTTCTGTTACTTTACCGCTTTAAAGCAAGCAAAGGCCCCACCGAAAAATATACGGCAAGGCATAGTGTTAATACGTATTGTTAAATTTTTCGCACGAAGGTTCCCTAAGTTTGGCATTACCGCACACAACCGTTCTAAAGCCATGCGCAATTACTCAAAAACTTACACTACTTCTTAAACTAAGAGTATGCTTATGCGTGCGTCAAATGTCAATACTATTTTGCAGTTTTCTGATGGCAAAAATAAGGCACAGCCGGTATGCTATCATGCGGTCAATTATTTTGCTTTTGGCGGAACTGAAATAATTTCGTCGACAATGCCGTATTCTTTGGCTTGCTTGGCCGTTAGCCAGTGGTCACGTTCCATATCTTCGTGAATGCGTTCACGTTTTTGGCCGGTGTTTTTGGCCATGATGTCTTCGAGTAAGTGTTTTACGCGTAGCGTCTCCTGTAGGTCAATTTCTTGGTCAGTTACCTTACCGCTCGTGCCGCTTGAAGGCTGGTGGATCATAACGGTGGCGTTAGGCAAGGCAAAACGCTTGCCTTTTGTGCCACTGCTCAATAGAAACGCTGCAGCCGATGCCTGCATACCGATGCCAAAAGTTTGTACGTCGTTACTAATGAATTGAATAGTGTCGTAGATTGCCAAAGCATCATACACGACGCCGCCCGGGCTGTTAATGTAAAAATAAATATCTTTTTTAGGGTCTTCAGCCTGCAAAAATAATAGTTGCGCTACAACCAAGTTTGCAGTGTTGTGGTCAACTTGATCGCCCAAGAAAATAATGCGGTCTTTTAGCAACCGGCTATAAATATCATAGGCGCGCTCCATGCGGCCGTCGCTTTCAATAACAGTTGGCACCAGATAATTTGTAGGTTTCTGCATGTTTCGTCCTTATGTCTTACATGTATATAATATAAAAATTAGCACTCACTAGTCAAGAGTGCTAATTTTACACCATGCCGTGCCTACCGCTGGCTACTTTTTAGCTTTTTTAGCAGGAGTTTTTTTAGTCGTACTTTCAGCTGGTTTTGTAGCGGTAGTCACGTAATTGCGTAGCTTTGCCAACGTTTTTTCACTTAAGATACGCGAAACGATGTCACGGCGGTTTTCGGGTTTATCTAGTTCGGCCTGCATTTGTGGGTCGGAATACTGCCCTTTCAAAAGCTGCATACGCACCTCAAGTTCTTCGGGCGTAACCGTAACTTTTTCAACTTCAGCAACTTCAGAAAGCACCAAGCCAGCTTTTACACGCAGTTTCGCGTCTTTTTCAAGCTTTGTGCGAAATTCTTCTTCAGTGAGACCTTCACTGTCTAAAAATTCTTGCCAGGTTTGGCCGCGATACATAAGATTTTGCTTCTGCTCGCTCACCATGCGGTCGATTTGCTCGTCAACCAGTACTTGCGGAATTGCCACTGTTGAAGCATCAGCGATCTTCATAAGCATATTGTCGGTGAATTCGCGATCAGCTTGGTATTCTTTCTCAGATTGCAGCTGGTTTTTGATGTCTTCTTTAAGGTCGGCAACCGTTTTGAACGGCCCGGCTTTGGCGGCAAATGCATCATCAAGTTTCGACTTCTGAATCTCGCTGACTTTACTGACGGTGACGGTGAAGGTCACTTTACGGCTTTGCAGCGCCGCCACACCATAATCTTTAGGAAAAACAATGTCAAATGTTTTCTCATCGCCCGGTTTCATACCGACCAAGTTAGGTTCAAAGCCGGGAATAAAAGTATTGCTGCCAATGAGCAACGGATAGTCTTTACCATCGGCACCACTGATCGGCTCTTTGGTGTCGGTATCTACACCCTTGAAACTTAAAATTACTTCGTCACCATCTTTTACTGCGCGTTCGACGCTGACGCGGGCTGCTTCGCGCTCAAGCAAGTTTTCTATTACTTCGTCAACATCTTTTGCAGTAACAGTCACTTTTGGTTGATCAATTTTCATTTTTTTGTAATCAGCCAGCTTGATTTCACCAACTACTTCAACCTCAACGTCGATTTCAAGGCTGTCAAAAGGTACAAACTTTTTCACATTTACTTTTGGCTGTGAAACCGGGCGCAGGTTTTTGTCATCAAGCGCGGCCACGTACAAACGGTTCATTGCAATATCAAGGAATTCGGTTTGGAGCGTGCTCGGGTCGACACTTTTTTCGACCATGTTGAGCGGCGCTTTGCCTTTGCGAAAGCCCTGCAAACGCACACTTTCGGCGAGATGCTCGAGCGCTTCACGCTTGGCTTCAGTTAATATTGCTTCGTCGGCAACGAGCGTTAGTTGGACATTAGTGTCAGATAGGTTTTTTTGAGTCACTTGCATAAGATGTACTTTATCAGATCAGGAGCGTTTTTACCAGTCCGTCCATAGTAACGAAAAAATCGCAAAAAGAATGCCGGTTTTTGGTTCGAGCCTCTCGTTATTTTATACGTCGCTATCGCCGCGGTAATCTTTCACAATGCTCACAATGCGGGAAATACTGTGACGCTCTTCGACACCAGTTGCCAAGTTTCGAACAGTATATAGTTCGTCTTTCAGCTCTTTTTCGCCGATGAACATTGCATAATGGATGCCTTTTTTGACAGCGGTCTTAATTTGCTTATCCATTTTTTTGCCGCTTAAATCGACTGCCACGTTAGCACCCATTTCACGCAATTCGGCAATAACTTTTTGGGCGGACGCATACACATCACCGACGAGCACTACATATACATCGGTTTCGGGGTGCATTTTTGGCAATAAGTCATGACCTTCAAGAAAGTTCTGTAATGTTACGTCGCCCATGCCAAAGCCTGCCGTCGGCACTGGTTCTACGCCGAACAAACCGACTAAACCGTCATATCGGCCGCCGCCAAACATTGAACGGTTATTTTCAGGATGCTTATCGAATACTTCGAACACTACATCGGTATAATAGTCAAAACCGCGCATTAAGGTAATATCAAATTCGGCATTTACGATGCGTGCCTCACGTAAGTATTCCATAAGTTGCTTAAGCTCGGCAATAGAGTGGTGGTTGCGGATAACCTCTGGCAAGTGCTCGATTTTTTTAATTTTGAGCAGGCCGAGTAATTTGTTACTGGCGTTCGCCTCACGCTGGCTTGGTGTGAATATAGCGTCAGCCTCGGCCGCAAAAGCATCAGCCGGCATTTTATGCATGCGGTCGATCAGTTTAGCGAGCGTGTGTGCCTGTGTTTCGCTTAGGCCCAAGTAGCCATGCATTATAAAATCCATAAGTTTTCGGCTGTTGAGACGGATGGCATACATGTCGTGCGTTGCGCCAAAGGCCTGCAAAATGCTGTCGGCAATCTGGATAAGCTCGGCTTCGGCGGTCAGGTCAGCCAACCCGAACACATCAACATTAAGCTGCCAGTGCTCCCGCAAACGACCGCGTTGTGGACGTTCATAGCGCCATAAATTTGGGATCGAATACCATCGTAGCGGATACGCTAACTCCTGGCGCTTGGCTGCCACCATACGGCTGACTGTCGGTGTCATTTCTGGGCGAATGGTAACGGTGCGGCCACCTCGGTCTTCAAAAACATATGTTTGCTCGTGCACGATTTCTTCGCCGGTTTTTGCCAAATACATTTCAATCGGCTCTAAAATTGGCGCGTCATACTCTTCGTAGCCAAACCGTTCGACTACCCTGCGCATAGTAGTGAACATATATTTCTGAATTCGTTTGTCTTCGGGGTAAAAGTCGCGAGCGCCTTTGTAGGGTTGGGTTGATAGTTGCATGTAGTGGTTCCTTTAGGGTTTATTGTAGCAAATTTTTAAATAGAGAAACGCCGAGTTGCGGCGCTTGATTGTACATTTTTAATCACAACTAAACTATCCGCGTTTACCCGACAAAGTATGGCTATGAGCGTGTTTCGTTGCGAACATTATGCGGTTATTATAGCATAATTCTGCTTTTAGCGGATACAGCATGTATACCTTGGTGGTCTGAAAGATATAACAACGTTACGGGATATGCTAATGACAGTAAAAAGTTTGAATATAAGGTACTGGGTTTGAATGAGTTGGTCTTTCGCGGCGTGATAGATCGAGTGGAAGATCCAAATGATGGCGGTCAAGACTTTCTAGGTACGGGAAGCTTATTTGTGGCAGTCCCGTTTAGAAACTGCCGCTGGTCGATCTACCTTGATCGGCCTACTTGCCCCTCGGCTTGGCCAAGGTTGAAATAGGACGGTCATGGTGGGGATGAAAGGACTTGAACCTTCACGCCACAGGGGCACATGCTCCTAAGGCATGCGTGTCTACCAATTCCACCACATCCCCATGTGTTTGGTAATACCGCAGATTATACCTATTTTTGCCAGCTTGCACAAGATGATAACGTATAAAAAATTGATGCGGGCATCATTTTTACCGTAGCTTAGTCGCCCTAAATATGCCGGTAATATCCCAGCTGTGCGTCGCCATAGGTTTTGTGATGTACACAGCTAAAACCATTAAACTCAGGTAAGTGCTGGCCACCCGGCCACGATATTACTGCGATGCCGCTTTGTGCGGTTAGGTTTATTATTTGTTCAATCGTGTTAGGCTGCAAGTTATCGTATGGCGGGTCGAGCAATACGATATCGAACAGCTGTCCATTGTAGGTGTTGCTCCATGCCAATGCAGTTGCACATACCAATTTTACCTTTTTTTGCAATTGCAGGTTTTGAATGTTGCGCGTTATTGTTGCTTGGGCTATTCTGTCACTTTCAATTGCCACAGCTGCTGCTGCGCCACGGCTTATAGCTTCGAAACTTAGAGCGCCGGTACCAGCGAAAGCATCTAGTACCGTCAGCTTATCGATATTACCAAGTATATTGAATAAAGCGCCGCGGATTTTGTCGCTCATCGGGTGTGTTTTGTGGCCGCCGGGCGAATCAAAAATCCTGCCCCCAAGCGTGCCTGCAATAATTCTCATCCCTTACCGCCTTCTTTTGGTTTTACCAATGGCTTCAATACCCCTGTTTCACATTCGGCTTCTTCGGCAGCGCTATACCAAGCCAAAGCGACAGTACGCACAATGATTGGAATCAGCTCGCGCCGAATTTGCGTCGCCAAGCGTGGCGTCCAGCCCAGCTCGTAATATGTCTTGTACATTTCAAGCGCCGCAACTTCTTTGGCACGCATTTTAAATACTTCCAGAAGACCCAGCTGGTCCAGTTCCATCATATCTTTTTGGTTGAGCTGCATATTTTGCGACGTGGAAAGTGGCTTAATAATTGCAGCAATTCCCCATTCAAAAAAGCCATGAGTGGTGAGCAGCCCTTTCGGCCCCCACATTTTCCAGTTGTTTTTTACCTGGTCACGGCGGGTTTCACCTGGCATAAGCAGCTTACCTTTTAAAGACGTGCGACTTTCAATGCCCTCGCCACGTAGTTCGGTTAAAGCTTCTTCGTAGGGGTAATGGTGCGCTGGGGTCAAACCATCGACAATAGCATGTGCCAACCATGCCGCTTCAAATGAAGCGCGCGTGTCATCGGCAGCCTTTAACGCCGCCACTAGCCTATCGTGGTGGTATGCAAGGGTGTCTAAAAGCTGCGTGTCGTTAGGGTTGAACGGAGCGTAGTAGTGCCACGGCTCATCTTGCGCAGGGCTTTTGCGCTTTATGGCATCTGGGCCATTCAACCCTTCAAAATGCAAAATGTGATGAGGGGTCGGAAATTGCTTGCACAACGTAGCAGAGCGCCTGAGCGAAGTATACGCAAGCTTGTCAATTTTTTGGTGAGCGCCAAGGACGCGACCTGAAATAAGGGTAAGTGTCGTACCGGAATACATATTAGTTTAAGTTAGTTACCGCACGGAGTGCCTGGACGCTTTTGTGTAACTGTTTATATTGTAGCAAATTTTCATCCATATCTATAAAAGTCTGAGCCATTCGGCGCGCCATTGCAATCAGTTTAACATCGGTGATCTTAGCGACTTGTAAGCCCAGGCCGTGCCCATGCTGCAAGGTGTCGTAAATAGCCCCTGGGCCACGAAGCTCAAGGTCAAGTTCCGCCAGCTTAAAGCCATCGTTTAATTGCTCGAGCGCCTCCAAACGCTTTGGTGGCGCGCTGGAGTCGCTCATCATAAGATAGCAGTAGCCGTCGAATTGGCCACGGCCAACCCGGCCACGCAACTGGTGAATTTGCGCAAGGCCAAACCGCTCGGCACCTTCGATAAGCATCACACTGGCGTTTGGCACATCAACACCAACCTCAATAACGGTGGTCGATACTAAAATGTCCAGCTCGTGGTTCACAAATTGCTGCATAATATCGTTCTTTTCAGCCGGCTTCATTTTGCCATGCAAAAGCCCAATACGCCGATTTTTAAAATGATGGGTAGTGAAGTCCGCATACACTTCCTCGGCGGAACGCGCGGTTTTTGCGCTGCCTTTAGATTCGGCAATTAGCGGGCAAACCACAAACATTTGCCGGCCGGCATCAAGCTGTTCATCAATACGCGCATACAATTGCGGCCGCGAATTAGGCGAAGTAATTTTAGTAATTACTGGCTTGCGACCCTCCGGCTTTTTGTCAATAATCGACACATCAAGCTCACCATATAACGTTAAAGCGAGCGAACGCGGGATCGGTGTAGCTGTTAAACTAAGCATGTGCGGCATGTGTCCGGCTTTTGCCATCATTTTCTTGCGTTGTTCGACACCAAAGCGGTGCTGCTCATCAATAATTACCAAGCCGAGGTTTTGCATGTCAACTTTTTCCTGGATAAGCGCATGTGTGCCAATAATAAATTTTGCCCGGCCACTGGCGATATGCTCGTACACTTGATTTTTTTCGCTCGTTTTCATGCCGCCAACCAGCAGCGCCAGCGTGTTTTGCATATTAAGCGGCTCTAAAAGTTTGTAAATTGTTTCGGCATGTTGACGCGCTAAAAGCTCGGTCGGTGCCATAAAGGCCACTTGGTAGCCTTCGGCGAGCGGCATCAAGGCGCCCATCGTGGCCACAACAGTTTTGCCGGAGCCTACGTCGCCCTCCACTAGCCGGTTCATAGGCTGGTTTTTTTCAAGGTCTTTATATATGTGCCACACCACTTTCTTTTGCGCTGGCATCAGCATAAACGGCAAACTTTTTACAAACGCCTCGGCTAACTCCTGTTTGAACGGGATGGCAAACGCCGTATCTTGCAAAAGTTCATATTTGTTAAGCAAGCTGGCGAGTGTCAGCCGAAACACTTCTTCGAAGCCTAAACGCCATCGCGCCATTGCCAAAAGTTCGTTATTTTGCGGAAAATGCATCTGGTGTACGGCATCTTGCCGCGACATTAGTTTGTTTTGCTTTACCAACCAGGCTGGTAGTGTTTCGGCAAGCTGAGCTGTTTCAAATACTTCGCGCAAAGCTCGGCGGATCTGGGTGCTGGTGAGCCCCTTAGTTTCGCGGTACACAGGAATAATACGTGCTGTATTCACCGGAAAATCACTGATGAGCTCGGTGCTGGGGTTCATAATAGCGAACCGACCATGGCTAAGTTCATAATTGCCAGAGATAAAATACTGCTCACCGGGTTTTATGCCGTTGGCGCGGTAGGGCTGGTTAAACCAAATGAGTTTGATGCGCGTTTTGCCATCATCGCTCGCAGCCGTGGCTTCGGTGATGTGCATGGCTCGGCGCACATACCGGCCGCGTGCATTTTCAATTGTGGCACGTACCGTTACCGGGCCAGGCGCAACTTCGTCTAAACTTCGCACATTGGAATAATCTTCGTAACGGCGCGGGAAATATTCTAACAAATCGCTTATGGTATGCACACCAAGCAGCCCAAACTTTCTACTTTGGGCTTCGCCAACGCCTTTAACACTTGTTATTGGCTGTGTTTCCATGTCTTCAGACAGGTTTACTTTGCCTTGTGCACCAAAAAGAATACACTTGGGCCGAAGAAACTACTAGCTAAAGTCGGTTGCAGAATACCTTCGATAGCAAGCATGACACTCTTCGGCATCACTTTTTTGAGACCAGGGCTGCGCAAGTTTGAGACCGACAGGATTCGGTTAACTGTGAGGCCGGCATGCGCAAATTGCCTCATCACAGTGTGCGGGTTGTGGTTCACGAAAGCGATTTCACCTTTGTCGCGGTGTGCAGCCGAACGGATATCGACCGGCTCTTCTGGCAACTTTTTACCCCTGAGCGCGTACTTTAAGCGGTTGCGGCCGTGGGCATAGTTAGCAACCTCAATAATCGCCCAACCATTGTCGCTGAGCACACGCGCGACTTCTGCAAATTCGGCTGCCGGATCTGGCAAATGATGCATCACGCGGATCATCGTAATAAGATCAACCGACCCGTCTTTAAACTTGAGGTCATCAGCTTGCATAAGCTTACGGTCAACCTCGGAGTGGCCTTTAAGATAATCTTTAGCGATGTCCAGCTGCTGCTGGCTCGGCTCGGCGAGCGTTACTCTGTCAGCGTAGTTCTCTAAGAAGATGCACAGACGGCCATAGCCGCCACCGATATCTACGGCATGTTTAAAATGCTTGCCTTTCAGCAAGCGTCGCAGCGCCATTTCTTCAGCGTCATTTTCATAATCGCGGCCATCCCAATAGCGCAAGTAGTTGTGGCTGGGGTCGTTATATTGGTCAGCGCGGCGTTTGAGTTTAGTAGGCTTGGTTTCTTTCGATGGGTTTGTCATATCCTTTTCAGTATACCATCGGTTGCTTATTGAGCGAGCGTAATCAAGGCGGAATCCTTAAAAGCTTTGCCTTTTCTTAGCATTGCCCGACCCTGCACGAAGTCGGTAGGGTCTAAATGTTCTTTTGTGACTTTTACACCATTTACAGCAATCGCATTGTTTTGCAGCAACCGACGAGCCTCACTTTTAGATGCCGCTAAGTTTGTTTGCACTAGCACATCAGTAAGCTCGGCTTCCACCGTTATTTCTACGCTAGGAATTTCGTGCTTTAAGGCCTCCAGTGCTTCGCTGCCCGCGTTGGCTACAGATTGCTTGCCAGTCAAGTAATTGGTCACTTCTTCGGCAATGGCTAAAGCTTGGGCACCGTGTAGTAATTTGGTTACTTCCCCCGCAAGCTTTTTTTGCGCTAAACGCTCACGCGGATTTTCGTGGTGCGCAGCCATAAGTTCGTCTACCTCTGCTTTTTCAAGGCTGGTATATATTTTAATGTAGTCTTCAACGCCTTCGTCATCAAGGTTAATCCAAAACTGATAAAACTGCGTTGGCGTAGTGCGCTCGGGGTCGAGCCACACCGCACCGGCCTCGCTCTTACCAAATTTTTTGCCGGTTGCTTTATTAATAACCAAAGGCATGCTCAAAGCGTGCGCCTCTTTTTGTTCCTTTTTACGGATGAGCGGCACACCTGAGAGCATATTGCCCCATTGATCGGAACCGCCGATTTGCATTTCTACGTCAAGCTCTTTAAATAAGTGCCAAAAATCGTAACCCTGGATAAGCGTATAACTGAATTCGGCGTAACTGATGCCATTGCCGCGTTCGCCGATGCGTTCGGCAATGTAATCGCGCTGCACAAGTTCTGTCATGCTGTAATGTTTGCCGATGTCACGCAGAAATTCCAAAAAGCCGATGTCTTTAAACCATTCATAATTGTCGACTAGCGTAAATGCCTCACCTTCAAACAAGCGTTGAACTTGTGCCTTAATGCCGGCAACGTTGCGGGCTATTTCTTCGCGTGACTTCAGTGGCCGCTCTTCGTCTTTTCCACCTGGGTCGCCGATAAGGCTAGTGGCACCGCCAACCAGCAGCACTGTTTTCCAACCTGCTTTGTTGAGCCGTTTAGCAAGCATGAATACCGCTAAATTGCCGATAGTCAAACTATCTGCCGAGGAACAATCCGCACCCAAGTAGAAAGTGCGCGGCGTATCAAGCCACGAAAGATCGCTGAAAGTGCGGTCTTTTATCAAATTTCGCCATTGTAGGTCTTCTGAAAGTTTCATGTGTTTCCTTAACTAAATTATACATGCGGGATAAATAATGAAGGCATATATAAATACTGGTGGCGAATCGGATCGTTGTTGAACATATCAATAATAGTATAGCGTATCTGAAGATTGGCTGCACGCTAAAGTGCCATTTTGGCAGTTATGCCTATGCTTTTTGCGCGGTTGTTTGTTATACTAATATGAGTAAACTCGAAGAACGAGGAGCAAACGATAACGGATGAACACCCCTAATAAAAACACCGGGCGCAAGCGGCCCGGCAAGAGTACTTTTACCACTAAAAGTGGCAATACCATAAAGCTCAACCAGTCATTTTCTGATAGATTCCGGGCAAACCGCGCTGCCAAAGCACGCAAACGTGCTACGCAAAAAAGTGCTATGCCGCAAAACTGGTTCAAACGCATGCTATACCGTTTGCAACCTAAACGCATGTACCATTACTGGTTTAGCCGCGAAGGCGCTATTATGGCGCTTAAGATTTCCGGCGTTGGCATTATTGTGGTGTTTATTTTACTTGTTGGTTTATTTGCATACTTCCGTAAAGATTTACCGCAAATCAAAGACATCTCTGGTGATAACCTGGGCGGGAGCATTATTTACTACGACCGCACCGGGCAAACCGTTTTATGGCAAGACTATAACGCCGTTAAACGTGTGCCTGTTAAAAGCGACCAAATTTCGCCATATATGAAGGAAGCTACTGTCGCCATTGAAGACAAAGACTTTTACCATGAAGGTGCATTTAATGTTCGCGGCATCGTACGCGCCGGTGTGCACGACGTTTTCGGCAGTGGCGGCGGCACTCAAGGCGGATCCACCATTACACAGCAATTGGTTAAGTTAAACCAGGAATGGACTGCCGACCGCAGTATTACTCGTAAAATTAAAGAGTTGGCACTAGCCGTCGACCTTGAGCGTGAATATTCTAAAGACGACATTTTGACCGGATACTTGAATATTGCACCATACGGCAACGTGCAATATGGCGTGCAGAGCGCCGCGCAAGATTACTTCGGCGTTGATGCCAAAGATTTAACGCTTGCCCAAGCAACCATGCTTGCAGCTATTCCGCAGTCACCGGGCTATTATTCGCCGTACAACTCGCCTCAGTACAACGCTGCCGCCACCGAAGATAATTTTGGTTCCACCGCGCTTGTCAACCGCCAGCATTACATTCTCGACCAAATGGTAAAACAGGGGTACATCAAGCAAAGCCAAGCCGACGAAGCCAAAAAGGTAGACATTCTGGCACAAGTGCATCCGTTCCAGCAATACTACGCGGGCATCAAAGCACCTTACTTTGTACTGACAGCCAAACAACAGCTTGAGAACAAATATGGTGCCGCAACCGTGCAACGTGGTGGTTGGAAAGTTACCACTACCCTTGATTTGAACTTGCAGAACAGTGCCGAAACGCTGGTCGCAGATAACTATAGCAATATCAAAACTCGCACTGGGGGCGCTGCCGACGAAGAAGCACTTGTTACCGAAAACGTTCCGACCGGACAAATTGTAGCGCTGGTGGGTGGCACGAACTTTAACGACCCTGACCACGGCCAGAATAACTACGCCTCAGGCATCTTGATTCCGCCCGGTTCAAGTTTTAAACCATACGATTACACAACGCTTATTGACAATAACAATAACGTTGGCGCCGGGTCAGTTATTTACGACACTCAGGGGCCATTGCCAGCGCAAGGTTATGAATGTACCAACAAAGCTTTGCCAAAAAATGGCGGCAATTGCTTGGAAGATTACGACTTCTTATATCCTGGCCCAGTTACCCTACGTTATGCCCTTGGCGGTTCGCGTAACGTACCAGCTGTGAAAGCAATGCTTATGGCAGTGCCGAACGATAGCAGCACCCAACACGTCAATTCAATCAACAAGGTTATCGGCACGGCGACCGCCATGATGGACAACCCTTACGTCAAGGGTAACACCTACAATTGTTTCTCCGATGAGCAAAACACTGCCACGACGCAATGCTACGCATCGTCGGCAATTGGCGACGGCGCATTCTTGCACCTCGATGACCACGTGAACGGCCTTTCAACTATAGCGCGGCTCGGCCAGGCGATTCCAAAGACGTACATCTTAAAAATTACCGACTCTGCCGGCAAAACTGTCGACCAATGGACGCAACCAAAAGCTAAACAGGCCGTAAAAGCCGATGCCGCCTACATTGTTGACGACATGGCCAGCGACCCGAATGCCAGCTACCTACCGGGCAGTTGTACGGCAACTACGTGTACGCCACTCGCGCACGACGGATATAAATTCCAACGCGACAATGGCTGGCACTTTGCAGTAAAAACCGGTACTACTAATAATGGCTTCGACGGCCTTATGACTAGCTGGTCCACTCAATATGCAGTGGTGTCGTGGGTAGGTAATCACATGCGCAACCTCGACCTTACAACGCGGGGCGCATCGATGGAACAACTTACCGAGCCACTAACGCGAGGTATGATGGAAGCCGCCCATGCCAACATGAAGCCAGTTAACTGGACAGCTCCGGCTGACATTAAAACGTTACCCGCTTTTGTTATCACCAACCACATCCATTACGGCGACATCGAGCCAAGTCCGAGCACCGATCTGTTCCCGTCATGGTACACCGGCAAAACTGGCTCTAACACTAGCCAAGTTATTGATAAAGTTTCCGGTAAGGTAGCGACTTCGTGCACCCCTGACCTCGCCAAACAATCACAAGGCAATGGCAACGGCAATGCCTTCTCAATTGATATCTTTGTGACTGGCCACAGCGCTACCTCAACGACCGCAACAGATGACGTCCATCATTGTGACGACGCTAAGCCGTCGGTAACGCTCACCGCCCCGCCATCATGTGTCGTAGGGTCAGCCTG
Organism: Saccharimonadales bacterium (SeqCode); assembly: GCA_035478775.1. Lineage (GTDB taxonomy): Bacteria > Patescibacteriota > Saccharimonadia > Saccharimonadales > UBA4665 > CAMLQK01. Next base: position 127,956 of record DATIJG010000023.1, on the reverse strand, counting down.
CACCTTTACCGTAACCGTTACGCAAGGTACTCACTCACTTTCAAGCGACCAGTTCCCGGGCACGGTTAACTTATACGTTGATGGCAACAAAGTAGGCTCACAAAATGCCAGTGACTCACCAAGCACCGTTACGTTTTCATACACACCAACTTCAGCAGAAGCTGCCACGATTAAGGCCGAAGCTATAGACAGCGTACTGTACAGCGGAACTAACGAAGCCACTACTTCGTTCACCGCGGCGCCAGCTACGCAAACAACCAGCCCGGTAACCCCGCTTACCAACAACGACCGTCCAACTCAAAGGCGCAGCGGCAGGCTATAGGAAGAGTCTTTTCTAGACCCTAACTGAAACTACATAATTTTCTGGATAGATGCAGAGCGCGACCCGGACTGACGAGTACGTAGCATAGTCTGCTTTGCTCCCTTTGCCAACTTTGAAGGAGTGGCAGAAGCTTTAGCTTGTTCTGCTGTCAAAGCAGGCCGCAAACGCTGGTGCAGTGAGTGCCGAGGCGCTGACCCAGCTTTTTCTACAGCCACCTTTGCCGCCTGGGTTTGGCGCTTATGAGCTGGAGTAGCGTGAGCCTGTTGTTCTACAGTGCGTTGCTGTGCATGTTCTTTAATGTGGCCGAATACCATCTTGCCTGCCACTGTCTGGTGCATGCGTGTAACTGTCACATCTACGGCAGCCTTCCCGGCATGACGGGCACCGCCTTCAACTACAATCATGGTCCCATCGTCTAAGTATCCGACGCCTTGGCTTGGGTTGCTGCCTTTTTGAATAACCTTAATTTTGAGCGTTTCACCGGGCAGTGCAACTGGCCGCAAGCCTTGGGCGAGTTCGTTCACGTTCAGTACGCCGACACCCTCAATAGCAGCCACTTTCGACAAGTTAAAGTCGGTCGTATACAAATAAGCCTCTGTCTTCTTGGCTAACTGGATGAGTTTGTCGTCGGTCGCAGGCACATTTTCAAATACAGTATGGTCGATAGTTACCTTGGCATGAAAAGCTGTGTCTTGCAGTTCGTGCGCAATATCCAAGCCAAAACGGGCACGCTCCCGCTTATGGCTGTCGTTGCCGTCGGCTAAAAGTTGCAGTTCGTTTATTATAAATTGCGGGATAACAAGCTCGTCGACAACGAAGCCGGTTTTAACAATCTCAGTAATGCGGCCGTCAATAAGCGCGCAACTATCTAAAATAATCTTACGATGCTTGCCAAGCAGGCTCTCAAAGCCGCCTTTTTGTTGTAATACCAAAAATGCTGCAATAAATATAAGTAAAATAATTTCAATAAATGATGTCATTATATGTCTTTCTCTAAAAATTGATTAAGTGCGGCGCGTACATCTGGCACCGACTGTAAAAATGATGATTTTTTAGCCATCTTCGGCCCGATAGCAGCTTCAAAGCCCATCTTTTTGGCTTCGGCAATGCGCTTGTCAATAAGTGGCACGTGGCGCACCTCGCCGCTCAAGCCGACTTCGCCGAATACTACGGCATTTGCTTTTAATTGTAAACCTTTTGCAGCCGAGCCAATTGCTAAACATACTGCTAAATCGGCAGCAGGTTCGGTAATTTTCATGCCGCCAACGATGTTGATGTAAATGTCTTGCTCACCAAGCCGTAACTTTGTGCGGCGTTCCAGCATGGCAATAAGCAAATTAACACGATTCAGGTCAATGCCACTTGCGGCACGTTTTGGGTAGCCATAACTAGTTTTATTGACTAATGCCTGTACCTCTACCAGCAAAGGGCGTGTACCCTCAAGTGTTGCCAGCACAATTGAACCGTCACTGACTCTGCGCTCGGCCAGTAACGCTGCGGAAGGGTTTTTAACCGGTTGTAACCCCTGGCCAACCATCTCGAAAATACCGGCTTCGCTGGTAGGGCCGAAACGGTTTTTAATGGCGCGCAACACCTTAAAACCGCCGTAACGGTCGCCTTCTAATTGCAGTACTACATCTACCACATGCTCCAAAACTTTAGGCCCGGCAATTGAGCCTTCTTTGGTGACATGCCCGACCAGCACTACCGCCGTGCCGCTCTGCTTGGCAGCGCTCAAAATAAGGTGCGTGCTGTTGGTGATTTGCGACACGCTGCCCGCCGCCGACGCCACGGCCGCAACCGTTATTGTTTGGATGGAATCGACTACCACTAAATCGAACTGCTTGCCCATAATAGTGGCAGCAATATCGTCGGCACTGGTAGTGGTTGCCAATTGTAAAGCGGTATCGGCAACACCCAAACGCTTGGCACGCATACCCACTTGATGGCCGGACTCTTCGCCACTCACGTATAATACGCGATATTTTTTAGCGAGCGCGTCGGCGATTTGCAATAACAACGTGCTCTTGCCAATTCCCGGCTGGCCGGCGATTAAATTGACGCTGCCCGCAACCACGCCGCCGCCCAACACAACGTCGACGTCATCTATGCCGGTTATCATGCGCGGCTGGTCATGCTCGAGCAAACTTTCAACCGAGGCCGCCTGCAAAGCGCGACCATTGCTTACAGCTCCGCCGGCAATACCAGCATCAAGCACAGCTTCTTCTTGCAGAGTATTCCATTCGCCGCACTGGGCGCATTTGCCAGCCCACGACGTATAGCTCGCGCCGCAATTTGTACAAACATAATGGACAGACGTTTTCTTAGCCATGCTGTTCTATTGTATCACTGGCCGCTCACAGATGGCAGTGATTGGCTCGATAGGTCTTGTTGTAATTGTTGCTCTTGCACCGCAATTGCGTTGCGCGCCGCTACAAGTTTGTTGTAGCCATCAATTTCTTGGCGTAAAACATCGAGCTGCGCGTTGTATTGATTTACCATTTGATTGTAGCTATCGACCATGGCGTTATAACCGTGGATATCACCACCCGCCTTCTGGGCGTCCATTTGGGATTTTTGCGCATTGAGTGTCTGCAGTTGGCTCATAGCCAAAGCTTGCAATGCATCTATTTGTTGTTTTTGGGTGGTGAGCTGGCTATCGTAGTCCATAATCTGCTGATTCCGCGATGTAAATGCTGCCTGGTATTGGGTATAAAAACCAGTTACCACCGAGCGGTTTGTGAAGTACCGCCTATAATATTGCTCAAGGTCAGCCGGCAAACGAGTCGCTTCCGTACCAAACACTGAGTGCATTTCGTCTACCACATCGTTCGGTTCACTTTTTTGATAGCTTGCCATTTGGTCTTTTATAGTTTGGTCGGTAAGCCCAGTTTTATAGTAGCTACTAAGCATGCTGTCAACCCGTTGCTTTTCTGAGCTGTTTAAGCGCTGGTACGCCTGGTGCAGCATCTCGTGCGCTGCCGTCACTTGCTGTACACCGTCCAGTTCTGGCGTGGTGACGTTGAAAATGAAAATTCCTTGGCGGTTGCCATGAAAACAGCCCAGCACCACCGACTGCTCAATCTTATTAGTACACTGCGTGTTAAAGGCATCTTTACCTTCAATTTGTGGTTTGTTGACGTAAAAATAATGCTTCGCGAGCGACGTCATAGTGGTTTGGCTTGCCAGCTGCGCAACGTTTGCCGGCGGCATATAATTTTGCAGCACAGCCCAGTCAGTAATAGCATCACGCTTAACGACTACACCGAAACCTGTTGCCGCTAAAATGAGCAGCAACAGGTACGGAGCAAGTCGACGCAGCGATTTCATACGCTTAGTGTACCAGTTACTTTAGGTTTTATTCAGTAGTTTTAACGTTATAGTGCAGCTCGCCGTTTTTCACGCCAACATGCACAATGGTGCCCTTCGGATATTTGTCTTCAAGCAAGCCGACCGCAATGTAATCTTCAATTGTATCTTGAATAAGCCGGCGAAGTGGGCGCACACCATTTTTAGCATCGTAGCCATTATCAAGCAAATACTGCTTAGCTGCCGTATTTAATTGCACGCCAATGCCTTGTTTTTGCAAGCGGGTACGCAGTTCGTCAATTTGTAGGTCAATAATGTGGTGAATGTCCTTTTTAGTGAGCGCCCGAAAGACGATAGTTTTATCAATGCGGTTCAAAAGCTCCGGGCGTAGTTGCTTTTTAAGCGCGTCGAGCACTTTCGTTTTATTTTGCTCGTGCAAAGCATCGAGGTCGTCGAGGTCGCTACTACGCACTGCGGTGAACCCAAAGTCGGCTTCTTTTTGCAGTTTATCAGCACCAATGTTGCTGGTCATAATAACAATCGTGTTGGTAAAATCAATTTTACGGCCTTTACCATCGGTGAGCACCCCATCTTCAAGCATTTGCAGCAGCATGTTATAGGTGTCAGGGTGAGCTTTTTCGATCTCGTCAAATAGCACCAAGCTATACGGGTGGCGACGAATTTTATCGGTCAGCTGACCGCCATCATCGTAACCCACATAGCCGGCAGGTGCGCCAACCAGGCGCGACACATTGTGGTGTTCACCAAATTCGCTCATGTCAATTTTGATCATAGCATCGTCGCTGCCAAAAAATTCATGGGCGAGCACACGGGCGAGTTCGGTCTTACCAACACCGGTTGGCCCTAAGAAAATGAACGAGCCGATCGGACGTTTTTCGCTGCCTATGCCTGAGCGGTTGCGACGGATAGCACGCGACACCGCTTCAACGGCTTCACCTTGGCCAATTACGTGCTTACCTAGGTTCTTCTCTAAATTCAGCAGATATTTGGCTTCTGAGCGAATAACCTTTTTAACTGGAATGCCTGTCATACGGGCAACTACATCGGCCACATCTTCATCGGTAATGTTAATACGCTTAGCTTCTTTGCTGGTAGCTTGCAGTGCGGCAAGCTCTTCGTCGATCTGGCTGGCACGCTGTTTGGCTTTAGCGGCACGCTCATAATCTTCAGCGTCCACTGCTTCGTCGATACGGGCATTGATTAGCTTGAGTTCTTTTTGTAATTTGCGGACTTCGGGGCTGGTTTTGCCTTTGTCTACCCGTAAATGGGCAGCGGTTTCGTCGAGCAAATCGATAGCTTTATCGGGCATAAAACGGTCATTAATATAGCGCTTCGCTAACGTTACAATATTGTCAAGCACTTCGTCGCTCACCTTTACGCCGTGGAAATCTTCGTAATGCTTGCGCAAACCTTTCAAAATTGCCAGCGTTTCGGCCGGAGTGGTCTCAGGCACTTGCACCGGCTGGAAACGACGTTCCAACGCAGCATCTTTTTCGATATGCTTGGTGTATTCGTCAGTAGTCGTAGCGCCAATAACCTGGATTTTACCCCGTGCCAGCGCGGGCTTTAAAATATTACCGGCGTCCATAGCGCCTTCGGCAGCACCAGCGCCAACAAGCAAGTGCATTTCGTCAATAAATACAATTGTTTTTTTATCTTGCTCGAGTTCGGCCATTACTTTTTTCAAGCGCTCTTCGAATTCACCGCGGTATTTCGTGCCAGCGATCATGCCCGCCAAGTCGAGCATTACAATACGCTTTTCGAGCAAGCTGTCAGGCACATCCTCGGCAATAATGCGCTGTGCCAAACCTTCGGCAATAGCAGTTTTGCCGACACCCGGTTCACCGATGAGTACCGGATTATTTTTAGTGCGGCGGTTTAAGATGGTGATGACACGTTTAATTTGGGCATCACGCCCAACCACCGGGTCAAGCTTGCCTGCCCGTGCTTGAGCAGTTATGTCGGAGCCATAAAAGTCGAGCGCTGTTTTACGCCCCTGCTTACGACCGCCGCGGCGGCTCGTACCAGCAGGTTCGCCCTCATAATTTTGACGGTTCAAGAACTGCTCAAGCTCACTCATGAGCGCGTCAACGTCAATATTCATGTCGCGCAGCATAATAGTAGCGCGGGCATTCTTTTGGCTTAAAATACTGTATAAAATGTGCTCTGTGCCGCAAAATTCCTGGCCGTAATCTTGTGCCGTATCAGATGCCATTTTAAGTGTCAATTTGGCGGTTTCGCTTAAACCCTTAGCAGCTGGGCTCATCACGGCGGTTTTTGGATTCAAATTGAGCGCCAACTGGGCACGGTCAAGCGTGACGCCTGCGCCCTCAAGCAATTTAGCACCCATACTGCCGTCTTGCGCAAGTAGGCCTAAAAGCAAATGCTCAGTGCCAACATAGGCGCTGCCAAAGTTACGCGCGATAGCATCTGCCCGCTTTAGGCTATGCAACGCGTTATCTGTTAAATGGTTCAAGAAATCTTGGAAGTCTGCTGGTTCAGGTGTCATTGTTAGTCCTCCGATCGTTAACTTAGCGGATATTCTTTTTATGCTGCTTACGAATAATATTCAATGAATTATGCCTTTGCCATTTTGAATGGTACTTATATAATAGCGTTTCTAGCACTCTCACGTCAAGAGTGCTAACTCACTTTAACACGCATATACATTTGCTAGTGTAGCAAAATACCGAGCATAGTTGATTGCCCGGTATTTTAAAATGACGCCTAGGCTCTATTATTCGCCGTGCTCTTCAATTGCCTCAAGTAGGCTGTTCTCAAGTTCGGTCTTCTTTTTTAGTTTTGGCGGGGCAATCTTTACGACTTCCTCTTTGGCTTTAACTTGGGGCTTTTCAGCCTCAATGTCAAGCTCGTAGCCGGTGAGCTTGCTTGCTAACCGCACATTTTGACCGCCCTTGCCGATTGCAATACTCAGCTGGTCTTCAGGGACGGCAACGACCGCTTTTTTATCGGCTTCATTGATAGTGACCTTAGTAATTTTCGTCGGGCTTAGCGCATTAGTAATGTACGCAACCGGGCTTGCATCCCATACTATAATGTCAATCTTTTCTTGCTCACCGATTTCGCTCATTACAGCATTCACGCGAGTACCATGACCACCGACAAAGGTTCCAACAGGGTCAACACCGGGCACTGTGCTGTGCACAGCTAGCTTAGTACGCACACCGGCTTCGCGGGCAATACCTTGAATTTCTACGGCACCGCTTTCCATCTCTGGCACCTCAGAGCGGAACAACCATTCAATAAAGTGAATGCTGCCACGAGACACGACCAGCTGCGGGCCGCGCGGGCCGCGCTCGACATCTTTTAAGAACACTTTAAGACGTTGGCCGGGGTAATACCGCTCACCCTGGATCTGCTCGCTGCGCGGCATGATACCTTGGGCCTTGCCAAGGTCAACCCGTACGATGTTACCTTCAACGCGGCTTACAAGGGCGTTGATAACGGTACCGATTTTGTCTTCATACTCGTTCATTACAATTTCGCGTTCAGCTTCACGGAGACGCTGTAGAATAACCTGTTTAGCGGTCTGTGCAGCCACGCGACCAAAGTTTTTAACCTCTTCGTGAATTTCAATCATGTCACCGATTTGGGCGTTCTTTTGCATTACTTGGGCATCGGCCAAGCTAATCTCGTACGCCGGGTCACCCACTTTTTCGACGACTTCTTTTGAAACATAGGCATCTACGTCACCGGTGTTAAGGTTCATAGTTACGCGCACTTCTTGCTCGCGATCGCCATAGTCGCGGCGATAAGCGGCGGCCAAGGCCTGCTCGACAATTTCCTGTACGGTATCTTCAGGTAAGTTTTTTTCTTCAGCGATTGAACGTAAGGCAAGCGCCAATTGTTTAACGTCTAAATCCATTTTAGTTCCTTTCTTTATTAGCGATAACTAAAGGTGTCTTTTTACGAGAAAAGCCGACCTTTGCGGCCGACTTTATCTCTTTTATCATAGCACTGATGTTATGCGTTTGTCAATGTAGTTTCGCTGAAACCTTACGCTTCGCTTGAGTCACTGCTGCTATTACCATCACTAGTAGCTTCGGCTGGCTTACCCGGTTTGCTCTCGGATTTAGCCCAGCCGCGCTTTTCAGCTTCTTTGGCAAACTTGCCATCGCGGCGAGCTTGGCGGCGTTCCTTGCGAGACAGCTTTGGCTGGTTTTTAGCCTCTTCGCGGCGCTGCTTCCTACCGGCACTAGTCAACGCTAAGGCACTAACTCCGAGTGCTGCGGAGGTGACTATTCCAGCCCCAGCCAGAATAGCGTTTGCCGTTTTTTCATTGGTGGCTGTTTCTACATTTTCCTGTCCAAGTTTGTATTGGTCGCCTTGGTGGTAATAAGTATTGTTGGCGATAGAACGGATTTGGCTTTGGTAATGGGAATCCATAACGTAAGCACCTACTGTCACTACTCCGCCCACACCGGCACCTATAAGGGATACCGCGGCAACCTTGCCTACCCTGGCACGAAGACGGGCAATGCGGCCAAGACGTTCTGCGGCGGCAGCGGGCGTAGCTTGAGGAGCTTGCTCTGGTTGCACCGGTTGCGGGGCATCTGCTTTAAATACTTTCGTTGGCTTCGGTGGAACATGCGTAGCGCCCGCTAAAGCTGCAAGATCGTCATCTATAACATTCGGGTCGGTAGGCGCTTCTGCAGGCTGTTGTTCTTGAGAAAGTGGCTGAGTAAAGGGGTCAAAGAAGACCGGTTGTTCAGCTTGCTCAACTGGTTCAGGAGGTAAATTAGGGTCAATCATAGTGTTTTACAAGTCCTATCTTAGTTACGTATATATATTTTACCATATTTGAGCAATTGTAGCAATAGTTTGGCTACCACGCGCTATATTTAAGCATACTCGCCAGGCAAAGTGATGCTAGAATATAGAAATGAGCAAAAAAGTACGACGTCTTTTCGAGGGTTTTAAGCCTTCACATTATATGATCTCCCTTAATCCGAATCGTGACGACATGACCATTGCGGGCACCGTTACGATTCGCGGTAGAAAAACTGGCGCCCCCAGCCATCGCCTAACGTTCCATCAAAACGGCCTAAGTATTACCAAAGCCACCATTACCAAGCATGACAAAAAAGAAACGCGGCTGCTTACCGTTGACCGCATCAACCATCAACGCAGCCTCGAAGAAGTACGTTTGCACAGCAAAGACGCGCTATATGCTGGCGAATACAGCGTCATGTTAGAGTTCAGCGGCACAATTACTCGCCCGATGGAAGGCATTTACCCATGCAACTATATGCAGGACGGCCGCGCTAAGCAATTTATTGCGACCCAGTTTGAAAGCCATGCCGCCCGCCAAGCATTCCCTTGCATCGACGAGCCAGAGGCTAAAGCCACGTTCGACCTTACTATCACCTCGCCAATAAACGAGGCTGTATACGCAAACACGCCTATTAAGCATCAGGCTACTGAAGATGACGCGTTAGTTACTACCTTTGAAACGACCCCTGTTATGTCGACGTATCTACTGGCATTCGCGTATGGTGATTTCGCCCAAAAAGAGGCAACCACCAAAAATGGCACGCTAGTGCGGACATTAGCCACCAGAGATAACATTGCCCACACCGATTTTGCGCTGCAAACTGCCGTGCGCTGCCTGGAGTTTTTTGAAAGCTATTTTGATATTCCGTTCCCGCTGCCAAAATGCGACTTCGTGGCATTACCCGATTTTGCAGCCGGCGCGATGGAAAACTGGGGTTTTATTACTTTCCGCGAACAAGCTTTGCTGGTTGATGCCCAAAACACTAGTTTGCCCAGCAAACAATATGTGGCCGAAGTAATCTGTCATGAGCTTACTCACCAATGGTTCGGCAACTTAGTGACGATGCGCTGGTGGACCGACCTCTGGCTGAACGAAGGTTTCGCCAACGTTATGGCCTACTTTGCAGTCAGTAAGCTCTTCCCTGAATGGGACATGATGACCCAATACATTGTTGAAGAGCAGCAGGTGGCGCTTAAGTTGGATTCACTTAAAAACACCCACCCGATTGAAGTTGCCGTTAACCACCCAGACGAAATTCCCACTATTTTTGACGCCATCAGCTACAACAAAGGTGGTAGCAGTATTATGATGCTCTCGAATTACTTAGGCCAAGACACTTTCCGCGACGGCCTGCGGCACTACCTAAAAACCCACGCCTATGGCAATACTAATACTGTTGATTTATGGCAAGCGCTTGAGGAAATTTCTAAAAAACCCATCAACGATATGATGTCCGCCTGGACGAGCCAAGCAGGCTATCCGCTCGTGCAAGTAAAAATCTCGGGCAACAATGTACATCTGCAGCAAGAGCGGTTTTTCGTAAACCCCAGCGAGCGCCTACAGACACGCGACACTGCGGTGTGGCCTATCGCCCTTAACGCCGGTGAAAACGCACCGGCAATACTTCGCGCCAAAACTGCCACATTCAAAGCTGCAAACGCTGAAACTTTAAAGTTAAACCAAGGGCAAAGCAGTTTTTGCCGCGTCATATATAACCCTGAGCACTTACATAAACTTGCCAAATTGGTTGAAGCCGGGCACCTCGCCCCTGTTGACCGTATGGGCATTTTGAGCGACGCTTTCGAGGCTGCCAAGGCTGGCTATGGCGACACCGTTTCAGCGCTCAAGCTTATGGATGCTTACCGCGACGAAGACGCCGATATTGTGTGGGACATCATGGCCGCAAACTTTACCAGCATCCGTTTAGTTATGAACGACGACCACTTGCGCGAAACTACAAAGCCGTACGGCCGAGCTATGATCGCCAAGCAATTATCGCGGTTAGGCTGGGAACCACGCCAAGCTGAAAACCATTTCGATACGCTACTGCGGCCGACAATTTTAGCAATTGCTTCAACTTGCGACGAAAAAACTGTGGTCGATGAAGCGCTGAAACGCTTTAAAACTATGCAAGCTTCAGAAGACATTGCCCCCGATTTGCGCGGCCTCATTTACACAACCGCCGCCCGTCATGGCAACACAGCAACTTTCGATAAACTTTTAGCGCTGCATAATGCCAGCAGCTCCCCAGAAGAACGCGTGACGCTCGCCGCTGCGCTTACCGGGTTCAAGCAACCAGAGCTTATTAAGCGTTCGCTCGCACTTATCACCTCTGAAAATGTGCGCTTGCAAGATGTAATGTACTGGATTAGTTACAGCCTGGGCAATCGCTTTGCCCGCGATGCGACCTGGCAATGGCTGAAAGACAATTGGCAGTGGCTTAAAACCAATATGGGCAACGATACGTCATTTACCAGCCTACCAGCCCGCGCAGCCCGGGTTATGAGCAGCAAAGCTTTCTTGGAAGATTACACTACTTTCTTCAGCTCTGTTATGGAGCCAGCGATTGAGCGCAGTTTCAATCAGGGTTTGGAGACTATTGAGTGGCAAGCAGCTTGGCGCGACCGCGACCTTGAGCGTTTACGAAAGTATTTCGAGAGCTATTCGGCGTAAAAGCACAAAAAAGTTGGGCGCAGGTCGCTTGCGCAACGGATTCACATGCTCTGCGTGGGCGCTTTTAACCTATATCTTTTACGACAGTCGTAACCGCAAAGCGCGGTCCACTGACTTCGATAGCGCATAGTTGGTAATCGCCGCGCCAACCATGCATATGAACCCAGCTTTCAGCAGCAAACTGCATCTGCCGCAATTTTTTGGGCGTTATATAGTCAAGCCCGGCACCCTGTTTGTTGTGCACCCGATATTTTACTTCGCAAAAATACACAATTGCATCGCGGGTAGCTACGATATCAATTTCGCACATTCTAGTGCGCCAATTTTGAGCAACAATCTCACAGCCTTTTGCAGTTAAAAATGTGGCAGCCACTGCTTCGGCTTTGCGTCCCACCTCTGTTGTTGTCATGCTAGCCTACTGTTTGCATTATGCTTTGCACCGGCAAAAAGCTTCGCCTGTGAAGTTCACACACACCATGCATTGCCAAGGCATCACGGTGCATTTTGGTACCATAGCCCACATGCGAGTCAAACCCATATTGTGGGAATTTGCCTGCGATATCGCGCATCCAAGCATCACGTGCCACCTTAGCAACAATGCTAGCCGCACTCACCGCCGGCACACTATCGTCAGCCTTAATACGCGCTATACTTGTTGGGATATCTTTTAAATAGTTGTAATTTCCATCAATAATAATCTGCTCGTACGGCTGCTCAATTTGTTCGAGAGCCCGGCGCATTGCCAACCGCACTGCCTCAGTCATGCCAATGGCATCAAGTTCTTCAACCCACACCCAACCGATACCAATTGCAAGCGCTGTCTTCCGAATTCGGATATCAAACATTTCACGCTGCAAACGAGTCAGTTTTTTGGAATCTCGAAGCCCGCGCATCGGCTTTTGCAGTAACACGGCACCAGCCACAACCGGCCCAGCCCAACACCCACGCCCAACTTCATCTATCCCAACTATCATACTAAAAAGCAGCATAGCATAACTTGCCCGTAAAGTGTCTATATTTTGGTGTTAATGACTGCTTTTTGTAGGGTTTGGGTGTGTGGCAACTTATTTTTAACTAAATAAAATGAGTCCTGAAAAATCATAGACTCATTTTTATTCATTAAGCTTTTGTTGCAGCTAAACTATTTTTCTTGCGCTGAGGCTTCGTGAGCTTCAGCGGCTTTGTCGTGAAGCTTAGTTTCTTCGGCTTCGGCTTTAACATCATGGATGTTGTTGACTGCGTTAGCATCAAAAGCTACACCAGTCAAACGTGCAGCTTTACCTGTACGGTTGCGCATGTAGGTAAGGTAGTTACGGCGAACCTTGCTGCGCTTAGTCACTTCAACTTTAAGCACAAGAGGGCTGTGGAGCAAGAAGCTTTTTTCTACGCCAATACCACTTGCAATACGGCGAACCGTAATGCGGCTTGTATGGCTGCCCTTGCGGTCAGTGCGGATTACCAAGCCTTGGAAAATCTGCACGCGCTCTTTGCTGCCTTCTTTAATCTTTTGGTGTACCTTTACAGTATCGCCGCTCTTAACGTCAACGACACCCGGCTTTTTGAACTTTTCTTCGATTTTTTGAATAACAGATTGCATAACCTGACCTACTTTACACTAACAAATACTTTAGAGCAAGTATAGCACATCTGTTATAGCTTGAAAATAGTTTTTATAATCTGATGCTGTACATATACGTTTAAAATTATGAGAATTCTTGACTGATAGGCATCATTTCCAACTCATGCCGATTTCTTAAGTTTATTTTAGCCCAAGCGATTTTACATATATAATTAGTTCATGGATTACTCAAAACTGGCACTCGAAAAGCACAAGCAACTTAAAGGTAAAATTGAAATCAAGCTGAAGGATATACCTGACAGCCGCGAGAAATTGAGTATTTATTACACGCCCGGTGTAGGTGCCGTAAGCAGTTATGTGGCCGAACACCCTACTGAAACCCGCGATTACACTTGGCTTAACAACAATGTCGCCGTAGTGAGCGATGGCTCAGCCGTTTTAGGCCTAGGCAACATCGGGCCTTACGGTGCTTTGCCGGTTATGGAAGGCAAAGCTATGTTGTTCAAACACTTCGCGGGCATTGATGCTGTACCGATCGTTTTAAATGTGCATACTGCCGACGAAATTGTAGCTGCTGTGAAAGCAATTGCACCAAGCTTTGGCGGCATCAACCTCGAAGATATTGCCGCGCCTATCTGTTTTAAAGTCGAAGAGCGCTTAAAAGCAGAGCTCGATATACCCGTAATGCACGACGACCAGCATGGCACGGCGGTCGTAACTTTGGCTGGGCTTATTAACGCTTGTAAAGTTACCGGCCACGATCTTAGCGACGCGAAAATCGTTGTTGCGGGCGCTGGCGCCGCTGGTACGGCAATCGTAAAATTACTGCACGCTTACGCCCAACCGCGCATGTTTGTTGTAGATAGTAAAGGTGTAGTGAGTGAAAATCGTTCCGACCTTAATGCCGAAAAGCGTAAGCTGCTCGAATATAGCAACTTCTCTGGCACCGATGGGTCTTTAGAAGAAATTATAGCTGGCGCCAACATATTTATCGGCGTATCGCAACCAGGCATATTAACGCCTGAAATGATTAAAGCGATGGACAAAGACCCAATTATTTTTGCTTTATCTAATCCGGTACCAGAGATTATGCCCGACAAGGCTCGCGCTGCTGGCGCTGCAGTAGTGGCCACCGGCCGCAGCGACTTTCCAAACCAGGTCAATAACTCGCTGGCTTTCCCAGGCATTTTTAGGGGTGCGCTCGATCATCGTGTCAGCAAAATTACCGACCAGCACAAGATTGCTGCTGCCGAAGCTATCGCTAGTCTAGTTGCAAACCCAACGCCAGATGAAATTATTCCAGGTGCTTTCACTCCAGGCATCACCGAAGCAGTTGCACGTGTCATAAATAATTTGTAAAAAGTACGCTTTTGTTGTATAATCTGTAGGATATGAGCACTTATGAATCTGACCCTTTTCTTGCCCAAGCAGAATGGGCGTCATCAGGCGTACTAATACCACAAGAAAGTTTAGGGGAGCAGACTCTAAAGCTACCCGTCATCCCAAAAGACGGCCCCATGCCCCGCGACCCCTATATGCAACCCGATACAGGCATATCCGCGATGTTAAGGAATGCAGGTGACGACCGCTACGACACTACACCTATTAACCCCAATAATAAGCCTCCGCTCATCCCTGGTTGGATGAAACTTGCAGGTGCAGTAGCACTTACAGCAGCGGTCACCGCTGGCGTTTCTTATTTCGAAAAGCCAGCCGAGCAAACTTCTTCGGTACAACAGCAAGGTGTTTTGCCGTCGCCGTCATTCATTACGACGCCTTATGAATCAGCCAGCACTTCTGCCTCGGATCCGAATACGTCCAACTCTAGTTCATCTAGCTCATCACCATCTGCCAGTCCAACTCCGACTACCAGCGTGAGCACAAGTTTAAGCCCCAGCAGTAACCCAGCTAAAACCACCACGCCAAAGCCAACCAAAAGTGTGGTCGTAGTGGCTTCACCTACACCAACACATAACGTTCCGACGGCCATACCGAGCACTTCACCGTCAAGTGCCAATGTTTGCTCGTGGCCAATGAGCAGCCAAGGTGACAGCGAGGTTCGTGACACTTGCGCCAATGGTGCAGCTATGGAAGCCTATAACAGTGCTGACAAAAATTCTGGCGAATCATTTGCAATCTACCCTGGCTTGTACGTGCACGATATTGCACAAGTCGGGGCATATACCGAAGTTTCTATCGGTGGTGGCAACAACGTAACAGTCGGCTACGTCCTTTCAAGCCTCATCGGCAAACCATACGGCCAATAAGTTTAATTTAACAGCCACTGGTCGGCTTTTTGTGCCTCCGTTAGCTGGTAAAATAATAAAATCTTACTTCGTTTTAACCGACAACACGGTAAACTTCCTCTAGACTGGTAACGCCCTGGATAGCTTTCAGTACACCATCTTGCAGCATCGTCAGCATGCCATCTTGTATGGCCCGTTCCTGTAATGTATCAGTAGTGATCTGGTCGGGGGGTAACTTGAACAACTGCTGAATACCCGTCGTCATTTGCAGTTGCTCGCGGAGCGGAACCTGGCCGGTATAGCCGAACGGATTTTCATTCGAAGTACCCGCCTTATACAGCGTAATAGTATTGACGTCCGGGCGGTCTACGCCTGGCGGCAGGCTGTCGATGACAGTCTTTAGCTGCGCTTTTAAGGCGTCGTCGGGTTGGTAGGGCTGCTTGGTTTTTTCATCCAACTTACGTACCAAGCGCTGCGCCATAATCAGGTGGATGGCCGAGGCAAACAGCGGGTTTACCCCAATAAAGTCAAGCATGCGCGTTAGGGCAGCTGCTGCACTGCTGGCGTGAAAAGTACTGAGCACCAAGTGGCCAGTGAGCGCCGCTTGCAATGATGTTTTGGCAGTGTCTTTATCGCGGATTTCGCCAACCATCACAATATCAGGATCTAAACGCAACACGGCACGCAATTTTTCGGCAAAGCCAGTTTCGTTTTGGTCGCCTTCTACCGGAATTTGCACTACGCCCGGCATAAAATATTCAACCGGATCTTCGAGCGTGATAATTTTGCGCTCATCGCTGTTAAGCGTATTTAACAGCGCATACAACGTAGTGGTCTTACCAGAGCCAGTAGGCCCGACAATAAGCACCATACCCGTCGGGTGACGGATAACGTCGTCGACCACATCCCGTTCGCGCGGCGATAGGCTGAGGTTATCAAGTTTCAACAGTTCCATTTTTACCGTGAACAAACGCATCACTACATCTTGCCCGTAAGCCGCTGGCACGGTTTCAACGCGCAGGTTCACCGTGACATCTTCGCCAGTTGCTAAGTGATATTTGCGGTTAATGTGTCCGCTTTGGGCATCAGGGCTACTAGTAGAAACGTTGGCCGCTGCCGCAATTGACGATAACACAGTGTGGTATTTTTCACGGTTTAGCGTGGCGATCGGATGCAATACTCCATCTACTCGGAACCGTATGCGCACACCATTTTCTTGATTTTCAAGGTGCAAGTCGGAGGCCTTTAAATGGTAAGCCTGCTGTACTAAATATGCCAAAACGTCGTCGGAGCGCACTTGGTCGAGAGTAGCCGTCACCTTTTGCACCAAATCTTGGTCGGCATCCCCTGCAAACGAGATATCTTGGTACACGATTTGCTTCGGAGGGTCGAACAGGTGCATATAGTCACGGTAGCCGGCATCTGAAATAATTGCGAACGATATGCGTTTTTCGTTGAATCGGCTTTCAAGTTCGCGCAAAGTCTGCTGCGATGTGGTTGTGGTAATGCCAAACAGTATAGTACTTTGCTCGCTCTGAATAGGTACGACCCGCTTTTGGTACATTTCTTGCACCGGTAGTATGTCTTTAAATAACGGCTTCTGGTCGCCGCGGGTGTCCACATAATTCAAACCTAGTATTTGGGCACGCCGCTGTGTTGCGACTTCTTGGTCATATCTGGCGTCCTGGCTCATATCACTTTTATTATAGCATGAGCATTTTTATAAATCGCACACTTTTTAGAGCCAGCTGCTATAATACAACAGCTATGAGGCCGATTATTTTGATTGCCCACAACTTACGCAGCTGCCATAATGTTGGCTCGCTTTTGCGTACCGCTGAAGGGCTTGGCGTGCAACAGGTCATCTTGACCGGCTACACACCGTACCCGTTGCTGGCGCACGACGACCCACGTTTACCACACTTGGCACTCAAAATTGACAAGCAAATCCACAAAACCGCTTTAGATGCCGAACATCAAGTTATGTGGCGGCACGAGGATGATGTGCTGGGCATTATCGCCCAGCTAAAAGCAGAAGGCTTTACAGTTGCCGCCATCGAACAAGCACCGCGCAGCATCAAGTTACCCACCTACAAGCCCGACCAAAAGATTGTGTTGCTTGTAGGACGCGAGGTAGAAGGTGTTGAACCCGAAGTTTTGGCGGCATGTGATAAAATTTTAGAAATTCCGATGTTCGGGCGCAAAGAGTCATACAACGTAGTTCAAGCGGCTGCTATGGGTTTATACCACTGCCGGTTTATGTAGTTTTTATAACGCTTGTGTTATAATTGAAACATTATGGCGATCGCGACAAATAGCAATAAGCGCCCTACCGCTGCACACAAAAAGCGCACTGGGCAGCACCAAAAACAAACCAAGCATTATTTAAAAACCTATTGGCCGTACTTGCCTTTGCTTATCGTCGCCGAAGTGGCCAACACCTTTATCGTTAGTTATTATGGCAATTCTGCCGCTGGCATCAGCGGCGATTCAACAGTGCAGCCGACACGATTGCAGCAGTGGACGCATTCTGGTACTGGTATATCAATACTGGTGAGCGTTTTGGCTTTTTTAGCGATTATGTACGTGTTTGCACGACACGCCAAAGCATGGCGTAAGGCACTTATTAAAGGCGAGGTATTTGCGCTAGAGCATCACATGATTGATGCTGGGTTGGTCGGTTTGGCACTGATCGGCATTGTTATTACGCGTAGCGTTTAAGTTTCTTAGCCAATGACGCCCTTTTTTAAGTGCCTGGGATGCCCTGTGTTTACAGTGTAGGCACATCAACTTTCAGTTCTGTATTTTATGAGAAGCTCACTTAATGCTTTATTGCACCTTAAGATTTTCTTTGCCGACTAAAACTCGGATGCGTTCAATGACGTCATCTTCCTTGCGGATGCCGCGTGGCAACTTAATAATCTGCTTGCCACTGGTTGGGCCGAGCACCAGCACTACATCAGTTTTGCCGGGTTCGTTATCGACAATTTTTTTGAGTGATAACAACAACTGCTGGTTGTGGCTATCGACTAAGCGAATATACACACGCTCTACTTTTTGCGGCGTATCGACAAGGTCGGCTTCGGTTCTGACTTGTGGCTTTTGTAATACACGTTCTTTAGTGGCCGTTACCGCGGCAGCGGCGCTCTTTTTACTACCCGGACCACGCATTTTGCGGCCGGTTGATTGGTAGCTTTGCGCTTGCTCGGTAGTGATTTCGCGGGCATCATCAACTAAAACTTTTACTTCTTCACCGATGTTGCCCTCGCGGTCTTTTGCTGAAATCTTACCACGCGCCAGCACCACTCTGTCGCGTTCCCATAAGCCAGCTGTTTGTTGGTAGGCACCAGGAAATAAAATTGCTTCAATTTCGCCGTGTTTGTCTTCAATTTTTACAAACGCCATTTTTTGACCGTTGCGAGTGGTTATTTCACGTACGTCATTTATCGAACCGCCAACAATTACACCCCGGCCTTCGTGCTCTGGCTTGAGGTCGCCGATCGGCATAGTTTGTTCGCTCAAAAACGTTTCAAACATTGAGAGCGGGTGCTGGCTCAGGTATAGCCCCAGCAGCTCGCGCTCCCATAAAAGTTGGTCGCGTGACGAATATACCACTACTGCCTTTTCTAGCGCCAGCTGCGGGCGCGATGCAGTGTCATCGTTTATTAAGCTGCCGAACAAGTCCACCTGGCCACTGTTGGCTTCTTTGTGCATACGATTGGCATAAGCCGAGAGCAAATCGAGGTTGTGCAGCATGCTCGAACGGTCGGCAAAGCGGTCGAACGCGCCAGCTTTTACCAAGCTTTCCATTGCCTTACGGTTAACGATGCGTGGCGACACTTTACTCAAAAAATCTTCGAGGCTGGCAAACGTGCCATCAATCTCGCGGGCACGGATAATTTCTTCGACTGCACCGCTACCTACGTTTTTAATGGCGTTCATACCAAAACGAATCGGTGCTTTTACACTGTCGGGGTTATTTTGGTCGCGCACCACGGCAAATTCCATAAATGATTCGTTTACATCCGGCGGCAGCACGTCAATACCCATATGCTTACATTCGGCGATTTCGATCGCCAAACGGTCGGTATCATCAAAGTCACTCGTCATTAGCGCGGCCATAAATGCTGCCGGATAGTGTGCTTTTAGGTACGCCGTCCAGTATGAGGTCATGCCATAACAGGCCGAGTGCGATTTATTAAAGCAGTAGTCAGCGAAACCTAAAAGATCTTGCCAAAATTTTTCAATTACTTCGCGCGGCACACCGTTGGCTACAGCACCATCGACAAACTTAACCTGCATCTTCTGCATCACATCAAGCTTTTTCTTGCCAATCGCCTTGCGAAGCGTATCGGCCTCGCCCCCGGTAAAGCCGCACACATCGCGTGAGATCTGCATCACCTGTTCTTGGTATACAAGCACCCCAAAAGTATTTTTAAGCGCCGACTCCATGAGCGGGTGGGCGTATTCTACTTTCTCAAGGCCATTTTTGCGCTTGATAAAACTGTCGGTCAGACCCGCCGAAAGTGGCCCAGGGCGATACAAAGCGCCCATAGCGATGACATCGTCAAACACCGTCGGCTTAAGCTCGCGCAAATAGCGCTTCATGCCAGCAGATTCAAATTGGAACACGCCTGTGGTATCACCACGGCCGAGTAATGCAAACGTCTCAGGGTCGTCAAGCGGCACTTCTGTCAGATTGATGTCCACACCGTGTACACGCTTAATAATGCGCATGGCGTTTTTGATAATCGTAAGGTTAGAAAGACCTAAAAAGTCCATTTTTAACAAGCCAATTTCTTCGATTTGCCCCATCGGAAATTGCGTAGCTACCACCCCTTTTTGTGCCATTTCGAGCGGCACATATTTAACAAGTTCGGCTGGCGCAATCACTACCCCGCAGGCGTGTACGCCATGGCTGCGAATAGTGCCTTCCATGGAAATTGCAAGGTCGATTACGCGCCTAGTAGTTTCGTCGGCTTCGTACGCCCTGCGCAAATCAGGGTCTTTTTCAACACTAATTTGCAACGGAATGTGGCGCCCCTGCACCGGCTGTGGGATAAGCTTTGCCAAACGGTCGGCTTCGGCATAGGGTACTTGCAATACGCGGGCAACGTCACGCACAGCAGCCCGGGCAGCCATTTTGCCGAAGGTCACAATGTTAGACACGCGGTCAGAGCCGTATTTCTCGGCACAATATTGGATAACTTCATCACGGCGAGTATCCTGAATATCCACATCGATATCCGGCATGCTAATACGGTCAGGATTCAAAAAGCGTTCAAATAGTAAGCCATATGCAAGTGGGTCAAGATCGGTAATATATAACGCATATGCGATGATAGAGCCGGCTGCCGAGCCACGGCCTGGACCAAAGATAATGCCTTGGTTCTTACCCCAGTTAATGAAGTCCTGCACGATGAGCATGTAGCCGTTGAATCCCATGCCATCCACCACGCCCAGCTCGTATTCAGCTCGCTCTAAAATAGCGGGCTGCAGCAGTTTTTTAATATCCTGAATCGTCAGTTTGTCGGCTTCTTCGCGGCTCATGCGGTCGTAGCGCTCAATCAAACCACGATATACTAACTTATCAAGGTAGGTCTTTTCGTCTTCGCCCGCGGGTACTGGAAATTTCGGGATTAAGATTTTACCAAGTTCGATCTCTAAGTTACAGCGATCGGCGATTTTGCGAGTGTTAATAACTGCCTCAGGACAAAATGAGCTCCAACGCTTAATAATGTCATTCGGATCAGTAACGTGCAACTCAAAATCACTTAAGCTCATGCGTTTTTCGTCACTTAAAAACGAACCGGTTTGCACACACAACAAAATTTCGTGCGCCGTTTGGTCACTGTGGCTTAAATAGTGCGCGTCACAGGTAACTACCGGCGGAATGTCCAACTCTTTAGATAATTTAAGTAGCTCTTTATTAACAGTAACTTGCGCGTCCCACTTACTGTGGTGGTCGGGGTGGCCGTGGTCTTGCACTTCAATGTAATAGCGGTCGCCGAACACACTTTTGTACCATTTGGCGATTTCTACGGCTTTTTCGTACTGGCCTTGGCGAATATTGTCGCCTAACTCACCACCGATGCAACCACTCAAAACAATCAGACCTTCGTTGTACTTTTCAAGTAGTTCGTGGTCAATACGTGGCTTGTAATAAAAGCCTTTAAGGTTGGCGATAGTACTCAGCCGCATCAAGTTGCTGTAGCCAGTTTCGTTCATGGCCAGCAAAATGAGGTGGTAATACACTTTATCTTTGCCCGCCTCTTTATCAGAAATTGTGCGGGCTGCCACGTAGGTTTCCATACCCACAATTGGTTTTACCCCGCGGGCGTTAGCTTCTTTATAGAATTCGATAGCGCCGCTCAAAGTACCATGGTCAGTTTGAGCTACGGCCACCATACCGCTATCTTTGACATAATCAAGCAAGGCCGGCACCTTGGTAAGGCCATCCAGCAAGCTATACTGCGTATGGTTGTGCAAATGCACGTAGTCCGCAGGAGTCAAATTGTGATCAGCGGTTGCCGACATAGAGCGCGTTTTACCCTTCTTACGGGACATTATTTTTGGCCAACAAGACATACCAGAAACGCGAAATGTGTTTTATATAACACGCATTTCGCGCCCCCGCAGGTGCCGCATTAGCTCAAAATTAATGTCCTCATGTAACATACATTATAGCGAAACCGCGCCTCGTAATTGAAGCGCGATGCCAAAAGCTACAACGTTTTCTATGACTTTTTTAAGTAAGCACGCAAATGAGCGATAGTTTTGTTGGCTTCGTCGATTGCCTTGCGCAGGTCTTTATCATCAGCGTCACCTTCATGCAAGGCACTTAGCAACTCGCGGGCTTTTTCTTTTACCACGCGGGTTTTATCCATAGCCGCGTCAATTTCAACCTTAGCCTTACCACGGGCAGTCTCGGCTTGCTCACGCGCTTGGTCAAGCACTTTGCCAAGTTCAGTATGTAATTGTTTAAGCTGTTTCTCAGCCTGGGTTTTGGTTTGTGCGGCTTTAGTTTTAATATTCTCGCGGGTTTCGCGGCCGCTCTTTGGCGCTGTTAAAATACCGGCGACATATCCCGCGGCAGCGGCGATGACCGTACCCATAGCAACGCGCTTTGCAGTTTTACCCATAATTTTTACCTCTCTTTATGATGCTTGAAATGCGATAACGTTTCGGCTACGCCACGAAGCGCGCTGAAAAATGTAAACGACCCGACTGTCTTGCGCATCGTGGCAACAATATCAGAAGTTGTATCAACGATTTCTTCGGCTTTAGAGGCGACCGTTTGCAAGCGGCGTAACAAAACCATAACCATGATCACCACTGTAATAGCGAGTATTAAAAATAACGCCAACGCAGCCGATAAAATAATAAGTAGCGCGTGCTCCGTCGTATTCATATCTTAAGTATACAAAACAATGCTCGTGCTTACAACTGGATAGATTTTAGGTATTCACGGAAATCGGCACCGATGTCTTCGCGGTTAAGCGCAAAGTCTACCACTGCTTTCAGGTAGCCAATCTTATCGCCAGTATCGTAGCGTGTACTGTTGTGCACGGTGTAGCCATAAAATGTCTTGCCGTCATTGATCATCGGCTGAATAATGCTATCAGTCATGTAAAATTCGTGGCCTGGCTTTAGGTTTTGAAAACCTTGGTCGATGTAACCAAGCACGTCTGGCGTCAGCAAATAGCCGCCAACGCTGGCAAAGTCGGATGGCGCATTTTCACGACCCGGTTTTTCGATAATGCGGTTCATTTTTATAGTGTCGTCATGGATTTGCTCGCCACCCAAGATGCCATAGCTGCTAAATTCTTTATCGGTTTGTACTTTAATACACGGCAAAATACTGGCACCCAGTTCGTTATATTTATCGATCATCTGCTTAAAGCCGTTCGGCTCGGCAATTGTGAGGTCGTCGGCAAAAATATACATGAACGGTTCGTTACCAATAAGATGCGCCGCACTCATCAGCGGCGTAGCATTGCCGTATGGACCTTTTTGGCGGACGTAGGCAAAGTTGGCGATATTGGCAAGCGCATCGAGTTCACGAATGTAATGTTCTTTTTTTGGACCGCCAGCACGCAAATTATTAAGTAAGTCGTCATTTGGCGCGTCAAAATGGTCTTCAATGCTGCGTTTGCTGTAGCCAGTGACAATTATGATATCGGTGATGCCGGCATCAACAAGCTGCTCGACAATATATTGGATAATCGGCTTGTCTACAATAGGCAGCATTTCTTTCGGCATAGCTTTAGTTTGTGGCAAAAAGCGCGTGCCAAAACCGGCAGCGGCAATCACAGCTTTACGTACTTGCATCGGTAATCCCCCTTTTAGGTGTGCTTGTAATGTGCATTCTAACGTAGAAACCTGGCAAGAAACTATAACACCCCTGCCAGGCTACTCTTATATTATGCGCCTTAGGTGTGCTGCGTGGCAAGGAAATGGCGTATCTGCGACAACAGTTGTTTGTAACCACTTTCCGACGGAGCAGTAGTATCATATTTTACGACCTCGCCTATTTCAAGCGGCAAGTAATTTCGTACTGCCTGCTCGCTATTGAGATTCTTGAAATTTTCAGAATCTGCATGGCCTGGATGGCGGCGGCCACTAATTGTACGCTCCTTATACCGCATAATACGTGTTTCGTCATCCGTAAAACAATATACTTCCAATATGGGAGCACCGAAT
Source organism: Saccharimonadales bacterium (SeqCode) (assembly GCA_035478775.1). Taxonomy (GTDB): domain Bacteria; phylum Patescibacteriota; class Saccharimonadia; order Saccharimonadales; family UBA4665; genus CAMLQK01. Next base: position 104,308 of record DATIJG010000023.1, on the reverse strand, counting down.
TTTTCGCTCAGTTCTTTAAACTGAGGCGCGGCAAAGCTTTTGTAAAACGCGTTTTCAATTATAAGGGTTTCACCTGACGCAATGAGTTGTTCTACAAGTATATGCAACATGTCGATTGCAGCGACGCCCAACACGCGTGACCACTCGCGGTCATGTACCCCAAGATGATCGAATAAAAATTCTTTTATTGTGTCTTTGCCCATTGTCGGTAGGTTTAAATCTTTGGCCAGCCGTGTTTGCAATGTGGTCTTACCTACACCAGGCAAGCCATTGATTAAGACAAGTTTTACATCTGTTTTAGACATATTTAGCGCAAGCTCCATTTATTTTTATATAGGCACCTCGCTTGCAGCTAGCAGCGCCGTTTAGTTGGCTATATTTCGAGTTGCTGTTTTATGAGCGCTTGGGCAAGCTGCGGGTTAGCGCGGCCCTGCGACTGCTTCATGACTTGCCCTACCAAAAAACCTATGGCTTTCATTTCGCCATTTTTAACGTCTTCGGCGGCCTTAGGGTTAGCGGCCAAGACATCGGCTACGATTTTAGCAATCGCACCTTCGTCGGATTCCTGAATTAAGTTGTGTTGCTTTGCAAATTCTTCGACGCTGAAGCGCCCATTGATAGCAGCCATGGGTAATGTGAAATATTGAATAAGTAGTTCTTTAGCGTTCGATGAGTTAAGTTTATTCGCCTTGACTAATTCAAACACGCTGCGATACACGCTAAGACGCGCTTGGTTTGTGATTGCGTTAATTTTGACGCTTTCGTCGTGGCGCAGTGGCAGCTCCAGATTAACGAACCAATTAGCAAGCGCTTTAGAAAATTCCGGCTGGTCGCCAGCTTCTTCTATTAGTGGCAGGTAACGTACACTTGGGTCTTCGATGTCGCCCTCAAGCAAGGTGGCAATTTGCGCCTCGTCCATGCCGAGTTTTTGCAGTCGGGCACGCCACTCGTCGGGCATAATTGGCATCCCAGCTTTCACGCTTGCAATAAGTTCATCTGTTAAAGTTATAGGCGGCAAATCTGGGTCTGGGAAATAGCGGTAGTCATGGGCGTTTTCTTTGCTGCGCTGTGTAAAGGTGCGCTGCTTGGCATCGTCCCAGCCGCGGGTTTCCTGCACAATTGCTTGCCCTTTTTCAAGTAATTCAATTTGGCGCTTAATCTCGTATTCTATAGTTTTTTCAACAGCACGAAATGAGTTGAGGTTTTTAGTTTCGGTGCGCGTGCCCAATTGGCTTGTTCTGCTCACGCTAACATTTACGTCAAACCGCATGTTGCCGTAGTACAAATTGGCGTCGGAAACTTCGGCATATTTCATGCGCAAGTACAATTCTTTAGCGTAAATGCGAGCTTCTTCGGCAGTGTGCATATCCGGTTCGGAAACAATTTCGAGTAACGGCGTGCCGGCCCGATTGAGGTCGACCAAACTATAATCAGCACCAGCTGGGTGGGTGCTTTTACCGGCGTCGGCTTCAATATGCGCTTCGTGAATACCGACACGCTTAATTTGCCCATCAACTTCAATATTTACAAAACCATCGCGAATAATCGGGTGCTCGAACTGGGTGATCTGATAGCCAAGCGGTAAATCGGGGTAAAAATAATGTTTACGGTCAAAAGCGCTGAACTTTTGTGGTGTAGTGCCCAACGCAAATGCCGCCTTCATAGCGAGACGCACAGCCTCTTGATTGAGCACCGGCAATGTACCCGGCAGGCCAAAACAAAGCGGGCCAACCAAAGTGTTTGGGTCGGCTTCGCGGGCGTCATTACCAATACCTATAAAAAGTTTGGTAGCAGTTTTAAGCTGCACATGGCATTCGATCCCGATAGTTGCAGTGTACTGCGTGCGGATATCATCTGTTATCATTTTGGCAATGCTCCTAAGTCTTTAAGGGCTTGGCGAATGCCGATAAGCGCGTCTTTTACGTCGGCTTCTTTCAGCTTTGCTTCAGGGTCGCTCTCTATACGGTTGCGTAGTTTGTGGCCAAACCACACAGCGTCGTTATCGGTAAAAATACGTTGCGCTTGCACAAGGCGCTCGCCCATGTTTTTGCCACCAACCCTGCGCTTTCTAAGCGCCTCATCGAGCAATTTGTCGGCATTTGTAATTGCCTGCGACCAGGTTTGTTTGTTGCCGCATAACTTTTGCAAAGCCACCCATTTTGATTGAAAATTCGCTTGCTTGAGCGCGCGCGGGCGGCGTCGCAGCACAAAAAGTGCCACAACAGCTAAAACAACCACAACCCCGCCTGCGACAAATATTATTTCGTGCAAACTCATGCTATTGCCTCTTGCGTAGCAGCCGCAAAACCTAAAAGTCCACGGTCGCTTTTTTGGGCGCTTATAATCTGTAGGCCTACCGGCAGATTATTGGCGAGACCCGCCGGGATAGCAATCGCTGGGACGCCGGCTAAGCTCGCACCAACAGTCATAATGTCGGCCAAGTACATTTGCATGGGGCTATGTACGTTTTCGCCAATTTTGAACGCGGGCGTTGGCGCAGTCGGGCCAACCAAAAAATCCACATTCTTGAAAGCCGAAGCGAATTCATTTATGAGCTTAGTACGGACGGTTTGCGCCTTACGGTAATAGGCATCGTAATAGCCACTGCTCAAGACATGCGTGCCAATCATTATGCGACGCTTGGCTTCTTTGCCAAATCCCTGGCCGCGGCTGTGGGTGTAACTTTCTTCAAGATTTTTAGCGTCGCTGGCAGTGAACGCGAAGCGTTGGCCGTCGTAACGACTTAAGTTACTGCTTACTTCAGCCGGACACACAATGTAATACACTGCTAAACTTAATGGCAAAGATGGCAAGCTGACTTCGGTAACCTCGGCGCCAGCGGCTTTTATTTTGTCAATTGCAGTTTGAATTACTTGCTTCACGCCGGTGTCAACGCCTTCGCCCATGTATTCTTTAACGATACCGACTTTCTTGCCTTTCAGGTCTTTTGGCAAATTAACATACGTCGTTTCGTCGCGGTCGATGGTGGTGCTGTCGAGCGGGTCTTTACCGGCAATGACGTCAAGTACTAAAGCGGCATCTTCAACGGTGCGAGTAAGCGGCCCTATGACATCGGTGCTGCTGGCCATTGCCACCACTCCGTAGCGCGAGACTAGGCCGTAGGTCGGTTTTAAACCGACGCTACCGGTAAAGCTGGCGGGTTGGCGAATTGAGCCGCCAGTATCGGTGCCGAGTGCGAACGGAGCCAAGTTTAACATAACTGCGGCGGCTGAGCCACCCGAAGATCCGCCGGGCACACGGCTCGGATCGGCCGGGTTTTTGGTCGTAAAGAAGTCGGAATTTTCGGTGCTGCCGCCATGCGCAAAAGCATCAAGGTTGGCTTTAGCGACACAAATGGCACCTTCTTGTTCAAGGCGCTCAATTGCAGTTGCCTGGAATGGTGCGTTAAAACCCTTTAGAATATTACTTGCTGCCGTTGTTCCAGCGCCGAATGCCAAAAAGTTGTCTTTAGCGATGAACGGTACGCCAGCCAACCGGCCGGCATTGTGGCCATTTTTAACTGTAGCGTCAACTGCGGCTGCACGTTCGCGGGCCCGGGCTGCGATAGTAGCAATGATAGCGTTAAATTCTTGTTTTTCTTCGATTGCGGCGAGCGCTTGCTCGACTAAATCGCGTGCTGAAAGCGTGCCAGCCTGCACACCGGCAGCAATTTTGGCAATTGGCAACCACTGACTCATCCGACCATCCTCTTTACTTTTACATGGTCGTCTTGCATGTGCGGCAGCAGACCAAGTAAATCGTCACGGCTCACCCCGTAATCGATAACTTCATCATTGCGCATTACATTTGTGAGCCCTGTTACCTGTGTCGTGGGTTGGAGCCCCGCTACGTCAACGTCCTGCAACATGGTGACGTAATCAAGAATTTTACCAAGTTCCTGGCGATATTCTTCGATTTCGTCATCTGTTAATGCAAGGCGCGCGAGTCGGGCCAACTTTAAGACATCATCCCGAGATAATTGTGTCATATCGTTCTACTATACCAGATTTGTGTGAAATTGTTGAGTACCCTGTAAAACTCATAGGGCAAAATTACAGCATACTGCTTAAATCGTCAAGTTCAGTTTGCGTTGGCCAAATATTAAACACGCAGCCTTTGAGGTCGATAGATTGCTGCATCATAACGTATGCCGGCTGGCCAGGGCCCGGGCACGTTGGGTTATCATAAAAGCCAAGGCGATGACCAGTTTCGTGGCTGATAATTAGCACACGATAATCTTGGATGTTGCCACCGGTTTGATTCCATGGAGGAGTGGCGGTAGTCCAGCGATCGTAATTTACCACTACATTTGTGCCAGTTTGGCAGTTGTAATAATCGTCGCAAATACTACCGAAACTGGTCATCTGGCTAGACGATGCCAACCATACTGTATACCCGCAACCACTATCAACATGTTCAAAGCCAAGTTGGCCTTTATCGTTCCAGCCGCGGACATCCGCATACACTGCCGCCAATTTGTCATTTAAGTCATCTAAGTTACTAGCAGCGACACCGCGCACGGCTGTACAATAGGTGCGCAAGTGATTACCAGTAGTTACCATGCGGAAATCAAGCTTTTGCTGGTGTGTGAGCGCATAAAATGTGGCGGTAGTAAGGTCTGCACCATTTAATAACTCAATTTTTTGGCTGGCGGCAATTGTGTTCAGATAGTCAGCAACTTTTTCTTTAGAAAATGCCAGGCTTTGCCCATTCGACACATACCATGCGGCACGGTCGGCAGTACTGGGCACGACCTTTGTACCTTCATAGGTCGCAAAACTGACAGTGGTCGCCAGCTGCTTATTTAAATCTGCAATATCTGTCGAAAGGTCGGTGTCGTGCGGAGTCGTTTTAACTACTTTTGTAGGCACTTGCATAGCTGGGCGGCCATCTGCTACGGCAGCGAGCAACTGTTTTTGCAAACTTTGCGAATCAACGGCGTATCCATCACTAGCCGGCGCTTTGGCAAACTCCGAACCGTTAAATGCGACGTGGATATCCTGCGGCGCCTGTTCAAACTGGCCTTCGATAGCTTTAAGCCCAGTGTCAAATTGCGCTTGGTGTATGGTGAGCACTACGGGCACGGTTACTCTGTGCACCAAAGTAACTACAGGCAGCCAGCGCACCCACGACTTTTGGACATTCTTGGCGCTCGCTTGTTGATCTACCACCAAACCAAGCTGTGATGGCTTTATGGTTTTTTGAGTCGCGTTATGCTGCAGCACGACTGCAGGTTCAATACCTATATCAGCTGGCAATTGCGCAACTGCCGGATATGTCAGGCTGCCAATGCTGGTGTTCCCTAAGTGTACATTGTGCGGTACTTTGTTATGCCATAGCGCCAAAAGTACAAAGTTTACGAATAAAATACACACCAAAGTCACGCCTGTAACGTATAAAACCCCACGCCATATTTTCGGCGACCGGGGCGCTTTTCGCTGTTTAGGATTAACGGGCAGGTACGGCATTATATGCGCACCAGTTCAGAATTCTGTGCTTTACATAATGATACTGATATGGCTCTTTTGGTCATTATATGTTCCTATAATATCTTTTGACGGGTCGGTTAAAAGGCTACATGCGCGCTTTAATATCATTAATAATATCACGAAGTTCGGCGGCTTTTTCAAATTCCAAATTGGCGGCGGCCAAGTCCATTTGGCTAGTGAGGTCGCGCAGTAAACTGCCATATTCGTCTTTAGGGATCTTTTTGAGGTCAAGCTTGGCGCGCTTGGCTTCTTCGGGCAGGTCGGGCCGCATGCCTTTGGCGATTTCTTTGCTTATGCCTTGCGGCGTAATATTGTGCTCAACGTTGTATTTTTCTTGGATCGCACGGCGACGAATGGTTTCTTGAATAGTCTTTTGCATACTGTCGGTCACGCGGTCGGCATACATAATAACGTGGCCCTCGACATGGCGGGCAGCGCGGCCGACGGTTTGGATGAGGGCTTGCTCGCTTCGCAGAAAACCCTCTTTATCGGCATCCAAAATGGCAACCAGGCTTACTTCGGGCAAGTCCAACCCCTCACGTAGCAAGTTAATGCCCACCAACACATCGTAGACGCCCAGGCGCAAGTCGCGCAAGATATCGGTGCGGTCGAGCGTGTCAACGTCGCTATGCAAGTACGCTACTTTAACGTTGAGCTCCTTTAAATACTCGGTTAGGTCTTCGCTCATACGCTTGGTGAGCGTTGTGACCAACACACGTTGGTGTTTTTCAACCGTTTTGCGGATTTCTTCAATCAAATCGTCAATCTGGCCGTCGATGGGTCGGACTTCAATCGGCGGGTCAAGCAAGCCGGTTGGCCGAATAACTTGCTGCGCCGGTTCTGGGCTGCGGCTGAGTTCGTACTGCGCCGGCGTTGCCGACACGTACACGGCTTGGTTCAGATGTTTTTCAAACTCTATAAAAGTAAGCGGGCGATTGTCGAGCGCACTTGGCAAGCGGAAACCGTGTTCGACCAGCACCTCTTTGCGGGCACGGTCACCGTTGTACATGCCACGGATTTGCGGCATAGTCATGTGCGATTCGTCGATTAACATCAAAAAATCGTCGGGGTAATAATCGAGCAGCGTTGCCGGTTGCTCGCCCGGCTCGCGGTTGGTTAAGTAGCGGCTGTAGTTTTCAATGCCTTTCACAAAACCAGTTTCTTCCATCATTTCAAGGTCGAAACGAGTCCGTTGCTCAAGCCGTTGCGCTTCAAGCAATTTGCCCTGTGAGCGGAATTCGTTTAAGCGCAAATCCAGTTCGCGTTCAATTTTGCCCAAAGCAAGCTTTAGTTTGTCTTGCGAAGTTACATAGTGCGAGCTTGGAAAAATCGTGAGCGTTTCGGGCTTGCCTAAAATTTCACCAGTTAACGGGTCGATTTTAGTAATACGGTCAATTTCGTCACCAAAAAAGTCAATGCGGTATGCTACTTCTTCGCCGGCCGGGAAAACGTCAACCACATCGCCGCGCACCCGGAATGTGCCACGGTGAAAGTCGATGTCGTTACGCTGATATTGAATGTCGGTCAGCTGCCGGAGCAGCTTATCACGGACCCGACGCTCGCCTATTTTAAGCCGAATGCTCAGGCCGTCGTAATCTTCAACCGAACCGATGCCGTAAATGCAACTGACGCTAGCCACAATGATAACGTCGCGACGGCTTAAAAGTGCGTCGGTGGCAGCGTGGCGCAGGCGGTCGATTTCCTCGTTAATTTGGCTGTCTTTTTCAATGTAGGTATCTGAGCGGGGAATATAGGCTTCGGGCTGGTAGTAATCGAAGTAGCTTACAAAGTAGTGCACCGCGTTATCAGGGAAAAACTTGCGGAATTCTTCGTACAGCTGCGCCGCCAAGGTTTTGTTGTGGCTCAAAACAAGCGTTGGTTTTTGCGTATTTTGAATAATGTTCGCCATGGTGAACGTCTTGCCCGACCCAGTCACGCCCAAAAGTGTTTGTTCTTTTAGACCGTTTTGCACACCTTGGGTAAGCTGTGCAATCGCTGCAGGCTGATCGCCCATCGGTACATAATCGCTTTTTAGTTTAAACCCGCTCATTAGTTACCTCGTTGCATCGGCTACTATTGTACCAATTTTAAACGGATTGCGCGAGACACCTACAAGTATGTTATTCGCTTCTTGCAGGTTTAGTAGCAAACACTTTGATGAACGCCGAGGCGCGATCGTAAATTTGCTCTTTGCCCGTTTCAACCTTTTTGACCTGTAAGCCAGCGGTAGATAGCAGTTGCTGCGCGAACGGTTCGCTAAAGAAATGACGTACGTGGCCATCGAGCTCATACATATCTTTTTCAATTTCGGTACCCTGGCCGTAAATACCGTCTTCGGTTGATTTACACATAAAACAAAACAGGCCGCCAGCTTTAAGCACCCGGGCAATTTCTTGGAATATTTGCTGCGTTACCTCGGCCTTAAAATAATGCAGTGACAGGCGTGCATATACGACATCAAAGCTTTCATCGGCGTATTCAAGCGGTTGGCTTATATTTTGCTCGGTAAAGGTTAATTTGTCGTTCTGCCAACGCGTTTTATTTTGCCCGATCACGACATCAGAAAAGTCAGTGGCCGTAATTTCGTGGCCTTGTGTGGCAAGATAATACGAATCATTCCCTTCGCCGCAACCGAGTTCAAGAATGGTGGCTCCGGCAGGAATTCCTGCTTGCACCTCTTCGGCAAAGCCAGTTTGTGTTGCTGAATGTTGGTTGAGCCAGCCCGCGGCATGAGCGTGGTTCCAATGGGCAAGTTGATCTTTCATAGATTGTATAATAGCACAGGTTACCCAGCACGAGGCGATGGCTTTTGGTCATCTTGGCGGTGCAAGAACCAGTGCTGATCGTGCTTTTCAACATCTTCATGGATATCAGCGTATTTTTTATCCAAGACTTCAATAATACGGGTCACGAGCCTATCAGGGTCAGAATCGTAGATTACCAGGTCGCCATCTGGCGGTTCCAGCGTTTCCATAAGGTTTGGAATAAGGTCGGCTGTACCGCCGCTGCCCAAAAGCACGCCACATGGCTTGCGGGCTTCAAGCGCCGAGGTAAATTCGTGTAAACTGCCAAAACGGCCGCCAATAGTAATAACAGCATCGCTCGACTGCACCAAATATAAGTCCCGCCCAACGTAGTTAAGGCCGGTAAAGTTGATGAAATCAAAGACATCATATGGCAGGCGATATTTGCGGATATGTTCGCGTAAGCTGCTGGCTGGCGAAAAGCCGATGCTGGTGCCGCCGGCTTTTTTTGCGCCCAAACCGGCATAATACGGCAAACCCACGGTTGCTCCAGTAGTTAAGATGTGGCCAGACTTTGCAATGGCCGCGCCAACTTCTTCGGCGAGCGCATGGGAATCTTTTACGGTTTGGCCGGCAGCTGCGCCGGATACGCATATTGAATAGCGCACATATTTAAGATCAGCTAAATCGTTTGTCATTACTTCTTTTATTGTAGCAGTTTTTGCGTTATTCCGCTAATGTTAAATCGCCTAAAAGGTCGCCCGCAACTTGCCGTTCTACCGCTTCTTCAAGGTTTTGCTGGTTAAGGTAACGCATTAAAAGTTCGTGCCATAAATTGCTGCGCATAAAATGTACGATCCGGTCAGCAAACGACAAGTGGTTACAATAACTTAGCGCTACATCGAGCATATTTATTGAAACCGGCTGGCCATCTTTTAGGAATGACAAGTTTTGCGTGCCGCGCCAAAATGCCAGTGCCGGCGACAGTTCGGCAAGCTCATCTTCAGCGTGCTGCCAAGCTAGGTCTTCGGGCTGCACATGCGGCTCAAAAGTCTCTGGGTGGAATTGATTAGCATGGTGTGCGTAAAACCGGTGGATTGTCTGCCACGTAACGTGTTGGCCGGCAAGCGGTTGACCAACACGCGGATCTTTCGAAAGCGCCGCGCCCATTATGGCACCAAACGTCGGCTTTACTTGTTGTAATTTTATGTACGAGCTAAAAGCGCGGATTTCATTCAGCTCGTAAATACTTAAAAGCGCCGTGGTGATTGCTAGGCCGTCAACTTTATCTTGCAGTGGCAGTATCACTACGGTGCCCAACTCTTTAAAAGTTAGCATCGTGTGCTTGGAATGTGTTGCAAACTGGGCGCCCAAAACTTGCCAGCGTTTAGTGGTCGGCACGCTAAGACTTAAGGCCCGCATCTCAAAATCTGTCGCTTGCAATTTATTGTACTGCTCACGGAATACCTTATGCCAGGCTGGTGATTCAGCGATTACTGCGGCGGCATAAATATAGGCCACTGGTTCGTGTTTTAACATTGATTCCAGCGAACGATAGCCTAACTTTTTCATGGCATTTTTGGGTACTTTGGCCTTTAGCAATCGCTTGGCAACGCTGGTTTTAAGTGCGAAACAATAGGTATGTGCCCTAGTTTTGAGTACGTATTGTGCTACGGTGCTTGCAATTTGCGCCGGCGTTGGTTCACCGCTGAGCCTAAGCGCCGCCTGCAGTAGCGTTTCGTCACGTTTTATACGTTCGTGTAAAGCAGCATATAGCTCGTCCGGCGTAGTGTCGTTGGGGTCCAACCCGAGTTCGGCAATTTTAGCGCGCGCCGCTTGCATCGCCTGCGTGGTAAGCCGAATATCGGCATTTGGCAAGCCGCTTGCCCGCTCTAATTGTTGGATACCCTGAGAAAAAACAGGCTCCTCTGCCCCTAGTACTTCCGACAAATAACGAGTCATTTACTTCAGATTAGCATAAGCCTGATGCAGCCGCAATAGCAGCAGCGCACAAAGTTATATGCGCTCTGAGTGATACCACTCAGGAGCCTGGTTGAGCCAGTTCGTCAGCTCTTGCTCGCTCAGCAAACCAGCTTGAGCACCAACTTTTTGTACGACACTCATCGAGTTAATCGGTGCCCAACGCAAGGCGTCTTCGATGCTCATACCTTTGGCCAGTGCCGCTACAAAAGTCGAGGCAAAAGCATCGCCCGCACCAGTGCGGTCATATGGTGGAGCTGGGTCGGGGTATAGCGGCATCTTGAAACGGTTTTGTCCGTCGCTGGCGTACGCACCGGCCGGGCCGTCGGTAATTACCACAATTCGCGGGCCCAGTGCATGCAGATGGTTCAACAGATCGTGGATATCTTCGTGGTTGCCGCCGCCAACAGCCACCGCTTCTTCGCGGTTCAAAATAAGTACTTCGCTACGCTGATAAATGTGCTGTAAGCGTTCGGCGCCGGCTGCTATCTGGAATGTACCGGGCTGGAACGCTAGCTTAACATTCGGCTGATCATGCAACCACGCCGCAACTTGGTCGTGATATTCAAGCGCATGCTCGCTAATAGAACTAAAATACACCCATTTTGGCACTTCATTCGGCTTGAGGTGCGGCCAGTGGTAGTCATATTCCTCATGTTTAATTAGAATAGTGCGTTCATCTTTGTACCACAACACATAATGATAGTTGCTTTTTTTGCCGGCATTCACCGCTACTAAGTGAGTATCCACGCCGTTCTTTTGCAGCTCCACGATCATATCGCGGCCTTGCTGGTCGTCACCCACGTTTGTCGCATAGCCGCTTTTAAGGCCAAGGCGCGCAAACGCTACCGCCGCATTAGAGGCATTACCGACCGCCTTTACTTCATCCATGTGGTCATAAGGTATCTTGGTCCCAAATGGTATTGCCAGCCAAGTACTACCGTCTTTTTCGTGCTCGAGCCTCTCCTGGTTGTCGAGCAATCTAATGAATGCATCAGTTACGATGTCGCCCACACTCAACATGTCAAATTGTTGCATGCCCGCCCTTAACTTTCATTATACTTATGTTTGCTTTAGTACAATTGTGCCACACTTTGGTGCGTGAAGGCAACTAAAGTCTCATAGATCTTGGCTATGACTTACAAAGTCGTCATGTTCAAGTTTTTCTTCGTCGAGTCCACCTTTGCTTGCTGCACTGGCGAGTACCAGTTTTTGGTGGAATACATCTTGCACGGCAGCTATGTCCTCGTGCTTTTCAGCCCAGGCTTTAAGCACGGCATCTTGCAAAGCGCGTGAGAACGAAAATGTCACATTCCATGGGTGGGGACCGCGTTGGACAATACGGTTTAGGTTAATGAGCGCGTCATTGCTAGTTTGGCCGCCGCTTAAGAACACAATGCCGCCAACTTCATGCGGCACATGCTCGTGCAGAACTCGGCAAGTGCGGTCGGCGACTTCGTTGTGGTCAATCGACATGCCGCTGTCTTTGCCTGGCAATACCATGCTCGTCTTTAAAATAATACCAGGCAAGTGTACCCGGAAGGCGCGCAAGGTTTGAAATAGCACATCAAAAGTATGCGCCATAACTGTTTCGCATTGCTCGCTTGTGTGATTGCCATCGAATAGCACTTCAGGTTCCACAAATGGCACAATACCGGCCTCCTGGCAAATACGGGCGTAGCGCGCGAGCACAAGGGCATTTGCGCCGATACATTCATCGGTCGGGATACCCTCACCAATAGTGATGACACAGCGCCATTTAGCAAACAACGCACCTGCTTCGGCATACTTAGCCATGCGTTCCGGTAAGCCGTCAAGCCCTTGGGTCAGTTTTTCGTTTGGGAAACCCGGTAAATCTACAAGGCCAAGGTCAACTTTTATACCAGGCACAACATCGTGGGCGCTTAAGTATGCGCGAAAAGTTTGGCCAGCGTCAGTCTTTTGCCAAAAAGTTTCGTCATAAAGGATGACACCGTTTAAGCTGTGCTCAGCGCCTGGAGTCGTGAACAGCAAACCGCGATATTGGCGACGCGATTCTTCGGTACATTCTATACCAACTGCGTCAAAACGTTTTTGGCAAGTGTTTGCGCTTTCATCGGCCGCCAAAATACCTTTGCCTACAGTTACCAGTTTACGCACAATTTCTTCAAGTTTTTGTGTATCCATACGTTTCACTTGCCCTCTTATTTTTTCGTTTCCATCAGTTGATGCGCCGCCATGGCAATGTGCGAGCCAGTCAAACCAAAGTGCTCAATGAGTTCGTTTGGTTCACCGGATTCACCAAAGTGGTCACGCATACCGATGCGTTTAAGTAGCGTCGGCAGCTGTTCACCCAACAGTTCAGCAATTGCGCCGCCAAGGCCGCCATTAATTTGCGCTTCTTCGGCAGTTACCACCAAACCAGTTTTTTTAACACTCGTCAAAATAGTTTTTTCATCAAGCGGCTTGATAGTTGGCACGTGCACTACTTCGGCACTGATGCCGTCTTTGGCTAGAATATCGGCCGCCACCAACGCTTGATATGTCATGGTGCCGGTGGCTACAAGTGTTACATCGGTGCCCTCGCGGAATACATAAGCTTTGCCGATTTCAAACGGCGTTTGCGTGGTAGTGATAATTGGCGTTGCCTCTCGCGCCAGGCGCATGTAGTTAGGGCGGGCATCACCAGCCATTGCTAGCGTAGCTTTTTCAGCCTCAATACTGTCGCATGGCGCGATTACCACCATGTTTGGCAGGGCGCGCATCAATGCTAAATCTTCGAGCATTTGGTGCGTGGCGCCATCCGGCCCAACGCTTACGCCGGCATGAGCACCAATAATCTTCACTGGTCGGTCATTAAGGCAAATGGTAGTACGGATTTGTTCCCAGTTACGCCCCGGGCTGAACGCCGCGTAGCTGGCAACAAACGGCACTTTGCCGCCGGCAGCCAAGCCAGCCCCAAACGTCGCCAAGTTTTGTTCGGCAATACCCATTTCAACAAAGCGTTCTGGGTATTTTTTGGCAAATGCGTCCATTTTGGTACTATCAGTGAGGTCGGCGCACGCCGCCACCACGTTTTTATTAGCGTCGCCCGCAGCTACCAAACCGCGGCCAAAACCAGCTCGGTTAGGCTCCTTTGCAATATCTTTTGCCCGCACATCCTTTATCAAGTGCATGTCAGCCATTATTCCGCCTCGCTTTTTATTTTGCCGCGCAAAGTGCGCAGTTCTTTAAGGGCAACTTTGGCCGTTTCGTTAATTGGCGGCGCGCCGGGTGTCTGCACAAAATAGCCATGCCAATGGTAGTCATATTCCATAAAGTCAACACCCTTGCCCGGAATGGTATGTGCCAAAATGACCACCGGTTTTTCAACGATTGCCTTGGCCATGTGGCAGGCGTCAATCACCGCCTCTATATCATTGCCATCTATTTCAAGCACGTGCCAGCCAAAGGCTTCCCACTTACCGCGCAAATCTTCAAGCGGCATAACATGTTCAGTCGGGCCATCAATTTGGATATTGTTACGGTCAACGAATGCGATTAAATTGCTCAATTTATATTTACCGACGAGCATCGCAGCTTCCCAGATATTGCCCTCATCAAGCTCGCCGTCACCCATAGTTACATATACCCAGCGGTGAGTTTCGCCGTCCATGCGCTGTGCCATAGCAATGCCCGCAGCTTGGCTTAAACCACTGCCCAAGGGGCCGCTGGTTGTTTCTAGCGCCGGTAATTTGAGCCGCTCGGGGTGGCCTTGTAAGCGCGAACCCAGCTTCCGCAGCGTCATTAGTTCACTTTTTTCAAAATAACCGGCTTCGGCCATCGCCGCATAACGTACTGGCACGGTGTGGCCATTGCTCTGAATTAAAATATCACGTTGCGACCAGCCTGGGTTTTTAGGGTCGTGCTGCATTACGTTAAAATACAGCGCCGTAAAAATTTCAGCCTGGTCGAGCGGCCCTGCGGAGTGCCCGCTACCGGCGTGTTCGAGCATGCGGATGATATCCTGCCGAATATCGTTCGCTTTTTCTTCCAGCTCTTCAATCGAATAGATATATCTCATCATGACGCTTATGATTATACCACTATAGGCATAAGGGGTGTAAGGGCAAATTAGAAAACTTAACCAAAATATTGAGCAAGATACAGCGAGCTACGCCATGCTAGGGAGTATCAGTTTTTACATTTGCGTGTTCGTTGCCGCAAGCGTGAGTTGCTTATAGGCCTCGGCCGGATTTTCGGCACGCTGAATAAACCCGCCGCTATTGAGCACCTGCACGCCACCCTGCACAAGCGCTACAGCGTTCTTGGGGTTTACGCCACCGTCCCAACCAATTTCAAGTTGTGGTTTCCACTGTTTTAGTTGTGCCACTTTAGAAAGTAGGCTAAGGTCGGCAGTGCCGCCAAAATAGCCTAACTTACCTGAAAAAATCAAGACATGGTCAATAAGCTGCAATGCCGGTTGGATAACCTCGATTGGCGTTTGTTGCTGCAAAGCCACGCCGACTTCTATGCCATGCGCATGGGCCTTCTGGGCAAACGTAACAAAATCACCCTTGCCTTCAGCATGCACAATAATCAATTGCGGCTGCAAATTGAGCAATAATGCCGCGTGGTCAAACGGCTGTTCAAACATAACGTGGATATCGGCGCGGATATTAGCCGGCCACCATAAATCAGAGATGTCCATTAGTTTTTCAGGCGTCAGTTTGCCGTCACTGACATCTAAATGCACGCGCTTGACAAACGGTGTAACGCGTGCAAGTTGCTGGCGAAACTCACTGGGGTTATGCGCAGTAATTGCAGGGCAGATATCCGGTTCCATACATACAGCATACCGCTTAAGGCTGGTTTTTGTAAGTCGATTTTGCTGCCTTTATTTTTCGGGCAATTCTTCTATGAGCACCTGCTTGGTGGCAGGCCGGAGCGCCTCCGCCATGTTTGCAAACCGCACAGCTCGCTTGGCGGCTTTAAGCGCTTTAACCGCCGCAAAGTCAACTTCGTCAGCTTTGAGCGTATGCGCCAGCAAGTCATCGATGCGCTCTGCGGCGCGCGCAGTATGCAAGTCGGTGCGTGTAATAAGACGTTCGGCAACCTCAGCAGCAGGCATCATATTTCGGGCAGCGCGGGCACGAATTTCAGCTGCATTTGTGCCTTGCGAGTACAATGCCCAATCAAGAGCCTCGGAGGCGAAGTGCATGCCGGGCGTTACCGCAAGCAAGCTGCGACCCAACCCGCGTTCTGCAGCATGAAGCCTTTGCCGGATGTTGTTCCGGATTGCTTGGCGTTTTTTATAGCCAGCAAGCGCCAGAGCCATCAGCCCTGCAGCACCAATAGCACCAGCTGCAACCTCAGCGCCAAGAATAATCTCGCCCATAGTTGTACCATGCTGCATCAGGCCGCCGAGCCCCTGTTCGCTGAAGTAATCTTTGGCTGCGCCAGACCTATCCGGCGGAGTAAAGTCGATAAGCCCGCCATCTGGTGTCATTGTTTCTTGGTGCAACTCATGAGATGACAGTATATCGGTTTTGCCGCCATTCAAGTATCCAAAGACTTCTGTATTTTGCGGATCTATGAGCGCACCAATAGTATTTGCAGTGTTACAGTCAGCCTTGGCCGCCTGTATTTCCAAAGCGTTAAATTGGCTCAGCTTCTGTATGGTGGCAAATTGTTTCGGTAATGGCTCCAGTGAGTAATTCCAGTGCTGTTGTATGTAGTCACGAATAGCTTGCTCTTGGCCAGCCGGGTTTAAAGGCAAATTCGGGACAGCCGCTTGCCATTGTTGGTAAATGTCACGCAACATTGTGGGTGCCATATCGCCATCTATCGTAAGGCTGTTCTTAAAACCAGAGTGCATGTAAGGTGTCATTGACTGCGAAATAACCGGCTTTGCCAGCCAATATGTCAGCTGGTCGCCAGTCGGGTCAGCTGCCGGTGGCACCTCAAGTGTAATCGCATCTCCCTGTAGTAAGACTTGCAATGGTACCAGCGAGCCATCAGGTTTTTTGAGGGCGGCTGCAACAATATCAGTGCCATATAAAGTGGGTATTCTGATATGAACGCCAGGCTGGCCAGCCGTATGTATAGAGTCATCCATCCCGACTTCTTTACTTACCGCTAACCAATCTTGCGTACCAGCCGGTAAGGTTTCGGGGACACTCCAAGTCGCATCCACAGTGTCATTAATTGTCCAGGAGAGTGAAGCTTTATGTGTAGCGTCTGCTTTTTGAGCAACAAGCTCGGCAGAAGTCGCATACGGCCAGAACCCAGCCGGATTAATGCCGTGCGGGGTGATAAACCAATCAGCTTGGTTTTTTGTAGCACCCGCTTCTTTGCCGTTTGGGATATTTCCTACCCCTAAAACAGACTCCGAACTCGCAGCTGCCAATTGATCGTGGTCCTGGCTTGAATGAGCAAAATCAGAAGACCCATCTCCGCCAAGCCATGACACAAGCTGGTTTTGAACTGTCTGGAAGCCGTGCCAGCCGGCCGCCAATGGGCTGCTTTTGTCGAGCTGGTTTTTTACGTCGGTATCGCCAAAACTGGCAGCACGCGGGTCAACGTCACTATGTAGCGCCATGTCTTGCCGGCTTGTGGCAAGAGCATCGTTATAAAGCCCATTACCCAAATGTTTGGCCTCTAATCCGCCCGCCCAGGCGGAAAAGGCAACACATGCGGCGGGCACTACTAATATGCCACGATAGCACGCAGTCAGCCGCTGGCGCTCCTTAATTGATTCTAAGCGGCTCATTCCTTCTTTTCGAGGCTGTATTATATCTGCTTGGTACATGCGTGAAGGTGCTTCGTATGCCGGCCGAGATTCTTGCATGACACCAGATTCTACGTGTGTCGGCAGCTTGCCAATTGAATGAGTTTGCTGCATATTAGCTGCCGCGAGCTGTTCAAAAATCGTGAGTTCAAGAGCCAACGTTACCCGGCTTCCCTGTCCATTGTCGTCTGTGAGCGCCGACCTTTCGGTATCGTCCATACTAAAGGCTTTACTTAAAGGCTCTACAGCGTTGTTTGGCCAGTGCACCATTCCATCGATAATCTGACCTCCGCAAGCTACAGATTGCTTCTTGGGTGGGCTCCCTGGTGCAGCCCCACTTTTTTTACCGGCTGGCTTTTCGGCTTTTTTGGGCATAGGGCTTTCTGTTTGTTTTTTGGAAAGTCCGGTTTGCTCTGCGCTCTTCTGCATAAATTGCGGGTCCGCAAGCGGGGAAAGTTGCGTATCCAAATCGGTAAGGCGGCGTTCCAAGGTGCGGTGGGCAATAGTTTGTAGTTTAGCAAGGTCGGCTTCGCCACCGTTTTCATAGGCGTACACCAGCGGATGACGGCCATCAAGAGCAGCTCCTTTGAGTTTACCGATAAGACTACCTATATCTATACGTTTATCCAGGCCAGCAATTTCACTCCATTGCTCAGTCGTCGCCACTAGCAATTCGTCTTTAGACAGCGGATCAGTACTACTAAACAGGAATCCTTTTATGCCTAGTAGATCGACAGCCGACCAAGGTGTGTCTTTTCAGTGATACCTTCGTCAATATAGTCTGCGAGCGGGCGCGGCGTGGCGATCCACCCAATATCATTATCGCGCGCCAAACGCACTATTGCTTGCATATGATCAAGCGTAGGAGTTTTGTTTTCTTCAGCATTGCGGTAAGGCCCGTACCACATTAGAGTAGTTTCTGACTTACGCTGGTATAGCTCGTACCGGTGCCCGGTTATTTCCTGTGTTTTCGCCACGAGCGCTTCATTTCCAGCTTCCCAACCTTTTTTAGCACGAAAGGCCGCATGCCCTGCCGTTACTGCACCGACAGCGCCGAGGGCAACCAGCCACGGCGTCGGGCCGGCGTCAATCGGTAACAGTTCGAGACTCGCTGCAGCCACACTGTAGTGTTTCATTCTGCTTCCAAGCTTAAACAGTCGGGTTGCGTCAATCGCATCGCCTTGTTGTTTTACTTGCGCAACATGTTCTGAAAAAGCCTGCGCAGGGTCAGGGGCAGTTGTAACCGGTTCGGCATCAAAATGAGGGCCCGCGCCCTGAGCCTCAGTCATTAAAGTATTATAACATGATTTATTTTTATTATCTAAAACATGTCGTAAATACTAAACTAAGCTATCGAGTTCGGATATGCGGCGACGGAACCGCACAGCATCGGCGAATGGCGTACGCAGCCATACCTCCGCTACTTTAATAGCATCATCAACACTAATTGAACGTGCTGGCAGGCATAAAATGTTAGCATCATCATCGTTACGTGCCGCCTGGGCTTCGTGCGTATTCCATATTAAACTGGCGCGAATACCCTTAAAGCGGTTGGCAGCAATGCACATGCCTTGGCCGCTGCCACAAATAAGAATGCCGTATACATCTTTATCGCCGGCAGCGCGCATAGCCCGCACAACCCGTTCAGCGAATTGCGGGTAATCGTCTTCGGGTTGAAGTTCACGGTCGCCCTCGTCATGCACCATGTGGCCGGCTTTTTGCAGTTCGGCAATAAGTTTGGCCTTCATTTCAAAACCGTTGTGGTCGGCGCCAATAAAAATATTCACTGTTATGCCCAAGCTCCTTTAATTATTGATGGTCATGCTGTTCTTGTTCGTGCAAAAAGCGGGCGGCATCGGCCGTAACTTCAACCAAACGGTTGCTGTAACCCCATTCGTTGTCGTACCAGGCCACCACTTTCAAAAAGTTACCACCTACAACCGCCGTTAGCTTGGTGTCGATAATGCAAGAGTGGCTATTACCAATAAAGTCGCTGCTCACCAGCTCTTCGTCGGTTGTCGTTAGGATACCTTGGTAGTACGGCTCGGCAGCTGCTTTGCGGAACGCTTCGTTTACTTCGTCGACAGTCACGTTGCGCTTAGTTAAAATTACGAAGTCACTCAAGCTTACGACAGGGGTAGGAACACGGACGCTCATGCCGCCAAAGATACCTTCTAGTGCTGGCAAAGCTTTTGCTGCGGCAATGGAAGCGCCAGTAGTTGTCGGTACGATATTTTCAGCAGCGTTACGGGCCTCACGCAAATCTTTAGCTGGTGCATCTTGCAATTTTTGGCTGGCAGTATAGCTGTGCACGGTAGTCATCATAGCTTTTTCAATGCCAAAGTTGTTTTCAATAACTGCCGCAACCGGGGTAATACAGTTAGTGGTGCATGATGCGTTACTGAAAACGTCGCTGACTTTTTCGAGCTTATCGTCGTTAACACCAAGCACGATTGTGTCGGCGCCGTCGCCCTTAGCGGGTGCACTAATGACTACTTTGCGAGCACCGGCATCGATGTGGGCGTGGGCTTTGGCCGGGTCAACAAAAAAGCCAGTCGATTCTATAACCACATCTACGTTCAAGTCCTTCCACGGCAAAGCAGCAGGGTCTTTTTCGCTTAAAACGCGCACTTTCGTGCCATTGACAATAATATTTTGGTCGTCAAAACTTACTTCATGGTCGTAGGCACCGTAATTGCTGTCGTGCTTTAGCAAATGCGCCAGCGTGCGAGTGTCGGTTAAGTCGTTGATAGCGACAATTTCGACATCGGGGCGGTCGAAGGCAATTTTAAAAGCATTGCGCCCGATGCGGCCAAATCCGTTAATGGCAATTCGTGATTTCATGGTTCCCCACTTTCATTAGGCATAGTTAATACTGCTTATGCCTACATTGTAGGTGCCAACGGCCGGTTTACGCAAGAGTTATATGAGGTTCAAGCTTTGTAATTTTTGCACGATGGCCTTAACCGACCGAAGTTTAGGGCTTTTTGAATCGAGCAGAACCCACTGCGCCTCATGTACTTCCGCTTCTTGCGGCGAAAGATCTTCAGAGGCCGCCAAAAATACATATCGGAATTCATGATGCAAATGGGCGGGCTCGTGCTTTTTAACGTTTGCCGGGATATGGTGCGTATTGATATCAATAGGAATATGCGAGTTTTCTGCAATTGGTAGCAACGTCGCAATCTTGACGCCAGTTTCTTCTTCGGCTTCGCGTCGCGCGACCGACCAGGGGTCGACATCTTCCGGATCCCAGTGACCGCCAGGTTGAAACCACTTTTTAAGTATTCTATGATGAATTAACAAAATTTTCGTTCTGTCTGGAGACAGCACAATCGCACCACCTGCCCCATGCCCACTAAAGCTAGCCCGGTTATTGAACACCTCGTCAATTTCCAGGCGCTTCTGCAACTCATCCAAATCTTTTGCTTCGCCAGGGAAAAGCCGCAGGTATTGGTCAATGATTTGCTGAACTTCGTTAGTGGTCATATGTGCAGAAACTACTTATTGTTCCAGCGCTCAATTGACTCAGCAATAACTTTTTTGGCTTCTTCGATATCGCCCCAGCCCAAAACTTTGGTAGTGCCTGGTTTTTTAAGGTCCTTGTAATGTGCGAAGTGGTTTTCTACTTTTTGCTTCCAGCGCTCGCCAAGGTCATCGAGACTTTTTATACTGTCACCAGTATTGCGGTCATCGGCGGGCACTACCACAACCTTGTAGTCCATTTCGCCGTCATCTTCAAAGTTAAGTACGCCGATAACTTTCGCCTCAAGCCACACGCCAGTTGGAATAGGTTGGTCACACACAACAAGTGTGTCCAGTTCATCGCCGTCTTCATCTAAAGTCTGCGGAATAAAACCATAGTTTACAGGCTTTGCAAAAATACTTGGTTCTACGCGGTCGAGCATAAACGCAGCGCGCTTGCGATCCCATTCAACCTTTAAAAATGAACCTTCCGGAATTTCTACAACAGTGTTCACGACACCGTTTTGAAAGTCGCCAGGTGTTAAAACTAAGTTAAAATCAGCCATTTTTAATACTCCTTTGGTAAATCAGCTGTTATTTATTTACTGATATTGTACACTACTAGTAAAGATATTATGAAAATTATAGGCCACAGAGGGGCACGTGGACTTGCCCCGGAAAATACGCTAGCGTCCATAAAAAAAGCCATGCAAGCAGGGGTAGATGAGGTTGAAGTCGACCTGCGTGTCACTAAAGACCAGCAGATTGTTCTCGCGCACGACCCTTTCATCGAAGATGCCACCGGTGTTAAGCACATTATCGCCGAACGTTCTTTCGAGGAACTTGCCAAAATTAAGCCCGATCTTGCCGAGTTTTCCGAAGCCGTTTTGGCCATCGGCCGCAAAGTGCCCCTGTTAGTAGAGGTCAAGCCAAAGGTTAACACCATTCCGATTATCGCCGATCTAGAGCAACTACTCGCGAACGGCTGGCAGCCAAAAGATTTTTTGCTAGGCTCATTCAGCCAACGCACCTTGCGCGCCTTACATGAAGCTTTCCCAGACATCGAACCAGTTGTTATCGAGCATTTTTCAGGCTTGCGCGCTGGCTGGCGGGCGCGGGCTGTAGGTGCTAAGCGCATTAATATGAGCAAATATAGTTTGTGGATGCCATTCATAAAAACTATGAAACAGCGCGGGTATAAGCTATATGCCTACACCTTAAATGACCCTAAAAAAGCTCGTAAATGGGCCAAGGGCGGGCTGGCGGGCGTTATCACTGATCGCCCTGATTTGTTCAAATAATGTTCGTAACGGTTGACCACATAGAAAAGCTACGGCCTAATATTTGGACATTTTGGGTACGGCCCGAACAGCGCTTTCGTTTTATGGCCGGGCAATATGTTGAGTTATTTTTACCGCACGCTGGCTTCGACAACCGCGGCCAACATCGCTGGCTAACGATTTCGTCAGCTCCGCACCAAGAGATTTTGGCGCTAACCACTAAGTTCGTGCAAACACCCAGCACTTATAAAAAAACGCTTAAAGCTGTGCGGCCCGGCGACCGCTTACATATTTCCGAGCCCATCGGCGACTTCGTGCTGCCCAAAATGCAAAGCATCCCTGTCGTTTTAGTGGCTGCTGGCATTGGCATAACCCCTATGCACAGTATGATAACTGATATGGTCGCTAAAAATGAGCTGGCTCGGCCGGTGCAGCTAATTCATGCCGGGCATTCTACTGCCGACTTACTTTTTACTGACATTTTTAAAGCTGCCCCTATAACGTACCACCAAATTTTAAGTACGCCAGACATTGGTTGGGAGGGCTTGGGCGGCCATTTAAGCGGGCAACGGGTTCTGGATATTGCCGGTTTGCAGCCTCACACCGGCACACACCGAGACACGTTATTCTTTTTATCCGGCCCCGAAGAGCTGGTGATGAAGGTTCATGGCGAGCTTATTACTTTAGACATCGATCGCCAGCAAATCGTACTCGATTATTTTCCTGGCTACCGCGATTTATAGACCTATGGCCAACTAAAAAGCACTGAGCCAGCAAGCGCTTTTTTAAGTTTTTAGCTATAGCTAACCTTTAAAATGGCTTAAGTATTCGCGGATATACAATGCTGCCGAAGCGCCTTCACCGGTGGCAGTGGCGATTTGCATGGTCGCGCCGCTGCGTACATCGCCAGCTGCAAACACACCCGGCAATGCCGTTTCAAGGTGTTCGGTTGTTTTTATAAAACCAACCTCGTCTAGCTCAATTGGCGAATTTTGTAAAAATTCAGTGTTCGGCTTTAAGCCCACAAACACGAACACTCCGTCGGTTGGGAATTCAACGTTTTGGCCCGTGGTTTTATCTGTGCCTATAACTTTGGTTACCAGGTTGTTTTCGCCAACGATTTCATCGGTGGTGGTATTAAAGTGAACGGTAATTTTGTCTTTAAATTTTTCAAGTTCGTGCTGCAATATTTCTGATGCCCTAAATTTATCAGCACGCACCAGCATGTCTATGTGCGTAGCGTAACGGGTCAAGAACATTGCCTCCTGCACGGCTGAGTTACCGCCGCCAACCACGACCAAGCGTTTGTCACGGTAAAAGGCGCCATCGCAGGTCGCACAGTAATGCACACCGCGGGCATAATAAGTTGCTTCGCCGGGCACACCGATCTTTTTATAGTCACTGCCTGTGGCAATAAGCACGCTTTTGGCACGCATCGTGCCGCTCGTTGTCTCAAGTACTTTGTACTCGCCGTCCATTTTAATGCCGGTCACTTCGCCAAGTTCGATTTGTGCACCAAAGCGCTCCGCTTGCTTGCGAAAGTTCTCGGCCAAATCAAGCCCTTGCAGGCCTTCAGGGAAACCAGGGTAATTATCGACCCAGTCGGTTACCGCGGCTAAGCCGCCAACGGCACCACGCTCAAATAACAACGTATCAATATCTTCACGGGTAGTGTACACTGCCGCACTTAAGGCGGCCGGGCCGGCACCAATCATAATGACGTCATGTACGACGTTTGCGTTCGTCTCTTCCATAATATTAAGTATACGCTTTTTTAAACGATTGCCGGCGCTAGTTTTGCTAAGTTATAGCCCACGACTACTTCGCGGCTATCGTCGTGTTTTGTGACAACCGTAATCGGCACGGTAAGCGCGCCGCTGAGTTGCAAGGCTTCGGCTTGGCGCTCCGGATTATCGTCGAGGTTAACTAAGTCGTACTTTACACTTTTAGCGTCCAAATAACGCTTTACCATTGCGCAATATGCGCACGCATTAGTCGTAAAGATTGTAACGTTCTTTACCATCGCCTCACTCCTCATTTTGATTTTGCTTATGCCTACAATTATATATAGTGCACTGCGTTGCTGCAAGTGCACTATATATTGTGTTTTTTACGCCAGTACTAAGTATGCTTACACATTAGTTACTTGAGCCGCCGATACTCTTAAGCGTCACGTCAAACACCAAAGCCGCATTAGCCGGGATGCCCGAACCTGATGGCGGATTCGCGCCGTAAGCCAAATTTGCAGGGATAAGTAAGCGCCGTGTGCCGCCAACTTTCATACCTGGGATACCTTGCTGCCAACCTTCAATGACTTGGCTCAAGCTAAATGTAACTGGTTGGCCACTATCGAGCGAGCTTTGGAAAATTGTACCCGTTGCAGCCACTGCTCCGGTGTAATCAACCGTTACAGTGTCGCCAGATTTTACTTCTGCGCCAGTACCGGCAGTTGTGTCAGTAGTTTGTAAGCTCGGCACATCTGCCACCGTGGTAAAGTCTTTAAGCGCTGTGCCTTGTAATTGGTTGCCGTTCACTGTTTTGTTTCCTCCTTGGTTAGTCGAACTATTGTTTGCAGTGTTGCCTTTACGGTTATCCTGATGCATTTGCCAGATAACCGCAAAGCTTAACCCGAGCGATGTGACAAAAAATAATATTGCTCCAAAAAGCGCGAATGCCCGGTCTCGTTTACGTGCCATGTTTTTCTCCTTTAATCTGATTCAATGTACACCGGCTGCGCTGGGTAGCCGCGGGCGAACATCACTAAAAGTTGTTGTAGCAATTCGTTAGAGCGGAACGGCAAGGTTGGCAATATACGGAGTTCGATCCACTTGGGCAGATACATGTTTTGGCCACGGGCATTGTCTAGAGCTTCCCCAGAATCGAGCGCCAGGCGTGGCTCGCCGCTCACATAGTCACATGCGAATACATGCTGTACGCCAAAGCGTTCGGCAGCCTCTTCAACAACCACTAGCCTTGGATTGGAGATTTCTACACCAGTCTCTTCTTGCAATTCGCGGTACAACGCCTGTTCATCAGTTTCACCCGCTTCTACGCCACCACCAATAAGCGTATAGTACTCATCGTCAAGCTTCTTGCGATGCATTACTAATAAATGCCCATCTTTTATAACAATTGCCCGCACTGCCCGTCTCATATTTGTATCATTATAAACATACCCTCTGCTAAGCGCCAGCACTTTTAGGCAGTTTTAGCGGGCGATTTCGTAGGCCTTCAGTTTGCGTTTAGTCGCTTCAGAGGTGCTATCTTGCAATTTGAGTAATTGTGCATACACGCCATCGGTTTTAGCGAGCTCGACGGGCGACCCGATCTCGCTAACTTTACCACCTTGCAATGTTACAATCTGGTCAACATGCTGGATAGTGCTTAAGCGATGCGCAATAATCAGCGTGGTGCGGTTTTTCATGAGGTGCGCCAGCGCTTCTTGCACCATATGCTCACTTTTATTATCTAAGCTGCTGGTTGCTTCGTCTAAAATTAAGATTGGTGCATCTTTTAAAAGTGCCCGCGCAATAGCAATACGCTGTTTTTGTCCGCCGCTTAATTTCAGGCCACGCTCGCCAATTTCCGTGTCATAGCCCTTTTCAAGTTTCTCGATAAATTCGTGAGCGTTGGCTGCTTTGGCCGCCGCGATGATATCCTTATCGCTGGCATTGGGCCGTGAGTAAGCAACATTTTCGCGAATAGTACCGCTAAATAATGCGGGGTCTTGGAATACCACGCCAATCGCAGCGCGCAAACTGCTTTGTGTGACGTTGTTTATATTTTGCCCATCAATACGAATTTGGCCGCCATCCACTTCGTACAAACGCATAAGCAAATTGGCAAGCGTCGTTTTGCCTTGGCCACTTTCACCCACCAACGCTACCTTGGTAGCAGGTTTAACCGTAAAATTGATGCCATTAAGTACGGGGTTGGCTTTATCATAACCAAACTTAACTTGGTCAAATACAATTTCGCCTGTGTTTACTTGCATTTTTACAGCATCAGCATGGTCGTTAATTTCAGGCGCGATATCCATTGCTTCGAAGTAGTCTTTAGTATTGGCCATAGCGCGCTGCGTTTGGTCAACCAGAAAACTGATGCTGAAAATCGGGATACGAATAAGCATGGCATACTGTACGAGCAACACCATAGTGCTAATTGAGTACACGCCGTGCGCGGTTTCTACAAATATATAACCAAACACCGCAAAGAAGATAATATTTAATACTACACGGCGCTTTACATCTTGCATATGCCAATATTTGCTTTGCGGTCGAGTGGTAACTACTACATTTTTATAGCGGTCGCGGAAAAAACTAAGCTCGCGCGTTTCTTGTAAAAAACTTTTTACCACGCGCACTTGGCCAATGGATTCAGCAAAGCGGCCGCTCGCGATATCTTGTTGCTCGTTAATGGTCGTCTGGTAATCGCGCCATTTGGTGCTGGTGCGGGTAGTCAGGTACACAAACACCGGATATAGTGTGAAAAGCATCAATGCTACTTGCCAGCTGTAGTATGCCACCACAACCAGCGATAATACTGTGCTGAATACGAACTGCAAAAAGTTATTGCTCACCATTTGCATAAAATTACTTATTTGGCTAATACCACGGTTCATGCGGTTAATAATTTTGCCGGAAAGTTCTTCATCGAAGTAGCGCTGCGGCAAGTTGAGTAAGTGCTTGTAATAGCGTTCGCTGAGCAAGCGTTGCAACTTAGCCGACATAACATCGCCCCAATACCCACCAATGTTACTGAGCAGCGTTTGACCAAGATCAGTCAAAAAGATGGCCACCGCGCACCACACCACAATTACCATATCGGCGTGGCCGCCGCCAATCAGTTTAGTGATTTGGTCAATCGCAAACTTTGTAAAAATCGGCTGCAATTGTGTCATGACGGCCAATAAAATAGTCGTGGCCGAAATAATCGCATAGTATTTTCGCAGCGACTTCGTGAAGGTAATGATGCGCCAAATGTCTTTCATAATCGCTTGAAGTATACATTGTATTGCCCAATTTGTCAGCAGCGTTTTGGCATATGGCAACGTTCCATTTGTACTGACCTTTATATGCGCTGGGCGCCCAGCCCTTGGGCAGCAGCTTGGGCAGCTTGGTCGAGCATATGGGTCACTTCGGCATCAGTAAGCGTTTTATCAAAGCTTGCAATGCTTAAGCGCAAGGTGATCTGCTTGTGCTTAAGATCATCTTGGCGCTGATAAATATCGATTGGCGAAAGCGTCCAGGTCGTGTTTTCGGGCTCGATATCAGCAAATTTTGCTTGCATAAAATTGAACACCTCACCGTAAGTACGATCGGCGTTTATTCTCAAACAAATATCTTGTTCAACTTTAGGGAAACGACTTTTAGCCTGGTACAGCGGCCGCATCGGTGGCGTAATGTGGTTAAGTAGAACCTCGAAGCCGGCACACTTTTCAGGTAGCTTGAACGCTTTTACAACTGCTCGACGGAATTCCCCAACTATAGCCACAGGCAAACCTTGCGGGTCACTTTCATCTAATACAAAACCGGCACGAGCCATTTCATATGGAGCAGCCAGTGCAGCATAATCGAGCAGTTCAGCATTTTTGCCAGCAAGTGCGTTTTGTGCGTACTCACTAAGGCTATGCCACGAAACTATGTCGTAGCAATCGTGGATTCGTGGCAAGACATATTGCAAATAGTAATGTGCCGCGTAATACGCCGCATCCGATCCATCATTTTTTGCTGCGTACACAAAACTCAGTCGCGTGCTTTCCACAGGTAGCGTGTCTTCAGACACTGTGTTATTGTGCGACATGCCCATTTCAAATAGTGCAAACCGGTCGTAGCCAGCTTTAATATTTTGGTGGACTTTATCGAGCAAGCTCGGTATTAGACTTAAACGGTAATATTGCAAATCAGGGCTACTAGCGTTTGCAAGTTGGAACGCTTGGGTCGGATCCTGCCCGGCTTTTTGCAACAAATTACTATGTACAAAACTGTAGCTGAGCACTTCGCTTGCGCCAGCACTACTTAAAATATCGCGGATACGCTTTTTAAGTTCAAACATTTGGTTTTTAGCGGCCGGGGTTAGGTCACGCTTTGGTAACACCTTTGGCAAATGGTCAAAGCCGTACAGACGGCCAACTTCTTCAACAATATCTTCAGGGATTTCAATGTCGGTACGCCAAAACGGAGCAGTTACGATAAGGTCGTCGCCATCTAGTTGAACGATAAACTCTACATTTATAAGAAGTGTGGACATCGCCTGAGCAGTTAAATCGAAGCCAAGCCGGCTGTTAATAAACTGGCGCGAAACCTTTACCGCAGTGTGTATAGCGTCGCGTTCGCGAGTAACGGCATCGAGGTGGTTACTGTCGACAATCGGCGCGGCTATGTGTGCGTTGGCTAATTGGCGCAGCATTTGCACCGTTTTTGCCAGCACCCGGTCGTTTTGCAGAGGCGACTGCCCCTTGTTATTGCGAGTGACGGCGTCCGTAAATAAACCATGCGTCATACTAGTACGGCGGATTGAATACATGTCAAACGTGGCGCATTCCAAAATAATGTTTTTAGTATTTTCATCAACCTCGGTGTCGGCACCGCCCATCACTCCGCCAACACCAATAAGCTTGTTTTCGGTGGCAATCATAATTGCCTGGCTCCGCGGTGTAATTTCTTTGCCATTCAATAAGGTAACTTTTTCGCCTTTGCGCGGATAGCGCACCACTAAACTTGCGGTTTGCGCACCAGCATCTTGAGCCAGCACCTTATCGTAATCATACGCGTGCAACGGCTGGCCAGTGAGCAGCATTATATAGTTGGTGATATCGACGACGTTATTAATTGGGCGTACACCGACGCGCGCCAAGTAACTTTGCAGCCATACTGGGCTTGGTTTTATCTGCACGCCGTTCAAAGCGGCTGCCATAAAACGCGGCACTTCTTCGGGCAGTTCGTTGCGCATAGTTAACGGCAAGGTTGGGCCGTCTTGGTCGAGTTCGTCAGTAAGCACATGCAAATACCAATCAGGCGAATAGAATGACTGTCCATAAATGCCGGCGATTTCGCGTGCTACGCCAAGCTGACCGAAGCAATCCGGCCGGTGGGTGAACATTTTGTTTTCAACGTCAATAATGGTGTCGTTTAACTCGTATACGTCGGCCAAGGCTATACCGGGTTTGGCTTCATCGCTGTCAATTTCTAAAATGCCTTCGTGGCTCTCGCCGATTGCCAATTCGCGCGGGCTGGCAAGCATTCCGTTACTAACCACGCCCCGGAGCGCGCGGGCTTCGAGCACGAACGGATCGCCAGCGTCGATAGATTCTGGTATGGCTGCACCTGGTGGCAACCAAGCAACCAGCAAACCTTCACGCACATTCGGCGCACCACACACTACCTGCACATAGCCGTTTTCGTCACGCTCAACACTTTTGGTTGCGCCGCCGTCATCAAGTTTACAGACATGCAAACGGTCAGCATCAGGATGGTTCTCGCAACTTACAACTCGTGCGACAATCACACCTTTATATTTATCGCCAAGGTTAACCACTTCTTCAATGGCACCCAGTTGTGCGCCAATACGCTCCACTAATGCGTCGATACCTTCGGGAGCCGGGTTTTTAAGCCCGCACCATTTTAGCCAATTAATACTAATTTTCATTATCAATCACCTCTTGAACCTTTTGCTGGATTTGCCGCAACTGGGCGTCGTCCATTTTAGGACCTTCAATAGTCGTAATGTAACCCGGATACTGGCTTAAAAACAGCTGGTTTTTAGGGAAATTACTGCGGTCGTTTTGTAAGCCATGCATCGGGTACAATTTGGCGTGCACGTGAGGTACCGCTTCGCCCTCAAACACCAGTGCCACCTGTTCAACTTGTAAGGCTTTTTCGAGTAACTTTGCCACTTTTTGGGCAGCGGCCATGATGCCATTTATGTGCTCGGCAGGAAGCGCAAAAATATACCTACCGGGATTATTTTTAGGTACGACCACAGTTACGCCGGGAGTGTTGGCAAACGGCGTCAAAAACGCAGCGTAATCGGCATCTTGCCAAACGATGTAGCCCGGAATTTCACCGCTAATAATTTTGTCAAACAGCGAGTTACTTGTCATCAATTTTTTTCCAAATCTTATATTTTTCGCGCCATAGGTCAAGGTCGGCGGCATTTACCTGCGTAAAATGCTTGTGGGCAAGACTAACTTCTTGGCCGATCAGTTTGAGCATTTTATCCAGCCGCAAAACGATATCTGGGTCGGTTTTAGTGAATCCTTGGCGGCCGGTAAAGGGGTAAATCGCCCGCAATGCGCTCACTGCCTTAGCCGCATGACTCCAATCAGTTTCTGCCGTCGATGGCTGTGGCGAGCCCAAAGCTTCAGATGTGTAAAAAAGCATATCTAAGCAGGCACTACGGATTTTTGCAGCGCTATACCATTGTTCAGTGTCAGGAAAATCGCCAATAAGACTGTAGAAAAAATCAGCCAACTGGTTAGCTTCCTGCCATAGCGGCTCTTCAGGTAATTTTCTAAGAACTGGCTCAGGAAAAGGCTGGCTCATTTGAATTGCCTCAAAAAATCTAATTTACCTGCTTCAAAGTGGCGAATATCTTCGATATCGTGCTTCATCATAACTAAGCGTTCAAGGCCGCAACCCCAGGCAAAACCAGTATAAACATTCGGGTCAATGCCCGCGGCGCTCAACACATTAGGGTGGATCAGACCCATACCGAGCAACTCAATCCAGCCGCTATAACTACACACAGGGCAACCGGCTTTTTGGCAAAACGGGCAGCTCAGCGCCAGCTCAAAGCTCGGTTCGGTAAACGGGAAATAAAATGGCTGGCTTTTGATGTCGATATCTTGCTGGTAATATTCGCTTAAAAACGTTTTGAACGTAGCGAGCAAGTGGCCAGCGTTCACGCCCTTGTCGACGTACAGGCCTTCGACCTGATGAAAAGTGTGCTCGTGCCGGGCGTCAAGGTCTTCATTACGGAATACACGGCCAGGTATGACCACTGCGATCGGCTTACCCTGCTCTAGATTAGCACGGTAATTTTGCATGACGCGATTTTGCATGGTGCTGGTGTGCGCCGGAGCAATCAGCTGTTTGCCCTTACTATCGGTTTGCACAGTCATAAAAGTGTCATAATCATCGCGCGCCGGGTGGCCTTCGGGAAAGTTAAGCATTCCAAACATATGCTCGTCATCGTCAATTTGGCGCGACTCAACAGCGGTAAAGCCCATACGGTAAAAGATGTCGAGCACGCGGTCAAGTTCGGTAAGCAGTGGGTGGCGGCTGCCATTTTGTACGCCTAAAAGCTTTGGGCGGCTGGCAGGCGTGCTATTTACTTCAAATGGCGCGGTGACGTCAATCGGTGGCAACTCTTCGGCTTGTTCCTGCGCAGCAGCAACAAGCTTTTCAAGTTCAGCACGCAACACGTTGATTTCCTTACCAAAGGCTGCGCGTTGCTCGTTAGGTAACGTCGGGATTTCAGCATACAGTGCTCTTAGTTCGGCCGCCTTTAAAATGTCAGCTTTATTTTCAAGCTGAGCTAGGCGCTCATGCAAACTTTTAGCGACTGCCGCAATGCGGGGGTTTTGGTAGTTCATATCACCCCATAGTATAGCTTATTAACTTCTGTGCGGCCAACTTTTTTGGCCTTGTTAAGACAACTTATGAAACTTTTGGCACTTGTACAATAACAAGTCGTGTTAAATCACGTAGCACCGTGGCATGTGATTGCCAATATTCAGGCTTTTGAAAGAGGGGGTGAAATGGATACACCGCTGTCCACAGGTCTTCAGTCACCGACCAATGCTCTATCGCATCCTCAGACGACTCTGGCGGCATTGGGCCAGCGGCAACGTGAATTGAGCTGCTAATCCTATGTTGGCGCGGCAACGGGTCATAGCGCGCAACATCAACGATTGTACCGGTATGGCCTGCACCGACACGCAAAACATTACTGTGAGGTTTGTTATCCAATCGAAATTCACTAATAGCAGGCATATCGAGCACATTCGCATTTAAAAAGTTTGGAATTGGCGTTTTTGAAAATTCTTGCCTAATAGGTCGGTGATAAGCAAACGCAACATCTGCCACCTGCACTGCGAAATTACCAATAAAAGTCGCCAGTTTTTGCGGCTCATCAATATCTGCAATCTGCCGTTCTGACGCTTTGGCAATATCTGCAAGCGCTAGGTAACTTTCACGGTAACGCTCGGGGGTGTACTCGGGTAGCTCGTAGGGCTCATATAAATACATACGTTTGTTATACGCCACACTACCCCTCTACGCAAGAGCAGCCTTTCGCTTTTTTGGCGCACCACGTATACTTATGCGTATGGCTACATTTTCTTTTGACATTGTGAGTGAATACGACAAGGCAGAGATGAACAACGTATTCGACCAAACCAAGCGCGAGATTGACAACCGCTACGACTTCAAGGGTACACCGGCCGGAGTTGCATGGCTGGGTGATGACAAAGGCGGCCTGGCGGTGACTGGCAATGGTGATTGGCAAATTGATGCTATTTTAGACATTGTACGCAAAAAGTTAGCGACCCGCGGGCAGAACCAAAAAGTGCTCGACCTAAGCCGTGAGGCAACGGTTGCCAACCTTAAAACCACTAAAGAGGTGCCGTTCAAACAGGGATTGAGCCAAGACAATGCTAAAAAAATTACCAAACTTTTGCGCGATGACTTTCCGAAAGTGAAAGCGCAAATTCAAGGCGATGCCGTGCGCGTCACCTCTGGCAGCAAAGACGATCTGCAAGCCGTGCAACAATTGCTGCGCAGCCGTGAAGACCTTGACTTTCCCGTGAGTTTTACAAATTATCGCTAGTTTTAAAACTGGCGGCAGCAAGACAAAAGCCATATCACATGCGGTAAAACGTGCAAGTAGTAAACTTAGTACCAAACCGCGCGCCATGATAAACTTTTTTGTGGTTTTTGAGCTATACTAAAACTATATGCGCGACTCCGACTCTATTCTTTCTCAGGCCGAAGCAGTTTTACATGGTAACGACCGCGGTTTGTACACCATTCCGGCGCACGGTTTGTACCCGCACCAATGGCTTTGGGACAGCTGTTTTATCGCGCTTGGCTGGCGGCACCTCGACATTGAACGCGCCAAAATTGAAATTTTAAGCTTGCTGCGCGGCCAGTGGAAAAACGGCATGGTGCCCCATATGGTGTTTACCTCTGGCTCAGCCTACAAGCGCGACCGTAACATATGGCGCAGTTGGGTTAGCCCGTTTGCGCCTGAAGATGTTACCACCAGCGGCATCACCCAGCCACCAATGTTAACTGAAGCTATCGTGCAAGTAGGCGAAAAAATGGATTTGCTCGACCGGCGCAGTTGGTACCGGCAAGTCTTCCCTGGTTTGCTGGCGTTTCACGAGTGGTTATATACCGAGCGCGATCCGCACGGTGAAGGTTTGACATTGCAAATTCACCCCTGGGAAACGGGCTTAGATAACACGCCGCCCTGGATGGCAGAACTGCACGAACATTTGTTGCCATGGTGGATTCGCGCCTTGCAAAAGACCGGCACTGAAAAACTGACCGGCATGTTCCGGCGCGACACAAGGTTCGTGCCCAAAGCACAGCGCTTTTCAAACGTTGACGCGCTCGCTTTATACGACACGCAGCGCCGCCTGCGCCGCAAAGCCTACGATATAAATCGTATTTTGGACCATTCACTGTTCGCAATCGAAGACCTGACGTTCAATAGTATTTTAGTACGAGCTAACGAGAACTTTCTGCAAATCGCCAAAAGCATCCGCGCCGATGTACCGCCCGAACTTCTAAAGCGTATTGAACTTACGCGCGCCTCGCTCGAAGATCTATGGGACCCATTCACCGAACAATATTATTCGCGCGATTTTACTACCCACCGCTTGCTTAAAACGCCAAGCATCGCGACACTTATGCCGCTGTATGCCGGCACCATCAGCAAAGAGCGCGCTGCACTTTTGGTCAAAAGTATCGAAAATGAACATATCTTCGGGCCTGCCTACCCCGTGCCGAGCGCGCCGCTTAATTCAGCATGGTTCGACCCTATCCGCTATTGGCAGGGCCCAACTTGGTTCAATACGA
The DNA here is from genome assembly GCA_035478775.1 of Saccharimonadales bacterium (SeqCode). Taxonomy (GTDB): domain Bacteria; phylum Patescibacteriota; class Saccharimonadia; order Saccharimonadales; family UBA4665; genus CAMLQK01. The sequence continues at coordinate 70,516 of DATIJG010000023.1, read as the reverse complement.
ACTGGCTAATTGCCGACGGCCTGCGGCGTTACGGCTATCACGACCACGCCGAGGCACTTGTGGAAGGTTCGCTGGAACTGGTGCGTTCTGGCAAATTTAACGAATACTACAATCCGCTTAGCGGCGAACCGCTTGGCGCTCAAAATTTCAGTTGGACAGCCGCTATCGCCATTGATTGGCTAAAATCACATAAGGAGAAAGACCCTGATGCAAAACGTTAAAAATTTGCTTACAAAGGTAAAACAAGTGTGGACAGGTATTTTTAGCCATAGAAGTGCTTGGCTGGTAGGCGGCGTTTTACTTGGTGCCCTGGTTATTTTAGGCATTCGTTTTGCCACTTATAAACCCGCCAGCCATGTGCATTATCACGCTAATTTTGCCGTGTATATTAACGGTGTGCGCGAAGAATTTAAAGACCCTAGCTATTACGAGGATGTCTTGGCGTGTGCGCCGACTGGCAACGATATTACTCCGCCGGAGCGTGCCCACATGCACGACAACGTTAACAACGTGGTGCATATCCACGACCACGCCGTCACTTGGGGACAGTTCTTTACGAACATTGGCTGGTACATCGGCGACGATTTTATTAAAACCCGCACCACGATGTATACGGCCAGCGGCAACAGCGAACTGCACATTATGCTAAACAACCAAGATTACACCGGCCTGACGCCCGTCACCAACATGCTCATTAAAGACCAAGACATGCTGTTAGTGAGCTTTGGCGACATAGATAACGCTACTTTGCAGCAAGAATATAAAACCATTCCGCACACCGCGCATTCGTACGACGTTGGTAAAGACCCGGCTAGTTGTAGCGCTGGCGGCAGTAGTGTGACCACTGGTGACCGGTTTAAACATTTGTTTTAAAGCTTTACTTCTCTTGATCGAAAGCTGTTAGTTAAGCGACAAAACCCATCTTTTTACGAAGATACCTGACACGCTTAGTCGTCGGCGATGTCGAGCAGCTTAACGTTTTCGGCGGTATCGGCAGTTTTATCGGCCAATTTTTGCACCTTGCCAAGTTTGCCTTCAATGGTGCGCGACTTGCGGCTAGCGGAATCAATAGTATTTGTTGCCTGCACCAACTTGTCACGCGTCTTTTCTAATAGGTCGCCAAACTTGCCAAATTCGCCCTTAATAACAGTGAGAAGCTCCCAAACTTCGCTCGTTTGTTCAGCAATTGCCAGTGTGCGGAAGCCCAGCTGGTAACTATTTAAAATAGCGGCGATAGTTGTCGGCCCGGCCACCGTCACGCGGTACGTTGATTGGAGTTGCTCAAAAAGCCCTGGTGTACGCAAAATTTCGGCATACAAGCTTTCGGTGGGCACATATAACACCGCGAAATCAGTCGTGTACGGCGGCACAATGTACTTTTCTTTAATGCTTTTGGCCTCAATTTTAATACGGTTAACGAGTGCCTTATGGGCGGTTTCGGCTTCGGGTGCATCGCCTTTTTCTTGGGCAGCGACCAGCCGCTGATAATCTTCGATGGGGAATTTAGCGTCAATCGGTAAATAAATAAAACCATTTTTGTTGCTTTTGTCGGGCAATTTGATGGCAAAATCTACCACATCGCGACTGCCACTTGCGAGCATCACTTGCTTGTCGTAATGGTCCTTAATAAAAATCTGTTCGAGTAAGTTTTCGAGCTGCACTTCGCCCCACGTACCGCGAGTCTTCACATTAGTTAGTACACGCTTAAAGTCACTCACGTCGCTGGCCAGTCCCTGCATTTCCCCTAAACCGCGCTGTACTTGTTCCAAACGCTCGCTTACTAATTTAAAACTCTGGCCAAGACGTTTTTCGAGGGTACTTTGCAGCTTTTCATCAACGGTTGCACGCATTTTTTCAAGTTTGTCGGCGTTATCTTTTTGCAAGGTTTCCAAGCGGCCTTCGACTGTCTTGCGGATATGCTCCAGCTTTTCATCGTTTTTGTCGCGCAGCTGCTCAAGTCGTTTGTCGAGCGATTCACGCGTTTGCGTAATGCCGCCGGTTACTTCTTGGCGCAAGTCTTTATTCGCTTCGGCAAATTCGCGGCGGCTCAAAGCGAACTCGTCGCGCAGGGCTTTATCAGCTTCGCCAGTTTGCGAACCATTTTTAAGTTGTTTTAACACGCCAAAAACTGCGCCGATAAGCGTTATGTTCACAATACTCAAAGCTAATATAATAGGTGTCATAAATGTAAAGTCCGTTTCTTAAAAGACCCGGGGTCGATCCCAGGTCTTGAGGGAAGCCTCACACTTCCTACGTTTCATAATACGCCCACTTGCCCGAAAAGCACAAGCCTTTTGTACCGCTTACTTACACGACATCGTTAAGTCGCAAAAAATGGCTGACTTTTGCCGGCAGAATATGGATAAACGTAACCACGCCCACGCCGACTGCAAAGCCACCAACTATATCAAGCGGCGCATGTAAACCCAAATACATTCGAGACCACGCAACTACGCCAATGCCTGCAACAGGCACAATCCAGCGCCACATTTTTGGCAAATAGGGCATTAAAGTTAATAAAATGACCGTTACCACCATAACATGTCCTGACGGAAAGCCGGCACCAGTATCGCTCCACCGCAAGTGAACGCCGGTTAAAAGCTCCGCCGGACGCGGCCGATGGATGAAATGTTTTAGGCCAAAAGTTACAACATAACCTGCTAAAATCGAGCCAGCCATTTGCCAGGCCAAACGCCACTTACGCCAGGCAAATGCAAGCACAACCGCAACTACGGCAATCCAGGTGCTGTTTTTAGCAATACTGGTGGCTTTACCTAAAATTTTAAGGCTGTCGGGCATATTATTTATGTGCCGGAAAACTTTGACCTCCCCGGGACCCATAATTTGCTTGTGCGCTAAATATGTGCTAGCTAAAAGCGCCGAGAGCGCTAACAGAAAAGCTATCAAATAAGCTGTAATTTTTCTGCTTTGGTTAGCGGCCGCGCCAGCCTCTTCGTTAATAATTTCAAGGTTTGTGTTGGTTTTGGAAACTTTAGGGATATCAGCCATATTACAAAAGTATACCACCCTTAGGCTTTGGAAATGAACGGACTGTTTTTTATGTAGAAGCGCCAGGGCACATCTTTTGCCTGCGAGATACCAATGCGCGTCGTTTGCACAACTTGACTAAGCTTTAACGCCGGCCGTTCAATAAGTTTGAGCGGTGGCTTGCTGAGGTCGTGGCCGTTCCAAGTTTTATCTACGCCCAAGGCTTTGCACAGTTTTGCCGGGCCGTTTATTAGTTGCACGTCAGCAATTCCCGGCCGGTTGGCGCGAAGCAACTCTACGCCATCTAAAGGTTCTGCAGCTCGTATTAACACGGCCGACCCTTCCCCGGTTTCGCCGGTCACGATGTTCATGCAAAAGTGCATGCCGTAGCTAAAATATACATACATATGGCCAGCCGGGCCGAACATAACTTCGGTGCGTGGCGTCTTACCTTTGTAGCTATGGCTAGCGGCATCAGTTTGGTGGTAGGCTTCGGTCTCTACAATTTGGAGCCTTGCCACACCACCTGGCAGCGTTGCCCATAGTTCACAGCCAAGCAAGCGTCTGGCGACTATTTCAACGTCAGCCTTAAGCCAAGGAATATGCGCCACTGGTTACCTCATCTATTTTTCCCGGCGATGGATATCGTCGTGGTTCAAGCCAAAATAATGCGCTACCTCGTGCCACAATGTGTGCCACACTTGCTCGTCAAGCTGCTCGGATGTGTCCACCACCATACAAATTGGCAGCTTAAAAATGGTAATTTTATCAGGGCCGTACGAAGTGACGCCACCGCGGTTAGAAAGCGGCACGCCTTCGTACAAGCCGAATAACGTTTGGTTACTGCGTAGTGCCAACTGCACACGCTGCTCAGGTGTCGGCTCATCGGCGTACACGATTGCCACGTTTTTTACCGCATTACGATGGACTTTTGGCAAGCGGTCGAAAGCGCGCTCAATACTATCGGCAAATTGTTCATCAGATACTTCAATCACACATGTATTGTACGCGGTTTTTAAAAACTTATACACAGAAACGTTTCGCCACACACAATACATACGCCCTCATATATTTGTTGGCATACAAAACAGCGTTGTTGTTTTATTGACTATCATATACTCAAAATTGCTAATAACAAGATTGTTTGTTGTTGTGAAGTCTATTAGCATGGTGAAGTAATATTAACAATAAAGGAGTAAGAATGACCCACATTAAAATAAGGATATTGGCTGCCCGTATTGCTGTTATAGCCGCGCTGTTCCTGAGTTCATTTGGATTAGCTGCTTCCGCAAGTGTAAGTGCCGCGCCAGCCATAAAGCCCGTTCCGCAAGCACCAACCCAAAACACTTTGAGCGCCCCCATAGCTTCAAAAGATCAAATACATACCAATGCCATCGCCCCTGCCATAGCCTGGACAGCCAGCCTTAGCGCAAGCTCTACTTCGTTATGGCCGACCCAATACACTACGCTTACAGCTACCGCTAACCAAAATGTCGGGCCAACACCTTATTACTTGAGCATTTACGACAACACCGCCGCTACTAATGTTGCAATTTGTGGTACCGGCACCACTTGTACAGCATCAGTGACACAACCAGCCGCTACAACTCACTCATATACTGCATATGTATCGAGCTACCCGTCGGTACATCCACCAACTAATATCCAGGCAACGAGTGGCACAGTAAGCGTGACCTGGAAAGGTTTGGGCATCTCGCTGCAAGCTCCAACACCTACCGCTGCTGTAAATGGTAATGTAAACCTCACCAGCACAGCCAACACCGACCTCGGCCCCACGCCTTTCTATGCTGAGATCGTTGACACTACCACTAACACCGTTGTCGGCTCCCCTTGTGGCTTTACCACCACCTGCACCGCATATGTAGCCCAAGCTATCGCAGCCACACACCGTTTTGTGGCATATATTTCAAGCTATAGCACCAGCTTGCCGCTTTCTAACATACAAGCTACGTCTAATGTCGCATTTGGCACCTGGAACAATAACGGCTACCGCGTTACATCACTCACCACGGCACGCACCGCTTTTGGCCAAGACACCGTAACAGCGACCACGAACGTTAACGTAGGCCCTACTCCTTACTATACTGAGATTTTTAATACCCACACCGGCGCACGCGTTGCAGTATGCGGCACGGGTACTAGTTGCTCGGGCACCGCATCGCTTAGCTTCGGCAGAAACGACTTTGTCGCTTTTGTTTCAAGCTACAGTACGAGCTTGCCACCGGTAAATACTCAGGCAAATTCGACCATCGCAACTGACTACTTCTTTATTATCATACGCCCGTAATTATCTTTAGGGTGTTATAGAAATAAACCAGGGCCACTTTAAGGCTCTGGTTTATTTTAGGTTTAGAATATATTGGCCCCAGCTATTTTTGCACTTCGTTGCCTAACTGCTGGGCTGGCCGGGCTGTCTCACTCGAGAAATCATACAAACGGGACGCTAACTCGAGGCTGCTCGGCCCGAATTTGTCAACACGGGGCAGCCTATCAACGTAACCGACTGGCGTATATGCAAGGTCAGGTTCGGCCTTTGGCAACGAATCATTAGCTACGGTTTCTATCCAACGGCGGCTACGCGGAAAAAGCGCAACACTTGTGGCGGCACCATATATAAAATCAACCGGGTCAGGTGTTGAATGTCTAAAAAATATACGCGCAACCGGCTGCGTTTCGGGCAGCTCAACCGCGGCATTCGCGGCGATCCCAGCCAACATAATCCCTGCGGCGTAGCGGGTAGTGTTAGTGTGTGACTCTTTTTGAGTACGCCGTAAACAATTGCTAGCAATGGCCACACCGGCAGCAATTAGTCCTACCGTGTCGCATGCATTAGGTATGTGGGCAGACGGATTCGCCCAATTCGGCACGTCCGCCAGCCATCCTTGATCCCTTATCTCGGCATTTAAAAACAAAATGCCACTTGCTGCCAGTAAAGCTTTATACGGCTCGCTCCCCCACACGGGCAGCGAATTTATTTTAATTCTTTTCTTTTCCATAGTTAAACTTTAGTTTTACAAAAATAATGGGCGTGGGTCGGCAACTGCGTGCACATATTGGGCAGTCTGCGGATAGGCACCTTCCTCGATACGGGTTTGCAAAATGTCTAGCGGCTGAGGATCTCGAAAATCTGCTTGGTAGAGTAACTCTTCGATGGTAACTGTTTCTGTAGGGGAAGCCTCTACAGGCATCTGGCCATTGGGCATAAGGCGATGCGTGCCCAGTTGCGGGTTGATATCATACATTTTTGGAGGTTGGGCATTCTGCCGGTTTCGCGTTTCGTCAATTAAAGCCAAAAACGCCGCACGCATTCCCAGGTCAGGAATTTGGGTGTCTATAAAGCCGACGCGTAGCGTGTCGAATTCACCACCCGGGACATACTGCAGAGCTTTTCTGCCTATGCATATTGTGAGAGTACCCATATATTCTTGGCTGCTTTCAGGAGCAGAATAGAAGAATGGGGACGATAGACAATTCCCTGTGTTAGCTTCACGGACACCGTCAATTGCAGTTAAAAGATTGCGCGTTTGTTCGAGGTTGCCCATGGCTAAGTTTATTTCTGGCGTTTGCGCTTTACAGGGTCGAGTTCGCGTTTGCGGAGACGCAAGTTTTGGGGTGTAACTTCTAAAAGCTCATCGTTTTCAATAAAGTCGAGACACTGCTCTAGGCTTAAAATAGTCGGCGGTGTAAGCTGCACCACGCCGTCGCTAGATTTGCTACGCATGTTTGTAAGATGTTTCGCTTTACAAACGTTAATTTCCATATCTTCGTGACGGGTATTGAGGCCAACGATTTGGCCGGCGTACACTTTTTGTGCCGGGCCAATAAATAGCGTGCCGCGTGCCTCGGCGGTTTCAAGTGAATACGGCATCGTGGTGCCCGTTTCAAAAGCGATAAGCACGCCGTTGCGCAACTGTTGCAGAGCCGGGCCGATCGGCTGGTAGCCAGTAGTCAGGCTGTTCATAACAATCGTGCCTTTTGTAGCAGTCATTAAAATGTTACGAAGGCCGAGCAAACCGCGAGTCGGCAATTCATACACTAATTTGGTGACACCTTTAGTGCTGACAAATTGCTCTTTAAGTTGGGCGCGGCGCTGGCCGAGTTCCATTTGCACGGTGCCAACATGTTCGGCGGGCACTTCGATAATGAGCTCTTCAACTGGTTCGACAGTTTTGCCGTTTTCTTCATGCGTGACTACCTGCGGGCGGCCAACTTCAAATTCAAAGCCTTCGCGGCGCATAGTTTCGATAAGCACTGAAAGGTGCAATTCGCCGCGGCCAGATACCAAAAAGCCAATGCCCTCTTCTTGCACTCGCAAACCAACATTGGTTTCAAGCTCTTTTTGCAAGCGATCGCCAATTTGGCGTGAAGTGGTGAATTCGCCCTCGGTACCCTTGAACGGGCTAGTGTTGGGGCCAAGGTAAATCTGTAAAGTCGGTGCTTCAACTTCCATAACCGGCAAAGCCTCGGGAGTTACCGCGTCGGCAACGGTTTCGCCGATTTTTGCGTCGGCAATACCGGTAAGCTGCACAATATCGCCAGCAACGCCGCCGGGCACTTCAAATTTTGCAAGGCCGTGGCTCATAAATACCAAATCAACTTTTGCCTTAACAAATGTGCCGTCTTTTTTGCATAAAACTACTTGGTCGCCAGGTTTTACGCTGCCTCGGTTAATGCGGCCGATGCAATATTTGCCCTTAAATGTATCCCATGCCAGGCCAGTAACAAGCATCTGGAACGGCTTGTCGAGTTCGACTTTCGGTGCAGGGATATCGTTAATAATCGCGTCAAAAACCACACCCAAGTCGGCAGGTTCTTCTGCGTCGGCAGGGGGTTGCTTCCAAGCTTTACCGGCGCGGCCGATGGCATAATATACCGGGTAGTGTAATTGGTCTTCGTGAATTGCCAACTCTAAAAACAAATCGGCGAGTTCGTCTTCGACCTCTTGGATGCGGCTCGCTGGCTTGTCGATCTTGTTGATAATAACGATCGGCTTTAAGCCATTAGCCAAAGCCTTGCCAAGCACAAATTTGGTTTGTGGCATTGGGCCTTCTTGGGCATCAACGATCAGCAAACAACCGTCGGCCATGTTCAGAGTGCGTTCTACTTCACCACTAAAATCAGCATGGCCTGGCGTATCGATAATGTTAATGCGGTAGTCATCATGCTGCACGGCAGTCACTTTAGCCGTAATCGTAATACCGCGTTCGCCTTCTTGGTCACCACTGTCCATAATCAGGCTTTGGTTCATTTCTGCCTGGTTGTCACGGAACGTTTTAGATTGCTTCAACAAGCCATCTACCAAAGTAGTTTTACCATGGTCAACGTGGGCAATGATTGCAATGTTGCGAATTTTCGCAGGATCTTGAGTGTTTACGGCCATACGCTTTAATAACCGGTCCTAACGCCGATGATGAACTATACGAATATTGTTATAAATTATAACATAGTTCAGCGAAATGCACAACCGTTTTGGCGTCTGCCTATGCTTTAGTTTTAGCTTTACGGCTTGGTTTAGGCCACTGCTTAAAGATCGACAAAATGAGCGAACCGCTACCAATAATATATGAGACAAGCGTGAACAAACCACCCACCACTGGTACCATGAAAACGATACTCACCAGCAAGCTACCTACAAGCATTACCCTAACAGGGTTGCGCTGCTTTGCCCAAAGCATGCTGCCGAAGTAATACGCGGCGACTGGCAAGCTAAGCATTAGTATTAGCAATGCCACCAAAAGGAGGACGATCGCTATCGGAATACCGATAATCGTGGCAGCCAGCAAAGAAATAGCAAACGGCACGACAAAGATTGAAGCAAACCCAACCAAAGTCGTCTTACCCAAGCTATCGACAGCCACTTGAGTCACACCCTGCAACTGCTTGGGGAAGAACCGCACTACAAACAAGCTGAATACAACAAACGCAATTACTAGAAGTATGGCAGTCAAAATAGTACGGCCAAAAATACGCGTACCTTTTGGTTTGGCGGTAGCCTGGTGTACGGTTGCGCCCTTAACGTTTGCACCGTTTGCAACCGCCACCATGTGCCGGCTAGTATAGTTTACGCTGCCAGCAATAGCGGTGCCGTTATCGAGGCTCAGCTGAGAGCCACCGAAACGAACATTGCGGCCTACTGACGCTGAAACATGTACATCAGTCCCGTTTAATACAGCGTCGCGTTTAACTACGCCTTCCAATTGTACAGAGGTACCAGCTATAACAGCGTCTTGGCCAACAACAGCCGCTCGGCTAAACATAATATTTTGACCAATAACACTTACGCCGCGGCCAATTTTAGCGGCCACATCTACCTTTTGGGCAACGATGCGCATACTGCCATCGACAGTGCCCGAAATTGTAACGTGCTGCGCGGCACAAATAACGTCACCGTGCACCGTGCCCGAGATAGTCACATCTTGGCCGGCACAATACACATCGCCATTTACCGTGCCATCTATGTTGACCGTTTTAGCGGCGCTCAATACCGAACTGTCTATTGTTTTGCCCATTGCGACATGGGGTGTGAACTGCTGTGCACGTGCCACGCCAGCCCAAGCGATACAGGTAGCCACAAGCGCAACCGCTGATACCGCTAAGAGTTTTAGGTGTTTCATTTCATCCTCACTTTCTCACCATATTGTACCGGTAGCCGCCACGTTTGACACTCTTATATTTTAGCCAAAATTATGATATAGTATATTTAGTATTTAAAGGTGCACAAATAGTATATGCAGCCACTTGCCGAGAAACTCCGTCCGCAAACACTCAACCATGTCCTTGGTCAGGAGCATTTAGTTGGCGAGGGCAAAATTATTCAACAACTGATCGCCAACAAGCAGCCTACAAGCCTCATTTTATGGGGGCCACCTGGGAGCGGCAAAACCACGCTGGCACGCATTATCGCCCGCGAAACCGATGCTGAGTTTATCGAACTCAGTGCCGTTACCTCTGGCAAAGCCGATGTTACTAAAGTTATAGAGCACGCCAAGGGCAACCGGCGTTTGGGTATGCAGACCATTTTGTTCGTTGATGAAATCCATCGTTTTAACAAAGCCCAGCAAGATGCCTTTTTGCCTCATGTTGAAGACGGCACGATCATTTTAATCGGTGCCACCACCGAAAATCCGAGTTTTGAAGTTATCACGCCGCTGCTCAGCCGTTCGCGCGTGCTGGTTTTAGAGCCGCTCGACAAAGCCGCCATAGTAAGCATCTTAAAAAATGCCGCCAAAGCCGAAAAGTTGACTGCCAAGCAATTGCCTGCCAAGAGCATCGGTCTGCTCGCTGAACTCTCCGGAGGCGACGCGCGTGTGGCGCTAGGCAACCTAGAGCTCGCCCGCCAACTCGCCGGTACTACCCAGCCAATTACCCCCCAGATTGTGGAAACTGCAGCCCAAAAGCGCGTGCCCGGCTACGATAAAAACGGCGAGAACCACTACAATTTAATCAGCGCTTTTATTAAGTCAATGCGCGGCTCCCAGCCAACCGCCGCTCTTTACTATATGGCGCGTATACTGCAAGCCGGCGAAGATCCGTTATTTGTCGCACGTCGTATGATTATTTTCGCTTCCGAAGATATCGGCTTGGCCGCACCCGCTGCCCTTAACTTGGCCGTTGCTACATTTCAGGCTGTAGAACGCGTCGGCATGCCGGAATGCCAGTATGCCCTATTCCATTGCGCCAGCGTGTTAGCTAAAACTAAAAAGTCACGCGAAGTTGCAAGTGCTATGGCGGCTGCCCAAGCTGCAGCGCGCCAATACCCCGATTTGCCCGTGCCCCTGCATTTGCGAAATGCACCCACCAAGCTTATGAAAGACCTGGGTTACCAAAAAGACTATAGGTGGGAAGCCGGTTTTAAGCATGAGCAGGGCTTTTTGCCACCAGAAATCCACAGCTTTGACTTCTTTAATGGGTAATTTAGTAAAACTAACATGCATACGCTTACAAGGTGCGCTATACTATTCCCTATGAAACGTATTTTTAGTGCCGCACTGCTTGTAGTGCTTCTCATTTTCACCGTCATTGCCCTTCACAAAGTAGACGCCCAATCACCAAAAAACCAACCGGCGACCACGATCACTGCCACATCTAAACAATAGTATTTTCCCCTCTGTTAGCGCAGAGTTTTTTATTTTAAAGTACCAAAAAACACTTGCCCTTACGGCGTTTTTAATGGTACTGTGCTCCCATACGCACCAATAGAGGTGGATGGGCTTGACATTTTGTGCGTTTTAGTATAGAATGACTGCATAATCCATGGTGAGGAGGAGACAAAACTATGGTGAAGAGTTTATTTAATAAGACCAAATTGCTGGCCGCAGCCGTCGTCATGACCGTTGCTATGGTCGCAACTGGTGCGACCATTATGGTTAGCAACAACGCTGCAAAAGCAGCAACAACTTGTACACAGCACGCCGACGCTGTGAACATTCTTTATCACGGCATCGACTGCCATGACCTGGGTAGCGTTGTAAGCGCATATAAAAACGCCTACAACAGCAACAACTCAGGCCATGCTGATTCGCCTAGCGTTCGTCACAACTGGTACGACCTTAAGGACGTATACAACTGGGCCGGCGCCAACCAAACTTTGGTGAACAACATGAGCACCAGTAACACCGCTCTTGGTACTATGTACCGCGACGGCCATATTGCTGTGAACGGCCAAACTGTTGCAACCGATTCTTGGGTAAGCGCTCGTTTTAGCGGCCCTAGCGGCTATGTGCACGTTGAAGGCAATGTTTACGCTCGTAAAACAACGACTAGCCTTGCTGAAGACTCAGCCCAAGTTTTGGTAGTTTACAGTCCGAACGGACAAGTAGCTTTCGCAGTTATGGTTGAGTGTGGTAACGCCGTAAAGGTAACCCCTAAGCCGGTTCCGCAACCTGTCGTAACTTGTAACCAGCTCGTATTCAACAAAAAGAGCGACACCGACTACGTTATGACCGCAGTTGCCAGCGCCCAGAATGCGACCATTACTGGCTACAGCTTCAACTTCGGTGACGGCCAAAACGCCAACGTTGCTACGGGCAACACCTCGGCAAGTGCAGAACACAATTACGCCCCTGGCACTTATACTGCCAACGTAACGGTAAATTATAGAGACCTTAACGGTCACAACGGCAGCGTAAGCTCAGCAGCTTGCTCGGGCAAAGTAGTCATCCCACAGCCGGCAGCAGTTGTTACTTGTGATAACTTAGCTTTTACCGACAACCAACTTGCGTACACTTTTAACGCAAGCGGTAGTGCTCAGAATGCAACCATCAACAGCTTTACCTTCGACTTTGGTGACGGTTCAGCCAAAAAGACCGTTAATGCCAGCAGCAACAAAGCTAGCGCAAGCTACACATACAAAGCCAACGGCAGCTACACTGCTAGCGTTATCGTAAACTACACCGACCTTAACAACAAGCAATCGACTACTACCAGCGCCAAGTGTGCAGTAAAGGTCACCCCAAGCCAGCCAATGTGTACTGCGGCGAATGGCCAACAGTATCCTACGAACTCACCTGAATGTCAGCCAACCATGGCTTGTAACTTGCTTACCATTACTAACAAGGGTACCGACAGCACTAGCCTGCAGTACAACTTTACAGTAAAAGCATCTGCAACAAACGCAACCATTACCGGCTACACGATCGACTTTGGTGACGGCACTGCACCTTATAACGGTGTAGCACCGAGCATTGACCACTCGTACGCTAAGCCTGGCACATACCCTGCCGTTGCTACTGCAACAGTAAGTGTAAATGGCAAAACCCAAGTAGTTAAGTCGGCTGCATGTACTGGCAGCGTAACTGTCACTCCGCCTGTGTGTACTGCGCCGAATGGCCAACAGTATCCACAAGGTTCAAGCGAGTGTACAACCACTACGACTCCGCCAACTACTCCTCCAACCACACCTCCCACCCAGTTAATAAACACTGGCCCTGGTGAGACTATCGGCTTGTTCACCGGCTTCGTAATCGCCGGCGCAGCAGCCCACCGTATCTTGGCTAACCGCCGCCTATTCGGCCTCGGACGCTAAGAAAGCCAAAAGCTTTACGGCAAACAAATACCGCTCCCGTAAAAAGGAGCGGTATTTTGTTTTGCTTCTGCTAGTACCTAAGCATTTTTGTGCACGATAGTTTCCCATGGCAAATCGGGCTTACCGAAGTGACCATAGGCAGCCGTCTGCAAATAAATTGGGCGGCGCAAGTCAAGTTGCTCTACAATATTTTTTACCGAAGGCACTAATAGATTTTTAGCGAATTCGGTAATTTCGCTTTCTGCTTTTTTACCAGTGCCGAACGTATTGATTGTGAGCAGCACTGGTTGCTTGGCACCTATGTAGTACGCCAGAGCAACCTCGGCCTCGTCAGCCAGGCCAGCGGCTACGACATTTTTGGCTAGGTAGCGCGCTGCGTACGCACCGGAGCGGTCAACTTTGCTTGGGTCTTTTCCACTGAACGCGCCGCCGCCTACCCGGGCAAACCCGCCATACCCATCGACCACAATTTTACGGCCCGTTAAGCCGGCATCGCTGGATGGGCCTGGGGTGTACCACACGTCAGTGCCGTTCACGATAAGTTGTGAGTTATCTATTTTGTGGCCATATTGCGCAAGTGTCGGCAGTACAATTTTTTCAAATATATCTTTACGGACTTGCTCAATCGTCACGTCTTCGTTGTGCGGAACGGCGACGGTTACGTGTTCAACACTTACCGGTTTGCCGTCTTGGTAGTTCACAACCACCTGGGCTTTGCCATCCGGCCTGAGGTATGCGACCACGCCAGTTTCACGGGCAGTGTCCAGCGCTCGGGTAAGCGCGTGCGCCAATGTGATAGGAAGCGGTAAATATTCAGGGGTTTCGTTAGTGGCGTAGCCAAACATCATGCCCTGGTCGCCGGCCCCGTGGTCATCCACGCCTACAGAAATTTCAGGCGACTGCTGGTGAATGTTGTTTTCGATGGGCGATTGGTCGCTAAAGCCCCATTCCGGACGAGTGTAGCCGAGGCGTTTTATCTGTTCCCGTACGATTGCTTCAATATCAATCTGGGCAGCAGTTTTAATTTCACCGGCCAGCACAATACGGTCGTGTGCTACCAACACTTCAATACCAGTGCGGCTTTTCGGGTCTTTAGCCAAAAGGGCATCCAAAATAGCGTCACTAATTTGGTCGGCTACTTTGTCAGGGTGGCCGGCGCATACCGATTCACTCGCAAATTGTGTGGTTTTTGTTAAGTTTGACATAAAAATATCCTTTCCACCGCTATTTACTGTAGCGAGAAAAGATATTCAATAAGAAAAATATCCCTCCCGCTACTTATTTTACGGGCTAGATGGGGCACCAACACTTCGGCCATGAAGCAGGTTGCCGGCAGGTCGTCGAGCTAGATCTCTCGCTGCACTCTGTATATTTTTAATTGTTAAGGCTTTTTGATTATAGCATAGGTTTGCAGTAAAATTTGCATACGTCATTTTGGTGCATGTTATGACTGCCGCCAAAATGCTGGATTTTGCGGGCAGGCTTTGGTATAATTCATCTGTTATTTATATTACATTGGGGATTGGCCAAGCGGTAAGGCAACGGGTTCTGGTCCCGTGATCGGGGGTTCGAATCCCTCATCCCCAGCCAGGTATTATTAGAAAATATATTTTCAATTTGTAAAGTATCACTTTGCACGAGTTCGAATCCTTCCTAGTTTGAACTTGACTAATCTGTAGTACTATTAAGGTATGAATAACGACCATATGCAGCAGGCTGAAAAGCTGCTCACAGAACTTGAATTCCTTTTTGAAAAGTACTCCAACGAACCACGGGCGATGACCCAACCCTTCATTTTGCAGAGGGTTACAGACAAAGTTGCTGATTATGAATACCATCCTGACGATGTGCTCGTTCGGGAAACATTGATGGAACATGTCGGCTCCTTGCCAATGGTCGCAACAGCCTTTTACCCATATATTAAGGATGACGATGTTGATTTGGGTAAGTCGCTTATTATGATCGCCATCCACGACATTGGTGAGCTCGTAACGCATGATGAGATGACCTTTACGAAGCAAGCAAGCGCTAAAGACCCTGAGCATGAAGCCGCTCTATCCTTGCTTGATCCGTCTTACCATGAGTTATACGAAGATGTGGAATCGCAAACCAGCGTCACCGCGAAATTTGCTAAAGCAATCGACAAGATTACGCCAGATATTCTGGAATATTTCTCGCCTGTCGAAATTACCTTACGGCGGTACAAGCACTTTGTAGGCCTGGAAACAGTTGATGAAATCATCGACCTTATCGAGCGTAAGAAGCAACCATACATGCAGTGGAATCCATTTATGACTGAATTCCATAAGCTACTCCTCGACAAGCTCCGCGCTAAGCTCCAAGCCTAACGCACGTAGCCTTTCGTACATGACCAACAAGCTTGGATAGATAGTGTTCCAATTCTGGGCTATGTGGCCAGCCATGTATTGTACAATACGTCAAGTTCGTGCTTGGCGTTTTTGTTTATGTTGCCTTCATTTTTACTCATAATCCTCCTATCCTGCTAAAATTACTTTATGGAACAAAATGGTCTAACTTCTGAATTCTCTATCTGCCTGAAACTTGACGATGAAGCCACAAAAGCCATAGATGCTATTCGCAAAGCACTGCCGCCCTCGCCTTACCGGGATGATACGCCACACCTAACATTAGCGCGAACTATCAAAACCCCATTTCCAATGGATGACAAAGATTTACTAGAGGATATAGAGCAATTGTTGGGGTTGTCGAAAGATTTGCCGCTCACCGCAACTGTTCGCAAACCAGCCAATAGCTTTGACCCCTTATTCAGATGGTTCTCGAGCCAGTTAGCTATCGATGCTTTTTCAGAAATAGTGCCTTGCCGTAAACACATACTCCGAACTTTACACGCAAGTAGTTATTCCGTTGGTTTGGTGTCACGTCTCACATTCTTTCCGCATATCTCAGTTCGCCTTGGAGTGCCTTACACCAAGGAAGCGCGAGCGATGGCCGAGCAAAGCTTTGCCCCTGGAAGCGTGCTTACTTTCAATAAATGGATTATCCTGAGGGACATAAGAAAAGATGGGAAGTATCTCGTACGGGAAGTATCCTTTTAGTAATTTTCTTTATATCTTGTCGGGGCTTTGAGGAAAATTTTGTTTCCCGTTCTGCCATCAAGGTAGCATCATGCTAAAATGTACTTATGAGTTTATCACATGATGATCTGCAAGCAATTCGTAAAATCGTCGAAGAGACGGTGGATCCTATTAAAGGTGATATCGAGGCGCTCAGCAACGACATCAAAGAAATTTACGAAATGATCTCTGATTTTCAGAATAAGACAACTCCCGACAAGCAATTTAGCAAACTTTCCCTTGAGCAGAAGTTATTAAAGCTGAACTCTGAACTTCTTGCGGCTGCAAAGCAGGCGGGGATAAGTTTGCCACGTTAATTAGATAACTACTTCACATCATCTTCCTCAAGCAAGTCATAAATCTCGCCTAAGTCAACTTTCTCATACGCATCCCTGTTAAAAGTTTTAACTAGGCACTCGATGGCCAGCCAAGAAAAATGATACATGTGCAAAATATGTATCATTTTTCTTATATAATACTGCGGGATTTACTTTCCGCCTCTAAGCTACTAAAATTTGAAAATCTTTTTGTTTTGCAAATTCTGTACACTAAGAAAGATTTTGATTCTCTTTTCTATTTTTTCATTTTCAAGGATTTTGCAGCTGAAAGAATAGAAATATCATTAAGGCCGACATCATCTAAGACATCTTGAAGATTTCCTAATTGAGGATACTTATCTTTGACACCAAGTATCTTGAAATCTAGATCTATCTCCTCTAGGTTGCTAACTATATGCTCACCCATTCCTGAATAGACACATCCATCTTCTAGAATAAGCATGCGTTTAGTCTTGCTTGCTGATTCTGCAATTTTACCCATAGAGAGGGGCTTAATTCTCTCAATATGAAGTATTTCAGTGCCGTCTAAAGTGTCGGCTAATTTAAGTGCACTACCGAGCATATTGCCAATAGATACAACCGTAAGTTGTTTACCACTGCGTATCCTAATAACACCCGTGCCTGAAATATCAGGATCATGGGTGATATTTTCCCCTGGTTTTTGGATGAAGACAGGGTGATCCTTTTCGAGTGATTGATCAAGTAGAGTGTCAAAATCGGCGAGATTTGCTGGGTTAAGGATTTCGACGTTTGGAAGCATATTTAAAATAGGAAAAGTGTATATTCCTTGATGAGTGGGGCCCGTTCCTGCAATGCCTGGATTCAGTAAGACAAAAACGATAGGTACCTTTAACAGGCATACATCAATTATCTGATCAAGTGCTCTTGGCAGAAAGATTGCAGGAATAAAACATATGACCTTATTCCCACTTAGGGCTATCGCAGCAGAAAAAGTAACACAATGTTGCTCGTTCATGCCTGTATCAATCACCCTATTGGGGTAAAATTGCTTTAGCTCTTTAAGTCCTGAGCTTCTCGCCGCTGCCGGGGATGTTAAGTACAGGTTGTCATTGTATTTATTATTAAGATGTTTTGCCTTTTCTATGATTAGATCGCGAAAGGAGTTCTCTTTGACTTTATGGGGTCTGCCTGTCTCAATGTCAAAGGGATCATGACTATGAAAAGCGATTGGATCAGTTTCAGCCGGGAGATAGCCCTTGCCCTTTATAGTTCGAATGTGTAGAAAAATAGGAGTCTCTATAACCTTTATTTCGCTTAAGATATTAATTAACTCTAAAAGATTATGCCCGTCCACCACTCCCTTATACTGAAAGCCAAGGCTCTCACTAAATTTCCTAAGCTTCTTCCCGGAATGTAGAAAACCTGTATTTTCAGTTATAGAGAAATCATTTTCATTATAGATAACCAGTACGTTCGGCTTTATCTCACCAGCGTGGTTGAGTGCTTCATACGGCTGCCCGCCGGTCATCGAACCGTCTCCAATAAGAGCGATTGATTTGTACTCGCTATGATTAACGGCATAGCCAAGTGCGGCAGAAATCGATAATCCAGAATGTCCGCCAGTATAAAAATCAAAAGGGCTTTCATGAATATTTGGGAACTCAGCTATACCGCCTTTCTTATCCATTGTATGAAAAGAATTTGCTCTGTCGGTTAAGATTTTGTACGCATGCATCTGGTGCCCCACATCAAAAAACATCTTATCGTGTTTGAAGTCGTATACTTCTAAGAGAGCCTGAATGATTTCAATGGCTCCGAGTGGTGGCCCAACGTGTCCACCATCTTTTGCGGCTTGCTCAATAATTATCTGCCTTAGTCTTGTAGAATCCGTCTTCAGTTCTTTAAGAGTCTTGTGCATGTTGTTGATTATTGCATATTAAAATTATTTTTAGCATAGCCATTTTGAAATTTATAAAAATTGCGGAACATATGGTACTATTGATTTTAAGTTTACAGAGGACATGTAGTATGAGTACTCCAAAGGACAGCAGAGGCATTGATAATCTCAGTGGCTACATTAATGCTGGGGGTAGAGGAACTCGCTTGAGCTCAATTTTTAGTCCACATGAACGAAGAGGTGTGTCTAAAGCATTACTTCCACTTGGAGATCCGCCAATTTCTTTAGTTGAACACCAGATAAACAAACTTAATCAAGCAGGAATCTCCATAATAGTCGCGGGTGTCGGCGACCACGAAAATGTTGCCGACTATGTTCAAGAGAAGTATACTCGTGAAGATCACATTCACGCGCTTCGGTATAGTGAACAGCTGGGTAATGGTGGTGATCTTGTGCGTGCCGTGCGTGATAGATCGGACTTATTTAAGGACAACGTACTGGTCATTTGTGTCGACGTCTTGCTCGATATAGATGAAGTTGAATTTATGAAATCCCATCAAACCCAGAGTGCAGATTTGACAATCGCGCTAACACAAAATCGCGGAGTACCTAACGAAAATGCATACTACGTTGGGGATGCTGGACAAGTTATCTTCTGTCATGAGGTAGCAGATAATGTAATTTCCGAAGAAGCCGCAGCTGCAAGGAGCTTGTATAGAGGCAGTAGCACGGGTGCATTAATTGTTAAGAAAGAAGTACTTTCAAATTTATCGTGGCAACCTGAAGATGGTCCGTTGCCACTGTATAGCAAAATCGTTGGCGACACATTGGCTAGGAACACATTATTTGCCTACGACAACGGAAGTCGCCTATTCACTGATGTTGGTACTGTTGGTAGCTGGAACGATCTGCAGGCGAATCAAAATGAAATTACATCATATATTTGTTACTAACTAGAGTCTCAGGAGGTATCGTGAAAAAAGTACAAGCGTGGAAAGAACTCAGTCGCAAGCAAGTGTTCAAAAAATTCTCACGGAAAATTGATGAAGTTTTTTTTGAATTACCCGATGGAAGTACCGCTGATTTCTATGTAAAAAATGAGGGAACGGCTGCAAGTGTGCTTGCGCTGACCAAGGATAACCAAGTTGTGCTCGTTCGTCAGTTCCGAGTTGGACCAAAGCAGATTCTTAATGAGCTACCTGGCGGTTTTGTAGACCCTGACGAGAGTCCTCAGGACACTGCACGCCGAGAATTCATCGAAGAGACTGGCTACGATGGTGATTTTGAATTCGTAGAAACCTGTCTTGATGATGCGTACTCAACAATGGTGCGCTATTGCTACGTTGCAAAAAACTGTCATAAAGTTGGCGAGCCTCAAGATACTCAGACCGAGCAGACGGAAGTTGTACTTATGCAATTGCATGAATTTAGAGAACACTTACGTAAAGGCCAACTTACCGATGTCGAGATGGGCTATATGGGCTTAGATTATTTAGGATTACTGTAAAGGGATGTTATGAGAAATCTTGATAAGGGTACACTGTCACACGAACAGGCTCGGCATTTTAGAGAACAGGGTTATTATAGACTTACTGATGTATTTACAACTCAAGATACGGCTGAAATGAGAGCCTTTGTAGCTGCTGAAGCCGCCAAGGAACCAACAGAACGCGACAAAATACTCGGTGGGCAAATGATTAAGATGTATGGTCTCTATGATCGAAGTCCAGAATTGATGCAAAGAGTCGTTTCGAGTCCTGCGCTTATTGGAGCACTTAAATCTCTGGTTGGTCCAAATGTTGTCCTACTCAAGAATCGTCATAATCACGCCACTATGAATAATAGATTAGGTAGTCCAGGAGAAGGCTTGCACCGAGATATTCTGCAGCCGACGAGAGGCATCGTTACTGCAGCAGTGTATCTTGAAGATTCGACAATACAGAATGGAGCAACTCGTCTTATCCCAGGCTCACAGAATCTTCCTTATGTAGGAGTCCCGGAGGAAACTGGGGGTGGAGTATGGATGGACCAGCATGAAGAATATAAGGGCCTCGAAGATCAAGCGATTCAGATTCCTATGCCAGAAGGAAGTGTCTTGCTATTCAATAGTCTCGTTTTCCATGGGGTTAGCCCTAATAGGACGGGAGATTCTCGCATGAGTATGACTTTAGCTTATAGAGCGGCAGATGAACTCGACGCAGCGCCAGATGGCCTAAGACAATTAGTTGTAGCTGGGGAGCAAAGCTATCGTGGGAATGATCGATTTCTGCCCTTAGAACCAATAGTCCCTGGTGCATAGATCTTCTCGCCTATGAGTCACGATATATCAAGAATATCCTAGAACCCCAGATATTAAACTTGCCATCTCAGATGTTGACGAGACAATGGCCGAATATCATTATTAGTGCCACTACTAAATCATAGGCTACTATCCTTCGCTTAATGATGACGGCCGGATTGCAAAAGGCATAGGGATTAAGCATAGCACGACAGGTGCAGACTTTAATCATTACTATCCTCATCTAGCAGCTCACTTATCTCCTGGATATTGTCTACTAGACTCTCAACTTTTTCGTCATTGCCTCTGTTAAAAGTTTTTACTAGGCACTCGATGCCCAGCCAAACATAAGCACAATGAAAGACTTCTTCAGAAGTCTTTTTGTTTTAATCTTTCTTCCTCAAAAACAAGCCAATAGAAGCGAGAGTCATTTCGAAAGGTGGACTGAAAGGATACGCAAACTCTTTTTTATCGTTGAGCACTTGCTTACTTCGTTTTTCATCAAAGGTGGCAGGGAAAATTTTGACGGTCCCTGGCTTTTCTATTTGAAGATCAATTTCAATGCTTTCATTAGGCATTAATCTCAGTAACTCAACGATAGCGACCTTTTCACCTGATACTTCACCGCGGTAAATGACCACTCCGTAATTAATCACCAAGCCCTCGATCTCTGCTTCTTTCTTTACTTGATCTAATTTAAACTCAAGTTTTTGATTGCTTTCATGCCAGAAAACAATTTGCAAAGAAAAAATAGGGCCGTTAGTTTTATTCTGTACTATTACTGAATTGGTGGAGTCCCAATGACGAGAGGTAGTCTCAACTACATTCGGCGTCACTCTTATCTTCTTGCTCAACTTATCTTTTATGAAACGAGCTGCATCCGGAGCTAATCCTAATGCAGTTCCAGCAAGCCCAAGTATAGTTGATAAATCCATACCCTTATTTTACTCGAACATTCGCATTTAACTTGAAATTAGATAATCTGACATAAGGAGAGTTTACCTATGAATATAAATCCTGCGCAGAAACTTGCTAAGCGGGCAATGGCCCAAATCGGTATGCTGAGCGCCCAGTTATTGCTTGGCATGGCCGTCAACTTAATTGGGTTACCTAAAGAAGTAAACGGAAGTGCGAAAGTAGCAACGACCAGTTTTCTAATTCTTCATATTGGAATTGGCATAGGGTTGCTAATCGGTTCTTTAATGGCCGTTAAGCTAGCACGCAAGGTCAATTCTCATTTTGTTCGTGATGCGTGGATCGGGGTTTTGCTTGTAGTAACTACCTTTGTGGTCGGAGTCCTAACGATGATACTGGGCAATAACTGGCTGTCGTACATAATGACGGTCGGTTTCTTAGCTTCATTCCTGCTCTATGGAGCAATGTTTGTGTACGCGGGAAGACAAAGCTATGTCAGCAAGTCAAACTTTAACGAATAAAAGAGTCCATATGAAATCATCAAACATAGAGAAAAACGATATCGGAACATTTCGTTAGATGGCAGCAATAAGTATCAAAGTGGGCTCTTTTCGGGTGGGCACTATACTTAGTCATTGACTTAATTAGGCGTATACCATATTGTGATAATATGGACACATTCGCAGCCCTCGCCGATCCAACTCGCCGTAACATTTTCGAATATATTGTTCGTGGCGAAACGTCGGTAGGTGAGATTGTAAAGCAGTTCTCATTCAAAGCGCCAACTATCTCACAGCATCTCAAGGTACTGAAAGAAGTTGGTCTTGTACGATCACGCGTCGATAAGCAAAGACGCTTGTATACCGCGCAGGCGGATGGCTTAACAGAAGCGGAAAATTGGCTTCAGCTACAAAAAAAGTTTATGTCTGAGCGCTTAGACGCATTAGAGAGTCACTTAAGTCAGCAATAAAGGAAAAGTAAAATGGATCAAAATATGCAAAAAGGTATAGTCGAGACGGTGGATGGACGTGCAATATTGACATTTAAGCGGTTCCTTCCATATACTACAGATGTAGTGTGGCGTGCTCTTACAGATCCAGAGCAGTTTGGCAAATGGTATAACGCTGAAGCGGAAATTAACCCGAAAGTGGGTGGAATGTTTACGGTCCATTCCGGTCCATTTACGTGGCACGGACCAATTACCATTTGGGACCCCTCTAAGCGGTTTCAGTATGAGCATAATCACGACCCAGTTCCTGAGATGCCAGACGGGGCGCAGACCGTTGTGACCTGGACCTTAGCGCCTAAAGATAGCGGGACTGAACTGACATTTACACAAAGCGGCTTAACCACCACTGCCGGCTTCGCTCCTGGTACGCACGTTGTTCTCGATCGACTTGCAGCCTTCGTAGAGAACACAGAGCTCCCTGATTTCGGTAGTCGATTCGGTGAAATAGAATATTTATATCCCGTCTGGACAGCTCCGAGTAGCGAAGCGAAATAGATATATTAAGAAAGGTTGATGAGGTTACATATATGAGTAAAGTTACGTGCGGAATCGCGATGTCGTTGGATGGATTTGTCGCAGGCCCAAACCAGAGTCTGAAAAACCCGATGGGCGATATTCCCGAGAATCTGTTACATCACTGGATGTTCGATGAAGACAATGACAACAAACAGAAGACCGAGATGCTCGATTATCTGGTTGACGCTGATGCATTCATCATGGGCAGCAACATGTTTATGCCAAAAGAGAAGCGCGATGATCCAGAATGGAAAGGCTGGTGGGGCGACAATCCTCCATATCATGCTCCAGTCTTTGTGCTTTGCGAGACCCCACGAGAGTCGATTACAATGGAGGGCGGTACAACATTCCACTTTGTGACCGATGGAATAGAGTCTGCTTTCAGGCAAGCTCAAGAGGTCGCAGGAGACGGGACGATTGCTATTGCCGGAGGTGCCAATACAGTGAACCAATATCTTGCTGCCGGCCTTATTGACGAGCTTTGGTTGCATATTGCGCCTGTTACGATTGGTAGTGGCGCTCGCTTATTTGAAAATGTACCAAATCTCAAACTTGAACCGGTGGAGACCAGTGGCACACGGCTGGCGACTCACATTCGGTACAAGGTCTTGAAGTAAGTAGCATCGATAACTGGATAGCAAAATAACAAATTAAAGCTCATTCAAAAAGCCTGCCTAAGCTATCAATCTTGATATACTTATTTCATGATTAAAGCACTTATTTTTGACTGTTTTGGTGTTTTTTATAGCGACCCTGTATTTGCCTATATGCAAGATCCTTCAACTCCACCCGTTAAAGCGGAAGCATTGCATGCATTGGACGAGCAGGCCGCTAGAGGAACGCTGAGCAAACATTCATTCGTTACACGAGCCGCTCAATTGTTAGATATTTCTCAAGATGAATCTGAACAACGATTCTTTCACAGTGCTGAGCGTAATGAGCTACTCATAAAACTCATACAAGAACTACGTAAGAACTACAAGGTGGCAATGCTAAGCAATATTGGCGGTGATATGATGGATGGTTTCTTCACGCCCGAAGAACGCCTGCAATTCTTTGACAAGGTTGTGCTTTCTGGCGATGTAAAGCTGGCAAAACCGGATCGTGAAATATTTGAGCTTACATGTGAACGACTTGGCGTAGGATTACACGAAGCAGTTATGATTGACGATATGCAAACTACTTGCGATATTGTGAGAACCTTCGGTATGCAGAGTATCTGCTACAAGAACTTCGGGCAGTGTAAGGCTGAACTGGCTACTATCCTCAGATAGCGCTTCACCTTCGCTCAAGTTCGGCAGGATTAGGATTAGGCTTTTTTAGAATGATTTCAGCACCTGACACATTTGCTGCGCGAATTGTTGGCCGTGGCGATTCACCATATTAGCTTTGGCTCACTGCCGAGCGACTGGTTATTTTAACGACTGAACTTCAGACGAATTCTTATTGCTAATCTGAGAAAAGTAGTTCGCCAGATTTTTATTGAGCATCGCCATGCGGCCCAAAAGCACAGTAAACTTACCCTGAACTCGCGGCGTGCCATTATTTACCACTTCCGACCAGTCACCACTCGTTATGTGACCGCCCGTCTCAGCCTTATCTTCTAAAACATTCGTTCGACTATAGTCACTCACAAACCCCAATCGCGCCTTTAATTGTTGGATTCTGCTTTTGATTGCGACTGCCTCTTGATCACTCGCATGCCCCTCTTCATTTTCAAGCTCTTGCACCGTCGAATCACTTCCAAAATTGCCCTGGTCCAGAACGCCACTTTTCGGACTATTTGTACCATATGGAGCGCCACTATAAGCCGCGATCTGAGGATCATTGCTAGCTGCAGTAGCTCCTTGACACGTTTCAGCGTCTAGGAGATGGGCTAGCTCATGGCTAATATTGAACTCCCCTATTCGGTAACTGTCATTCACGACGATTGTGTCATGCCGACCACCTGTCTCCGCATAAGCCGCGTAATTCACAGGCTTTGCGCCATTCGCCGTAAAGCGGATACTGCGCAGGCCGGTCAAGCTAACATACTCGACAGGCATACGCGAAAAGGCTCGCATGATGTCAATTAGATTTCCTTTAGCCGTCACCGTCTCAAGATCATCCTGAGTGGGGACGTGAGTTATGCTAGCTCCATCTACAACGTCAGCCCGCAGTTCATCATTTGTTGCAGTATCAAACTTAACACCAAACTGCGCCAAATCGGCAGAAGCATTCTCTTCATAGACAGAGTACGGCAACTTTGCGCCATTCTGAAAGTCCTTAAGTAACGGGTCGAGATATGGCAGCGGGTTAACGTCGTGGACGCCATTCTTGTTTGCGGCCACAAAGTCAACATTCCAGTTTATTTGATCATTTTCATCGGGGTGATCATTATCATAAGCTTTACCGAAAACGCTTAATTCCTTAAAGGCCGTACCTTTTGTTTGGATATCCGTAGACAAGGTGGCAGCTGCTAGGTCAGGGTGAGCGGCCTCTAAGGCTCTAAGTTTTGTGGCACCAGCGCTCTGGTGCGCCTGTTCGATAAGTGGATTTTCAGGTTCATCAGCTAGCTTTTCGGCTACCGCCAGTTCGCTTGCAGGCAGAGTTGCGCAGGTTGTAGACGCTGGCGCGTCATGAGATATATCATGATACCCCACAACAACAGAGCCGGCAAGTGCCCAAGACGCTATAATAACTGCAGGCTTAAGTAGGTTATGGCGCGCTGCAACGGGTGAATTTTCCATAATCATATTATGATGTATTTTCTTACAAAAGTCAATGGCTGCTTATCGGCCAGCTTCGGTACTTTTGAGAGTTTCGATTCAATCGTGCGTGATTTTATATAAAATGCTCCGATTTAGACAGTCTGTTTTAGCCTATTGTTCGCTCATTTAGGATATACGTTTATTAGACTGTGCTAGGTTGAACGGTACGTCCAGCGTTGTTGTAAAAAACTGCAAGAATATGGCCGCTTGCGTCACGTGTTGCCGAGGCGATGTTTTTTGAACTCATAGGTGCCTGGACATCCACGCCCAGTATTGTGGCAATGGGCTCACTTATAGCTCCTTCTGCCCCTGTCGAACAGGAGACTAGCAGTACGGAGCCGTCTGGTAGTATGAACCGGA
Source organism: Saccharimonadales bacterium (SeqCode) (assembly GCA_035478775.1). Lineage (GTDB taxonomy): Bacteria > Patescibacteriota > Saccharimonadia > Saccharimonadales > UBA4665 > CAMLQK01. The sequence continues at coordinate 44,364 of DATIJG010000023.1, read as the reverse complement.
CAAGGCCTGCAAGATGTTTGCTAACTTCATTGATATGCAGCGTTGTTTGTGGGCGTTGCCGGTGTACATAGTTAGGCCCAAACTTAACAGCTTCCTCTTCACCATGTCCACCAATTATAAGATTGAGCGCTGGGCCAAACTCTTGAGCTAGAGATTCGGTTAACCTTACCAGTTCTTCGGGCGAATCTGCCTCGGCTATGCGCAGACCTTGTAAGTCTTCCATCCCAAGAGAGTCCACAAGTGCTTCGACAGTATATTGAAACGCAGCGTTGTGATCGCTGTGGGCGAGAATCATAAAATCAGGCGAAACACCCTCAGGTAGCGGTTCGAACTGTTGGCTTAATAGCTCTTCAGGATATCTTCCAAAGTGTACAATTCGTCGTTCTCGGAATAGGCGGACGCCGAAACCGGGCCGGTGACGCTCAATACTGTCGAACATTTCTAGGTTTTGCAGGAAGGCATTATGTGTAGGAATAGTTGATCCCTCATCGTCTCGATCAAGAGTACCCCATAAAGATGTAACCAGCGCGGCTTCTTCGCCAGACAAGCCGCGCGCCATTAAGTGTAGCTCGGTAGCACGGGCCACATCACCCCCACTTAGCATAAGCTCTCGTGGTGACGTTGGAGGGTCTATGGTTGAGTGTTGCCTTATAAAATCAGAGAGCAGCACAGACGTGAATCGTGGGTCTCGAACGAAATCGGGCGCTTTGTCACCAAACAGTTCGTTGTGATCACGTCGATAAAGAACACTGGCTAAATGCGACGCGTCGATATTTAAATTGCAAAACACTGCGAGGCGCGTCAGCTCCCGTAATGAGGATATCGGCATTGTCTCTGGTTCGAGCATATAGCTATACGCTCTCACTACCGTACCGATTGCTGAGGTTACTTCATAATCATTCCCCGGGGCCTGTTGCTTCTCACCGCTTGATAAAAACGCATTAAGCTTACTAGTTACGACCATCAGTGCTTCCGTACGCTCTGCGTCAGGCATTCCCTGTACGGTAGCCACGACACCATCCATGAGATTATTTGCTCGAAGGAAAAGGCTATCATCGTTTTTTCTAGAGTCTTCGCCTGCTAACAATGCAACTCCAAAGGCGTCGACTTCTTCCCCGAGAACTGATCTATTCATAGGGTCGTGATCGGACATGCTGACAGGCTTAGCTAGGCTGTCTTCGGGCAGGAATGATGGATGCTCTGTCATTGGTACAATTATAGCAAAGTCCGGCAATTCTCATCGAGTTGGATTTCAGGCAGAGCATGTATAATATAAATCCATGGAACATGTCACTACACGAAAGGAAAAAAGCAACAGGCGGCACGTTGGGCGCAATGCCGGCGCACTTGCTTTAGTCCCCATAGTTCTTTTAACAGGTACGGCTTGTAAAAGCGCCGCCGACTCGGCTTCAAATGCAGGCGATAAGGCTGGCAAGGCTCTCGGCAAATGTATGGACGGTGGTAGTTGTGCTTTATCCGCGGATGTAATTATTCCACATCCCATAATTTTAGATTGCACAGAAATGGCACCTATATCAGAGCGGTGGGCGATGGTGACCCCTATTGATCCGCTAAAAGACCATCATTGGCCATTTGAAGTAGATATAATCGGCCCTCGTGCCACTGACCATAATAAGGCATGGGCCGAGGTTGATTACAAAAATAGCGCCCAGGGCGGTCAAACGACCTACGGGTATGGCCAAGGCCCCCTACCGCCGGCAAGGCCAACGCCAATTCTGCCCGCGCTCAACCATACGGTAGAATTTGGCGAAATGACAGTGAATGTGTTTAGTTCTGTCACCCCCCAACAAGGGCCAGATGGAACAGTAGATTTCTCCTGTCCCGGCGCAGGCCTTAACCCGCCGGCAAAGGCTCACAGGTACGAGGTCATTTTTCCGCAAATCAAGACCTAACGGAAGACCTAACGGCGGCAATCTGGGAGGAGTTGTAACAGGATAGCCCTTCTATCGTCGTAGGTCGAAAGACGAGTAGCCCAATATACGAAGCTGACGATAAACGGGTAAAGTGAAACGACTATGCGCTTCTTGAGCCTCCCTCTGCTCAAATGAGGGCTGATCTGCAAGTACTTGTAGACGTGCTAACTCAGCCTGATCTAGCCCTGATTCTGCCACGGCCTGGTCTACGTCTGCAAAAAACTGACCCCACGTTCTGGTATATGCCAACGTACTATGCGGACTATCTTCGCTACCAGCCGGATATCGAGAGTCGGTCATGATCCTGTCCGTCCAGCCAAGTTGCTCTATTTGTGATCGATGCCTCCCCCCGTCGAGATTTTCGGTGAAGTTATTGATATACCCACGAACAGAGCCAGCTTGCTCAATGCCGCTGCTGATTTCAGTGCGAATGTCATATTCTATAGCCGCTTCTGCGTAGATTTGCGGATCATACTCGTAGCTCATATAAATATGGTACCATCCTTGACATATATTGTTCCCCAGTCAAAGATTCGTATATTCTACCTCCGTTATCTAACTGGGTTAATCGATCACGCCGGTCCGCTTGTATTCTTTTACAGATAATCGCCGTTGGGCACCCCAGCGCTCAATCTCACGTAGAGCTTGTTCTAGCTGCTTGCCATCGCTCGTTAGTTCATATTCGACATGTGGCGGAACTTCGTTGTATACGATACGTGAAATAATATTATCTTTCTCAAGTTCCTTAAGTTGATTTATTAGAACCCCTTCTGATATAGAGCCGAGTGCAGCTCGCAACTGGCTATAGCGAAGGCGTCTGCCGACGAGCTTCCAAATGATGGCGATCTTCCATTTACCACCCAAGACTGTCATCGCGTAGGCCACATCACAATTATTAGCATGTAAAACTTTTTTCATACTCGACAGTATATAGTACTACTAATAAAAACAGTAGTACTAGTCTTTTTAGGGGCTTGTTTGGTATATTTAACCCATGATGAACGACCAAGATACAATGGACTTTAGCTTAACACCGCGGCTAACACGGCTGCTCGCGTTGGCCTGCGGGCTGATTGTGGCCAATCTCTATTACTCCCAACCGCTACTTGCAGCTATAGCGGCTACTTTTCATACCAGCAGCGGCACCTCATCACTGGCAGTAACATACGGCCAGCTTGGATATGTGGCGGGTATAGCTTTTTTGGTACCGCTTGGCGACATTATGAATCGCCGCAAATTGGTAATTTCTCTTCTATCGGCGACCACCGTGGCGCTATTCGCTACAGCTAGCGCCCCTAACCTCACGCTTTTTCTGACTGCTACGCTAATTTTCTCTCTCAGCACCGTAGCGGCGCTTGTACTTGTGCCGCTCGCCGCATCTCTGGCAGCTCCAGAAAAACGCGGACAAGTTATTGGAACGATTATGACGGGCATTTTGGCTGGAGTTTTGCTTGCCCGAACCGTGAGCGGAGTGATCGCGCAAGTAAGCATTTGGAGAGCCGTCTACTTCTTTGCCTCGTTTGCAATGCTCTGTTTGGTTATAGTGCTCGCCAAGGTATTACCTAAGACAAAAACGGACAGTAGGTTACGCTATGCAAAGCTACTCCGCTCGATCGGAACGTTGGTCCGCGAGGAGCCATTACTCAGAGAGCGTGTGGTGTATGGTTTTCTATCATTTGCCGGCTTTAGCGTATTGTGGACGTCGCTCGTATTCTTGCTGGCAAAGACCTATAAATATAATGAAGCGACCATCGGTCTTTTTGGAATGGCGGGGCTGGCAGGTGTGCTCATCGCTGAACGGGCAGGTAAACTTATTGATGCCGGCAGAGAACACATCGCTACTTTTGGGTTCCTGACGAGCATACTGCTCGGGTGGCTTTGTATGTTCGCTGCCAACGGCCGTAATTTGGGCGCACTTCTTGTTGGCATTGTGTTGCTGGATTTGGGAGTCCAAGGCGCACACGTACTCAACCAAGGGGTTATCTATCGATTGCGGCCCGAAGCGCGTAGCCGCTTGACAACTGTATATATGACAACTTATTTTCTTGGCGGCGTAGTCGGGTCGTTTGTATCCGGCCAAGCATACGCTCGCTGGGGTTGGCCTGGTGTCTGTTTTGCTGGAATAGGATTCGCTAGTCTGGCACTTTCGATACGAACAGCTCGAGGTCAGATTGACGTCAAAAAACAGAAAATTCACACCAGCGCCTAAGCAGACTTAGCCCTAATGCAACCATCTGAGCCATTCCCTTTTGCGACTTAGGCCTCTTGTCGTTACCGCTGGCGATACAACCGTGGGCGCACACGTGCGGCCTTGTAGCCCCATCCTGCATGCCATTTGCTATACTGGTAGTGGAAGCATAATAATAAAAAGCCCGGACTAATGAAGCCAACCTCGGGGCTACACATAAACTATAGGAGACTCATCATAATAACTATAACCAAGAAGCTATTTACTACAGTATTTGGCACTGTCATAATTCTTGTGACGTTAACCAACTTTCTGCCGTTTGCTAGCACTAAGTCAGGCAATCATCATCTGCTGTTTGGCCTATTTATTGCCAGTGCTTCGTTAATTGTTTTCCATTTATCAATCGGCATTATTGCTTTGGCCACGGCCACATACACCCATTACTCAGTCTGGTTTTTGCGCATTTTTGGCTTAGTCTTTGCCTTCGCAGCAATCGTAGGCTTTGCTAGCGGCCATACGGTACTCGGCATACTTCCCATTAATCTGGCCGACAATTTATTGCATTCATTCTTTGCAATAGCGTTGCTGACCGCTGGGTTCGCCATTCAGGAGTAAAGTGCTGATAAGAATGAGGCCACATTTGACAATAAGCCTACAAAACCCCTATACTACAAGTAGCTTGCAAAATGAAAGTAAGGAGATACTATGTTTCAACCAATGACAGCATTTAACACATTTTCGGCAAAAGATCTTGCCGCTATAAAACAATTTTATAGCGAAGTACTTGGTCTTGAAGTAGAAGAAACTCCAATGGGGTTAGAAATACATTTACCGGGCGGTGCAAAGACCGGTGTGTATCAAAGTGACGACAACCAGCCCGCAGCATATACCATGCTCAACTTTATTGTTGAAGACATTGATGAGGCGGTCGAAGCCCTAGCGGAACGAGGCGTTACATTTGAACGGTATGAAGGTCTTAACCAAGACGAGAAAGGCATTGCCCGGGGAATTGCAGCACATCGCGGCCCAGACGGCGCATGGTTTAAGGATCCCCAGGGCAACATTATAGAAGTGTTGCAGGTAGCCTAGAGCCAGAATCGTCTAGGTGCTATAAAAACCATAACTGCAAATAACCTAAAAGAAGCCCGCAAAAGGGCTTCTTTTAGGTTAGGAAAAATGTCACGCTACCAGCATAGCCTTAGCGCGGGAAGGCCTAGACGCTTTAGGGGCCAACGGCAAAGCGTTGGCGAATAAAGGAGCCGGACTCAAGCGCGTCTACAATAGCAGCCGCGTAGCTTCCAGTGGTGAGCTGGCTTTGGGCATTCAAGTCTGGATACATCGTATCTCGAGCTTCAGCGCGATAAGCACCTGTGTTCGGCCCATCAACAAAGTTGACAACTGACGGGCTAGAATAAGACCACTCAACGGGCGTATCGGCTGCCCGGAGAAAAGCGAGCGCCTCTGCATGCTCCCGGGCATCATCCTTGAATTCTGCAGGAAACCAAGGCGCTTCACTCGCAGGATGACCTGTGGAATCGAGCAGGCTAGCACCACCACCCAAAAAGATCAATCGGCTAACACTAGCCTGGGGAAGCACTTTTAATAGAGTTTGTGCCGCATCACGAAGAAAGTGCGTCTCTGGCCCCAAGTTCTTATTCCTGATAGCAGAGATTACGGCGTCGTGCCCGGTAATAACACGCACAACTGCGGATGGATCACTGAGGTCGGCTACAGCTATTGTTGCTTCCTCAAGACCATGGACATGCTCATTATCAAAATCCGACGCCCGTGGGCTGATGGCGGTAACACTATGCCCACGCGCAAGCGCCTCGCGGGCTATTGCCGAGCCAAGGCGACCGGACGCTCCGATAATAGCGATCTTCAGTGATTTTTCTGCTTTCTTCATATACGAAACCCTCTTTCGTTTAATTCTCGTCACGTATCTTCGATCAACAGGTGAAGTTGACGGCCGTCCCTGTTACAGCGCTTGCCATATCTGATACAAGAAAGACGGCACCGTTGGCGGTTTCTTCGAGGGTTGGCAGACGATGCAGGAAGGTACGCTGACGCATAAATTCAAGATATGCCTCCGGAGTCATGCCAAGCGTTTGAGTGTGCTGGCCGATGACTGTTTTCAAGGTATCAGTTTCGGGAAGCCCAGATGAGCGCATTGTTACAGCGCGGACTCCTTGTGGCCCGAGCTCTAAAGCAAAATCACGTGTCAGCGACTCGATACCCATCCAAGACGGCCCCATGCCCCCGAGGAGTGGCGCGCCTGTTTCACCAGGAGAGGCGGTAATGGTCAGGAGCACGCCTGATCCTTGCCGAGCCATCTGCCGACCAGCAGCCGACATTGTTAGAAAGTGCCCCGTCATGTAAGCGTGTATCGGCTTTGTGAAATTATCAAGTGACAGCGCAACAAGTGGCGTTCCCTGTATGCCCGTCTGAGGCAAGCTCATTGCGTTAAACGATACATCTACTTTCCCAGCTGTTGATACAACGCTATCCAGATGTGCCTGCACTGCCTCCGCATTAAGCACATCCACAGCCGCCGCTTCAGCCTTGCCATCCTGAGCCATAATCTCTTCGGCGACTTTCTTGGCCAACTCTTCATGAAGGTCCGTCACAAACACCTGCGCTCCTGCAGAAGCGAAAGCTTTCGCTACTGCACTTCCAATAGCACCGCCTGCGCCGTAAATAATTGCTACTTTATTTTTCAGTAATGTATTTGATGAATCCATAGTACCCTCTTTGTAAATTAATCAATGCAATTTCTATCTATAGTGGCTAATTATCCTGGTGAAGCACCTCCCTTCGAGAGCGATAGAACACAGTGAAGAGTAAACCGCCGAAAAGTATAATCAGGGCACCGATCAGGTTCGGTGTATTGATGCCGATCGTGGCAATGTAGCCAGCGATAATAGCCGGCACTGATTCACCAATGGCCTGCACGCTTGCCTCAATACCAAGTACCTCTCCTTGGATTTCGGGGCCAGCCGAGGAACTCACCAAAGCACTAACGTTAGTCATAAGAACTGAGTAGCAGAAAGCAATCAATGCGCCGACAATTAGAAGCTCAGCAGTATTATGTACAAGCAGTTGCAAAAGCAGCGAACCACCCATCGCGATCATACCGCTGCGAACCACCTGATAGTTCTTAAATCGTTTTGCAAGCACAGGCACCAAAGCCCCCTGCGCTACAGCTATACAGATACCGATGTAGGCAAAGAGGTTGCCGATGCCGACAGTTGAATAGTGCAAGCGGCTGACAAGCTGCAATGCCAAGAACGACGTGAAGAAAGTGAAGCCGCCCCAGAAAGCAAGCTCGGTCGTAAGAACTGTTCGCAGGCTTCTTGACGTTGCGGCCTTACGGATATTACTTAACGACTTAGACCACACGATGCGAGTGCTGTTGCGATATTTATTCGTTTCCGGCAGTCGCGCAATAAGCAATGCAATATTGATTAGCCCGATACCGGCAGTAATCCACAGAGGTGTTGCCGTAGTGAACCAGCTCGGGGTGTGCATACTAAGGAAACTGGCGTGCGGTACCGAAAAACGAGCACCAAAGAACGGACCAAACACAAAGCCCATGCCGAAACCGGCACCAATAAGCCCAAAATTGCGTGTGCGATGTTCGGCACTGCTAACGTCGGCAACAATCGCTCTTGCTACACTAACATTTCCACCTCCGATGCCGGCAATTGCGCGGGCAGCGAATAAGAGGGGTATGTTTTTTGCCATAATTCCGAGAGCCAAAAGCGCGTAACCAAGCGCGGTAGTAAGTAAGCTAAGACCAAGAACGCGCTTACGGCCAAAACGGTCGGATAATTGGCCAAGGATCGGCGTGGAAATGAACTGCATCAATGCATACATTCCGGTCAACCAACCAAGCGCAATGTATCCCGAATGAATCGAGTATCCTGCTGGCAAAAATACCTTATAAAATAATTGAGGGAACAACGGGACCAGAACGCCAATGCCTATTGCATCAAGGAAAACCGTGAACATTACAACCGGTAATGCCCGTCCCTCAAATTTACTTGCTGTCACACCCATACTAAACATCCTTTCACTTGTATTTAGCAAGCATTATACATGGTTAACTTGCGTTTAGCAAGTGATTATGCTATATTTGACGTATGGACGTACGTGATCTTCGGTCGGACTGCCCTATTAATTACCTGCTTGAGCTTGTAGGCGACAAGTGGAGCTTGCTCATAATCAGAGATATGATTCTGAACGGCAAATCATCGTATGGTGAGTTTTTGGCATCCGAAGAGAAGATAGCTACTAATATTTTAGCCAATAGGTTATCTGCGTTAGGAGACGCCGGCCTTATCTCGAAGCGGCAAAACACCGACAATAAGGCGAAGTATGTTTATACCCTCACCGACAAGGGTGTGGATTTAATACCCCTATTTATAGAAGTAATCCTATGGAGCTCAAAGCATTCTCCGCTTCCGATTCCCGACGAAGACAAACCAGTGCTTACGCAGGCCCTACAAGATAAAGAAACGCTCATCGCAAATCTAAGAAAACAGTCTTCCGAAATTAGCTCGCCCTTGACCCTGGTTGAGTCAGAATCACATTGAGCAAGTGACGTAACTGCTGGCGTTCGGGTTCACTGAGCGTAGCGAGTAACTCATCTTCGCTGTTCGTAAGACTTGTAAGCAAAATATCCCGAATTTTGACACCTTCTGGAGTGAGTACAATAGTGGTAATACGCCGGTCGTTTGGGTCGGCTTGGCGCCCGACGAAACCACGCCGCTCAAGGCGATCTAGAATTCCGGTTGCACTTGACGCTTCACAATCCAATACATAGACATAATCTACCTAATTGTGCAAGGTCGTGTATTCCCCCTTATGCTGGCGAGACATTTTGGAGATTGGCTTTTTGGGAATGGGGTATATAATCAACTTAAGTCTTTGAATAGCCGTAAAGGAGAGATTGGATTGCCTGTCGCATCGTTTTTTGAACATACTCGTCAAAGACATGAAGTGCATACATGGATGAACAAGGGCGTTCTGCCTGTAAAGTATGCATATGTCGGGAGCGGCGCATATGCCCACCAGAAACTGACAGCAACCCACAGCTATCAAAAGGTCACCGGGAGAGGAAAAGACGAGTTGCAGGCATTACTCCATAATATGCCTTTGAGCGAAATACCAGAGCAAATAGCCGAGGTCGGGTTGGGAACAGGTGTCCATACGGCCTCATTTCTGCAAGCCTTACAGCAAACCGGGCACTCCGCAAAACGTTTCTTAGGGTTCGATTTTAGCGAAGCATTACTAAACATTGGCTCAACCCATCTCCTTAACAAGTTCCCCGAGGGGCTTGATATCAGATCGCAGTATTGGGACGCCGAAGCTTCACCCACAAGCAAGATTGAAGATTGGCGACAAGGCAAAAAACCTGTTTTAGTTTGCACTCTTGGAGGTACGCCAGTAGCATTTGAGTCGTCGCAGCCGGCTTTGTCGCATTTGTATCGCAGCACGCGGGAAAATGATCTGCTGCTTTATTCGCTTATTTTGCGGCCAGAAGGTGCAACGGATGAAGAACTACTCGAACCATATCAGAACGATATCTTTCGGGCGGCCATTGCCGAGCCACTCTATGCAGCCGGGCTGGCTTCAGACGACTTCAATATCGAGCTTTCTGTTAAGAACGACTCGGTCGTAAGCGAAGTCGTTATACAAAAGGACCAGCAACTTGACGACCTCAGGTTACGGCGCGGTCAGCGTATCCGCAACTTCACTTCACACCGGTTTAGCCAGCATGAAATAGATGAGCTGTTTGCTCATACTGGCTGGGAGGTCATTTCCAAAGCTCCGACTGGGGACATGGGCATACTCGTGATTGCCCGCAGGCAGAAAGATGCCAACGTAGGCGCTAAAATCAGCACGCTTCTACCCGTGAGCGCCGACTGGATGGCCTCGACTGCACCGCTTGTCTGCGCCGGGAACCATGTTGATGGCTCCTCATGCAGCTGGTATCACGGCGTCTGGCAATACTTGCGTTTATTCGACCTCGCATCCTCGCCGACCTGGCACGACTCTTTTTATCAGCAAAGCTTGCTCGCCACAGTCACAAAGCGGGCAAAGGTGCTTATTTCTGGGACGGCAGACTACTCAATGCTTGCCTATGTATTGGAAGCCAATACTCGCCTTGCGGCAAATGCCGAAATAAGCGTTATCGATCGATGCCCTACGCCCATGATAGCTTGCCAATGGTATGCGAGTAAGCACGGTTCGCCGGTTGCGCTCCACGCTTTGGGCATTGATGATGTGCAATCGTTATCGACAAAATTCGATCTTATTGTGGCCGATGCCTTCTTGACGCGCTTTGAACAAAATGAAGTGCAGAACGTGCTGGCAGCGTGGCATGGCAGCTTACAAAAAGACGGCAACGTGGTTACAACTGTACGTATCCACCAGAGTGAACCGCCTATAACAGACACCGAGATAGAGCGGTTCGCTGATAGAACTCGCCAAGCAGCTATGCGCTGGAACAAAAAACTTATCATGCCCATCGACGATATTGTTGCCCATGCCCGACAATGGGCGCAACAAATGCGCAGCAATAAGCTCGGCTCGGCCAAGCAGGTTCTCGACCTTTTCGAGGCAAACGGGTTTACCGTAACCAGCCATGAATTTGCACAAGTGCGTGGTGAACTGCGCCCAAGCAGCTACCTCCGGGTTGTCGCAAAAAAATACGGCCAATCGCCGAGCAGACTACGCTCCTCCGAAGCATTGCTATTTGACGCCGTCTCAGAAAAACAAATAGTACCACTTAAGTTTGCCTATACCGGCCCTGCCGCACGAAAGCACCTCGACCTTGCCAAGCTTGATAGCTATAAAGAAGTAACTGATGCGGCCACAGTGAAGGCAGCGCTAGTAAAGATGCAAAAAGCAATACCAGCGATTTGCGATATTGGCCCGGGAGACGGCCAGCATAGCCAGGCTTTTTTGCGCCAACTTATGAAACAGGGGCGTACCACACCAGACTACCTGGGCCTGGATTTCAGTGATGAACTTGCCACGGTTGCCGAGAGCCGCGTTCGCCCTGCGCTCACGCCTACCGTTGCATTCAAGCATTGGGACGTTGAAGCCGCTCCTACGGATACTATCCGGAAATTTACGGGAGCACCCAAAAAAACTATAGTTACATTGCTGGGCCAAACGCTTGGGAATTTTGAGGATCCGCTGCAGGCGCTGCAAAACGTCCGCGATTCGGTCGCGCCGGGCGACCAGCTGTTGCTTTCTGTGGCTTTGCAGTCACCCAACCGCACTTCAGCAGACTATCTTCGACTCTATCAAAACCCCACCTTCATGGAAGCGATAACCGAGCCCCTGCGCATGGTAGGTTTACGCGTAGAACACGGCGAACTGACCCTAAACTATGAAGACAACGCGGTGGTCGGCAAGTTTACTCTTCTAAAAGACCAAATTATAGAGCACCCTTCACGCCCGGCTGCTTTCTTGCCAAAAGGTACGGTTATCCGCTGTTTTATGTCGCGCCGTTTCCAGCAAAAAGACATCGAAGAAATGCTCGATAAAGCTGGTTGGCGAAAAACGAACTACGTGCATCAAAACAAAGGGTCAATTGGCGTATATCTTGCGACAGCGTACGAGTCAGGTGCGCGCGAATCTGGTGCCAACAAGCACTAACACAGTCCCGCCCCGCTTAAAGGCTTCTTCTGCCTTAACAATAAACCCATGTGGCTTACCCTAACAGTATGCATTAAGCTAAATGCTCACAAAAATAGCCCCAGCCTGGTATAAAATACTTTATAATATAACTATGAACCAATTAGGGCTGCGACATAAACATGAACGAACCCGCGAGCATCGCTTTCATGGTGCAAGTAGTTCTGTTATACTAGTAGACAACTTATCGCGCTCGGCGCTTGCATTGACATTGTTAGCAGTCGGGTTTATATAAACGTAAGGATCAACGCTAACAGGACTATAGTTAGAACTATGAATATCACATCAGACGCATCAACCATTATCAATGCACCGGCCGACAAAGTATGGCAAGCAATAACCAACCCCGAAATTGTAAAACAATGGTTTTTTGGCACGACTGTCGAATCAAGTTGGCAGCCAGGCGAATCGATAGTGTTTCGTGGCGAGTGGAATGGCCAAGCATATGAAGACAAGGGCACCATTAAACAAATCGAGCCGAATAAAGTTCTAGAATATACCCACCTCAGTTCACGTACTGGTCAGGCAGATGAGCCTGAGAATTACGAGATTGTGCGGTTCGAGCTTACCGAAACAAATAATCAGACAACGATGCACATTCACGAAGAAAATCTTGCATCGATCGAGGCGCGAGATAAATCGATTGAACTTTGGAAAATTGTTCTTAGTAACCTGAAGAAAACGGTCGAAGGCTAAACAAACAGCATCTAAAGCGTCGCTTCGATACACCGCGATCTGTGCGCCACTAGGCAAAGAAATTTCAATACCCCGGTGCATCATCGACTTTTATTTTAAACACTTTATTGTATACTGTGTTTATGCAGAAACGAGGACTTCGGTCGGATTGCCCCATTAACTACCCTCTCGAGATAGTAGGTGATAAATGGAGCTTGCTGATTATTCGTGATATCGCTATTTTTGGTAAGACATCGTATGGCGAGTTTCTTGGCTCAGACGAAAAGATAGCAACCAATATCCTATCTAGCCGCCTAGCTATGCTCGAAGTAAACAATATCATTAACAAGAAACAGGATCAGGCCAATAAGACGAGGTTCATTTATTCTCTTGCACAGCCGGGCCTAGATCTAATCCCCTTACTTATCGACATGCTCATATGGAGCGCGAAGCAGCACCCAATAGAAACTGGGCCTGATGTATTGCTTGCAAAGATGGCACTTGAAAACCGGCAACACCTTATTGATATGATCCATGCGCATTTGCAAGCAGGCAACAACAAACCTTTCGTACAGACACTCTTATAACCGCTTAAAGTTACAAAGGATACGCCCCGTCCTCGGCAATCCGTATCAGCTCATTTGCAACAGCTCCGGATAGCGGCAGGTACAGCTCATCTTCAAGCCATGCATACTGTCCATTAGGGCTGCATTCAAGGAAAGTCAACCCGAGACACATCTTTTTTGGTTACTAAACTTCCGCCTCACCAATTGCAATTGCAGCCGCTTCTTCCCTACTCATCGGGTCCATACCATCAACGTCTTCCTCCACATTTTTAGAGAAGGCCACGCTTACAGTTACCACACCTACAGCAGCAATTACAGCTATAACCATAAACCCGGTATGGAATGCGTTGAGCATTGTTGTTTGGCGAGCCACTGAACTAGCGATATGGGAAATGCCGTGCATTTTTGCTACTAGAATAGCCGACACCGTAGCAATCGCGACTGCGCCGCCGATCTCTTGCATCATTGCTACAAGCCCAGACGCCAAACCAAGTTCATCGTTTTTTGCACGTGCTAGGGCAGCCACCTGCAACGCAGGAGCCATAAAACCACCAGCCAATCCGGCGATTATGAAAGCCGGCATTAAATCAATAGTGTAACCAGCGCCCAACGGTGCGCGCATTAACCAGAGCATCGCCAAGCCGAGCAAAGTCATACCCGTAAGCAATAGCCGCTTCACGCCGAACTGTGTAACAAGTTTTGCACCTGTCACTCCAGCTGAGATAAAGAACGTAAGTGTCGTTGCCAACCATGCCACACCTGTCTTTGTCGGACTATAGCCGAATGCTTGCTGCATAAATAAAGTTCCTAAAAAGATAAAGGAGAAAATGGCACCAAATACCAGGAATGAACCAACATCCGCTGCGACCATATCACGATTCTTCAGCACACTACCAGGCAATATTGGCGACTGGGAACGAGACTCTATCCATGCAAAAAATGAAACTAGAAGAGCGCTGACACCAAAAAGCCCGAGCGTCTTTACCGACCCCCAACCATAATCCGCGCCTTTGTTAATGGCATATACGAATAGCAAAAGAGCAGCCGTTACAGTACTTGCGCCCAAAGCGTCAAAACGACGCGCTGTCTTTACCGGTTCGTCTTTTGGCAAAAAGATTGAAGCGAGGGCAATAAGCGCTATGCCAATGGGGATATTGATAAAAAAGACCCAGCGCCATCCGGGGCCGTCCGTCAAAAGCCCGCTTGCTATAACGCCGACAGATGCCGACGTCCCGCCTATAGCCCCATAAATACCGAGCGCGCTATTCCTCTCTCGTGCCTCTGTAAAGGTATGAGCCACAATCGAAAGCGCCGCCGGAGCCACAAGGGCTGCTCCAAATCCTTGGATACCCCGCGCCGTTATAAGCAAGCTAATTGAATGGGTTAGCCCGGCGACCAAAGAAGCAGCTGAAAATATTACTAAACCTGCGATAAGGACCCGGCGCTTCCCCATCAGGTCTCCTAGCCGGCCGCCGAGCAGCAAAAAGCCACCGAGCAATAGGCTATAGGCGATTACGATCCACTGAAGCGTACCTTGGCTCAGGTTAAAAGTGTGCTTAATCGTTGGCAATGCAACGTTAACGATAGCGACGTCCAGGACGACCATAAAGTTCGCCAGACAGGCCACCGCCAGAATAATCTTTTTTCTAAATGGGGTCATACCTAAAATCCTTTTGTTATTCCGCGCCGCTCTCGCTGCCCAACGCCCAAAAAGTCAGGCTGAGAGCAGGCACATAAGTATCGTTACTTAACATACTCGTTAAGTATAGCTTTCTTTCCCCTTAGTTGCAAGAGATTCGTCAAAACCAAAAAAAACGCATGTTGCAAACCACGCAGGAGAAGCCAGGTATACGCCCTAAAAAGTGGGGAATATTTACCTGTGGGCCGCCGAACTTCTTAAAAATAAACGGTCGCTGGCTTGATCGACTAATTCCTTGCTTTTTTTATTTGTTCCCGCGCTGCACCCAAAACTTAATACCACCAAACTTTTAGATGTGTCTTTTAGTTTGCCCACATCACTGCTCTTAATCCCTAAAATTCCCAGTATGCCTCGCTCAGTATCCGCAACCAGCAGTCCCGGCTCTACTTTCTCGTAACACCCGCCCACTTCCATAGCGTCCCTCCGCTTAGAAAAGCGAATGGTTATTGAACCGAAACCATCATCACAAAATATCGTTACCGGCAAACGTGTTGCGTAGCTAGCACCGATTATGAGATTAGTTATAGGGTCTGGCTGTGGTAAATCATCTTTACCACGATGCAGTAGCCTTTCGACTGCCAGCAGGGTATCACCAGAAACTTTTTCACGGAACAATTTGTAATCCGCAAACTCCACATCTGTAAGAGCGGCATCACTATACGCCGCATCGTCCATTGTTGGGCCTGGCCTTCCCTTTTGGATGACTCTAAAAAATATGTGTAATTCTGGAAATTTTGCTCTTACTTCTTCGTCTATTGTGATTTTCATAGCTTTTTCCTTATGTACATTGGCCTGAACGCCGCCAAACGCTTACCTTTATTATCACCAAAAACAGCCGTCTCATTGCTGAACGGCACGGCTCTTAGAATGACATTTGAAACATCTTTGGATTCCCGTTTGTTCTTTTCTATCGCATTATGTAATTGCATAAAGCTGTGGAATGAATGCCGAAAAAGCGGTACAGGCATTTTTTTGCCGGGCACGAAAGCGTAAATAATATCTATGTCTTCTGAAATGCCGCCTAAGCTAAGTATCTTGCCAAGCTCGGCGCTAAGCTTGCTAGCATTATTGCTATCGATTTTCTTTGGTCTTATGAGCGCTAAGAATTTTTCTAAATGCCTGCCCTCTAAAATAGTGGTGCTGAGCGTTGTGGCTTCGTGTTCAAACACTTTTAAAAGCGGGTCAGGATATGTTGGAATATCCTCGTGCACTATCCGTTCGGTAAACCCGGCAAACGCTTCTGATTCTGAGTCTGGGTTTAACATAAGGACGCTCGAATCGTTGCGAATTTTTGCGAAGTCCGATATTCCAAATACCTCGACGGCAAAGCCTGAGCTTTCCAGCATTTTCCTTAGCGCCCGTGCCTCGTTTACTTCGAGTAAGTCAGTCGAGGCGGCAACCGACTCGTCCTTTACTATTAGGGTAACGTGTGTCGACTTTAAACTTTCATCAAACGTAGCCACAACTTGCGATTGTAGTTTTTTTACTATTTCTACGACTTGCAGCAGAGGTTTATTATCTGCATTCTCAATCTCAGTTAAAAAGAACCCAACATCTGGAAAGTTAATTTTTTCTACCGAAACATTGCCGTTTGTATCAACAAAGCAATCAGGCTGGAAATACAGTAAGTCATCGGAGTCATTTTCGGGCGTTCGTGGGCTCTGCTTAGCAAGAGCAACCGCGTCCTGAAAAGCCATGCCGGCCAGTATATTTTTACGGGCAGTGTACGCAAAAGCTCTAACTTTAGTTAATGCTTGGTCAACTGCGGGTTCGCTATCCGCAGATAACTTTGCTTGGTTGGTTTCCACCGGATTGATTAAGAAAAACCCGCTCCTGCTGCCAACAGCTGCACTTGGCAAAACTACACCGCTGTCTTCGGCTAATTGGCTGAATTGTTTCATTAACCCATAGGTTTTTCCCAGATTGCGCTTAGCGTATGCTGCAGTTACAGATAACGCCAATGCGCCCAACCCAGGCAAATGTGCAATTTGGCCCTTAACGCTTTCTTCAAGTAAAGCATGCGGTACAGGCTCAGCCAGGCTATATGCCTGCTGATCGCCAAGGCCATTCGCCGTAAAGGCTGTAAAATTTCCACCCGGGCCTTGGTCCATCCTTAAATAACGATACAGGCCGGCGCCCCTTAAACGCTGCTTAAGTTCAGGCCCAACGCTCGGAAAATATGCTGCGCTTAATTCAGAGGGTGGGCTATCGCGAAGCTCTATGAAGTTATTATGTGTCTCCAAGGCTCCGTCACTCCCTTGGGCTAGCAGTGGCTCAGCAGCTTGGTAGTATATATCCATGCTACCGCCAGCCATCTTTACTCTTCCGCCCACGCCAATTTCAAATTGGTTCATAAATTATTCCTTATATCTTAAAATAAAAAAATCCCTTTCGGGAGTACACTATTCTGTAATAAATTTTCCTAAAAAACTTAAGCAGGCTCCCTTATGCAATGCGAGCTTCGCCATGTAGTTTGCGAGTCAAAATCAGTAATAATAGCCGCAGATGCCTTCATGAGTGTTTCCTTAAAATTGCGAACCTGCCTTGTGATAGCTCCTTAGAACCCCGCGTGACAGTCGCAATGCCGACTCCGAGTTCTTTGGCAATTTCCGCTTGCGGCGTACCTGCGATTAAATGCTTGATAATCTCGATTCGCCGTACTATAGCCGCGCGTTCCTGAACAGTTGTTACGCCAACTAGAAGATCCTCAAGCAACTGTTTGTCTCGGGCTGTATGAATTAGTTCAATAAAGTCGTTGAAGTCTGACATGCCTACATACTAGCACACTAGTATACGAGTATCAATATGCTCGGTTTACGGCATGGCTCAGCGCCATTATATCGTCCATGCCCGTCGGAACACTTCAACGAGCTCTGCGGCATACCTACTAGCATCTTGTTTGGG
The DNA here is from genome assembly GCA_035478775.1 of Saccharimonadales bacterium (SeqCode). Taxonomy (GTDB): domain Bacteria; phylum Patescibacteriota; class Saccharimonadia; order Saccharimonadales; family UBA4665; genus CAMLQK01. The sequence goes on along the minus strand of DATIJG010000023.1, from coordinate 26,688 downwards.
ATTCGCCGAGGTTATAGTTTTTTGCGCAGCACCATTTAAGCACATCCGTAAAGTAAGTGCACCAAACGCCGGGTCAAAGGTCCGAAAGGTTCCAAGTGATTGGCCGGTAACTAGAACTTTCTCCAGTTCACTAAGTTCATTGCCGCTAAACACTTCCGCAAGACTTGCAGTTTGCTTAGGTTTAAAATTGGCACGCACTTCTTGCAGGGCCTTTATAAGTTGGCCTTGCTCGGCGTAATATTGGCAGCTCAAGCTGATAAAAGTTTGAATTTGAGTCCATGGATTATCTGTTTGCCATACCTGCCGCTCCATGTAGCGGCGCGCTTCAGCATAAATATATGCGATTGTTTCTTGAAACAAAATTTCCTTACTAGGAAAATGGTAGTGAATTAGCCCTTTGCTTACGCCGAGCAGCGAGCTCAGTTCGCCGATACTTGTTTTTGCATAACCTTTAGTAGCCAAGTGCTCAATGGCTCCCTTAAGTATCCGAATTTCACTCTTTGTGAGGGTTTTGCGTGGAATATACTGTTGCATACGTGGCACTATTATAGTACGATCGTACTATAATAACTAGGAGAACCTGTGCAGCCAAATCGCTTAAACATACCAAAGAGTGTTATGGTTAAAGGCCTTCTTTGCCTCGTAGCAGCAGGGGCGATATTTTTTGCCGGGCAGTTTCTTACTCAATTCACCGCCACACAACCTTACAGTATGAAAAATCAGGCTATAAGCGACCTCGGTATTACTTCTTGCGGGCCGTATACAGAATATGCCACCCATAAGGCCGTATCTGTTTGCATGCCGCTACATTTAGTAATGGATGGGACATTTGTGGCATACGGTGCACTCATAATGCTTGGTGTTAGTTTGGCTTTGCGTTTTGTTTGGCCGCAGGGCCGGTTCCGCAAAAGCGGCCTCGTGCTTATGTTTTTTGGAGGTATTGAAGCAGTTGTTTCCGGCTTTTCACCGCTCAATCTAGCGCCTGTATTACACAGTATATCTGGTGGGTTGGCAATTTTTGCCTTCAATATAAGCCTCGTCCTGCTAGGAATCTCCGCCAAAAAAGAATGGAAGTGGCTGGGCAGATTGACTATTTTCGCAGGTATAATCAGCGTGTTCGGTTCGCTTATGGATGGCCAACCTCCGTATGCCGTGCTTGGGTATGGCGGCTGGGAACGTGTGGCAGGCTATGTATTTGCACTATGGGCTGTAGCGATAGGGCTGTATTTGCGCTCTAAGCTCAATAAAAACCAACCGCTGCCACAGTAAATCGCCATCAGTTTGTGCTTTTCTATGCTTTAGTGTACTATTACCCTCATGTTCGTTACAGAAATAGAGGCTATTAAAGACCTGCTGCCGCTCTATGAGAAACATGACGATACCGCCCACGCCGAACTTGTAAACCAAGGGGCGGCTTTTGAAGGCCAGTTCGACAGCCAGCTGGATAGGTTAATCGCCCATCAAAATGAACTCGATAGTCAGCAAGAGCAAGCAAACCTTAATGCACAATTCTTAGCTAACTTTCGTTTACTGCTGCCGCAGCCGGTTAAGGGGGTGATGGTCGCCAAAAGCGATGACGAATTACTGAGGATTTCTAAAAACGTTATATGGAACCGGGAAAGCCCGGCGTATTTAATCGGCCGCCGGGCTACATCTGCTAAAAAACGTTTTGGGAGGGTGCTTTTAGACCATACTATAAAATACTCGACCGGCTCGGAAGGCCTAGGTGTGGTACGGCTACACAACGGAGACGTTAATCGTTTTCTTAGAGGTCAGGTGTCTGCCGACAAGTTAGACGCGCCCACCGCTCAGAAGCTTTTTAACCCAAAAACACAACAGTACAACCTAAGCGCCGGCTCTGCGCTGTCGATACGCTTAGGTTCAACACTCTTTTTTAAGGAACGCAACGTGATACGGGAAAGCGAACTTATAACATATAAGACATCCCAGCACTATGTTCACGGTAAAAAAGATGAGGACGGCACGCATGATTACATCCCGGCAATTCCCGACGCCGACCTGCGGGACTACGAAGTTATGCATCATATCGCGAGGTTAGCGGCTAATTTCGGACTCATTAGCGAGCTTGGCAATTTGTTAGAAGAGCGCAAGCAAACAGCTTTACAAGTATAGGCCAGGCGTGTTTGCCCCTCCCGAACGTTTGATACAATTTAATTTATAAATAGGAATTACGCCATGCAAAAAATCCGCTGCGGCTGGGCCGATGCCGATCCGCTACTTACCATCTACCACGACCAAGAGTGGGGCGTGCCCATACACAACGACCGTCAGCTGTTTGAAATGCTTAACCTTGAAGGCGCACAAGCTGGCTTAAGCTGGCTAACCATTCTTAAAAAACGAGATAATTACCGCGCAGCATTCGACAATTTTGACGCCGCTAAAATCGCCTCTTATGACGAAACCAAACGAGCTGAATTGTTGGCAGATGCGGGCATTATCCGCAACAAATTGAAGGTGAACGCTTTTATTGAAAATGCTAAAGCATTTTTACAGGTTGCAGCCGAATTCGGCAGCTTCGATACCTACGTATGGCAATTCGTAGATAATACCCCAAAAATTGGCGATGCGGGCCGCGCTGAGGCAAACGCGGTGAGCAAAATCATGAGTAAGGACCTGAAAAAACGCGGCTTCCGCTTTATTGGCCCGACCACTATGCTCGCCTTTATGCAGGCAGTGGGCATGGTTAACGACCACGAGCTTGCATGTTACAGGTTCAACGAGCTAGCAGACAAGCTTTAAGAAATTACGCTTCTACTTCGGCGAGTTCTTTTTGCTGCAAACTATTCCGTGATAGCATGACCGCGCACACCAGAATTATTGCGGCACCGGCTAGCTCGCCCATGTTTAGTTTTTCGCCATACGCGATGTAGCCCACGATAAATGCAAAAACGCCTTCAAGCAGCAAAATATTGCCGGCCACGTAGCCTTTAAGATTGCTAAAAATAAAGTTCAAAACGTACATTCCGCTAATATTGAGCAGCACCGAAAAAACAAACCCGATAAATGCCAAGCGGCTCACACCTGTCGGCATAATTGATTGATGGCTGACAAGCATGAGTACAAACGCTGGGATCCAGGCAAAGGTCAGTATAAGCGTCGTGTTATGGATATTCGACATTGTGTTCGGGTGATGCCGGACCATCAGGTACGAAATATCGAACCCGAGCATACTTAACACGGCCGCCACGGTGCCCATTCCAAAGTGCAAACTGGATGGGCTTAAACCCGTCACAAGTATAAGGCCAACTACGGAAATCTGGATCCAGACCATTGCCTTAAGGTTCAGTTTTTCTTTAAACATTACCCAGGCTATTAGCCCCACTATTGGCAGCGAAGCTATGAAAGACACTTGCGCGAGGTTGGCATGCAGCACGGCCACGGTGAACAATAACACGCCGACGCCGTAAGTTAAGAAAGATCTGCCGACATATATGAGCCAATCTGTACGAGTCAGGCTGCGGAAAGTGCTTTTTTTGAACGTTACGCCGAAAATCAACCAGCAAATAAGAGCCGCCAAAGCCGATCGCCAAAATACCTGCTGATACACTGTAAATGATGCATTCATCATACGCACCCAAACGCCCATGAGCGCAAAAGAAATCGCTTGCCACACCGCAAGCGCGATGGCCAGGTTATGTTTATTTTTTAGCATAGTTAAATAGTACCAGATTTTCTTTTTTAGTTTACACTCTTGTGCAAGCGCGCTATTTTTGTCTTCTTTCTCGCAATCTGACAGTCTTCAAAAACTCTGCTTGGTTAGAGCGGTGCCCAATTTCTATTATGCCGAAAGTATCGTAAGGGTTTTCCGAATCGGTGGAATTCATTTTAATAAAATAGATGCGCATCTGCTTAGCAAGTTCGGTCTTGGTAGGCAAACCGGCTGCTTCCAGCGCCTTAAATTCAAACAGCTGGTAAGGCTTGTCGTTAAACTTTACCCGCATATTAACCAGTGGTTTTATACCCCCTTTATGGTTCCCACGAAGATCCGTTCGAGCCATATACGTTATGCTGTTTTTTAAGTCCTGCTGAAAATCATCGGCTCCGCCGTGCTTATTTGCTGACGCTTCTATCAGGCCATCGGCGCCTTCTAGCATCGTGCCTTCTTTAAGGTCGCAACTAACAATCAGACGAGGTTTTGGAGCTTTTTCTTCAACTGGCGCTTCTTCGACACTCCCCCCTGTATTTGCTTTTTGTGGTGCTTTGCGCCTCTTTTTTACCGCCACGTTTACTTGCATAAGTGCTGTGCGAAGTTTAAGGTCTTTAGTAGCAGCGTGCACGCTCGCCATTACTACTGCAGCAAGGTTTGTCTCAAGCTCCCTGCCTAGGGTCGTGCGGTCGGCAGACTTGAAGTACTTTATGTCTGCTGCATCAAGATTGTAGTTACTGAGCAGCCGGGCTTGAAGATCGCGGCGACACTCAAGCAAAATTTGGCGTTCATTGATCGGCCATTCGGCTGCCGCGCCGGCCATGCGGCGAAAAATGTCAGCATTGTCTAAACCAGTTGCCTGGCCTAAGCAAGCTAGGACAAATTTGCTAAGTTGGGTAATACGGACGACGTCTTCACTAGAGTCTGGCGTGGTAATCGCTGTATCAATCATCTCTTGGGCGATAAAAGAGTCGTAACGGCCCTCTTCAAGTTCAGCTACCAGATCCCTATGGAGAGTGCTGCCCGATAATTGCACCATCACGTTCAATACACGACCAGAGTCAACATCTGAAGATGTCGGCTTCTGCCGCCCTTTTTCAGAAGATTGTGCTGCTGGGTTTGCAGCGAGGTTTCTAATGAGTTGGTAGCTCGTTTCATCTCCACGGCTTCGGACTGCTTCAATTTCTTGGGGCAATTGCTGGCTTAATTGTCTAAGGCTAACCACATGTTGGGCAGCAGATAACCAACTGGACTTCAAAAAAGGAAGGTGGACTGGCGATATGCGGCCCACGATTTCTTTGCCACTCTTTAAGCCTTCGGCGGGATCGTCATAAGAGGCTAAATATTGGACAGCGGTGCCAGTCAAAGCACTAACAAGTTTACCGTGTTTTTGAATTGCGCTGCGCACTCCGCCGCGCGACATATCAACTCGAGACAGATCTATTGCTGGCTGGTTCGATTCTTCAGGCTCTTCAGGTGCTTCGAGTTCTTCAGGCTGCTGCATGGCAGGTTCTTCTAGGGCTGGCATATCCGCTTCAGTATGAGCAGGAAGAACTTCCTTTTGGAGCACCGCATATTCTGGAGGTACTATTTGGTAAGAAGAATTTATGTCTTCCAATAGTTGCCATGCGGTTAAAATGCTTGGGAACAGTTCTGTAAGAGGTATACTCTTAGACTCTTCAGTGTCAGTTATAGGCAAACGTTCTTGATTGTGTTCCATAATTCTTCTTATTCCTCATCTAGCAGGCCATGCGCTGCCATTTGTTCATCAAATTGTTCTAGTAAGCCATCAGTGTCAGTATCGCCATTCAATTTAAATACATAGTCTGCTTCGCCATTCGCGGGTCCCACAATGTGATTTATCATTGTTTTGGTCGCTTGTACAGGTGGAATATCCCATTGCCGGACTGGTACTACGAAAGCATCTTCTTCTGTCCATTGCTCTACGCGATTTTTAGCTAGTCGATAAGGCGTATTAATCCACAATGCCATTGACAATCCGCCAGCTTCTTTTGCCAGGCGCTGCGGTTGTCTGCGGGATTTGAGCGCGTTAAAAAACATATCTACTGCAGTGTCTTTGCCGTCTGCGAGGTTGGCGGCGGTTTCCTTGGCTACCCTTGCCCATATTTTATTCATCCTTACTGGCCCCGCTTGCTCTTGCATCAGTTCCGAGCGTATCTCGTCGCTGGATACAAAGCCCATGCCGTATTGGTCGGCTAGCGTATCAAAAAACTCCAAGGGGGCACAGCCGAGTACGCCAACCTTATACACTATCAATGGCCGATCAACTATATCTAGAGGCGTGCCTCCTTCATGTAAACCCTCTTCGTGTGAAACCATAGTCCTCCCATGTTCGCTAAGTGTACTATTATACCATGCCTTTTACATGTTTAAGAGCCATTCCCTTGACAAGGTAATTTTTTGTATTAATGTATATTTAATGACGTGTCTTAAAAGTTCTGAAAGTTATAAGGCGGCGAAATAATGCCCGCCGAGCCTAATCCTCATTTTGAGCGACTTCGTGAGCTTTCCACTGAACATGGGGGTTACAATACTATCCCCGCAGACGCCTTAAGCGAAATAGGCTACGTCCGAGTCGAGGAGGAAGACGGGCTAGTACGTGTGCTGCCGGCCGCCAAGTTAGCGCTGGAACAAACCGTCGCGCAAGAAAGTGAAGAGCTCATAGCAAATCGGCAGACGCCTTTTGAGCCGCTGAGTCTGCCGGTTAAAGTAAGTAGCGGTTACGCTACCAGTATGCGCGTTGAGCAGTTTGAAGAGGCTGCCGAGCGATGCTTTGAACTCAGTGAAGACGGCGGCTGGGATAGGGCGGACTGGCTGCCAAAAGACCATCAAATGAATAATTTTTTAGAGAGGTTCTCCTTGCGAGCGCCAGTAAAGGTCGTTGATGCGAAAACAGGCGAAGAAAGTTTTGGGGTTTTACAACCAGATACCGGAGCAATACTATTAAGCGCCTACAGTTCAGTGGTCGCCAAAGCGCTCAACGCTCACTACAAATTTACATTCGGTGAATACTTAGCGGCAGACGGGCCAGACATGGATACACTTTTCGATAGGTTCACAAGAGACAAGGCGAGTAGCGTATATCAACTCGATGACCGTTTTACTAACGCTGACGCTGAACTCTTTTGGGGATTCCTTGAACGCGTAAAAGCCCAATTAACGGATATAGCGGAAGTCGACACATACTTTACACAACGTTGGACACATGCCGGCATAGTGCTGCCGGGGAGCACAGTTGCTGCGTCAGATAGAGTTAAAGATTTGGCTGTCGTTGTAAAACATGAGGGCGATGAATTCGAGGCAGAACCAGCCTATATATTTGGCTTACAGCTTACCGCACTACAAAAGCAACTGGCAAGTAAGGGTTTTGCCGACGTTGCCGACCAGCTCCAAAATTGTACTAGCGTGGCGGAAATACGAGCCGCGCTCCAAGGCTCTTTGGGTAATACTCAGGTAGAGACAGCGTTTAAACAACAAGAAAGAGCTCTTAAAGACCAGCGCCGCACCATGCAAAGCGAGGAAGATATTCACGAATTCAACCGTCAATATCAAGCACTTAAGGACGCCCGCAAGGCCGCATTGCGTCCACTCCGCGGAGCTTGTGATTACCTAAACCTGCCTACCCTGTTTGCCAAAGCCGCCCGGCACAAGATTAACGAATTGCAGCAGAACCTCGTTGTTAATGCAGACGAAGAGGAGGTGCAAGTTCGCCTAGATCCTCGTTTTAACGAACGTGATATGCGGCATGGGGAAGTAAGCGGCGACTACACTATTGACGAGCCCCTGCCCTTCGGAACAAAAATCCCCGCCTTTAACGTTAAAATAGAAATTGGCGACCAATACGTTGGTAATATTTATTTACTTGAGACTACGGCAGACAGCGACGAAAGTTTCGAGGCACTCGGGCCCGGCCAAGCAAAGAGCAAACTTAAAGTTTGGCATTTTGACGCTATCCAGTGGCCAAGTTTCGCGGTAGATTGGGATGCATTTCCCCAAACGTTAGTTGATGCACTCGCACCACATGCCGAGCAAAAAAACATTGACCTCATTACCATTAACAAGGAATCCCACCAAATCTCTAATTACGACTACATCGCCAAAGCATTCCTGAAATACCTCGGCGCTACCAATGTGAATGACATTCACTATTCCCCTGAATTGTGGGATGACTCAGGCATAGACCCTAATACGACAGCGACAAGTGTATACCTTGACTTCCCGCCACAGATTGAAGGCTACCATCAATTCCAGGGTGATGGCGAGTCACAACTGGTGTTGTGGAAAAACCCAAACATAACGTCATAACAGCAATCTAAAAAGCGCCCTATCGAACGTTGTTGACTTGTTTTTTGCCCCAAGCCGTTTATGCTTATAATAGCAGTTAACAAAAAGATGCTTTATGGACAACAATATTTTTCAGCCTTCACAACCAACTAATGCACAAAATACGCCTGTTAGTGACGACCCGCCGGCAGACGGTTCAACCGGAGCGCCGGTTCAACCCGGCGTATCTCCTTTGGCGCAACCGCTACAACCAGCTCCGCCAACCTCTGATTTTAACACTCCGCTGAACACGCAAAGCCATGTAAGCTTTCATGAGCCACAAAAACCCAAGAAAACCCCTTGGAAACTTATTATTTTAGTGGCAGTTATTGTGGTAGCTGCAGCTCTTTCGGTATGGGCCTACGTGTATTACCACCATAAAACGGTAAAGAAAAGCACTACGACAACTATAAACAAAAACAAACCGGCTGTCGTTACACCGCACACGCCCACTGTTACGACAAATGGCACAGCGTCGCTGGGCTTAGGCACCTATCATGTGGGTGCCGACAAAGATATTGCTCCAGGCATATACGCAATGTCTCCGGGGCCTCAAGAAACCGGTCAAATCGCTATCACGAATGCAACCACTGCTTATAATGCTACCCTCAATGCCCTTGAAGATACCCATCCTGAACAAAAAGGCACCACTATAGCGTGGGCCACATTATCAGACGGCGACACAGTACAAATTACTGGCGCTAACCTTAAAAACGTTACATTCAAGCCTGTCGTTACCTCGCCAGGCGACGCGGCGCCACTAACTAAGCTATACACAGATAATATCCCTGTCAGCACCACCATTCCTAATTCAATGAAGCCAGGCAAGTACTTTATGTATGATACAGACGACAAAGGTGCTTTCATTCTAATTGTCGGCTCGGATTACCATATAAAGTACAATGAGCCACTCAACAGCACCGGTTTTGTGGCCGACCTTGCCGATGGCGACCAAATGGCAGCAGTCAATATGAGCAAGCTCCTTGTACAACCGCGCTAACGATATTACATCTTAGCTGTCTGCGAAAGTCCCTTCTATTTGGGTTAAGAACTCCTGTTTGGCCTTGAGGACAGGAGTTCTTACTACGTCTTAGCGGTAAGTAGCGACGTACGAACCGGCACTTGCGGCTGGGAAAACAGCGTAGCTGACACCGCTAATAGTTTGTGAACCGAAGGCAACGGTTGTAGCACCGACTTTTATGGTCGATAGGGTTTTGGTACCATATTTAATCGGCTGTAGCATAAGCAAGTTAGCGACCGGGTTAGTGACCGAAAATGTAACAGTGCTCGTGCCGTATGTGGGGCTGGAAACCGTAGTGGCGCTGCGCCCGGCCCAGAACGTTTGGGCTTGGGCGCCAGAAATGACTGGCACGTCGTTTGCGGCGGCAACGTTTAAAACTGCAGTCTCGGTTCGGTTGGAAATATCTTGGTTATCCAGGTGAGCCAAAACAGTAAAGTACCCATAATAACCGTTGGTACCCGTGGCATTCGTTATTAAGGTATTCAACGCATTTTGGTCAACAGTGGTCGGATTTTCGTCAGTTGCCTGAGTGGCGAACTGATTTACACCCGTTAGCGTGCCGTCACTATCGGCAATATTCTGCGGCAAACCTGAGCCTGTGTACAAACATTGCCCGACGTTGAACAAACTGTTTGGCCAGCAGGCACTATTCATGTCAGCAGTTAAACCATGGGCAGCCTCTTCTTTGGCGACCGTAGCGTAATCGTTCCAAACGCCATAGCAATGGAAACGTTGGGTGATGGGCGGATAAGCACTACTGATAGTCGGGTACGACTTCTGCCATGCCGAGAAAGCGGCGTTAACGATATTATCTAATGCGGCTTGTGTTGTCCAATTTGAAGCACAATTGCCGCTGTCGGCAACGTGCGGGCTAACCTCAAAACCAGCATCGGTATACGGCTTAACGTCACTGTCGCTAAATGCTCCAGGGTACGCATAGCTAGTTGAGCGGATGCACGTCCAGGCGACAACAGTGCAACCCGCAGGGCTGGCCGTCGTTTCGTTCTTAAAGCGAGTGAGCGTTTGCGAGCTGCCGGAGGCGTGGTCATCGCCGGTTAACACAAATGCTGCTTTTAATAAGCCATTCGGATGATTGGCATCAATCTTATAACTAGGGAAGCTCCATTTCATTGGCACAGGATATTGGGTTGTTTCAATCTGGTTAGCCAGCAAGCTCACTTGCAAGTCGGCTTGCGGAACAGCAACTTTGGTCGAGTCCAAATACCCCAGCCCAAAGCGATCCGGCACACGCGGATAGCCGCTATAACCGGGTGATGTTGTCGATTGCCCAGCAAGGCCGGGATTGCCTTCACGGGTATAAACTACCGAACGAGCTAAGTCAAACATCCAGGCCGATGCCGTGCCGCTGCCTACGGTTTTAGTAGTAACGGCAGGAAAGCTTGTTGTCGTGCTTGCGTCTGAATACAGTGTCGCCACAGCACGGGCGCCAGCCAAAGCGTGCTCATCGGCGATGCCGTGGTATTGCAACGATTGGCCGTCAATTCCCTGCCCCGGAGTTTGAGTATTATCAACCTTAATGTAAGCGTCAGGCAAAATATTGCTGCGGTTGCCAATGCCTAGCAGTGAGTCGAGGTTATCGGCTGGCCGCATGGCAATAAAGTTACCACCGCCGCTTGCCCAAGTATTTATTAAGCCTATTTGCGTGCTGGTAAGCGGCGCACCATCAGCCAATAGCACAGTGTGGTAAGGGCTGAGCACTGAAGCCGTTGTCAAGTTCCCCGTGTCGGTTGAAGCACAGGCGATACCTTTAGTCTGCAAAATTGCGCTGCAATAGTTATCTGAAAAATGATTGTTTGGATCTGTTAACACTAGCACGGAACCGCTGCCTTGCGTGCCACTGCGCGGTGTTGGCTGCGTAATAGTAGGTGCTACGTAGCTTGTCGTGAAGTCCACGTCAACAGCATAATCCGCCCCGGTCGTACTGTTGATGGGCACTTCAGGCCCTATGCCATATGAGTACACGCCGTTTCCGCCCGCCGTGCTGCTGCCTGGTAGTGCCACAAGCGGCGCATTGGTTATGCCGTTCGCCAAACCGTTCGCCGTGTATGAATAATGCCCTTGCGGTGCAAAATAGCTGGCGATATAAGTTGTGTTAGCTGCAACTGGTATCATGTCGCTAAAGGTAACATCTTGCCAGCCGCTGGCCGATTCGTTGCTGAACGTCGCTTGAGCAAGCAAAGTGTGTTTAGCCGTCCATAAGCTGCCGACGTGGGTGCCGCCATTGCCGCTACCTTTGTAAAAGCGAACACCTGAAATATATCCGGCGGTTTGGCTTTGGAACTGCACGCCCAAAGACACGGCATTCGAATCACTTTCTGCGTCAACATTGGGCGTGTAGCCCGGCGCGTAAATATTAGCAGAAGTTGGAGGTGGTGGTGGCGCCACTGTTCCACCAGGGGTAAACACTACATCCACCCAATAATTACTGTTGGCATAGGTGTTGGAAGGAAAAGCGCCACTAGGCGATGACGTATATTTATATATGCCATTGCCGCCAGACGTGCCCGACGCCAGCGCAGTTAGATCGCCGCTGGCGTTTGTAACGGCATTGCTTAGGTTGCCGGCATCAGATGGCGAGCTGTCGTAAGAATACTCGCCGACGGGTGCGTAATAAGAAACGACATATGTAGTGCCCGCTGTCAACTGCACCGGTGTGGCAAAATTGGCGCTCTGCCAGCCAGTCGCCGTCTCATTGGTAAACGTAACCTGGGCCAATTGGCTGCCAGCTGCCGACCAAAGATGGCCAACGTGCGTACCAGTATTCGTGTTGCCCTTATAGAAGCGAATGCCAGTGGCAGTGCCATTGACCGCCGGCTTGAATTTAACTCCAAGTTCTACCGCGTTACTGTCCCCCGAAGTGGCGTGTGCCGGCGTAGCTGCGGCAGGCCAAATTGATTCAGCGGCGGCCGTATCATAAGGGGCTTGCGGGGCTGTCGCCTTGGCCGTAGGCATCTGCAAAAGTGGTGCTACCACGCTAAAAAGCAGGCCGGTAGCTACCGAAAAATAAGCCAAGCGATTTTTCTGGTATCGCCAGCTAAGTTGATTTACAAACATACTCCCCCTCTCGGTCTTCAAACGTTTCTGATTTGCATTATTAGCTAAATTGCCCGCACTTGCAAGGGGTGTTTTTGTAATGTTCTGTACATGTAGTAATTCAAGTCAAGCCGCGCCAAAGTTCTTGCCTGCTAAGCTATGTGCGTTAAAATATAGATCATGCCAATAAAACCTGAATGCCCTTTTTGTAATACAGTACCGCTTGAAAAGCGCACCATCCGTGTAGGCGAACTGTGCAGATCCATTGTTTCTGTGCCGCGTTTTCAAGAAGGTCATTGCCTGGTCATACCCAACCGGCACATTACCACCGTTGCCGAACTAGAGCCTAATGAAAGCGTGGAGATCATGCAAGAGCTGGGGCGGCTTTCAGTTGCCCTCGACAAGGGTTACGGGACAGGAATAATGCAAAAGTACCAGCCACTTCAGCCCGATAACGGTGTTAAAGTCAGCCACTTGCATTTTCATGTGTTTCCAAGACTCGCCGAAGAGCTAAGGCTCTTCCCCGTACCGGAACCAAATAGCTTCGAGGCTTTCCACACACCTGACGAGACAGAAATTACAGCGTGGGCGCAAAGTTTAAAATAAGGTCTACTAACGCTTTAAAACCCCATCTAAAATTGGTATATCTTGCCTATTGAACTGCGGCGTACCGCAACATTTGGCTTGGACTTTTTATTTGAAAGACTGGCAAAAGAATAGTACTGTATACTAATGAAACAACCTGAAGCCCTCGTGGTCCCAATCACACCAACTTTAGAAAACCACACCCAAGTGTCCGTAGACGCTGGTGCGATTATTATGGGCGCGCTTGAAGCCGCCGAGTCGCAACACATGGCATTCGCGGAAACATCAGTAGAATATCCTGGAATGGAAAAGCCGGCCGCGCTTGCCCAATCTGCTGAACACCAGGGTAGCTGGGGCAGTGTAGCAATGAAAGTTCGAGAGCACACACGTAAAGCAAAAGCTGCTGCCGGTTTCGCAGTCAGCGGAGCAATCATGCTTACCGGAACAGCTTGCACGAGCAATGCCAACTCATCAAACCAAGCCGGGCAGACTTGCTTTACCCAACTGGACCCTAGCCAAGAAAGCCAACTTAAAAACTACATTCAAAGCAACAGCGATGCCGCTACAGTCGCTAACAACCCTAACGGCACCTCAGATATTTGCGTGATTGAGGGTAATGAAACTCATTATTACAATCAGCATGACAATTTTAACGATTACATGCTGTATGCACTCATGACAAATCGGGGTTCCGACTTGGCAACGTTCGGTTTGCTAAATGGCGATTTGTCACTCGACCAAGCTCTGACACTGCAGCTAATGACCGATGTACAATCTAACGGGGCAGCATACCACCCCTACCAACGGACAAACACAGGCTGGCAAGAAAAGTCTACCGTTGTCAATAACATACACATTACGAACGTACAGTATGGCCACACACCAGCAAAAACATACAACGCAAGCAATATCAAACCGCCAAAGGGGTACGTTATTAAACCGTTTAAGGCTGCCGACCAAACAAAAGAGGGCGACTTTTCTGGCGGCAAGATAGTTGGCAAAAAAGTTGCGCCGGCAAACTCTTATATTAACCCTGCAAAGCCAACTCAACCGTCTGCCGATAAAGCGCCGGCATCTCAGTCATCAAAGTCAGCGGCGCCAGCCTCTGCACAAAGGTCGACTCAAAAACCAGCCCCTGCCCCTTCAAAACGGCGCTAATTGATATGGGATTTTTCGATAGAGAATCACGTTTAAATGGCATTGATCCCGCCATAGTCGACAGTGCCCAAGCGGGCTCCGACCCTAGGACCGAAGTTCCAGAATATATCAAAAGTATATGGTTTGATGCAACGCTCGCTGGACAGCACCCTTGGGCGATAAGCGACGGCGAACTTTTGAAGGTGGCGTATTTAGGGGCGGCATATGTCGGCGACGTAGCTGCCGAAACGCTACGCGAGGCAACTTTTACCGACCATAAGCACGAAAGACTCGATCCCGATGTCGCTTGGTTTGCCGAAAATCTTTCTACCGTAGCAAAAGACAAAATGCGGCAGGCATTAGGTTTACAGCTCAGTCAGCTTATCAATGGCCAAGTATTCGACGAAGGTACGCTTATCACGCTTATGGCAGAAAATAATATGCCGTACTGGCCACGAACACCCTATAGCCAGATTGAAGACTGGCAGTCCAAGGACATGTCAGCCCCTGTGATGAGCGCACGCTTATTACGCCCGATCATTAAAGCTGCTGAGCTTGTTGAGCTAGACGCATGCGACACGCTCGATGTCATGCTCGGCAAAAAAGCCTTGCAAACAGGTAGCGCTATAAAAACAGCCGACCTTTCAACCATACCCGAATATTCAGCAGTAGCTACGGTGATTGCCGACATACAAAACAGCGGAAGAGTACAATTGGACGCAGCTAGCGAAGCACTGGACAACACTAAAGAACCCGGTGCGGCATATAAAAGCGCCCACGATGGCTTCATCGCCATGACAACCGCCTACATGGCAGCACTTTGCCCGCCGGTGCTTGGCGAAAGTTTTTTGCCAAACCGTTAAGCTACACTTTAAGTTTAAATATTTCTAGAATTCCCGAGGTACGGGTGAAGAAAGTAGATTGGCGCTCTGTAGTATTCTTCATACGGATAATACTTCGCCCGGTCTAACCACCTCTTAGCTCGCCCCATAAGATCCCAGGCATCTTGTTTGGTCGGCAGGCCGAACAACTTTTGTAAAAACTCCGAATAGCTTATTGTATGCGGAAAGCCACTCGATAACTTATGCTGCTCTAACCTTATTATTAAGGCCACCTGCTGGTCTTCTGTCAGCCTACCAATTTGGGAAAGGTCGACAACGCTGGGCTCCTCCCCGGCACCGGCAGAAGGCGTAAGGTTGGGCCATATTGGAAGCTGATGGTAATTATTCTGCATAGGAGCATCAGGGAGCGTGCGCAAAAAATCAGTGATACACGCTGTAACCAAAGATGACCACTCCTCAAGGCTTTGAAAATGTCGCTGCTTGTCGTATGGGCTATACACCGGTCTGGCAGTGTGCATAAGCCCCGCGCTGGCAATATCTTCCGCATTCAACTCTTTGCCGTTCAATGCATAGAACGCCTGGCTAACACGCATAAGCGACAAGTGCTTCTCCTTATCCTCAGGCGTACCAATAAATTTAAAGAAAGTGTGTTTGGGCCAGTCAGGTCCGCCACCCCTGGCTTCCAAATAAGACACAAATTCTTCAGACCTATAGGTTGGCCGATAGCCCAAGTTTGTATACAATGCGCGCGCCGGCTTGTTAGCAACACTGAAGTGTACCATGAGGTCGGTTATATGGGTTTCCTGGTATGCTTTTTGAATTTCGACCTCAGCCAAATCCGATATCATTCTTGCAAAGCCATGGCGCTGCGGGTAGGCCGCCATTGTCGTAAGTTCTACGACATTAAGGCTGTGGACGATTGGCGTGTCATCAGTACCTGCCATTTTGTCATACAGGCGATACCACCCAACATTCTCGACAGGAGCCGGCTTGAAACAGGCATACGCCACCAGGCCATAGTCAGGATGCTGCAAAGTGAACGTGTGCGATTCAGTAACAAACTCTTCCCAGGTTTCCCTGTCCATGGGCTCAAACCAATCCTGGTGGCCTTCTCGGTACACTCGCTCTTGCACTTGTTCGTCAAAGCTAAAGATTGTATTAGCAACCGCGGGGTTGGTAATATCCACTTGTTCAAAAACAGTTTTAGAAGGTGCTTCGTGCATTCGATACCATAGAAACGTCCCTCTATTGTAAGGTGTTAGGCACGTTTTGGCAATTAGTAACGGGTGGTGGTAACGCTTAAAAGCAGCTAGCCTTGTATCGCCTGCTCGGCGGCCACTTCGGCGTGGATACGTGTGGTGTCGAATACCGGCAAGCTCGAATCCTTTTGCTTCACAAGCATAGTGATTTCCGTACAGCCAAGAATCACGCCTTCCGCGCCCTCGGCCTTGAGGCCATCAATAATCCGTGAATATTCTTGACGAGAGGTGTCTTTAACAACACCCTGGCATAGTTCATCGTAAATTACACTATGCACAATTTGGCGGTCGGCTTCATTTGGTACAACCACTTCGAGCCCGGCATTCTGCAGCCAGCCCTTGTAAAAGTCTTGCTCCATAGTGAATTTTGTACCCAGCAGCCCGATTTTCTTTATGCCCTTCGCCTTAATCGCCTGCGCAGTCGGCTCGGCAATATGAAGCAGCGGAATTGCAATTTGTGACGCCACCTCATTCGCCATTTTATGCATCGTATTCGTGCAAATAAGCACAAAGTCAGCACCGCCTTTCTCTAAGTCTTGTGCCGCTTTAACCATCAGTTTAGTGGCCGCGTCCCAGTTGCCAGCATGCTGCAGCTCTTCGATTTCGTAAAAATCAAACGAAAACATAAGGCTTTTTGCAGAGTGTAAACCACCGAGCTTCCCCCGCACCGTCTCGTTAATAATCTGATAATACAGTTGCGATGATTCCCAGCTCATGCCTCCAATAAGTCCAATGGTTTTCATATTATTCCCTTTCTTCTTTAAGATATTTGTAAATCGTCGCCCGCGAAATGCCAAGCTGCTGCGCAACGTACGGTGCGGCATTACGGTAATGGAACAGCCCGTGCGTGTATAACCGGCTCACGAGATCCCGCTTTTGTGAATTAGTAAGCCTGAGACTGGTATGGTTATTTTCTTTGAGATAATTGTGGACGCATTCCATAACCCGCGCCTGCCAATCCTCTGTAAATTGCTCGACCGGGTTTTGAGCGGCTTGGTTCGCAATTGCCAGCAGTTTCTCAATTTCCATATTTATGCCCCTAAAGACACTAGTATTGAAGTTGATGCACATAAGCCCGACCGCCTTGCCCGTCGCGTCGCGCACGGTAATTGAGGTGCACTTAAATTTTGCTCCGTCCCAGTTGGTTTTATAATACGGCTCGAAAATATCCGGAAATTCCTGAGTGTGGCCGCCGACGAATTTGGTAATTGCGCTCGGGTCGCCGACTTGGCGGTTCGAAAGGTTATTGTAAAGTGCGACAATTTTGCCGCTCTCAAGGTCGTGCATAACTCCTTCGACAATCGGATAAAACAGGTCAGTTATGGCTTTCAGCTTAGGTAATTCGTTGGCAATAGCAGCATGCAAAGGAAGGTCTGTCATATATAGAAGTATAGTCTTAATTAAGACTTTTTGTCAATTTAGTTTGCCGGGGAATAGTTTTTTTGGATACTCTTTTGCTATAATTAATGAAATGTCGCTTATCAACAGTGTTCGTCACTTTCCTTCTAGAGTAGCCCACACCAAAAAAATCATTCTCATGTGCGGCTTTGGCGGTGCGATATGGCAAACCCGCCGTTTAATATCCACCCTCAATCGTGCCGGTTACGATGTGACTGCGCTTGACTTCCCTAAAGCCATTCTTAGTAAAGGCGACCCTGCCTTATTACCCACTTTGGTGAACGAGGTAGTAGAGTTCGTCGAAAACGAGGCAAAAAAGACAGATCAAAAAATCATTCTCGTTGGCATAAGCCTAGGCTCGCTGCTTTCGCTTAATATTTTCCGGCGCTCAAAGCTGTTTGATACAGCGGTGATGATAACTGGCGGCAATATCGTAACAGTCGCGCAAAATATTTTCGGCAAAAAAGTATGGCCCCAAAGCCAAGATGAGCTCTCGAAGGTATGGCAAGAAGTGAATATTGTGACCGATCCGGCCATGCTTAAAGGTAAACGCGCACTTTTTGTACTGCCAACCCGCGACAGGCTTATAGACACCCGCGAGGTGCTCGCAGAAATTGACAGACAAAATGCCGCTGGCAACAAAATTACCCTCATTACCCGAAAACCGTTCGGGCATATTGGTACAATTATTCAGGAAACAATATTGTTCCCGAAGCGTACACTAAAGTACCTTAAGCAACTTTAACGACCATGTATTACGACGGCGTCGCGGGCATAAATAACAATATGAGCGAGCTTTTTCCTGTCGCTGGAGCTTCGATCGCAGTCATCGCACCTAATCGACAACTTACCTCTTTAGAGCTAATTGCGATCCAGCGCGATGACCACGTTTCGTTCCCTAATTACTGGGAATTTCCTGGTGGCGGCGCCGAGCCAGGTGAAACGCCGCGCGATTGTGCCTTGCGTGAACTGTTTGAGGAAGTAGGCGTAGAATTGGATCCCAGATTCATAATTTGGGAAGCTTTCTACCCCCGCAGACAGTGCACCGATGGCACAACTACATATAACGCCTTCTATGCTGCACGTGTACCAAGTGCCCAGCGACTGCCACTCACCAAAGGTACTGAAGGCAAGGCATGCGCTTGGCTACGTTCCGGAATATTTACAGGGCATTCCAATGGCGCAGTTAAAGCAATCCCTGATCATATCGACCGGTATTATGACCTTATCCATGGTGTAGGCGGTAAAGCACTTGGCTGGCTGGCCTCTTTTGGTGACTAAGGTGCGGGCGGAAAGACTAAAGCTACAGCAATGTCCACACCCATGACGGTGCGGCAGAATATGTCAGCGTAATAGTTTTACCAGATGGCACAATAACGGTGCCGGATGTGATTCCTGTGGTTACTCCGGCAACAGCAATTGCGCTCACAGTACCGCCAGAAATGGTTACTGCGGCATCGTGCCAAAAAGAGTTTTGAAACGCGGTCGTACTGGTAGGCACAGATGGAGCCGTAACCGCACCGGTGACTTGGTCGGCACAAATAACCCGCAAGCCACTTGACTGTATGCCCGTGGTCCCATCGTTCATTGCCGCTAACAGGCTGACCGCATCGCCGCCGTTAGCGCGTATATTAATGGTACCACCGAGTTCAGCACCCAGGCTGCGGATGATATGCCCTGACCCCCATTCGAGATCCATACAAGCAATGTCTATTTTCGCTTTTGCGAATGTCACCAGGCTGTTGGTGCAGCCTTCTATAGAAATATAGTCAACGACGTTGGCGTGTGGCCCGCCGCCCGAAGGTGATACGACCAGCCCGTCGTAGCATCTAATGAGCCGTGCGGAGGTTATCTGTGTATGCTCTTCAATCCAAAGGCCATATGTGAAGCCCTCGCATGAGTAGTTGCCGATATTACAGATGTCGTTATTACCCGTTTGCGGCATCCATAAAGCACATGCCCACAGCCCGGAGCTGCCGTCTGGGACCGTTGGTGCGCCAGTAACTGTCGAGCGGGCAAGCACGCCTGCATTTATAACGTTGGCTTCAGCAACTCCGCGGAAGTCAAAACCGGCAACTTCAGGGTTTTCTGGCGCAGAAATCATAATACCGTCAATAACAATAAGCATATTGGAATATAAATCAGGTCCTCCGCCATAACCATTGTGCGGCGTAGGGCCCCCAACTACGCTCGGCTCATTGAATTGAGTCGGCGTTGTGCCGCCCGAATAAGTGGTCTTAAGTACAGCGCCACTTAGTTGAGGCGTCGTTTGGTTCCAGTGGTACAGCGCAGTTGCGTCACGGGTACCGCGCAAAACTAAGGTCACTTTTTGTACCGCCTCGGCAATAACCGGCAGCGATATCTGGGCATTGCCCGAATTGCTCGTTACGGGGTTTGCCCCAATCTGGTATACACCCGGTGTAAATACAACTTCAGCGTAATTGTCGCCTCGGGTTTGCGCCGCAGTGACGGCGCTGGCAATTGCCGTATTGATAGCAGCCGTATCATCACTGCCCGATGGCGCCATAAAGGTAGCAAACGGGTTATCGACAGATGGGGCGCTCCACGAAGCTGCACTGCTACTAGTAGCGGTCAGCACCTTGCCGCTTGCCGGAGTACCACTAACAGCCACGCCGTTAACCTTAGCAACGGTAGGGTTCGGGTAGGTGCCGCTTAAATCGCCGCCAGCGCTGCCTGAAGGTGTCGCGCTCGGCGTTTGCCACGTACCGTCGCCGCGTAAAAAAGTGCTGCTCGTTGCTGAGCCGCCGCCTAGGTTAACCGTTGGCACTAAGCTACTGCCATTTAAGGGAGCGTAGCCCGAAGCTTGGCCTTTATTAGCGGTCATTTCTGTACCAGCGCTCTGCACGGCACTTGCAAGCAAGGTGCCATCCGCCTTATGTGCGACTCCTAAGTAAGAGTTGAGGATATCGCCCCAGTCCCCATTATCTTGTCCTGGTACAGGTAATCTTTGTGTCATGTTACTCTTAGTCCCCTATTTTCACTCCATTCACTATATAATAGTGTTTAAGCATGAGCATTGTCAAAGTTTTCTATAAGTGGCCGCTTACAATGCTGTTTAAATTCGATAAGTAATATCTCGTGAGTGTTTAGACACTGGTGCCAATCAAGTGGCCGATAGCAAAAGTGATGGCCATTGCTGCGCCGCCGCCTACAAATACACGCGCTGCTGCTCGGACTTTGTGCCCGCCGCCAATGTACGCACCAACCGCCCCTGAGATTGCCAGCATTATAAGTGATGCTGCTACAATCGGTACCACGTTTTTACTGCCGCGCACTGCGAGAGTAGCTATAATCGGTACAATTGCACCGACTGAAAACGATAGTGCCGAGGCCAAGGCCGCTTGCACAGGTTTTGCCAAATCTTCGTGGTCAAAACCAAGTTCATCGCGGGCATGAGCTGCCAAGGCATTATGTTCGTGCAGCTTTACGGCAACTTGTTTAGCAAGCTTTGCATCCAAGCCCCGCCCTTCGTAAATTGCTGCCAGTTCGGCAAGTTCGCCATCAGGGTTCGCCACTAAAGAACGCCGCTCAATGTCAAGGTCGGCACGTTCGGAATCGCGCTGCGAACTTACCGAAACATATTCACCCATTGCCATGCTCATTGCGCCGGCCACAAGGCCAGCAAAACCAGCGGTCAATACTGTGCTTCGCGACGCAGAAGCAGCCAACACGCCGAGCATTAAACTTGAAGTCGAAACAGTACCGTCATTAACGCCGAGAACAGCTGCGCGCAACCACGCCGCGCGGTGCGACTTATGAGCTTCTTCGGGATGGGGAGTATTGTTTAGTTGCATATCACCTATTATATGCGACACTCGCCCTTTTAGGCTACTACTTTAACTGCCGGGCTGAATTGAGCTTTCAGAAAAGCCAGGACACCAGGCCACTTGCAATGGCACGCTCAAAGCAGTAGTTGCGCTTGGCGGATACAACATCAAGCTTACCGATTTATCGCTACAGACACCCGGGTCAAAATTGCCGGCTTGTGGGTAGCCTAGTACCGTATTCGCACTCTCCCCATTAGCAAGGTCAACAGTAACCGGGCTCGGTTGCGTGCGGGCAGCCGCGCTGTTGCCTAAAGCATACCCATTGCTGCCATACAAAAATGCCGTTGGAAAACCGCTTATTCGGCACTTGTGTTTGCCGGTGTTAGTAAGCACCATATGCTGGTAAATTGTACCGGCTGCGCCGCTTTGCTGGCCTGCTGTGAGCTTTAAGTTTTCGGTTTTACACAGAGCCATCGCTCGACCGCCCATCCACATCCAGCACGACATACCAAGCACAATTACAATCACCACGATTCCAACTACCCACCAAAGTGAAGCGCTACCACTCACAGCTTTGGTTGCCGTTTTAGCTTTAGAATTAGTCGCCATGTAACCCCTTTCTGTTTCCGTTGTATTTATAATAACCATAAAAAGTATGCGCGGTTTCTGCTCTCTTTTCAATGATAATTTACGGAACACTGTGCAAACAGTTGTCTATTTCACTTCAAAATCCAGGTGATGTAAAAAATTCGCGGCCCATGCCGTAGCATTGTACTCGCTAACATGTTTGCGTAACGAACTCATCGCCCGTTCTTTTTGGGCACGTGTCATGCGGGCCGCCTTCTGCAAGCTCGATACAATACTCTCGACGTCGTGTGCTTCACACAAAAGGGCAGTACGCAACTGTTCGGCTGCGCCGGCTTGCTTACTCAGCACCAACACTCCGTCGTTTTCGGGGCGCGTTGCCACATATTCTTTCGCGATGAGGTTCATGCCGTCCTTAAGCGGCGATACCAACATAATGTCGGCTCGTAAGTACCAAGCCGTAACTTCTTCAAATGGGAAATTACGATAGGCGAATTCCACCGGCCGCCAGCCATCAGTTTGCCAGCGCGTATTTATTTGAGTGACACGCCTTTCAATTTGAGTACGCATTGTGCTGTATTCATCAAGATTTTCGCGTGATGGCGCGACTGTTAACTGGTACACAAATTGCCCGGGGTCATCAGAATCTTTTAGCATTCGCTCAAAAGCATCGAGCTGCTGCAAGATACCTTTTGTATAGTCAAGGCGTGAGATAGAAAACACCACAATCTTGCCTCGGTGCGCATTAAAAATGCGTGTGGCGTGCTTGCGTACCGCCGGCTGTTTGTGGGCCTCAGCATACGTCTCGTAATCAATCCCGACTGGTAATGCCTTAAGCACCGTATGGCTTTTGGGCACGGCCGCGAAATTGAGGGCCGCTTGGAAGTTCGTAACATCGTGTTTTGTCTGGAAACCTGTAACGTCAGCCGCGCATAAGCTCTGTAAAATGTCGCGGTAATGCGGAATCATTTGTAACGTTTTTACATTCGGGAACGGTATATGCAAAAAGAATCCAATTTTATTTTGGATTCCCTTTTTTCGTAGCACCGCTGGTAACATACATAACTGATAATCATGCACCCAGATTATATCACTGGAGTGCACTAATTGTGCCAGTTTATCGGCAAAACGTTCAGTAACTCGCAGAAATGCCTTCCACTGGGCGTGGCTATATAGTTTGCGCGGCGCAAACCCATGAAAAACTGGCCACAAAGAACCATTGGCGACCCTGTAATAGAAATCATCATAATCGTCCGCGGGCAACTGCAACGGAATCGCGTTTTTGGGCAAACCGCTTGCTTGCATTTTTGCCTCACTTAAGTGTAAATCGACACCGGCGTAGCCGACCCACATTGCCTGGGCATTGCGGGTTACCCCACGTAGTGCGGAGGCCAAACCACCCGGGCTCGGCTGGAACTGTATCCCATGTGAAGTCTGATGCGCGCTCACTGGCAGCCTGTTGGCTACAATAAAAACTCTCGATTGCATACACCGGTGGTCCAATCTGTTAATTGCATTCCTGCATAATACCCGTACAATAACGATAAGCCTATGCAGTATATCACACAGTCCTACGAGCAAGCCAAAAAGCGCCTGATGCTATTTGATTATGACGGCACGCTTGCCCCTTTCGCAGATGACCCGACTCAAGCCAAACCGTCACCAAAAGTACTGCAAACGCTGAAAAGTTTAAGTAGTATCCCTGAAAACACCGTCGTCATTATAAGCGGCCGCGACCACGCTACTTTGCAAGCCTGGCTTGGCCATTTACCTATTCTCATGTATGCCGAACACGGCGTTTTGCGCCACAATAAAAATGGCACCTGGGATTCGCTCGTGGCCAACGACATGCCATGGCACCAGGCAGTACGGCAGCTTTTTGATACAGCCGCCAAAGTTATAAACGGCAGCTTTATAGAAACGAAAACGGCTGGGTTAGCTTGGCATTACCGCGCTGCAACTTCGGCAGATGCAGCACAAAAACAACGCCGGTTTTTGCTAAGCCAACTTAGCGAAGCTGCAAAAAACAACGAGTTTGAGATTTTAGATGGTAATAAAGTCATAGAAGCCAAGCCGGTCGGCATTACTAAAGGCACGGCCGCGACAGAGTTACTCGCAAGTTTTCCAAGCGATTTCGTTTTATGCGCGGGTGACGATATAACTGATGAGGCCATGTTTAAGGTACTGCCAAAAAGCGCGCATAGCATCAAAATCGGCGCAGGCCAAACAAATGCACGATTCACACTGCCAGCTTGTAGTGACTTTGTAGCGTTATTAGCCGAACTCGCCGCCAAGCCCTAAATAAGCCCTCTAGCTATTCGCACTCTCAAAAAACTACGTGTTTCTACTGCGCTTCAAGCTGTTGCACATACGCCTGGATACCCGAAAAGTCATCAACACCGGCCGTCGGAATAAGCGCCGATTGGCCATACGGCGTCGTATAATTTTTAAGCAACGTGCGGTCGGTGCCGTTATTGAGCGCGGCCGATGCTATGTCATTGCTCGGGATTTTCTTCATAAGCGAGTAGGCCCGGCGCACTTGCGACACATTAAGGTCAGTTTTAATATTTCCGCCGAATGAATCAAATAGTTCGCCTAACTTTATAGGGTTCGAGAGCGTGCCCACGCTACTCGCCTTATCTTTAAGTGCCACGATAATCTGCCGCTGGTGGTCGGTACGGTTAAAATCACCCCTTGGAAAGCCGTATGCGCCATAAGAATCGCCGCGGGCGCGGGCGAGGTCGAGCGCCTGCTGGCCGTTCAAAGTGTGCACGCCATTAGCCAAATCAACTAGTGGCTGGCGAGTGGCTAAATCGGGGCTGGGGTCGTATAAGCCCCGCGGGTCGGAACTTTGTACGTTGATCTGCACACCTCCCACGGCATTTACCGCATCACGCAGCGCAGCGTAATTCACCAATGCGTAGTAATTACTAGTCATGCCAAAGTTTTCGGCCACCACTTTTTCGAGCAAGCCCATACCGCCCTTCGCGTAGCCAGCTTCGGCAAAATTATCCGCCTCGCCGTCTTGGTAGGTTTCATTGATTTTAGCATAACCATGGTTCGGAATATTTACATACAAGTCGCGCGGAATACTTAACAAAAATGCTTTATTGGTTTTGGTGTTTATGCTCACCAGCATTATTGAATCGGTTAGGTTTGCACCGCCGTGCCCGGGGTCATCAGCCGAGTTGCCCGCGAGCAAAATCGTTACCCGCCCCTGGTCTTCACCGTCAAGCTTGGTTGTATGGAACCAACCAAACAAATTATTCCAGCCAAAAATTTTGGCACTATTGCTAACGAATTTCCAGCCGACCCAGCCACCCGCAATAATTGTCAGTGTTAACAATGTCAAAAACGTACGCTTGAAAATCTTTTTCCAGGAACGCTTCTTTTTAACAATTTGCTCGGGCATGTTGCCATCAAAGCCAAGCCCGCCGCTATGCGCTATATTCGGCAAACTGCGGTTAAGCATACTTTCGGGGTGGCGGGGCATCTCCGCGTTCGTCAGATTCCGGCTTTTTAGTCGCATAGTTTTTGGTGCTCGCTTTATCTTTTATAGGGTGCTACGGCAATTATATCATGCCATTAAAGCCTGGATATTTGCACCAAAAAAAGGAGCATTCCCTGTGCCGACTTAGCCGCATATGCCTTAATGGTCGTACCTTAAAATAAAGCGCTGCTTTGGCGGCCAGGCACAGGGAACAGTTTTAGCATATCCAGCTTGTATGGCCACTGGCAGTAACGCCCGGCACTTTGCAGCTGTGACATAAATCGCTTGTCCAACCAACGCGGCGCATTATAGTTAAGTTGCAGGCGGGTTAACCTGTCAAGCGTAGTTTTTTTATGCCAGTTGTGTTCAAAATATCTGTACAATTCTGTAAGCAGGTGTATACTATACACATAATTAAAATGCTCTTACAGTTCATACTACTCCAAAAGGAATGTGTATAGCATGCCAGTTGCAACAATGACCGCAGAAGAATTACCACCTGAATATGACGTATTCGGCAAGCTTGAAGAAGCTATTGAAAAACACGTCGACTATCTAGATGCAGACTCCATACTAGAGACTGACGGCCTGCCCGATGTAGTGAAATACCATGGTATCGAAGCACTCATCAACAAAGCGCCAACAGATAGCGTTCTCCACGTCGTGCAATGGCAAGCCCAGGAGGGCCAACCTATGGCAGATCACTTGCATTTGCAGGTCGCTGCACTCGGCGCGCTTAGCTTAATGGTACCACTTGGCGAGCTTTTACCCATTCTGGGGAGCTCGTTGGAGTTTACCCAAAAAATACGACGCATTGATGAAGCTATCGCATATAACCGAGGCAAACTTTCTTCACAATCATGGGAAAACATTCCTCAGCATCACGCGCCAACACTGGAGGAAATGATCCTTTTCGACCACATCAGGCCCTCGCTTTCGCTTGATGATGAAGACAATGACTGCGCTACGGAAACGGAGATCGCCCAAAATACCGACCGTTTTCACAACATTCGCACTATTACCAACAGCCATCTCATTGAACACGGTGTCACCGATCCACACGATCTTGCTGCCGCAGAATTATTATTAAATGAAATGATTACCAACATCGTGCGGAAATACTCGATCTATGGTGGATATTTTTGGATCGGTAAAGATGCAAGGCGACGTGTCGTCATCGTAACCGAGGGCATTGCGAACCCTCAACACGTGAGTTTCGTTGGCCAAGAGACATACACCGACGATAGCGACCACGGCAATGGATCGCAGATTATGACAGAGCTAAGCCTTGGCAATTACTTTAGGGCAATTATAGATAGTAGCCCAGAGGGTGAGCCAACGGCATGGCAAACGTGGTGCGCGCTCGAAACTAAAGAGTCCATTGCCTTCGCAGCAGAACAAGCTTACGCCGAAAAGTTTCAACGCGAGGCAGCCTAGTTTTATTTTTCTGGCGCGTACTTGGCGCTCCAGCCAACCATTAGTTGCAAAATAGGTATTAAATCTTTACCTTTTTCAGTT
>DATIJG010000022.1:0-40320 GCA_035478775.1 Saccharimonadales bacterium (SeqCode) | reverse complement strand
GGTGCTGCTCGCGATGGTGGCCATTTCGTTGTGGATGTCGATTGGCTACAGCAACGACTCGGTGTTTTCCTTTCATCAGTCCTTGGGTGCCATTGATTCGTTGCTCGTCAACAGCTCTAGCACAGTGGCTGCCGAGGTCATTAAGTTAATAGGTGTTTTCATCAATGTGCTGCGTTTCCCACACCGCTTTGAATTTATTGTGTTTTACGGTGCGGCAGTGCTGCTGGCTATCGGCCTGATGTGGCTGTGTGACTACTTGCGTGCCCGCGGCCTTAAGCGCGTGGCATTGCTGGGCGTTGCAACTGTAGTGACGCTGGTGCCATTTTTGGCGAGCACGGCTTACCGCCAGACACTCATCAGCGGTGATTTTGGTAAGTTTTTGACACCATACCAAATTCCGCAGGACCTCAAAGACATTAAACAAAAGCTGGCTAAAAGCCAAGATAACCGCGTGTTTATCTTGCCATCAATGGAAAGCGGCCGCCAAATTCCGGGTGCCGATACGCACTACACGTTCCTCGACAAATACCTTATTTATTATTTGAACCAGCCGAGCTTGTACTATGGCGAAGATGCCAACACTAACAACAAGATTGTGGCGTTTATGGTGTACCGCGCCATCGGCTACGGCCAAGATTGGTGGCAGAGTATCTTGATTAACGACTTTGGCATTACCGATATTTTGGTGCCAAAAAACATCGAGGGCCGCCAAAAAAGTATCACTTATTTGCCGGGCATCGAAAGCAGTATTAGCAATAGCTTGGCTCATGCGAGCCGCTTTAAAAAGGTATATGACGGCAAAGATTACCAGCTGTATGCTACTAATGAACGCCCCAATAAAAAGGCGGTACTAAATGACACAAGCTGGAGTGACATGCTGCAACAATTTACAACCAAAGGGTTTAGTTTGAATGGCCAGCAATTGTTTTATCCGGCGCAGCTGAAAGACTTTTTGGCGCAGAGCAGCAAAACCGTGTACACCGACAATCCGGAACGCACATTTTACACGCTTTATTTGTCGCAAAAAGGTAAAAGTTTTATGGCGGATTCCAGCTTGCTGCCGTTTAGCAATGGCTTGGTGGCAAGTTCGAGCTTTACGGCTGATATGTTCTCGTTGACCACTTTGTACGGGCAATACAATAAGTACAACTATGCGCATGAGGTGGTACCGAGTATGCTGAGCTTGCCGACTTCGCAGTTTGTAGGCACCGGCCCGAATAACGGTGACAAAGTGCTGGTGACTGTTAAAGCTCCTACAAGCGGTGACTACCGTGTGCTTATTCATGCCGCCGCCAACAGCGCGAGCTTAACCGCCAAAAATGGTAAAAACACCTATACATTTACGCGTCTCAGCGCCGACCCGGTGCCGAAAGGCTATGTCGACTTTTCGTATTACAAAGCAGACATTCACCTGAGCAAGGGCGCGCATACTTTCGCAGTTAACTCGTCGACCGGTTCAAACTTAGTAGAGCAAATGGGCATCGTGCCAAAGGCCGACATCCCCGCTAACTTTAGCGACGTAACTAAGGGCAATGTGCAGCTAGTGCCGACGCCCACACCAAATGTCTTTTCAGTTGATGTACGAAATAAGTAAACCGTAACCTATGCAACGCCTATGCCACTTTTTAAAAGCCCACGTCCGCGCTCTTGTATTTTTTAGCGTGGTGGGCTTGGTGGTGTGGCTGCCTTTACTCGGGTCAGGGTTTGTGCTTAACGTAGACCTGGTTTTTACACCACACGTAGTTTTGCCGAGCATAACCTCGCCCAGTTATATATGGTGGCTGGCGCTTAAAGCCCTCAACTTGATATTGCCGATGTTCGTAATAGAGAAGTTGGTTTTATTCGCGATCACTTTTTTGAGTGGTTTCGGCATGTACTATTGGTTGCAAACGGTTTTTGATTCCGTAAAAGTTGGCTTTGAACCAAAACAACCAGCGTTTTATTTGGCAGGGCTGCTGTATGCCGTGAATCCATTTTGCTATTCACGGTTTATGGCCGGGCAATATTTGGTGCTGTTAGGTTATGCTTTGCTGCCGTTTTTCGCCCGTAGCTTTTTTTGGGCGTGTACTATGCCACGCAGCCGTCAAGCTGCTTATGTCGCCGGGGTGTGGCTGGCGTTAATCGGTGTGGTTTCGTTGCATATATTGGGCATGGCACTGATACTCGCCGTAGTTTTCATGCTTGCAACGTATACCCTAACTCAGCGCCGCTTTTTATTGCTACTGGCTGTAAGGGTTTTTGGCACGTTTTTGGTGTTGAGCCTGATATGGATTATCCCGGTGCTTTTAGGCCATAGCGCGGCTGCAGCTACGGCGAGCAGTTTCGGCGCTGGAGACGTAAACGCGTTTACTACGGCCGGCCACGGTGTCTTCGGCCAGCTTTTAACCGTACTACTTATGCATGGGTTTTGGGCGGATAGCAAGAACTTATATATTGCGCCCCAGGACATATATAGTTGGTGGTGGTTGCCATGCATTACAGTGCTAATTGTATCTGTTGCTGGACTCATTTTAGGGTTGCGTAGGAACCGAGTGGCTTTACATTTAACTGTGTTAGGCTGTGTTGCGATAACACTTTCGGCGGGGTGGCTTACCCGGCCGATTATGGCAATATTGCCATGGTTTGGCGGCTACCGCGAACCACAAAAATTTACTGCACTTTTAGTGTTTGTATATTGTTTTGGTTTTGTAATTGGCACGAGCTGGTTTATGGATCGGCTCAAAAATGCATCGGCTGATACGCGCACTACGCTGACAATATTGCTTGCCGCGATTAGCGTTTTGACTGCGCCACTTATGCCGTGGGCGTTCCATAGGCAATTGCACACAAGCTATTACCCTGGCGATTGGGCGAAGGTTAACAGTTATTTTGCTGCCCAAAAAGAAAAATCCACGGTGTTATTTTTGCCGTGGCACTTGTATATGCCGTATAGTTTTACGAGCCACGTTATTGCAAACCCGGCTCCAAAGTTTTTCACAAACGCAATGATTATTGCGAGTAATGATCCGGAAATTGGTGCTGCCACAGGGTACGGGCAGCCCGCCATGCAGCGCCAACTCAACAAGGCGTTTAAAGGGGGATCTCTAGATAACGTGCGTGAGGCAATAGCTCAAGATAAAGCGCAGTATATAATTGTCGCTAAAGAGTACGATTTTAATAAGTACGCTAGTTTACTTGATGCACCGCAGTACAAGTTAGTGCAAAACTATAAAACAATTGAAGTTTTTAAGGTAAAGAAGGAGTAAAAATGGCAGAACACAAATCGACTGGCGCTAAAAAACAGACAAAAAAGCCTGCCAAGCGAGCTTTGGACGTTACAACTGTAGCTTCAACGCCTACCCGTAAAATGAGCAAAAAAGCTGTTTTACCTATCCGAACAGTGCAGGGCAGTGACTTTATGCAAAAAGACAAAGCCCCCAAAGAAAAAGGTCCGCAGGGGTTTATTGTAGCAGTGCGGCGCGTGCTTAGTTCCAGTGTTGTGCTGTTAATCTTACTGGTTGGTGTACTGTTCAAGGATATCGCTTACGGTGAGATTTTCTTGCTTTTGTATGCGATCGCTGCGTTTGTCACGCGGGTGGGCAGTGAAACTTCGTTTAGAATGGCGTTTGTGATGCTGTTGGCTTTACCGGTTGTCGGCCTTATGAACAACCATCCTTTAGCTCAAAACTTTGCCGTGTATGGCTTTTTACTGCTTATAGTTGGCATCATTTCGGCGCTTATTGAACAGTTTAGCCTTAACCGTAAGGAGTCGGTTGTGGCAAAAAGTGTAGTAAAAAAGGTTTAAACACTTTGCAATAACGTTTCTGTTCGGTAGACTTAGGAAGTATGTTTCAAATTTAATGGTTAGGAGATGCAGCCTATGAGGCAAATCGTCACAACGCTAGTAAACAGCATTCGCTCAACAAAAATTGTGAGCGCATTCGTAGTTGTTGCTACTGTAGCTGTTGTAAGTGCAACGGGCGTCGCAGCTGCTGCCCCCAACTTCTTTAATGTGCCAAAGCCTACTTCCCAAAAAGTTTGCTACGCACAATATGGTGGGGCAGGCTGGCAGGCTCTTGGGTTTAAAGACCTCGACAACTGCTTGCGCTATGTTTCTACGCCGGCACCTACAGCTAAAGAAAACTGTAACCACGGCTATTGGTTCGTATACGGCTTTAATAGCTGGAACCAGTGTGCAAACTGGGTAGTTGCCCATGGTGGTAGCGGCTATGCTGGTGACCCAAGCGAACGCTTCTAGTCATAAGCTTTAGCTAACACCCTGACAAGAGCCTCTCTAAAAAAGAGGCTCTGTCTTTTTTATACCAAATTTACCCAGGTGCCATTTTCGTATCCTTGGAATTTATTAAGGGTGGTGTCGTATATAATCATGCCATTTGTTGGGGTGAGCGCATTCTTTTGGACGGTACTTATGCGGTTTACTGTTAGGCCGCCAGCATCAAATTGTAAGACCTGTACACCGTTAATGGCCATGCCGATAGTGTTTGCTGCAATACGGTAAAAACCTGAACCAACATCGTTGGCAAAGCTGACTCCTGGTGTAGTCGCACTGCCATTGGCAACAAAGAGGCTGCCGGTACTATTTATAAACAGTAACTGAGTGCCACTGCTATTTTGGACCTGTATGTATCTACCGGTTTGACCGGAAACTCCCTTTAAAATGAGCGGCGTATCGCCAACAGCTTGTGATTGAATGGTGACTGGTTGCATGCCATCACTGAGCCATACCGAATTATGCGCTCCGACAAGCTTGTCGTGGGTAATGCCTGGTAAAATTGTGCCGCTAATATGCACGCGGTCGCTTGCTGCATTGGTGCGCGAGTCGGTCCAGGCGTTGCCGCTGCTTTGCACAAAGGTACAAGCTTGTACCACGATGTCGTTAGTGGCAACGGTTGTGGTGTCGGAGAGGGCAATAGAAGTTGCGGCCGAATCGAATTCACAATTGATTACGTGTATCTTATTGCTCGACTTTATATTTATCCAGGTAGTTACTGATGACCCGGAAAACCAGCAATCACTAATCCAGCATTGGGTTTGAAATTGCAAGTTAATGCCCACACCGCTATTAGCCGAAATAATAGAATCGCGTAGGAAAATCGCACCAGGCACGGTCGCGGTAACCGGGTCGCTGGCGGAGTTCCAGACGGTGTTTATAGAGTTGGTGGCACCAACCATCCGTATATGTTCGAGCTTCACCGTGTCAGTATTGGATAAGGTAAGTAAATTTGTAGTGGTAGCATTTCCATCGAAAGTTACGTTTGTAAAACCATTGTCATGCGATAAATCGGTGTTGCTGCCCGGGTTGGCATTGCCTGCTATCAAAAACATATCTGTAAGCGAAACACCGGCACTTGTTTTAAATATGGTACCTCCACTGCCCTGTTTGGCCCATTTTTCGCCCACCACCATAACGTTCGCGCTTAAAGGGAAGGTTATGGTGCTTGCAATGCGGTAAGTACCCCGCCGCATAAATACCACACCGCCGCCGCTTGTGGCCACCATGTTAATGGCTGCCTGGATCTGCACGTTGTCGGCAACGCCCGTACAGGTGTAATCTGCCACTGTGCCTGGTGGGCCAACAACAGCTGCATAGGTGCGTACCCGTGTAAGCGGTGTGCTGGCAGTGCCGCCAATATCACCACCTGTTTGTACAAAGTTGCGCCGCAATGAGCCATCAGTAGCATGCTCAACAAGCAAATATTCGTTTAGTATGTCGCCCCATTGACCTTCGTCAAGGCCCGGAGTAGGGAGTCGTGCCATGAAAACCTCTGTATTATAAAAAACAATCCCATGGCATCTCGATTGCTGGCAAAAATATACCGCGAGTTCCCCCTAAAATGCAAGCATTTAGCATAAGCTTTTTGTTATGTTATTTACAACAACACTTAAAAGTGCTACAATACACCCATAGTATCGAGGGTCGACTGCGTGTATGCAGCGGCCCTTTTAACTTTTAGGAGAGATGCGATGTACGGAAAAGGCGGTGAAGGTTCTGTTATTGGTGGTGGTGCGGTAACTGGTGCCGGAGTAATTGTGCTCCCTAACACCCATGGCAACACGCTTGCCACAATTTTGGCGTGTGCAGCTATAACAATTGGCGTTACGGCGGTTATCAGCCAAATTGTTGTGCGAGCCTTGCGCCATAAGTACAACGCGTAAAGCCTAAAATGATGAGGTGGAATGTTGCAAAAAAGACTACCAAGATCGTAGCGATTGCGCTCGTTCCGACAGACCAGCTGAAACGTGGCCGAAAATGACTTTCGCCCACGTTTTTTACTATTGTATTGCGATCTTAAGTTTGCTCAATTTTGCACGGGTACTAACCATGTTGATTGGAGCCGATATGTATGATATCCGCGAAATGAAAAAGGCGCATTTCAACCAAGCCAAACGTGCCCACACGCCGTTAATTTCAATTATCGTGCCAGCATATAACGAGGAAACCGGCGTTATCCGTACCGTGGAATCGCTACTGGCGACTACGTACAAAAACAAGCAAATCATTGTGGTCGATGATGGGTCGGAAGATAAAACTTACGCCAGGTTACGCCAATTCCAACGTAAACACCCCGGCAAGATTACAGTGGTAAGGCAAGTAAATGCCGGCAAAGCGATGGCCATTAACCGAGCGGTGCAATACCACGCTAAAGGCTCGCTTGTTATGGTGGTAGATGCTGATTCGCTGCTGCACCCGCAAGCAGTTACCAATATGGTGGGGCATTTTCGCGACCGGCGCATTATAGCCAGCGCCGCCAACGTTAAAATTATCCCAACTCGTGCGTGGCTGGGTGTGGCGCAGCGTTTTGAATACCTAATTTCGTACCGCATGAAACGGGCACTTACCACTATGAACATGGAATATATCGTGGGTGGTGTGGGTTCGACATTCCGCAAAAAAGCACTTCTAAAAACTGGCTTGTACGACACTGACACCATGACCGAAGATATTGATTTGACCGTGAAGCTCATCCGCGAATATGGCAACCAGAAGTTTCGCATTCATTATGCTGCCGATGCTTTGGCGTATACAGAGCATGTGTTGACCTTTCGCGCCCTTATAAAACAACGGTTCCGCTGGAAATATGGGCGCATGCAAACACTGCTTAAAAACCAAATGTTGTTTTTTAACCGTGCAAAAAAGTACGATAAACGCCTCACTTTCTACCAATTGCCGTATGCTATTATAGGGGAGTTTGTGTTGCTGCTTGAGCCGCTCCTGGTTGGGTATATCTTGGTTGTAGCGGCGATGTACGCTGATGCGACGTC
Organism: Saccharimonadales bacterium (SeqCode); assembly: GCA_035478775.1. GTDB lineage: Bacteria > Patescibacteriota > Saccharimonadia > Saccharimonadales > UBA4665 > CAMLQK01. The sequence continues at coordinate 33,057 of DATIJG010000022.1, read as the reverse complement.
GCTCATAAGCGTGTACCTAATCGTGACTGCTTTTGTGCTGCTGATGGTATCGGGCGAAACTACCGAAACCTGGCGTACTAAAGCGCAGCTCGTGTATGCCTTGCCGTTCGTATATTTTATGATGTACGTGCTAACGGCTGTGGAATTTGCAGCACTCATGAAATCCCTTAGTAAACGGCGTGAATTATTACGCCGCGAAATGCACCGTGCCAGCTGGGACCACGTAGAACGTTCCAGCAAACGCGTCCGCATTGCTTAGAAGCTAACAAATGTGACAATTCAACAAAAATGTTGTTGAATATTGCGTTTTGTTATGGTAAAATCAGGCAGAATGTTGTGAAAATACTCACAAAAGGTAAGAGACAAGAGGCGCTCCTGTGATACCAGTTTTTAATTCGAATAGTGGCCCATTTATGGTGCTGTGGTATCTTTTCTTAGCGTTTTTTGGCTTGGTAATTGCAGCTAATGTTGTCGCACTGTTTTTAAAAGGTGTGACAATATGGCGCACTAAACGCTTTGTACGCAAACACACACCCAAAAAGGCGACCAAATGAAGCGCCTAGGCTTTAAAAAACGAGTACGTGCTGCGTGTTTATGGCTCGGGCGGGGCACTGTTCTTTTAGCCTGTCTGTTTATTAGTGTGTTTTTGCTTATGAGTGGCTACGAATCGGTGTATAGTCGCTCACTACCATTTGTGCATACCATTGACCCGGTAAATTTGCAGGCTTACGCAGATAGCTATAATTTAACAACCGCTTCTCATTTAAACAGCAGTTTATATGGTAGTTTTGGCCGCCCGATTAACGTAAAGTTGCCAGAACGGAATGAGCGCCTCGATATCGCGCCGCCTATTTACAACAACGGCTGGCTGGCGCGTTCCAACGCCCTGCATCTGTTAATCCCTGTGCCGCCGCGCAATGGCAATATCGGCACGGCGCTATTATATTGCCGTTCTAGCTTCCGTACGCTTAACGACCAAAACCTGCCAAGCGTCGGCAGCAACCTATTCATGGACACCGACAACGCCTGGCGCTACGTATTTAAAGTGACGAGTGCGAAAGTATATGCTGATAGCGTGCCGTATGTGGCAAGCGACAGCGGTGTTACTAGCAAGCTTATTATTAGCTGTAACGACACAAGTGCACACAGTAATGTGGTCGTCGAGGCCAACCTACTTTCGGTGCAAGGGGTAGACCAGTAATGACTAACCAAGCACTCTTTTTATTCTTCCGTAACATGACCATCTTTTTGGCCACTATTATGCTGGTAAAGTACTTTATATTTTTAATGTTCGCTGCTAGTTTCTCGGTAACCCAAGCCCGCCGGCGTTTGCGTGTTTTAAAGCGCGAAGTAAAAAAGCACGGCGCGCTACAGCCGTTCAACCCGCTGGTGTCGGTGATTATTCCGGCCTGGAACGAAGAAGTAGGTGTGCTGAAAACAATGCAGTCGGTGCTTGCTAACCGCTACAAAAATATTGAAATCGTTGTAGTCAACGATGGTTCCACTGATAATTCGCGCCAGATTGTAGATAGCTTTATTGCGCGCCACCGTCGTCGTAAAGATCTTCGCCCAATCCGCCAGATTTATATAAGTAGCGGCGGCAAGGGTCGTGCCCTTAACATTGGTATCAAGCGCAGTAAAGGCGAATTTGTTTTAACCATCGACGCTGATTCGGCGCTAGCGCCAGATGCCGTTGGCAATTTGGTCGAACATTTCCGCGATCCGCGTGTGTCTGCAGTGGTGGGCAACGTGCGTGTAGCAAACGTCCATGGCCGCATCATCGGTCAGATGCAACGGCTCGAATATTTGTTTGGGTTCTACTTTAAACGGGCACACTGCGTGATGGGCGCTGAGTACATTTACGGTGGTGCCTGTGCGGCGTTTAGGCGCGCCACAACTTTTGAGTATTTTGGCTACTTTGACGAAAAGAACAAGACTGAAGACATCGAAATGTCGATGCGCACCAAATACCACGGCATGCGCAGCATTTATGCCGAAGACGTTATTTGCTACACGGAAGGTGCCAGCAACTATTTGGCCTTGATTAACCAACGTTTGCGCTGGAAGAAGGGCCGTTTCGATACCTTTTTGCATTACCGCCGCATGTTCTTCTCGCTCGACAAAAAACACAACAAGTTTTTAGGTTGGTTCATTTTGCCGTTCGCTCTGTTTTCGGAACTACAGCTTATTTTGGAGCCAATCGGTGCCACTTTGCTTATAACCTACAGTGTACTTTCGGGCGAGTTTGTATCGCTGGCGCTCAGTATGCTGTTCGTGGGTATTTCGTACTTTACGGTAGCGGTATTTGGCGAGCGCCTGACCTTTAAAGAACGTGCTAAGCTGCTTGTGTTGTGGCCGTTTACTTGGCCGTTGTTTTATGTGGTAGTGTGGATTGAGTTCCACGCGCTGATACGTGGCTTCCATATGGTGCTGCGCGGTGACTCGCTGGAGTGGCAAAAATGGCAACGCGAAGGAATCGAGGAATAGTATGAAACCCCGTCATATTGTAGTAATCAACCTATTTTTCATTGGCCTGGTCTTGTTTTCGTCTGGCATGGTATATCAATTTATGACCGGCCAAAAACCTTTGAGTATGCTGAAATCTATCGGCCACCACTCAACGGTTGCAAGCGTCAAAACCACAACGTGTACTAATCAGCCGCCGCTTAATTTGAACGGCGCCAGCACCACGGCATTACAAACTTTGAGCGTCTACCAAACGGCCTGCCATTCGCGTGCCACCGGCACGATGATGCTGTTTACATCGATGCCAGCAACTGAACAAGAAGCCACCGATTATGCCAAAGCTGACGCACAAACGCTAAAAGACTTTGCAGCGCACGGTGTGCGGCCGCTGGTAGTTGCCGAGCCATCCGAACAAAATGGCACCACACTTGACTATGCAACCTTTGCCAATGGCGGTTTTAACAGTCAAATTACTGCTTACTTCCAAACGCTGAAGAACCAGGGCATAACAGATACGCAGCTCGGTATTTGGAACCCGTTCCCCGAAGCCAACCTGCCATATTGGAACGACAACCAGCCGCAATATTTTGCACCGGCTGTCAATAATTATTTGGGTATTTTAAAACAGATGTTCCCAGGGGCACACACCAGTATCATGTTGAATTCGGCAACCTATAGGACGACCGATTTCGACTGGGCGAACGGCGAATACGACAGCTTGCTGCAATATGTAAAAGGCATTACGCCGGGCTTGGTTGAATACGCTGGCATGCAAGGCTTCCCGTGGATGTCGCCGCAAGGTGGCAATGGTGCAATTGTTAATGCCGCAGAATTTTTAGCACCCGATCTGCTAAAAGAAATGGCCGACAGCTTGGGCACTAAAAAAGTGTGGTTTAACACTGGTACATTTAGCGCTAAATATACGCTCGACCCTAGCCAAACTGTTACCATGACGCCAGAACGCCGCAAAGCGGTAATGCAGACCATTAACGACCAAGCAGTAGCGCTGCAAAAATCAGGCTATACTGTAGCTGTAAACATTTTTGCCCAAGATAAAAGCCGTACAGCCGAAGCTACAAACTGGTCATACTGGAGTGCCGGCAAGCCGTTTGAGTCGCCTGCCGCTCCAGTAATTACCGACTTTGTTAACCAGCTCGACCAAGAACATATTGATTTTTGGTTGTTTGACAATTAAACGGTTCTTTAGCCGTTAGTTTGTAACGACAATCCTACCGGTTTGTTCAGGGTGTAAATGGTTGTGGTAGCCCCAATTGCCAACTTTGGTTACGGTAATTTGAGTGCTCACACCAGGGTCGATGCTGCCGGCATTTAGCTCGGGTTCGTCAGTGTGGGTGGGGTGCGGGTCAGAGTCGAAGCTAAGTGGTGAATCGCTTGACTGATTTACAATCTTAACTTTTGAGCCAGCCTTAATAGTTAGCGTTTGCGGCTCGAATTGATTTCCGTCATAGGTGATAGTCGACGTACTGCTATTAGTTTGGCTCGAATTTGACGCAGAAGAGTTATTCGTACTCGGTGCGTTAGTTTTCTTTTTGCCAAACAACAGCACACCACTAACGACCACAATAATGACAACAACCAGTGCGACCACGAGTTTCATTGTTTTATTCATAAAAAGCCTTACATTATGTATACCACCATAATGCTGCTTACATTTTTAAGTGTCAAGCCGGCCTCTTATACGGCAGCCTTTGTCTCGTCGCTTTTCTTCAGAAGGTTTTGCGTCGTAAGTGCTACCCATATATTACAGAATAAAGTTTGTAAGAAACAAGGTTGGCGTATTACCTGTATGAGTATAGTATGTGTAACTGACTGTTAAAGAGGATAAGACGTGCATACTGTTGAAAAAGCACCACGTATTGATGTGCTGGTGCCTCACGCTATTACTGTGTGCGAAAACCCAAAGCTCGGGACGGCGGCTTTAAATAAAGAAGGCGTACCGTATGCCCAGGCAGCACGTGCAAAATCGGAATATCGCAACCTGCGGGGCCTTGCCTTGGCAGGCCAGCCAACGTCAACACTTTTTGCTATTACCGAGCATGGCGGGCCAGAGAAACTACCACTGCCAGAAGAGGACATTGCAAGGGTGGTAAGCAAACTGACCATCTTGGCTGCGCTTCGCGCCGGCCGCCCCATAGATGACTTATACTTTTTGTATGGTGATATTCGCCGTACGGACGGTAGTTTTATTGGAGTCAAAGGTTTAGGCCAACCGCAGCCCCAGCCGCGTGCCTCGGGCAGCTCTGCTGCTTACCAGCACAATCTCGGTGGCCATTCGTCGTCTCCAAGGCGGCTTATAAACACCTGTCCATATCCAGGTAGAATCTATGCACCTACAACGGCGCCTTTTATAGCGCCCGATGTGCAACCGCTAATCAATTTGCCTATTCCGCAGCCACATGAGCAAACTAAGGTGATGTATAACGAAGAACTTAATGAACAGGCGACCGAAAGGCTAGGTGTGCCGGTATATAGGACGTGGGTGAGCGGCATAGAAAATGATTATGCCCAAGCTGATAGCGGGGAATTACGTTTGGCGAACCCTAATGTGCTGATGGCGCTGGGCGCCGAAGCGGTCGAGAAAGGCTATGTGAGCTTCGCCTACGAAGTCCGCCATGAAAATACCGGCACGATGCTTGGCGGCAAAGCGTTGACTATGTTTAGCTCTGGCATGCTAGAAAGCCCGCTCATTTAACTTGACCACCGTTTGTCGGTTATGAAGGCGTGATGAACTCGACTGATTTGGCTTGCCCCCACGTCAAATCAAACATACTGCGCTGCATTTTGACAATTTCCGGGTTTTCGATTTCTACGCCAACAATCTCTCCGTGTTCCCAATATGCTGTTGCGAAAACGTTATTGTAAATAGTGGTGTCACCTGACACATATAGTCTTTTCGGGTCGATTGCTTTGCATTGTTGCAAGGTGCGCCTATAGGTAGCAAGTGGTTCGAGGTACAAGCGCCAGGCATCAACATACCTTGGATTAGTAATGACCCGGTTGTGTATGCCCCGTCGTATGAGTTCGGCTGCATACTTCTCTGTAAAGCGTTTACTTACGACATCTACCAGACCAAATTGCGAGTATCCAACCAGCTCACTTCTAGTACGTAGAGTATTCCAAATCATTTGCTGTAAGCCTTTGGGGCCGTGATAATACCGCACTTCGGTTGAAAGAGGCGACGCTTCTGCTGATAACACCGCTTCTTCAAGGCTAGCTAACTTACCTTGGAGTTCCTCGATTCGTGACTTTTCTCTATCAATGTATGTCTGCAAAATGCTCAGAGGATATGCCTGCAATTGCTGGCTTTTATACCTGACAATCCGTTGAAGCAAGCCTTTTTCAGAGAGTTTAACTGCGCTGTCATATATTGAGGTACGTGGCAAATCGAGTTCCCGGGCTATTTCCAGAATGGACTTAGGGGCCTTACCTGTGAGGTGAAGATAGATTCGTGCCTCAGTGTTAGTTAGTCCGAATGCAGCCAGCTGATCGAGAATAATCGCTTCTTTCGTAATTCTAGAGTTGTCGGACATTTCCGACGACAATTATACAAACTTCATGTCACATTGTAAAGTCTTGCCCATGAGTACACATAAAAAATACCCAACAGGCAAAAAAACTTCAGGACATATAGATTCGGCTAAATACGTTAGCTCCGATAAAAAACATGGCGTGCTTACAGAGAAATCTTTGAATCAAGATTTCTCTGACCTAGAATTTGTAGGCAGACTTCAACAAACTGGTATGCTTGGGCGCGATAAAAATGGCGATTTTGTAGTTTTTATTCGGCATCCATGGTGGGTGCCTGTGCGTCAAACTGACAAGAGTATTAGCTATGGCGCGAGTGGGAAGCAAACGTCGGAACATCTTATGTACGTCTTGGGGCGTAAATATGGAAAACGAGCAGAAGACATTGCTCTAGAGGTTACCCAAGCACTAAAAACTGGGAACGAGATCCCTTACGGTGCGCTTTCTGTGGGTAAAGAGCACGAAGCGATTGCACATGATATTATGACAGGCAGTATCGAGGAGCTGGATGCACATGAGCAATTCGAGTTTCAAGCGGGTATCCACGAGGATGCTTTGCCGCCATTCGAAACACTGCAAGGGGCATTCGCGGCTCGTATCGAGCAATTATCTCAAAGGGAGCGGAACCATCCAGGCCTCATGCTAATGGATACGTCGGCACCGCTTGCCGGTTCACCCAACGATGCTGGCATGCAGCTTAACAATGGAGAGGGCGGAGCTTACATCCGCCCGTGGTCGGAGCATCTTAAGCAGTATCTAGTATTATCCGATCCGAAGATTCTTTCTATTCTCAATGTGATTGCCAAGTCGCATGGCCATCAAGATTATAAAAGTCTTATGCGGGACAAAGGGTTTCAAGTGCTTTGGCCTTCGGTTGCTTGTCAAACGAGTATTGGCATGCCGCATATATCAAGCGGGAAGGGGGAGCTTACTATTCCCTTGGAAATAGCTATCGCGACAGCAGACATTTTTAATAGCCACCTTGGCATAGTAGCGGACATGCTTATGGCATCAAGCCCATTTGTGTTTGGGGTTGCACCCATGAGACTCAGGGATTACCGAATGGCTCTGCGTAATATCTTTGCTGGAGCACTTCCGAGCCCTTTCATTAAAAGCGTTAATAATTTACAACAGCGTTGGGAGTATGGTGGCGTACATGGCATGTTGTACACACTAGATAGGTTGTCGTATCAGACTAAGCGCCGTGGCCATGAACCGCATGCTATGATTTACGGCAGTGCAAGAGTGCGTGTCGAGACAAAAGATAAGAACTTGCAATTGGGGCGAGTTGAAAATACAATCGCAGGGTCATCGCCGTCACTCTTGGACGAGATTGCACACGACACTTTCATATATCTTCTGTCGGTAGCAGCTCTCGACGCAGTGGCTCATGGGCAGATGCCTGCTGCTTTCTTCGGAAGATTTTTCCCCCATAGTAGCCAGTGGCGTCGCCGTAAGGTACTGACTGACCACTTTAATAGACAGGGCGCTCAGCATCCTCAAGTTGATGGAGTGCTACAGGATGCCTTGGGGCTTCTGACGTATCTGCGTAATGAATACCCTTCACTGCACGCGATGATTACCTTTGTCATCGCTCGAATTTGTAACTTACAGTCTTCGCCCCAACCTAGTTTAGCCGCTTATCAGAAAGCGCCAATCGGGCCTATCAGCGAGGTTATGATGACTATGCACGATAAAGGCATACGCCCATTAGAAATTATGAAGGAGGCATACAAATATCAGCATTATGTAGCCAAGGAAATACAACCAATGGCCAGATCGGACAGGTTTTTTGAGTTACTAAATAAGAGATTTGTCTAAAAGATTATACTATGTGGTTTGTTCCTTATGGTTTTCCTTAAGGGACGAGTTTGTCGCTTTAGGAAGCTGCCGCGCCACATAATAGTGCTGAAAATCGTCAGATTGATAGTGAAAATGTATAGCGGGTAGGCATAGCCCAAGAATCGCCACTGCTGCAAGGTGGCGAGCGTTATAACCATGCTGCACACCGATAGCGCGTACGGCAAGGCATATTCAGTGTGCGGATGATGATATGATTTATGCATTGTGGGTATGCTGCCGAAGGTATCGGCTAAAATACTGAACACGATGGCCAGATTGGCATTTGCCGTAGCCTGCCACAACGCAACTCCAACCAGTGCCACCACACCGCAAGTGATATTAAATGGCGTAAAATGTGATGCTGTCGGGTGTTTTATGAGTGCGGTTATGCAGATAATGAGTGGCCCGAGACCCAGCGCCAGGGTGGTGTACATCGAAAACCCGACTCGGGCGTGTAGTTGTGCGAAAAAGGCGACAAGTGCTGTTAGGCTCCAGATGAACCAGGTAATGGGGTTTGGCTGTGTCTTGCCGCGAAGCACACTTTTAAAGTAGCTGGCACTGCCTAGTAACCGAACACTGATTGCAATGAAAACACACCACACTGGTAGCACGCCATAACCCCTTTACTTTTAGGTTGGCTTTGCACCTTGGCGGCATTGTACCTCAGGCTGCCTAAAAGCTGCAAGCTATTTTCAGTATTTTAAGGCTCGGTGACGTTTTTTATATGGGCAAGCGTGCTGCGTAAGTTAACCCCCTTGCCTAACACTGGTGCCCACAAATCACCGCTGCGCGAAACGCGTCGCATAGCGTTTTCGATGGTAAAATCGGTGGGCTTAAGGCTTGGTATTACTTCGTCCCAATGCAACGGCATCGAGACGGTGGCATCGGGCGTCGGACGTACCGAATATGGTGCGGCCAATGTTTGGCCTTGCCGGTTTTGCAGGAAATCGAGATAGATACGATTAGGACGCTTGCCGGGCATGCGCTCAACACTGGTCAGGTTCGGCTGGCGACGGTGGACTTCGAGCACCATTAAGTGCGCAAAATCTTTCACTTGCTCGTATGTATAGCGTGCGCCCATCGGTATAAAAATATGAATGCCGGTTTTGCCGGATGTCTTGGGATAACTTGGCACATGCCATTCCTCGCACACCTGCTTGACGGTACGCGCCACGGCAATAACATCTTTAAAAGTGATGGTGCCTTCAGGATCGAGGTCGATAACCGCCCAATCAGGGTTATCCAGGTGCGTAATACGCGAACTCCAGGGGTTAATTTCGATACTTCCAAGTTGTACGGCATACAAAAGGGTTTCTAGCGTACCACCAACAATCCAGTGCATATTGCCTTGGTGGGTGTCGGAGTAGATATCAGCGGTCGGCAACCAAGCGGGAGCGTGTGGCATATTTTTTTGAAAAAATCCGTGGTCGTTCACACCGCCAGGCTGGCGCAGTAGTGAAAGTGGCCGGTCTTTTAAATATGGCAAGATGTAGCTGGCTGCGTTTTCGTAGTACTTCACCAAATCGCCCTTGGTATATTTGTGGCGCGGAAAGAAAATTTTAGTTTGGTGGGTAAGTTCAAAAGGCAGGCTGTCGTTTTGTATAAAATTATGTGTAGGCGTGCTTTGGGTTTGGGCGGCGGGTTGCGTGCTCACCCCCACTTTGCCGTTTTTGTTATGCGAGGGCGCTAGGCCCGCCGTTGCTTGGTGTGGCGCTCGGGTATCCGGCTGTTCGTGGCGTACTTCTTGCGGCTGCTTGTCGATACGCATGCCTACATATTTTGGCTGGCGCATCAGGCCTTCGCTCGTCCATTCGCTAAAATCCATTTCGCACACCATTTCGGGCTTTACCCAATGCACTTGGGTATCACTGGGTTCTGGCGTGTTGGAGAACGGTGATATTTTACGCTCTAGTTTGTTCAGTTTTTCGCGCAGGGCTTTTCGCTGGGCATCGGCAATACCGCCGCCGGAGTGGCCGACGTATTTGAGCTGCCCTTTTTCATACACGCCCACAAGCAGCGATCCGAGGTAGGTCCGGCTGCCGCGCGGTTCAGTAAAACCACCAATAACCACTTCTTGGCGCAGATGCGTTTTAATTTTGAGCCAGTCTTGCCCGCGCTGGGCTTCCTGGTAAGTGCTGTCGGCACGTTTAGCAACAATGCCTTCTAAACCCTTAGCTTGCATTTGTTCGAACAGGCCAGTGCCGTTGCCTACGACGTCGTCGCTGTAACGCAGCACCGGATCTTTGATGCCGATAATTTCGCGCAGCACTTTTTTGCGTTCGACGAGCGGCATGGTGCGCATATCGCGGCCATCACACCACAAAATATCGAATACGCAGTATTGCAAGTGGCCGCTTGGGTCACGTTGCCAGTTTTGGAGCCCTTCAAAATGCGGTATGCCGTGTTGGTCGACGGCTACAATTTCGCCGTCTAAGGTGACATCGTGTTTTAAGCTATGCACGGCTTCGGTTATTGGCGCGAATTTTTGGGTAAAATCGGTGCCGTTGCGCGAGTATACTTGCACGCCGTGTTTGCTGCGGCTCGCGATAGCGCGGTAGCCATCCCATTTAATTTCAAACAGCCACGCCGGGTCGTTAAAGGGCTTATCTACCAGTGTGCAAAGCATGGGGTGGACAATCCAGGGCTGACGCACGGCCGGGAACTTAGTTAGGCCCGGCAGTTTGCCATGCGCGCCAAGGTCGTCGACCGTCTTGCCGCTTTTTACAGAGGTATCTTGTGCTAGGATATTGGCACTGCTCGCGTAGTCGTCGCCCTTTTTAATAAGCAGCCAAGCGTCTTGGTCTTTCGATTTTTGCAGTTTAATAAGCGCAAACTCGCCTTGTAGTTTTTTGCCGCGCAAAATAAAAGTAATATGGCCGTCTTTTAGTTCTTGTAATAATGTTTTTTCGGGCGTTTTAGTTTCGGCGCGTGGTGCGTAAGTGCCTTCATCCCAAATAATAACGTTGCCGGCACCGTAGTTACCTTCGGGGATAATGCCTTCAAAATTGCGGTATTCATAGGGGTGGTCTTCGACGTGCACCGCCAAATGGTGGTCGTGCGGATTCATGCTGGGGCCTTTCGGCACGGCCCAGCTTTTTAGCACGCCATCCATTTCAAGTCGGAAATCGTAATGCAAGCGCGAAGCGTGGTGCTCTTGCACAACAAACCGCAACTTTTTGCCGGTTGCGGGCTGTTTTTTGCCAGCGGGTTCCGGCGTGTTTGTAAAGGTGCGCTTATGTTTGTAGGTTCTTAACCCCAAAGTCTACTCCTTTGCGCTTAGGCTGGCTTTTAGGGTGGCCATGAGGTCGGTGGGTGTTGTGCTATGTGGCTTGGCGGATTTTACGGTAAGCTTATGGCCTTTAGCCTTGGCTTTAATTATCTCTTCGAGTTCTTCGGTATAAGTGTCGTGATAATCTTCAGCGATAAACGGCCTGGTTTCTTGCTTTATAAGTTTGAGGGCGACTTCGAGTTCGCGTTTAGTCACGTCGCTGGTAGTCGGCAACTTCAGATTGTCGCCGCTCCGCAAATCGGTCGGATAACGCAATTGGTTCAAAATGAGCGCCCGGCCAAGCGGCACCAAGGCACCAAGGTGTTCACGCTCATGTATTACAAAACTTACGATGGCGATTTTGCCAGACTCGTGCAGGGCTTCGCGCAACAGGCCGTAGGCTTTATCGCCGCCTTTTACGGGTTCTAAATAATAGGGCTTTTCAAAATAGCGCAAGTCAATTTCGGGCGCGTCGCAAAATTGGGTAATGTCCACGGTTTCGGTTTTGCGCGGGTTGGCCTTGTCGAAATCTTTTTGGGTAAGCACTACGTAATCGCCTTCGCGGTACTCGTAGCCTTTGACAATGTCATCCCACGGCACTTCCTCGCCATCTTTACGGCAAATGCGTGCGTAACGAATCGGCGCATGGTCGGCTTTATGGAGCATGTCGAGGTCAAGTCCTTCGCGCGGATTTACGCCGCTGAACATCTTTACCGGGATGTTTACAAGCCCAAAACTGATCGAGCCTGTCCAAATAGGTCGCATATAACCATGGTAGCAAGGGCTGGCACAAAAAGCTAATGTTTAGCCTAAGGCTTTGCTCGTAATGGGCACCAGATGTGGGCTTACTTTTTTGATTAGCCGCAATAACGCATCAAGCGGCAGTTCGTATTTTCTTTACTATGTATAATTTGATATCATTTGATGACAAAATAGGTATGGCGAAGTATTACGCTAGAAACGCTACGGTCAGCAATTTATGAGAACAAGTGTATGTCTATAGAAAGTATCCCCTTTATAGAAAGGGCAGGCCTCTCTATTGAACCCGGACACTATTATGCAAATGCATTTAGCAGGAACGCAACACCTCCGCTCGCCGACCGTTTTGCGTCTACAAGGCTTTGGGTCGAGACGGCGGAATCGGAGTTAAAACAGGATACCGGAGAAGAAGCGAGTACGGTTTTCCTTATCGATGACTACACATGCAACTTTAAGCCGCAGCGTATCATACCGCAAATACGTGACGCTGCTGAGCAGTCGGGTTTGAGGATAGACTACCTTGCACGGGAAGCGGCATGCGTGCCGCTCGCCGGCTTTATACTCGGGCAGCTTGATATCACTGATAATTTTACTAAAGAATTAGGCATAACGCGCCAATTTCAAGGTACTCTAGAAGGCGCCGGCAGATGGGACACATGGGATGGGCGATTACAATTTGGAGGAGACTTGTACTATAAACATGCAAAGAACGAATGGGCATGTGCCCATCTTGCAAGCGTATGGCAATTGCTGAGGCTTGGAGTGCTGCGCCATCCGGATTTTGATAAGCCTTTCCTTTTGGACGGTGAATTACCACCCTGGAAAAAATGGGATGAGGTGCCCGGGCTTATCCAGCTGAACCCTGATGCTGCTCCGTTCCAGGCGCGCGAAACGTTTTCCATCCTGCCAAAAGCTTATATAGGTGTCGAGAACCTCGTTAAGAAAATAATCGCTAATCTTGCGCTGCCCAATGAAGCATCCTTGCCGGTCGATCAGAGAATTCATCACTTATTTTTAAGCAAGCTATAGGCCGAGGTCAATTAGAAACGCTTTAGTGCAAGTGGTACGCTTGCACTAAAGCAATACCTATGCATTTGAAGCGCTAATGATACAATATGGGCATGAAAACGACTATATCAATTGAGGGAGTGCCGCAGGAAATGCTGGTGGTGCAGCACGAGGTAACGGCATTTTTACTGCAATATTGCCAGGCACAACAGGAGCGCGCCCGGCGGCTGGCGCCGAGTTATGGGCGGCTGTGGGCAGCGATGTGCGAGGTGCTGCAAGCTGGCGGGAAACGGCTGCGCCCGTACTTGTTTTTGCTGGCGTATGAATCTGCTGGCGGTACAAACCGTGCCGATATGCTGCCGGTCGCCGCGGCCTGGGAACTTTTGCATACCGGCTTGCTGGCTCACGATGATATTATTGACCGCGATTATGTGCGCCATGGCCGCTCTAACGTTGGCGGTTTGTACCGCACAGCCTACGCAAAATTAAGCCACAACGAAGAAGACAGCACCCATTTTGCCGACGGTGCTGCGCTGCTAGCCGGCGATTTATTTTTGAATGCCGCACAGCATATGATTTTACAATCAGGTGTAAGCGACGCCCAAAAAGTTACCGCAACGCGCCACGTCAATAAGGCGATGTACGAAGTAATAGCTGGCGAGCTGCTCGATATGGAAGCGGTGATGCTACCGCTTGAAATAGTGGATGCCCGCTCGATTGCGCTTTTAAAAACGGCCGTGTATTCGATGCTAGAGCCGCTTGTCGCTGGTGCCGACATGGCGGGTGCTGATGCCGAAACGCGGCACGCACTCGACCGCTTTGGCGCGGCTGCCGGCCTTGGTTATCAGTTGCGCGATGACCTTTTGGGCGTGTTTGGCGACTATAAAAAGACCGGCAAAACAGTGGTGGGCGACTTGCAGGAAGCCAAGCGCACATTGCTTATGCAAGAAACATTCCACGCTTCTTCGGCAAAAGACCGTACCCAAATTACCAAGCTTATGAACGAACCGCCGATTGGCGAATCGGACGTGGTGTGGCTGAAAGAGCGCATCGAAAGAAGTGGCGCCCGCGTGGCCATTGAAGCGCAAATTGCCGATTGCGAACAACGTGCTTTGCACGCGCTCGACGATCTGCGCTTAAGCGCTTCGACCCGTACCAAATGGTTGTGGGTGGTGCGTTACGCATTGTACCGCGACCACTAAATATCTTTGCTTTATTTCTTTTTAGGTACTTTTTCGCCTTTTTGCCGAGCCTTACTTAAACCCACGGCAATCGCTTGCGCCTTGCTTTTGAACTTGCCCGCATGTTTATGCTCGTGCATGGTTTTTTCAACTTCTTTGCTGGCTTTTGGGTCGTATTTACGTGCCATTTTCACTCCGTAGTAGTTAAAGTATTATCGGCTTTGGCTTTAGCGCGTTTAAAACCGCCTTGTTGAAATCGGCTAAGTCACTGGGCTGGCGGCTGGTTATAAGGTTGCCGTCAATAACTACCGATTGGTCAGCCCAATCGCCACCGGCATTTTTAATGTCGTCTTGTAGGGTGTAATAACTGGTGAGGCGACGGCTTTCAATAGTGTCAGCAGAGACCAGGAGCCATGGCGCGTGGCAAATAGCAGCCACTAATTTGCCTTCGTCAATAAAGTGGTTAACCCAATCTTGCGCTTCGCCAACCATGCGTAATTTGTCGGCATTTACGACGCCGCCTGGCAAAACGAGCGCATCATATTGCTCAGGTTCTGCATTGGCCAATAGTACATCGGCAGTAAAGCGGTCACCTTTTTCGATATGGTTCAACCCCTGTAGATCTGTAGTGCTTGCCGATATGACATGCACATCGGCGCCTGCGCCTTTTAGTGCCTTGAGCGGCTCTTCAAATTCAGCTTGCTCAAAGTGGTTGTACACTAAAATAGCGACTCGTTTGCCGGTTATATCTGCCGTGTCCATGGGCGGTCTCCTTTGCTTTTAGCGGAACTTTCTTGTACGCAGCCTATTTATTTGCACAATAGCGCTATTGGGCTTTGCTTGTCTGCGAAAGGTGATGGGCTTTGCTTGTAATAAAAGTCGCAGGCACTTGCAAACTCCTCTATAATGAGCTTATGCAACAAATGCCCGAATCATTCCAGAACTTGCTAAAAACGGCGCGCCAAAAGCACTTGCCGAAAGACCAAATAGTTAGTTATGCGGGCGATTACCCGCATGATGTGTTCATTTTGGGCGACGGTATCGTCAAGGTGCACGACATTAACGAGCAAGGGAACGATAAGATTTTACACCTATTAAAGGCTCCGTCACTGTTGCCGTTCGCCTTCTTTTCTAATAACAGCGCGCCTACCCAGTGGTTTTACACGGCACTTACTGACTGCGACGTCTGGACTCTTCCCGCTAAAGAACTGCGCGCCGCAATGGCTAAAGATTTTACGCTTACACAATTTCTAACAGAATGGTTTTCACAAGAGGTACACGAGATGCTGGTGCGCATCAGCAGTCTAGGCAAAACCACGGCTCATGACAAGATTAAATCGGCGTTAACGTTTTTGGCGGTGCATCATGCGTATGAGCGTCGGAGTGGCTGGCGCCGGGTGTTGTTTCCGGTGAGCCACCAAATGCTGGCCGATATGAGCGGCATTACCCGCGAACGAGCTGCAATTGTTATGAAAGAATTGCAAGATCTCAGGGTAGTACGCAATCCGCGGCTCACGATTCTAGAAATTAACTTCGAGAAATTGATTGCGAATAGCGTGTAATTTTAAAAGGAGAAGGTATGAAAGCGGCTCAAATTAGTGAATATGGCGATGCATCGGTGGTTAAAATTAACGACATTAGCAAGCCTTTTGCGGGCGATGGGCAGGTTGTGGTTGAAGTGCACGCGGCGAGCATCAATCCTTACGACAGCATGGTACGCTCTGGAAAAGTGAAAGACACAGTGCCGCTTGATTTACCGGTAACTTTAGGCGGCGACATTGCCGGGATAGTGAGCGAAACCAGCGCTGGCGTAACTCAATTTAAGGTAGGTGACAAAGTGTTTGGGCAGGCAAGCGCGGCCGCAGGCAACAGTGGTGCGTTCGCCGAATTCGCAGCAACTTCGGCTGGCCAAATTGCTTTGGCTCCTACTAGTATTGATTTCCAAAAATCGGCATCGCTACCATTGGTGGGTGTCAGTGCTTTGCAAGTCGTGGTCGGCCATTTAAACGTGCAGCCCGGTCAAAAATTGTTTATCCATGGTGGCGCAGGCGGTATTGGTAGTTTGGCTATCCAGATTGCCAAACACTTAGGCGCCTATGTGGCAACCACTGCTACTGGTAGCGGGCTGGAATTTGTCGGACACTTAGGTGCCGACCAGGTCATTGATTATAAACAGCAAAAGTTTAGCGATGTATTACACGATTTTGATGCTGTATTTGACGCTGTTGGCGGTGAGGATTTTAGTTTGGCCTTAGGTATTTTGAAGCGGGGCGGAAAAGCAGTGTCGATGATCCAGCCGCCGGATGATACGCGCGCTGCCGAACTTGGGGTAACCGCACTGATGCAGCACACTAAAGTTACTACCGATGATTTGACAAAATTGGCTGCTTTGGTGGACGAAGGGGTCATAACACCGCAAGTTGACACGGTATTTCCACTTAGCCAAACGGCTGAAGCATTCCGGCAGTGGGAAAGCGGCGCAGTGCGTGGTAAGATTGTGCTGGTGGTTAAAGACTAATTGTATTTAGCCCTTATGAAACTTTTATGAAGTTAGGCTGGGTTTGCTCGTTAGCTTTCTATTTTTATTCCCAATTCAAGTGCCAACTGCGGGGCAATAACGGTGAGCTGAACAGGGTCAATGGTGCTACCATGCAGTGAACTCCAGCCATTGATATGAGTAAGCTGTGAACCCGAGAAATCCAAGCCGCGCACATTACATTTATTAAAATCCGCTTTTTGGAACGTACAATTTGAAAACCGCACCCTTGTGAACTGGGTACCCTGAAAGTCTGTTTCGTTAAATGTGCAACCTTCAAACTTTACGTTGATAAGCTTACCGAAACGCAGGTTCGCCATATCGAATTTACAATCTGTAAACAGAGTATCTTTTATAGTTGCTTGACTCAAGTCGGTGCCGACAAAACGCGAATTGCTTACGTGCGCGCGGATAAATGATGCCTCGCTTGCATGTGCTGCCGAAAAGTCGCATGCTGTAAAAATAACGTCTTGGCTAACAAGTTTTTCTATATGGGCATTTATTGCTAGCACGTGCTCAAACATGCATTCATCGAATGACATATTGCTAATATGTTTCCCCTCGACATCAATGTGTTGCAATAATGATTGTTCTAACGTTGCTTCGTTTTCCAGCGCATTAACAGCAAGCAGTTCTAAGCTGCTTTTTGCAGGCAACTGCGGAGGGCGTATTTTCATGTCTTCAGCATACCAGGTTTTGATTTCACTGTCCTAGGTCCTTAACATTTCCTCACCCCAAAAAACTAAACCCACTCCACGTACTTCCGTCCCACGTATCCTTGTAGGTGTGCCCGCTACTGTCAGTCGCAAACACATCCATCTCTTGTCCGTACTGAACAGTCGCCGGATCACCCAGACCATTACCACCAAGGCTATTCAGTCCGCTCCAGAATTGTCCGTTCCAAGTGTCTTTCATGATCGCTCCATTGGTAGATCGCGCGTAGATGTCCATCTCCCCATTGTAAGAAATGGCGGCTGGAGTCGAAGCGTTACCTAAACTATTGCCCATATAGTTAAACCCTGACCAGTTAGCTCCGTTCCACGTATCCTTGAAGAGCTGACCGTCCACGCCGCTGCCTCCATAAACGTCGAGTTCTTGCCCGTATTTGACGGCTGTTGGCGAGCTGGCAATATTACCACCCAGTGGGTTGAAACCACTCCACGTACTTCCGTTCCACATATCTTTGTATATTGTGCCGTAGCCGTCACGGGCAAAAACGTCTAACTCTCCGTTGAAGGTAATAGCAGTAGGATTGGCGGCCATACCGCTGCTACCCAGGGAGTTGAACCCCGTCCAGTGGTCACCAATCCATGTGTCTTTGTAGATCGTGCCGCCGCTGCCTTTGGCAAAGAGGTCGAGCTCTGACCCCCACACTGCTACGGCGGGCGTACCAGAAAAACCACCGCCCATGTCGTTGAAACCTGACCAGGTTAAACCATTCCAAGTGTCTTTATATACGTGGCCATCCGTACCAGTGGCAAACACATCCATTTCTGAACCATATTGGATAGCTACAGGGTCACTGGTGATATCACCACCCAGAGAACTAAACCCTGTCCAGTGGTCACCTAACCAGCTGTCCTTATATATTTGGTTACCGCCACGAACGAAGACATCTAGTTCGCCGTTGTAGGAGATAGCAGCTGGTTTGGCGAGTTGCGTGGCGGGAGGAGGGGAGGCTGGGGGAGAGGTTGGACCGGAGATGTCAGTTGGGTCGATACCAAAATCGACGAATTCGGTGAACCCCATACTGCTCGCTGCGCCAGTTCTGTAATCACCATCTCCTTTAGCGTCGTAGTTATATTCTGATACGGTAATAGTTCCGTCTTTGTCGTTAACTGATTCCACAAAGGCTACATGTCCGGGATTGCCTGGTTCAACGGCAGCTTCCCCTGGCTTGGCGTTCAAAGACTGCTCGCTGGCTGGCGCGTGGTCGTACCATTGGCCTCCATTGCCGAGGCCTGGCACAGTAATTACTCCAGCAGAAACTTGGTGCACCCGATAGGCTACCCAGTCGGTACAGTTGCGATAGGTATAGCCACGGCTCGAATATTCTGATGGGTCATCTTTGTTTTCTGTATGAGTTGGCCCCCAATCGTAATTTGAGCATGCTCCGGTTGCGTTGTAAGGAGCATGCTCACAAGGCATACCTGCGTCTGGATAACCTAAGCCATCGTAAATAATGGGACTGGCGTGCGCACTTTCTGGATAGACTAATTGCTCTGTGCCATAAACACCTATTGTAAGTCCAGCGGTAAGTAGCGTGGTTGTAACTATTCTGCCTAACCCTAGAATTATGTTAGATTGGGTGTGTGAAATAACTTCCAGGTCTTTATCCTGGAGCGGTGAAAAGCATTCGCTCATTTTTTTGTCCTTGTAGCCTTCCCGCATCTAGAAGGACAAATTATATAAAGTAGTTGTATTTAAACGTTAGTTCTGGGGTTCTTCATTGTGCTGACCCTAATAATTTATAGATTGTAATATTTCTTTAGCAGTCGTGTAGTCAGAATTACTTATAAATTGAGTAGGAGTTTCTGTCTGATACGCTTGCTGCGAATTGAGCATGCTTATTGCTCTAAAGCTGGTAGTTACGCTAGTATCGTTTACGGAAGGGATATAATAAGATGAACTTGAGTTCTCAAGGACAAGGGCATTGCCTTCACCATTATCAAGCGTGTATCTAATGGTCTTTAGTTCAATAATACCTAATCTTCCCGCGTTAAAGTTTTTGGAGTTGAGGGTCTGTATACAATCAGGGCAGATAGTAGCGGATTGGCCGCCACCTGCAGGGTCTTTGCCTCTATAGCTATCGATAGTAACACGAAACTTGGGACTTGAAATAATGAGGTGTTCTATATTATCTTTCGTGCCGATTGATTGGCTATACGACCAACTTTCAGGGTATTTAACAGTAAATCCTGCTCTGGATGATACGGCAGTCTTCCATCCCGCATAGGGATTTGTAGCTGTGTCTCCTGCGTAAGTTTCCGATTTGCTTTGTACCTTTGAGATATCTCTGGGGGTCTCTTTAGTGTGATGTCTCGTCCATACATACCACCCTCCAAAGATAATGCCACCAATTACCAGAAGAATAATCATTGTCTCAACAGCCGAAAACCCTTTATTTGAAAGCCTTCCTATCATGCCATTAACCCTCTTTTATATTTGCTGGCTGCATTATCCACGAGGTTGCCTCGGTTTGCAAGAAGATTTTGAGAAAAATGACTATTTTAATTGCGATATAGTAAGCAATCCAATCCTATTGGGGGTTTGCATTGTATTTAGAAGGTAAAAACCGTTTCGTTCAAATTGATTGACGACCTCATTAAACGTTTGTTGCCAGAAACGCCAGACTAATATGGTGTCGCCTTTATCGAATGTTATTTTACGTTTACCTAATGAGAAATCAAACTCTATAGCTAAAGGTGTTTCAAAGCGAATACGTTCGAAACGTTGTCGCGTATCTTCGTCATATCCAAGTTCGAGTTTATATGCTGAGGGCTCTATATTTAACATGTCGACCACAAAGCCATGAATAGGTGGAAGCACAGGTTTACTGGGCTGAGTATTGAAGTCAAAGTAGCGTCGACTGGTAATGCTGTCCAAACCTTGGGTATGAATTAGTATATCCCGTACTCCCATGCTTTCTCGTATGACACGATATCCACTGTCGGGATCACGTAAATTATAAAGCGTACCTCCTAACAGAAGAACGAGATTAACGGTTTCCTCATTCTCGTCTTTAATGTAGTCTTCTGCAACTAGGTTACTAAAGTGCTCCCTAGTGATATCTATTTCGTAGCCCTCAAATCGTACTTTTCCTTTAAACCATTCATCAACGTTGCGTTTAGCAATTCGCAACATCTCATCACTTATGTCAATAGCTATATACCTTCCAAGTTTCCCCTGTTTAAGCAAGTGGGCTAGAAGCTCGCGCGCAGGAAGAGCGTTGCCAACGCCGATATCTATAACATTAATGCGTTTGTATTTTTCTAGCAAGATGTCGAGGTAACCTTCAATCGCAACTAAGAGTCTTTGTGATGTGGTTATAGTGTTATAAGAATCTTGAGTAGCCAATCTATGAGTATAGTCGTCCCATCTTTGTGCCCCCACATTAAAGTAATTGTATTGGCGAGGAAGTTCGTGATGCAGCTCCAGATTAGTCATAATGTCGTAGACCTGTGGTTCTGTGTAATGATTGTAAAATTCTGGTCGTGGCTTAACGATTTCACTCATTGTGTGAGGGCGATACTTTTTACGTTCGCCAGCTAATTTATCTAAAGTAGCTATGTTACCGGGGGTGCGAGCAACATATGTATACCTACCATCTTCAATAAGGTCGAGTTTCATGCGACCTTCTTTGGCCGCCCTGACCCAGTTCTGAGCTGTCTTAACAGACACACCGTATGTGTAGGAGAGTTCTTGTCGTGTGAAGTATAGCATGTCTACTGAGCATCCTTTTATATCATTTTGTTGTTGACAGGTTGCTCGCAAAGGGGGTAACCTATAAGTAAGCAGCTGCCAATAGTTTCGTTTCAGTTACTAACCGTAACACTTCTAAAAGGTTTCTTCAAGTTTTCCATCGTTAAATGGAGAACGACGATTGGCCGCATTAGCGGTAAAATCGTATGTGCTTGGCATATCCGCCTGATCCATATTATAGGCGAGAAGAGCGGAAAATCCAGGCCAATGTTTCCGCCAAGCCTTTTCTGGCTTCCTTGGCCGTATTAGCGCCAACGAGATGCAGGACTCCAGCAACAAGATTTGGCATACCTCAACATTAAGGCGGTGCGTGTGTACCGTTTGGGAAAGGATGCCTGACTAATATGGACAGTTTGAATGTATGCAGGAAAAGCGAGCGCTCCTGTAGCGGCCAACAGAATTTGCTGGTTGAACACGAAAAGACAAAGGTGAATGACCTTGGTGGGTATATGTTTGAAAAAACAATGCGGCGCTTATGGCGCGGCATGGGATTATAAGCGGTGGGGGTGATCGCATGGCCGCATACTCCAGAGCGGGGCAGGACTTTCATATGTTGTTTTTGCAAAACAGAAAAGCCGTGGCGGGAAGGAATGGTTGCGGCCACGGACGCGGGTGGCCAACGTTTTGCCTGTCGGCATCACCTAAGTGCAGACAGGTTATTCGTCGCAGTTTTCGCTAATTACTTGGTACAAAATTACGAGCAGGACTGGCAGTATATATTAAGTGATCTTGCTGAGGGTGGCTATGGGCAAAATCTTTATTGAAACGAGGGTGATAGACCAAGCCACACCCGTGACTCCTGATTTAGCGCGTCATTTTTTACTCCGCGAACGTGAAGGCATAGCAGTTGTAATCACAGGTAATGTCAGTGGTATGATGGCGGCGTTTGCAAAGCGCTGGAAACGACTCGTTATAGCAATGCGTGTCGAAAGGGCCGCTACGCTTAGCGCCGAACGCATCCAAACTCTCAACCAACAGATCCGTTCTATGGAGCGTCTGCGAATTTTAAAGGGATTGCCACCCGAAGGCACGATAGCTGGGATTTATTTTATATCGCCTAAACAGGTGGCTGAAGTCTCAGCTTTGTGTGCGACCGTTTATGTGCTAGAGGAAATAAAAACCGATGTAACGGCACAGTTGTCACAATGTATGCCGCCAGGTTCCTTACTTGTTGAGTATAAGCGCGAAACAATAGTTGGCTAACGAGGCTCGTGGTAATTTATAGAGGTACTGACTTTAGAGCTTCTAGGTTAGCTCGGCATATGCAAATCAAGGAAGAAGTAATTTTCATGCTGCTGGATTGCGCTTAAAATATCAAGCACATCTGGTAATAACGCCGCTTGCGGCAACTCATGTACCTTGACCCATTCAGGGGCAAACCGCTGGTCTTTTGCATGTGGCTGTGACGCACTGGTGATACGACCGTAAAAAAGGTGCGCAATAGTATGGGACGTAACAATGCCAGCCTCGCCAAGACGCAGATTAGCGATGCCTTTATGTTCCATTTTAAGCGCGAAGCCAGTCTTTTCGAGCAGCTGCTTTTGTACTAAATCGCTAAGGCCTTCGTCAAAAAACAGCGTGCCACCCGGGAAAGTGTATTTACCCAGGAACGGTTGGGCATGCCGCCTGTGCAGTAAAAATTCCCCATCTTCTTTTTCGATTATGAGAAAGCAAAAAACTTTTGGCTGAGGTTGTATGTCCAAGTTGGTGCGAGTTACCCGGCCAACATATTTAACACCTTCAGCACTTAAAAAATATTTCGTATTGTTCCGTATTACCAGATTTGCATTCACAAGAGCCTTCAAATGATAGGCAAAGACACTGTTGTTGATTGTCGGTGGTTTTAACGCACTGAACGGTAAGTTCCCTTTACGCGACAGCGTCCGAAGGATATCTTTTTGAATAAAATGCTCGATTACATGGACCATGGGTTTTACAGTAACAGGCTTTTACGAATATACGCAGAATATTTTTGATGCGCCATAGTCATTTCGTCTTTAATGTCATATTCTGGCGGCAAGCTGTTTTTAACGTACCTTAATGTGTTTCTAGCAGCATAGCTATTTATGATGGCATTTATTTTAAAGCCAAACCTAAGCAAACTTTCTGCGTATTTTTTATCGGCAACGATAGGGTGGGCAATTGCTTTACCGGGTTTTTTGGCTGTTTTTACTATTCCTCGGTGTAAGGAAACGGGCTGCCGGACATTCGATGAGCGCACGTCGTATGCCGAAAAAACAATCGCGTGCTTTTGCTTTGCGCGCGTAAGCCTTTTGTAATGGGCGGCCTTGCTTAATCCGTGCCCGCATTCAAAAATATAGGTCTCGTGAAGCAAGTAGCGTAGTTCATAGGGGATTCCGTGCGCGCCATTGCCTTCGTCGCAAAAATAAATAACTTCGTAAAATGTACACGGCAGTTTTTCGATAACTTTCTTGGCAGCGTAAAGATGCCGCACTTCGTTGCCGACAAGTATGAGGTTGCGGACGCCAGCCTTAAATAGACTGGTAAGGTTCCAGTATAAAAGCGGCTCGCCGTTTAATCTCATAAACGACTTTGACAGAGGCACCTGAACGCCGCTTGCTCTTAAACGAGAAGCACTGCCTCCTACTAAAACGACGGCTTGCATACTTTTAGCTTACAGTGACATGTAATTGTTGTCAGTCAAATTGTTTTGACTTAAAGATCTTTTAGTAAGGAGTAGTCTAAAAAAGGCCAAGGCTTTCGGCACTCTAACTAGAACTGTGGAGGTTCGCCTCGAAGCAAGGCAAATCCTTTTTTGATAGCGGCCACTTCTTCGTCTTCGTCATCGCCGTTCAATACGACTGCTTCATTTTCGGTAAACCAGCCTGAGGCCGAATGGTCATCGGGGTCGATGCTGATATCGGCTGGATTATCTACAAGCTGGGCAAAGTAAACGACCTCGATCGAATGGGAGCCTTTTATCTCGTTGGTATATGTAAAGACTGCGAAGGGATCACCGAGCACCACTGTAACGCCAAGCTCTTCTTTAATTTCGCGGATGAGCCCGCTTTCGATGTCTTCACCGTAGTCGATATGACCGCCAGGAATCTCATATTTGCCGGGCAAGAATTTTTTGCCGTCAGCACGTTTTGGCAAAAATACTTTCTGCACGCCATCGATTTTTTGGTGGATAAAAGCGCAAGCTGTGATAACTTGTTGGCCATGCGCCGCAGTTTCGCTATCGTGTGTGACTTTGTTCATGCATAAAGCTTAGCAGAACAAGAAGGCTTTCGCCATATAAACGCCATACTAACTTTGTCACGCTTTGGTATTATTGCTGAACCTATCTCATTGTCATTTTCATCGACGATTATACCTTTTGGTGTATTTATTATTATTGGACTGGGATTTGTCTGGATATTTGTTTGTTCTTGTTGGGCAATTGCGTAAACTAAAAGTGATGCCGTTGTGGGTTTCGTGCTAATCTAGGTTCATGGAGGCATTGAAAAAACCAGAGACGTCCTATCGCCGCCGCCGAAAGCTGGGAGCGCTCCTGTACTTTTCCGCTGTACAATATTTTTTGGTTCAGTTTGTAACTGGCCTGCGATTTTCACCTCGGTACAGCTTGGCCAACAACACTATTAGTGACCTAGGCAATTCTAGCTGTGCAGTATTTAATGGCCGTTCTACTTGCTCGCCATTACACACTTTTATGAACGTTTCATTTCTTACATTGGGCATGGCCATGATTGCCGGTTCAGTACTGCTGCATAACCAGTACAAGAAATCCCGTAATGCTACAGCCGGATTTGGCCTTTTTGCTGTTGGCGGCTTCGGGACTGTGTTTGTCGGCTTGTTCCCTGAAAATACTGTTTTGGCGTTGCATAGCATGGGCGCAACGTTACCTTTTTTGTTTGGCAATGTAGGTGTGGTCATTTTGGGTGCCTCGCTTAAACTACCAAAAGCGATGGCGGTTTACTCTGTATTTTCGGGTATGGTGGCCTTGACGGCGTTGGCTATATATGTGAGTGGCCATTACGTAGGACTAGGCAAGGGCGGGGTTGAACGCCTTGTGGCGTACCCCCAGACAATCTGGATGGTGGTTATGAGTGCGTATTTTTTCGTGACGTCCAGCCGACCTACATCAGACTAATACGAAACATTCAAAGGATGCATAGTTGAGTGGCTACACCTTGGCAGCCTGTAAAATTTTAGCTAAGGTGTGATAAAATCTCGACGTGTTTTCTGGCGGAATTACACCTTCGGGAAACTTGCCTGACGGAGGTCTGCCATTAACGATATGCCAGACTACAAACGCTTCGCGCTCGTTGACTGCCACCAGATCCATGTCATTTTTAGATGAATGCTGGGGTAGTGCAACCGTGTTATCGATTGGTTTATTAGTAAAAATAACACAGAACCTTGTTTGGTCGGTGAGCTTGATGCTGTGAAACGGGTCTTGGGATACTATTGATTGAAGCTCACTTACTGTACGCAGAAAAGTGGGGACTTTGTAGCCCAAAGCCTCATATAAGTGCTGCTCGATAAGCGTTGTGAGCTTTTCTCTGTCGATGTTATCAGCGTCAAAAAATATGTTTCCGCTGTTGATATACGACTTCACATTACTAAAGCCAAGTTCCGTAAAGAGATTGCGAAGCTGTTCCATTTTAATGGAGTGGCCGCCAACGTTTATAGCTCGTAGTAGTGCAACGTATCTGCTCATTTTAAGTAATTTGTTCGGTTAAAATAGTGTTACCGGCCATATCTTTATAAGTTAAAGTCATGTTATTTGTGTCGAATGTCCATTTTTCTATTCCGCTGTCGGCGAAACCTTTTGACATTTCCAAGTAATTTATTTTATGGGAGCTGCTTAAGCTTAGGTAGTGCATAAACTGTGACTGGTCGCTGCGTTCTGCAACTGTAAAAAGTTCGTGTACGGGTTTTGAGACTAATATGCGACCATCTGCGCTAAAGTATTCTGAATGCCCGTCGCTAATAAAAGAATCGTATGTGTCCACGCCAATCGCTTTAAGCGCTTGTAGGTATTGAACCAAGGATTCGCGGCTTCCTAGCCGTTCATGTATCTCGTCAATTTGTTTAAGCGTAAACATATGAAGATTATACACCGAACCGGCAAAAATAAAGCGTTATACGCCACACTTTAGCTACATAGCCGCAATAATTTTACAGAATTTTTCAGGGTACTTAACTTTGAACAATTCTGCTGCTCTGATTGGCGTAAAGCACTGGTACGCTGTGTGCTCTTCAGATAGCGTGATATCTACATCGGATGCGCTACAGGTATAAATAGCAAGAACGAGGTCGGCCGATTCGCCTTTGCTAATTGGAATGCGGATATTTGCAAGCACTATGCCGATTTCTTCGCCGGTGCTTATACTGGCAATACCCGTTTCCTCTTTGACTTCCCGGCGTAACGTATCAAGAACAGAGTCGCCTTTTTGCACTCTCCCGCCTGGCAAATCCCAATAATTGTTCTCTCCTTTTCCGTTTAGTTTTTGAGGATTTACCTTGAGTAAAAGAACCTCGCCTTTATTGTTGCGCAGCAGCGCCTTAACCCCTAGGTGGAATACATCTTCCATTACTTGCTCATTGATGCTTGTATATTCATGTTGCAAGTATATCAGCCGCGCACCAAAATACACCTAATCTCAAGTTCTGGCTTAGGCTATGTATGCTGCCCACACGCCGATGTCGCCGCTTTTGGCGGTCGCAAGCGGCGTCCATGTCAGGCCGGCGCTGTCTGAAACGGTTGGGACTCCGCCGGGGCAAACTGCCAGCACCACTAGTAGTGTCCCATGGTTAATGTTCGCTGTGATATTATCCGTAGCCTGTTGTTGGTTGACGTTGGTTCCGCTCACTAAGTAGCTGAGCGTGCCGCCCGCCAGAATTTCGGCCGCCGCTACGCCGTTAAATTGGCCTTGCTCGGCAGTCGCCCCGACAGTAACAGGACTGCCGGACGTTGTTTTCGCTGAGGTAATGAATGTTTGGTAGCTACAGCCGCCATCGCCGCTGCCCGCAGAAAGCACCGTAATATTTGAGGTTGGGGTTGGGTCGGTACTGCCCGGAAAAATTTGGTTAACGCCGACAATATAGCTGCCAGTGGCCGATGGCGTAATCGTAGTTGCCAAGCCTTGTCCAGCCGAGCCACCATCGATTGAACCGGTCTGGCCGTTCTGTATGGGAGCGGCACCCGTGAAGGCCATAACGCTCATGGCCGCAACTTGCCCACTGCCTACTGATACAGTTACTGTGGTTGTTGGTGGCAGGCCTGCGCCGTATCCGGTCACGGCCGAAAGGAACATCCATTTGCCCAGGCTGGCGTTGTAGGAGAAGGTGACGCGGCTCATGTCGGATGCTGTAGTTGGCAGTGTAGGCTCGCCTGCCGAACCAAAGGCAAACGCGGCTGCCCACGCAAATGTCCGGCCGCCGGTGTTATCTTGGCTTATCTCATAGCTAATGGTGTGCCCGTCGATCGGATTGAGCGGCGTAGCGATCGTCCACCCCGATGCAGTAAGAGCCACGCGGAATACGCTGCCGAGTGAAGCGTCGGCCGTAACATTGCCACCTGATTGAATGGCTGTAACCACTCCTTCAATTGGACTAAATATGTAACTGCTGCCAACGAGGTTGTATGGCCCGCTTGTGCCTGAAACGGTATTGCCGGTAATGGCAGTGCCGGTGCAGGTGCCGGATGTTTGAACACCGTACACTTGCTGGCCGGGGCCTGGCCCTGCCGAACCGCCGTTGCCAGCGATGCCGACATTGTTGGCAACGGTACAGTACGATGCGTCTGCAATGTTGACCGCTGCGCCGGTAGTGCTGCCGGTTGAATTACTATCGCATTCGCAACCGCTAACGTTAGTGTATTGACAACCGTTTAAGTTAAACCCGTGGTTAGAGGATTGTTGGGCTTGGCATACCTCAAGCGTGTTATTCCTGCCTGTGAGCTCGAAGCCGTTTTTGGTAACGTCCCAGATATGGGTCGCGTTATCGTAACCAGCCCAAAACGATTTACAACTCATGAGCATGTTATTCCAACCGGCTATGTAAAACCCGTGCCCACCAGATGGGCCGCTATTGCAATGGCTGATAAACGAGTCGGTGCAGCCGCCTTCAAAATAGAATCCGACACCGGTTGCCTGATACTGGCTGCACCCGACTACCACTAAGCCGCGCGTGTTGGCACCAAAATGAAAGGCGTCGCCACCGGCGTTAAAGCTGAACACATTCAGTACGCGGTGCATACAGTCGAAGGGGTCGCCGCCGGCCCAACCAGTATTGTCGAGCAAAATATGGCCTGCCGTGGCTCCGCCATATGGCGTGCTGAGTGCCAAATCACGGATTGTTACCTGGCGGCTGGTGGAGAGGTGTGTCACGGCAATAAGGTAGCCGCTCGTTCCGGCTTTTGCTTGCAGAATCGTGGCCCAGCCAGCGCCGCAGAGCGTCACGTTTGTATCCAGCGTAATATTTGAGACAACATACGTCGCCGCAGGCAAATAAACTACTCCGCCACCTGCTGTTGCCGCGGCGTCTAAAGCGGCCTGAATGGCTATGGTATCATCGGTGCTGCCGTCTCCTGTAGCCCCGTAGTGTTTAACGTTGAGCCAATCGGTAAGCCCGTTGGTACCGGGCTGGAGCGCAGTCGTTGCAGATGTCAAAGCCGTTTGTATTGTGGAGGCGAGATCGGTTGCTGGAATGCCGGAAACCGGCTTGCTGTACGCTCCGGCAGCGGCCACGGAATTTGGCTGTAAAGTGCCATCGCTGTTGTGGGCGACCTGAAGAAAAGAATTTAAAACTTCCCCCCAGTCGCCGTTGTCGCCTCCAATGTGCGGTAAACGTGTTGTCATATTTGCTGTTTTCTGGTGGCACCGATGTCATAGGGTGTAAAAAGCATCTTGTCGGTTCCTTCCTAAGCCAAGTACTGCCGGCACCAAGTTCCTAAAAGGACCCCGCCGATTTTAGAGCCGAAAAGCGTTAAAACTCTGGCCTTATCGGCATCTTAATTGAATCTTAACTTGAATATACCCTTAATAACCAGGCTTCTTCATAAGTAAATTATAGCAAAGAAAAGCGCCAAAGAAAGGTGTATTGCTTATGCCTAACCTGCCGCAGGCTAAAGCCGGAGGTTTACAACTCGAAGATCATTAGCTGTTCCGGGCCGTGCTCGCCAGATACTATTTTGCCTTTTCGGAAGCCTGCTTTTTGAAAAGCCCGGACTGAGGCCACGTTGGCAACTTCCGGATCGGCGACTACAAAACGGGCATCGGGGTATCGTACACGCAGCACCTTCTTAACGAACTGTTCCAAAAGCTTAGTTCCAAAACCCTTACCTGTAAAATCTTCCTTGCCAATAAAAAGGTCTATTCCGACGGCGTTGTCTAGTGGTATAGAACGGGCGTGCTCCGGATAATCATTGATCGGATATGATTGGATAAAGCCTATCGGCGTATTATCAATTTCAGCAATATAGCAATCCGTGGGGTCGTCGCCCTCAATCCGCCCGCCATATTTTTTTTCAATCTCATCTAGAGTGTCTTTTTGGTCGCGCCACCACTTTTTAACATGCGGCTTATTCAGCCATTCTAAAATCAGCTCAAAGTCTTCTTTTGTAAGTGGCCGAAAGCTGAAATCCATAGCCACAGTATAGCGCATGTTATTGCAGCTGGGATTCAAACATATGGTAGAACTTGCCTTTGCGTGCGATAAGTTCATCGTGCGTGCCAGATTCGACAACCGTACCGTGTTCAAGCATGTAAATGCAATCGGCGTTTTTAATGGTTGATAAGCGGTGGCTGATAGTTATTACGGTTCGCTGCCGGTCGGCGAACAACCGCCTAAAAATGCGCGATTCTGCCAAAGCATCGATTGCCGAGGTTGGCTCGTCGAGAATAATAACCGGTGCGTTCCGGTAAAAATTACGCGCCAAGGCCAATCTTTGCCATTGGCCGCCAGATAGCGCCGTGCCTTTGTTGCCATCATCATCTTCCATCCAATTATTGACGAAGGAATCGAGCCCGTTTGGAAGCTTGCGCGCGAAACCACTGGCCTCGGCCTCTTGCAGCGCTTGCTCCAACCTTTTTTCATCATATGGCTTATCGACTTTGCCGAAACGGACGTTGTCACGAGCCGTAGCAAAGCCGTAGGTTATAAATTCTTGTTGCAGCACGCCTAATTGCTGGTGCCAGGAGTCGATATTTATATCTTGCATACTGGTGTTATCGAGTTTGATACTCCCGCCTGTGGGCGGATACATGCCGGTCAACAGCTTGATGAGTGTGGTTTTTCCGGCTCCGTTTTCGCCAACTATAGCAATGTGCTGGTTACGTTTAACAGATAAGTTTATGCTATGCAACACATCGGGCATGTTCTTGCCAGGGTAATGGAACGACACTTTCTCAAAAACGATTTCCTCGGGTGCTTGGGCAAGTTTATGCGTGCCATTTTGGCGCTGCGGCAACTTCATAAACAGCTCGTAATCGTAAAGGTTGGCAATGTCTTCGTCGATGCTGCTAACAGCAGAAACCAGACTTGTGGCGCTGCTAATTGCCCGGCCGACGATTTGTTGCACGTACAAAAATTGCCCGAGCGGCTGTTTGTGGGCAATTATTTTAAGGCTGACCCAAATCAGCGCAACAATTTCGGCACCTGCCTGGATCACGTTAGAAAAAATCGTTAGCGGCATCATCTCGCGCTCAATTTCAACGCGCCGTTTCTCATCTTTGTCTCTTAGCTGGCCGCGAAGCTTTAATAAATGGTGTACCATGCCGTACAGGCGCAGCTCGCTTATTAGCTTAGGTTGCAGCATATCCCACTCAATCAAGCTCAGCGCCCGGCGGGTTTCGACGTTTTCATTCCATAGCTTATTTTGACGGCGGGACAGTTTGAACTGGACGTAAATTCCGGGAATGACCGCTAAAAGTATGAAAAGTGAGATTCCCCAGCTAACGGCAACCAGCGCTATTATGGCGCTCGCGATGCTAATGAGCTGAGAAAATATTGAAGCGATGCGATCGAACACATATGAAAAAAATGAGGAGAATTTTTGGGCGCGATCGTAAAGATCGGCGGTTTGTTTGTCGTCGTAACGCCAAAAGTCTAGCGATAAGAAATGCTCGAACATCCGGTTGCTGACCTTTGTTTCAACCACATAGCGCATCTTGGTTTGCACGTAGTTGTCGAGGCTGCTCCATACCGTCATTACGAGCCCCAGTGCTGCGGTAACAAAAACGTACAAAATAACTTGCGACCGGGCAGCGTGGTTGCCGCTATAGGCATTGGCCAGCAGGGTAGTAGTGCGCGCTGCAAAGTATGTCGTGGCAATCGGCAGCAAGGCGTCGATAACCGACCCCGCTAACTTGAATATCACGGCACCTGGTGCGGTTTTAAACGTCATAGCAGCGACCGAGGCGATCGCGCCCAACTGTTGTTTTAGGGTAAGAGGGTTATTTTTCGCCACGCGGGAATTATAGCAATAAAGGTCTCTTCATGATAGAGAGCTAGGATATAGCCCGCCGCCTTATACCTACAGAATTGTTGTATGTAGGCTTTTATGACATAGTTTTAATATGTCTGAAGAACACGATCATCATTTTGACTCGTTTGGCTTCGAGGAGCAGTTCGATGATGCTGGCCTGTTTCTTCCTGTCGAGCCTACTGTATTCGATGAAGCGCGGCTGGCTTTTCGGCGGTTACCTCTGAGTGAGCGTAACCCGAATGAGTACGATACATGCAATAAAAAAGCGAAGTCACTTTTAGAAGCCGCGCTGGCCCAAGACGTTCCTCTGAATTTTGACAAGGCGTTCGCTTATATTTCGCAGTTTCGTGATACTTTCCTGCATCCGCTCGTAGGCAAAGTTATGCATTCTGATACTCCCCTCAGTGATATGCCGCCGCCGGCTTTTTTCGGGCTGACTGAGTCCTTGGACGCTATACTGACATTCGGTGAAGCAGACGACCGCCTTAGCGCGGCCCGCCTAGTGACGGAAATGGAAGGCAGCAAGCCCTACTGGACCGATAGTTTTCAGAAACTTCCCTCGTGGCAGGGTAATCTTGGCCTCAGCGGAGAAATGACCTCTAACACACGCGCATGTGCAGAAAGTGTTGTGCACCGATATTTTACTACCGAAGACCCTCAGGTCCAGGCCGGAATGGTCGACCACATCTTGAACACGATGCGTACTATGGACGTTTGAGTAAAACAGTAAGGCACGCTGTCGGTGGACAAGCGCAACTTTGCAAAACTTGCCTGTTATTGCCGCATGCAATATGTAGAAACCGAGGTAGCTGGCAAACTACTTCTATCTAGCCGCGACTTGTCAAGCAACGAAAGACTTTCGCAGCGTAGTATTAAAGCCATGGGCGTGGTTTCCGAAGCCGACGCCGTAATGCCGTCCCCAGCAATCTACCTCGACCCACCGTTCGTCGTGCAATTTTATTTTTAAGTATTGGTGTGGGCAAAGGTCTACGAGCGCCCATTGAAGCTTGATATCAGATTCGGCAAAAAGGCCGCTTCTTACAAGAAGTATTGCAAGAAGGTAATTCTGGTTGGTGCAATGCATGAAGCCCTCGCGGTTCCATAAGCTTTCCAGGCTCGTAGAATACAATTCGAATACCTTAAAAACCGTGTCTAACCGCCTTGATTCGTACCGATTAGTTATGAAATCGTAAGCGCCTTTTAAATACTGCTCCTTGGTTTGAAGTTTTTGGAGCTGTAAGATTATGCTGTTGATTTCATGTGGACATGTCTTGGGTAGAGGAGTCTTGCTAAAGAGGTAACACGCTCTAAGTTGTTTCATTTATTTTGACTATAACACATATTTTGTAATTGGAGGGATCTTAAGTATGGTTTATCAGCGCTAAATAGTGCAGGGATCTGCGCAATTTTTAATATTTGAAAGCATTAGGTTTGGCCGTTGTGCCCGTGCAGATATCCTTAATTTAATTTAAGCCGCCGTAGTAGCTGTGCATTAACAGCGACAATGATAGTT
>DATIJG010000021.1:0-34819 GCA_035478775.1 Saccharimonadales bacterium (SeqCode) | reverse complement strand
CAGTATTAACGTGGGCGGCCATGCCATTGACCTGCGTATTGCAATTTCGCCAGTGGTCTGGGGCGAGCAGGTAGTTATCCGTTTGCTCGATAAAAGCGGTACCAGCCTTAAGCTAGAGGACGTGGGTTACACCGGCCGAGCGCTACGCACCATCCGCGAAGGGATTAAAAGCACCAGCGGCATGATTTTAACTTCCGGCCCGACGGGTTCTGGTAAGTCAACCAGTTTGTACGCGCTGTTGCAAGAAGTCAAAAGCGACGGCATCAATATTGTGACCCTCGAAGACCCGGTTGAATACAAAATGGAAGGTGTCAACCAAATTCAGGTAAATCCCGAAGTCGGCTTAACGTTTGCTACCGGCCTAAGGTCTATTTTGCGTCAAGACCCTGACGTAGTGATGGTAGGGGAAATCCGCGACAAAGAAACCGCTGAACTGGCTGTGCAAGCCTCGCTTACTGGGCATTTAGTGTTCAGCACATTACACACCAACTCGGCGGCTGGTATTTTGCCGCGCTTGCTCGATATGGGCATCGAGCCGTTCTTAATTGCCAGCACAGTGCGCACTGTAATCGGCCAGCGTTTGGTACGCCGCATCGGTAAAGAATCTGAAGAATACGAGTCTGACAAGGTTGAAACCGAGGCGATTAAGCAGACCATCGGCAAATATTTACCGCCAACTAAAGAAGAAATAGACAAAGTTGCCAAAGATCTTGGCTATGAAACCTTGCCACTGGCAGGGCAAAACGCTTATACTTTAACCAAGGGCATTGATAGCCCGAGCCAGCCTGGCGGTTACAAGGGTCGTGTCGGTATATATGAGGTATTTAACGTCTCGCCGGAAATCCAGGACTTGATCCTGAAACACGCCACGAGCGCCGAAATCCAGGAGCTTGCCCAAAAGCAAGGCATGATAACCATGCGAGAAGACGGCTATCTAAAGGCTTTGGCGGGTCATACGACGCTTACAGAAATTAACCGCGTTGCCAGCGCGGATACGGCATAAGGAAAAGGTGGAAAAACGAAAATGCAAGGGCAACCAAGAATCGAAGTCTTACTGGAAGAGGTCGTTAAGAAGAAAGCATCTGACCTTCACTTGCAGGTTGGCTTGCCGCCAATGCTGCGCGTTGATGGCTCGTTGACACCTATAACCGGCGGTAATCCGTTAAGCGATGAAGACGTTGAAGCGCTCATTTTCGCAATCCTGGACGAAGACCAGAAGCAAATTTTACTCAAAGACAAAGAATTTGACTTTAGTTTTGCCTTCGGCGACCTTGGCCGGTTCCGTGTGAACGCTTTTCACGAACGTGGCAATTTGGCCGCAGCGTTGCGTTTAATTCCGAACGAAATTTTAACTATTGAGCAGCTAGGCTTGCCGCCAATCGTAGGTAAATTCGCAGATTACCCGCGTGGTTTAGTACTTGTGACCGGCCCGACGGGTTCTGGTAAGTCAACCAGTTTAGCGGCGTTGATCCACAAAATTAACCTGGAACGCGCCGAGCACATCATTACTATTGAAGACCCAATCGAATACACTCACCGCTCCAAACGCTCTGTGATTGTGCAGCGCGAAGTACATTACGATACCTACTCGTTCTCGGCAGCACTGCGTTCGGCGCTCCGCGAAGACCCCGACGTGGTGCTAATTGGCGAAATGCGCGACCTTGAAACCATTGCCTCGGCCATTACTATCGCCGAAACCGGGCACTTAGTGTTTGCTACACTGCACACCAACTCGGCGGCGCAATCTATCGACCGTATGATCGACGTATTCCCGCCGCATCAGCAGCCACAAATCCGTTCGCAGCTTAGTAATATTTTAATGGCCATCTGTTCGCAGCGCCTTGTTCCAGCAATCGGCGGCGGGCGCCAAGCTGCCGCTGAAATTTTAATCGCGACACCAGCTGTTCGTAACATTATCCGCGAAGGCAAAACGCACCAGCTTGAGGCAGTTATCCAAACTGGCGGTGAATTCGGCATGCAATCTATGGATAAGACTTTAGTAAACATGGTACATAACGGTAGCATTAGCTACGATGAAGCCCGCAACGTTGCTGTTGACCAAGATGAACTAGACAGGCTGATGAGGGGTTAGGTGAACTAAATGCTTTCGTACAAATATACCGCGCGCGACCCAAACACCGGTGCTGCAGTAAAGGCAAATGTAGAAGCCGAGAGCGAGCAGGCAGCCGCTCGGCTTATCCGTAAAGAAGGTCTGGTGCCAATCGATATCCAGCTTGCTGAACAGGGTAGCAAAGGATTGCTAGCACGGCTCAACCGCGTGCGTATTAAAGATAAGGTGCTATTTTCGCGCCAGCTTTCGACGCTCATTAACGCCGGTTTGCCACTCGTACAAAGTCTACGCAGCGTTGCTGACCAAACCGCCAGCAAACCTTTAAAAGTGGTGCTCAGCAAAATTATTGCCGATGTTGAAGCAGGTTCCACTTTGGCTGCCTCCATGAGCAAACACCCTGACGTGTTCAATAACATTTACATCAGTATGATCGCGGCTGGTGAAGCTTCGGGTACGCTTGACAAATCGTTAGAGCGCCTGGCGATCCAGCAAGAAAAAGATGCCGACCTTATCAGTAAGATCCGTGGCGCAATGACCTATCCGGTTATAGTGCTGGTGGTTATGGGCGGTGTGGTAACGTTTATGATGGTTAAGGTGCTGCCCCAGGTGCAGCAGCTATATTCTGGCTTGCCGAACGCCCATTTGCCGCTTATTACACGGGTATTGGTGGGGATATCGAACTTTATTATCCACCAGTGGTACATTGTTATTTTGATTGTTGTCGTATTGGTATTTTTACTTAGCCGCTGGATCCGTACAGATGCCGGCCGCAGCGTTTTTGATAAATTCAAAATGAAAGCCTGGCCGGTAGGCGCTCTGTTTATGAAAGTATATATGGCACGTTTTGCACGCACAGCAACCACTTTAGTTGCCAGCGGTGTGCCGTTATTGCAGGTGCTTAATATCACTGCCCAATCGGTAAACAATGTACACATTAGCGCTGCTATTTTAAAGGCTGCTGACAAAGTAAAAGGCGGCAAGTCGCTTGCCGATTCCATTCAAAATGACCCCAACTTTTTGCCGTTAGTACCAAACATGTTGCGCATTGGTGAGCAATCGGGTGCTATGGAGCAAATGCTCGAAAAAACTGCCGACTATTTTGAGCGCGAAGTAGATGACGAAGTTAAAAACATTTCCACTATTATTGAGCCTGTGCTGATGGTTGTGCTGGGTGTTCTGGCGTTCACCATTGTGGCTGCGGTGCTGCTGCCGATTTACGGTTTAGCTAATCAGTCGTTCATATAGTCATACCTCTTGGGTTGTTGTGGAAAACAGCTTGCTTTTTGCGCCGTAACTGCGTATTATCCAAGCATAAGCATTAAAAAAATTAGCAAAGGGGGCATTTGCAAATGTCTAACATACTAAAACGTAAGGATAGTGGCTTTACCATTATCGAAGTCTTGATCGTATTGGCGATTGCCGGTTTGATCATGCTCATCGTGTTCTTGGCCGTACCTGCTTTGCAGCGCAACTCCCGCAACACCCAGCGTAAGAACGACGTGTCCTCTATTCTGTCATCAGTTAGTGAATACGTTAACAATAATCAAGGTAGCTTCCCAGCAACCGGAGCCTTCTCTACTGCTTTTGCAAGTTCAGCACCAAAACTCGGCTACTACACAACGGCTGCTAACGTTACATGGACTAACCAGACTACAGCAGCGGCACCAACAGACCCGGCTGACCTTGATAAAGTTGTTGTTGTGAACTTCGCTAAGTGTAGTGGCAATACAGCTGTAACTGCAGGTGCTACCCAGCGTAGCGTAGTCGCACTTTACGATGTTGAAGGCAGCGGCGGCGCTAAAGTGGCGCAGTGCCAAGAAAGCTAGGTAAGCAGCTTTAAATATAAAAACAAGCCTCAAAAGGGGCTTGTTTTTATAGCTGCCGTACGGCTTTGACTATGAAAAAGTCCTACCAGTTTAACGTGCTTGGCGCGTAGCGGTAAAAGCACCCGTTTTTATCCCATCGTAGCTTCCACCGTCAAGAGGCGTATCTAGTGCAGCCACTGCATCTAAGAATGCAAAAGGGTCTTTGTTGGCATTCCCATCTGCCCATTTACCCATTGGCACATACGAATTGATTCGTATACCTTTTGTACCTTTTTCAGGGCGATTTGCACTTACTGTTGCTAGGTAAGATGCGGAATCAGGGTCATTGTTATTGAAGCCATAATGTATAAGCGCGCCTAATGAACGAGCGGTACGGCCATTTCCATTTTCGTATTTATGGGTGAGGACAACGCCAAACGCTCCAAGGTTGCCACATCGCTCTAATGCATTTTCAATAGAACCGCCCTCGGTGCGGTACTTCCTTGCTACTTGTTTTGCTTTTTCAAGAGCGTACGTCATAATTCCGGCCCAATCTTCAGGTTGTGCTGTGTATGCTACTATTTCTCCTGGTGCTGATTCAAGCCACATTGCTCCGGTGTATGGTTCATGTGAATGCTCGGGGGCAACTTTATAATGAATTGCGTCAACGGCAGCTTCGTAATCCCCAACAGTCGCACGTTCTATTAAGCCTAAACGTTCTTCTGGTGATAAGCCCTCAAGACGCGCCTCTGACAGTAGTTCTGCGAGGCTGACGTCCGGGTTGGTGACATGGTCGATTAAGCTCGCGTTAGGGCTTTCTATTGTTTCTTTTACTGGCGTTTGAGGCAGGAATTCCATAGTTGTTTGCTTTTGGTGAAACAGATATATAGTAACATATTATCTATACCGTGTCTATGTCTATGGGCACCCAAACGTAAGAATTACATGTATACGTTTTCGTCTAATTCAAGCCTAACTAATGTAAAATAAGGCAAACATATTTAATGGCTGTGTGTACCTGCGATATGCTACCATACCCTCATGGATAAAGCGTTTGTAATTGTGTACCTTGCAGCACTTGGCCTTATTTTTGGCAGCTTTGTGAACGCTTTGGTGTGGCGCTTGCGTAATAAGCGCAATTGGGTGAGCGAGCGTTCGGAATGCGTGCACTGCCACCACACGCTTGCCCCGCGCGACCTCATACCAGTGCTAAGCTATATAGCACTGAAAGGCAAGTGCCGCTACTGTGGCAAGAAAATAGATGACACGCCCATGCCCGAAGTCGCAGCCGCACTGTTATTCGTAGGCTCGTACATTTTTTGGCCCATCCAAATACATGGGCTCGGACTGTTTCAATTTGTGTGCTGGCTGCTTATTTTAATAGCCTTTACGGCGCTGGCAGTGTATGATCTCAAGTGGTTTTTGCTACCCGATAAAATTGTGTTCCCGCTTATCGGCTTTGTAATTTTGCAAATTTTAGCCCAAAAAGTGTTGTATCACTTTGCCTGGCATGATGTAGGTGCTGCGGCGCTCGGGGCAGTTGTTTTAAGCGGCATATTTTATATTTTGTTTGTGGTATCAGACGGTGCCTGGATTGGCGGCGGCGACGTAAAGCTGGCTATCGCCCTAGGGCTTATTGCCAGCGACCCATTACGTGCTACGCTCATATTGTTCTTCGCCTCAATTATTGGTGTGCTGGCGGCTATTCCGGCAATGCTTAAAACGAAAAAAGCTTTAAAAATGCAAATTCCGTTCGGGCCGTTCCTTATTTTGGCTACAATTATCGTCCAACTGTTCGGTGCGTCGATTGTCCATTGGTACACTGGCTTTTTCTCTGTGTAAAACTCGCTTGTGAGCGTAGTGCTTATGCTATACTGTTGGCATATGAAGAAGGGTGGCCTTACCACACGCTACAAGGTAGCACAGGTGTTTAAACGGCGACCTGGCGTTGCCGGGCATATTAACGATGCTCATAAAAGTGACGATGCCGATAAAGCCGGTTTCACCATTTTAGAAGTTATGATCGTGCTGGCAGTAACAGGCGCGCTGTTTATCAGTGCGGCGTCGCTTATTTCTGGCCGCCAAAATAAAACCGAATTCACGGTTGCAGTTAACAATATCCAGTCACAAATCCAGCAAGTTATTAGCGATGTCGGCGCAGGTTTTTACCCATCTGCAGACGATATTCAGTGCACCTACAACGCCGCTACTAATGCGCCTAAATTTAGCGCTGGTGCCAGCACGCAAGGTACTAACCAGGACTGTACTTTTATGGGCAAGGCTGTAGAATTTGGCATTAAAAATACCGACCCTGAGCAGTTTTGGGTGTACTCACTGGCTGGATTGCGTCAAAGAACAGTCGGTGGTGTGACGAGTGATGTGCAAAACATTGCCCAGGCTAACCCTAAAGTTATGGCTGTTAATTCTGCCAGCCCGGCAGGGTCGTCAACTGCTCAAAATGCTTTGCAAAACGGCCTTACGACTGGCAAAATGACCTACACCAGCAGCGGCATCACAAAAAATATCGTTGCAGTAGTGTTCATGAGCGACCTATCGCAAAACAGTAGCGGCCTTGTGAATGGGGCACAGGCAGTCAACGTTGTGCCTATCGTAAGCACAGGTGGCGAGAGCGTACCAAACACTACTCAGGCAAATACCGTCGCGTCTATTAACGCCAATGTTGCAACCGGCACGGTAAATCCGAATGGCGGCGTAGCTATTTGCTTTGTGAGTGGCACCACCAACCAATACGGTCTTATTACAATCGGCGGCGCTAACGAACGCCAAAACGCCGTGACGTTAACTATTGGGGGTACAAGGATATGTCCATAATGAACCGCTTTTCTTTACATAGCAGCCAACGCGCGCAGCGTGGCGATACAATCGTTGAGGTGCTTATTTCAATTGCTATTGTCAGCCTTATTTTAGGAGGGGCCTACGTTACTACAAACAACAGCTTGCGATCTACACGCGCTGCAGAAGAGCGCTCCACGGCGTTAAAGCTCGTGCAAGGGCAACTAGAACTTATTAAAAGCATGATGGCTAGTAGTGCTGGTGCGACCGCTTTAACAAGTGCACCTCCGATGTTTTGCGTCGTGCCCAATACCATAGCAGGCGCGCAGCCGTCAACACCGTCTAGTAGTTCCGCAAACTGCAAAGTAAGTTCAGGTGGTGTGCCGACAACGGTGGAACCAATTTATAACTTGCAAGTTGTACAGTCTGGTAATTTATTTACCGTTACAAACAAATGGGATTCTGTTGTAAATAATGGTCAAGATAATGTGCAGATGACGTACAGGGTATACCAGCAATGAAACGCCCCAAATTGAACCAGCGTGGTTTTACTATTGCCGAACTAATGATCGCGACGTTAGTGTTTTCGGTAGTGCTCTTGTTGGTGACGACGGGTATCATACAGATTGGCCGCACGTACTATAAAGGCATTAACGAAGCCAATACCCAAGCTACGGCACGCACCGTAATGGAGACGGTTGGGCAAGCAATTCAGTTTAGCGGCGGCATAGTTGGCCAAACTGACCCGGTTGAGCAGGCTGGCGTACTCAAGGCTTTTTGTGTTGGCAATACGCAGTTTAGCTATCGTCTGGGTACCCAGCTGGTAACTGCCAGCCCCGGGGCAGGGCAATCCACTTCGGTGCTGCGTGAAAATACGGTAAATAACTGTAACACGGCTAGTCCACCAATGAGTACCGGGCAAGAGTTGCTGTCACCAAAAATGCGCCTTTCCGAACTAAAGGTAGTGCCGGTTCCCGGCGGTGTCGCATTTACAATTCGCGTTAAAGTTGTATACGGCGACTCCGACTTACTAAACAACCCGACTAATTCTGCAGCTGTCTGTAACGGCAACAATGGTTCACAATTTTGTTCAGATTCAGACATAAGCACAACGGTATATAAAAGGGTTAACTAACTATGAAAACATCACATATCCCCAAAAAGCGATCTACATTTCGGCCTGACCAACGGGGCATGGTATCTATTATGGTAACCATGATTTTAATGATTGTACTCAGCCTTATTGTGCTGGGTTTTGCACAAATTTCTAGGCGTAACCAGCGTGAAACACTCGACCGCCAACTAAGCACCCAGGCATTTTATGCAGCGGAATCAGGCATTAACGATGCGGTGAACGCCATTAAAACGGCTGGTGCTGCCCAGGCAAAAACTTCATGCACGCCGGCAGCCTCGGGTATTTACCAAAACTTAAATAGTACGCTCGATGGCGGCCATAATGTTTCGTATAGTTGTTTGTTGGTCAACCCAACTCCACCTAACTTGCAATACGATAATGTTGATGATACCGGTACCATAGTTCCGATAATTACGGCCGATGGCTCTAACATTAGTAACATCGATATTGTATGGCAGAGCAACGCCGCTAATCCGCTCACGGGTTGTAGCTCGAGTTTGGCACTCGGCACGTTTAAACCTTCAAGTGGCTGGGCATGTGGTTACGGTATACTACGCTTTGACCTCGTACAAGCTTCTGGTTCACAGACTGCTAATTCGTATCAACAGAACACCATGACTACTTTTTCAGTACCACTTACCGCAGGCACCAACCAAGTCAACTTTGGGGCGAATTCCAACGCCAGTGTGGGTGTAAAGTGCACTAATAGCAATTGTACTTTACGGGTTGCTGGCCTAAACTCGAATGTGTATTACATGCGAGTAAGCACTATGTACAGTAAAGCCTCGGTACTTACTATTACACCGCATAATGCTGCCGGTTCAACGGTGCAACTTACTAATGCTCAAGCGATCATAGATGCTACCGGCAAGGCGCAAGATGTGCTTCGCCGCATACAAGTGCGTGTGCCATACAATGGTTTGTCGAGTAGCGACCAACTGCCGCTTAACGCACTTTCTAGCACGGACTCTATCTGCAAGCGGTTTTCGGTTATGCAAAACTGGAGTTCAAATTCGCCAGGTAGCGTGACTGGCACGAATGCTCTGTGTCAGCCATAACCTGGATATAGAGTACTGTAATAGATGGCTTGAGCTGGATTTCGGCAATCAGTCCAGCGAATCGGTATGAAACTGTTGATGCACACTCTTTAAATGTGGATCAGTAAGGTGGGTATAGATTTGTGTAGTGGCAATGTTGCTGTGACCGAGCATAGCTTGCACGCTGCGCAAATCAGCGCCGTTCATAACTAAATCAGTGGCGAACGAGTGGCGTAAGGTATGCGGACTGACGTGTTTTGTAATACCCGCCATAAGCGCGTAATGGCTCACGAGGCGTTGCACGCTGCGCACCGTTAAGCGATGATAATCACCACTGTTATCTACAGCCTTGCGGCCGCTATAGCGGATAAAAAGTGGTCGGGTATTATCATCACGTTGGTCGATATATTTCTGTACCCAATCGGCAGCCGAGTTACTAATAAACACTGGCCGATCTTTCTGGCCCTTACCGCGTACCATAAACTCTTTACGCTTTAAATTGATGTGGTCAATGTCTAAACCTACTAACTCTGAAACGCGCAAACCGCTACTAAAAAGTAATTCCAAAATGGCTCGGTCGCGCGCGCCAACAAGCGTGTTAGGGTCTGGCTGTAAAAACATGCGGCCAAGCTCATCTTCGTTTAAAAATGTTACTTGCTTGCGCTTAGTACGCGCCAGCTCGATTTTGTCGGGAGCGAGTGCCGGAATATCGCGTTTGGCGCAAAACTTTAAAAAGTTACGCAAAGCGATAAGATGATAATTTTGAGTGGATTTTTCAAGTTCATCGCTTGTGTTAGTACCCAAGCGTGCCAGCCACAGCCGCCATTTACGAATAAGTTCCGGTGTGACGCTGGTGACTTGTATGTCACCGGCATAATCGAGCAAACGTGTTAAATAATGGTCATAATTCGCGATTGTTTTTTGCGAACGGTTCTGCTCAATTTCCAAGTATTCTAAAAAATCGGTTTTTGCTTTTGCAAACTGCATGTGTTTATTGTAGCATCGTTTCGCTTTGGCGCGCGGTATCTGTTACAATAATGCAGGAAATAAGTACGATAAGGATACTCATGGAACGAACCCTCATTATTTTTAAACCCGATGCGGTTATGCGCGGCATCATTGGTGAAATCTTGAGCCGCTTCGAAAAAGTTGGCCTCAAAATTATTGGGATGAAGATGTTGACGCCCGGTGATGATTTGCTAAAAAAACATTATTCGGATGATCTAATCCCGATTGTCGGCAATAAGACCAAGAAAGATTGGGACGCTTATGGAGTGGATTACAAAGAAACTGCCGAAGAGATCGGCAAAGGCATCGTTGACGCTACTCGCAGCTTTATGCAAACCGCCCCAGTCATCGCTGTCGTCCTAGAGGGTGGCCACTCGGTCGAAGTCGTGCGTAAAATGGTCGGCAGCACTGGGCCGAAAGATTCAGCACCCGGCACTATCCGTGGCGATTATGCTCATTTGAGTCTTGGGCGTGCCTCGTTACAAGGGCGCGGTGCCGCTAACCTGGTTCATGCTTCTGGAAGCGTTGAAGAAGCAAATCACGAAATTGCGCTGTGGTTTCAGCAAGACGAATTATTCGACTACAAGCTCGTACACGAACATTTGACTCATGTGTAAATAACCGTTGGCTGGCAGTCTAGACCATAGTCTGCCAGCCAAAATATATGCCCCGGTAGCTCAATTGGATAGAGCAAGCCCGTCCTAAGGGAGAGGTTGTAGGTTCGAGTCCTTCCCGGGGTACCATGTTGAATTAGTTTTTTATTATACTGTTTAGTAAATATTATGTTTAAAATTGTCGGTGCTTTAGGATTATTGATTATATCCGTCGGAATTATTACTAAAAACCGAGGGAGACAAAACCTATTTTATATAGTAGGAGGTGTATTGCTTGAGGCGTACAGCATTCACTTGCGCGACGGTATATTTATTATTCTCCAAATTGTATTCACGCTAGCTGCCATCTACGATTTTGTTAAAACTAAGCGTAGCAGGTAGAAGCAAAGCCCAGATTCTATTGACGATAGCGCGCCCGGTCTCTAACTTAAAATGACTACCCCAGAACAAACCGCCGACCCAAACCAGATTCTTCAGAGCGTTACCAGCCAGTACATTTTAGCGCCTAGCGCATACGCTAATTTACCGGTCATAGCTGCTGATGGCGGCGTAAACCTTGTGAATATCATTGGTGAACAGGCTGTGATCAAAGTGCCGAAGACGATTGCGCCTGCTCGTATAACGATGCTTCGCAATGAAAGTTTAGCGCTACAACTTCTTGAAAGAACTGATTTGTCCCCATACCAAACCCCGGCTTTAATCCAGTTTTCTACCGACCCGGTTCACCTTATTGCAAGTTTTGTGCGCGGAAAAAGTATGACTGAAGAAGAGTTAAAACAATTGTCGATAGTAGAACGTCAAAGAGTCGGAAAAAGCTTCGGAGAATATATTATACGCCAGATCGCAGCAGTTGACCCAAGTACTGTCGAGGATGATGCGCTCGACCAAACCGTAGGCAGTTGGTTTGATTTCTTTGATAGCAATGTCGGCAACTTTAAGGACCCTAATTTACCATCGCTTTCCCGTTTATCGGAATCTTTGCGCCGAAAATGGCATTCGCATACCCAAGAACTTAGACAAATCTCGCCATATTTTATACATGGCGA
This sequence comes from Saccharimonadales bacterium (SeqCode), assembly GCA_035478775.1. GTDB lineage: Bacteria > Patescibacteriota > Saccharimonadia > Saccharimonadales > UBA4665 > CAMLQK01. The sequence goes on along the minus strand of DATIJG010000021.1, from coordinate 23,310 downwards.
TCTGACAATTCGCAATGTTGCCCTCAATGATAATCTTGGAATAAGTGGTGTATTTGATTGGGCGAAGGCGCACCTCGGTAGTCTCGCCGAGGAATTAAGCACTCTAATTAATGGTGACGAACCACTTTTTGAGACCTGTCTTAGTACCCTTGATAAAAATGGTGTGGCACCGAGCTTTGAGCAGGTTATGCTGTGGAGGGAAATGAAAGACACCTCTTTCCTTATCCGTGCACTCGATAGCCAGGGCGGCGAAACGTTTGAAAAGTTTAAAGCAGTGGCTAAACAAAGGTATCCGGCTACTGATTGGGCAGAACTTGACATGAAATGAGAGCAGGTAATCTAACTCAGAATACTTAAGTCTTCATCGTGTCGTAGCTGATGTTTCCAAAGCCGTGCATACAGTCCATTTTGCTTCAGTAGTTTCGCGTGCGGACCGTCTTCAACACACACGCCTTTTTCAATCACGATTATCCTGTCCATTTCGGATAATGTGCTTAAGCGGTGGGCGATAACGATTGCCGTTTTGCCTTTTAGCACATCTGTAAACGAGTCCTTTATAATCTGCTCGCTTTCGCTGTCGAGTGCGCTGGTGGCTTCATCTAAAACCATAATTGGTGAGTGCTGCAAAACTGCACGTGCAATGGCAATGCGTTGTTTTTGGCCGCCGCTTAACTTAACGCCGCGTTCACCAACAATGCTATCTAAGCCTCCGGGAAGTTGGTCAACAAATTTTAAGGCATGTGCCGAGCTTAAAGCTTCCCGAATCTCTTTGTCGGTAGCGTTTGGCCGTGAAAGTATGACGTTGTCGCGAATACTTGCATGAAAGAGCAGCGGCTCTTGTGGTATGTAGGCGATGTGTTTGCGAACGTCCGTTTGTTTGAGTGTGCGTATGTCAATCCCGTCAATCGATACTTGCCCGGCGTCCACGTCATTAAATCGTAGGAGCAGTTTAGCGAGTGTGCTTTTGCCGGCGCCGCTTAAGCCCACTATGCCAACTTTTTGCCCTGCTGGTATAGACAATGAAAAGCCTGTAAGTACCGGTGTAACTCCTTCATTTTTGTCGTACGAGAAAGAAATGTCCTTAAAAGTAACTTGGCCGCGCACTTTTTTAAGCACTTTTGGCCTTGGCGGGTCAGTTACTACGTTCTTACGATTTAAAATCTCAAAAGCTGGAATAATTTTATCAACCAGATCATCGTGCTCGTCTAGGTCATCGGATAGCTGGTAAATGCCCGTCAGAATCGTTGTAGTGTAGGTGACGACCAAAACAGCGGCGGTAATACTAATGTGGCCGCCACTCATTCGGTGCACCGTAAGCCACAGCAAAACCAAAAAGAACGCAACTGTTATTGCCTCGCGTAGTGCTATAAGTTTTGTCTGCATAATATAGCGTTCATAAAATAGCCGACCTTCATCTTCTGAACCCTGCCGCACTTGTTTAGCGCGTATTTCCTCTTGAGCCGTAGACTTTACCGCTAAAATATTAGAGACGATATCGGCCATACGCCCGGAGTTGCGCTTATAAATTTCTCGCGACCGTGTGCGGTACGGCGTAATTGTGTGTGATGCCCAGAGTAAATACACTGCTTGAGTAACGCTTAGCGCAAAGGCAACAAGTCCAATCGGTATATCTAAATAAAGAATGACACCAAGTGGGAAAACAATGCTAAGGATAGTATTCAGATAGCGGTCGCGCAATGCCCGGGCAAATTGCATACAGCTATCTACGTATTGCCTAGTGGCAGTCGTTAGGTAACCTGCTAAGTTGGAGTGGAAGTAGTCTAAATCGGCTGCTATGAGGCGCGAAAAATAGTTGCCTGTAATTTCACGATATGCCTTATTTTCGCCGAGCATGCCAATGTATTTAATGAGAGGCGTAAGTGCTCCTAGTACAAAAGAAAAGCAGGCATACAAAAATACTGCGTTTTGGGCGGTGCCAAAGTTTCGTTTTGAAAGATTGGCAATGATAAGGCTAATAGCGATAGGTAAAATTATAAGTCTGCAAATGCGGGCTATGATTTGCAGTACAAAAGAAATTTGCACTGTTCGTGACTGGCCATATGTATTCCACACATGGCTGTACACCAGCTTGTATTTACTAAGCCCTCGAAACATTTGTCCATTGTACCATCATTTAACATAGCTATTGGCAATATGTTTGCCAATCTCGCATAAAGGTACTTAATAGGACGCGCCGAAGCACATTTTAGGCATAATTTTAGTGTACAATTAAGCGTATGTCGCATAAATATTTTGAAGACCAATTCGATGACGAAGAAGTCTTATTTGTATTCCGAAAACACCCGATTGTAATGCGCAAAGGGCTGGTGTTTGGTATGCTCGCAATTTTACTCGGTGTCTTACCTGTGTTATTCAAGCCCGAGTATTCAGTTTTATTGTTCGGGGTGCTTGCTGGCTGCGGGCTAGGGAGCTTAGTGTTTTTACCGGCTTGGATTGGCTGGCATTTTAGCGTGTATATCGTTACAGACCTACGCTTCATACATATTACGCAGAAAGGCTTGTTTCATCGTAGCGTGGTTGATATGTCGCTCAAGCAAATTCAGATGGTAAATTACGAAATCGCTGGTTTACAACAAACGCTGCTTGGGTTCGGCACAATTATTATGCAAACATTGGTCGGCGACCTTATAATCCATGAAGTACATAAGCCGGCAGTTATCCAAAAAAAGCTGCTCGAAGTTTTGCGCCAGAACGGGATCGACCTATCGTCAAGTGTGCTAAACAATGCTAAAGTAGAGGCATATGAAGCAGAGAATTAAGCGCGTGCTCGCGAAGCGGCCGCATCGCAAAAAGCGTGCGCCCGAAAGTACGCTCGAGCAGGCCATTCGTGGCATTCCGCGCATTACCAACGAAACAGTTGCCGAACATCGTGAAGCAGTTCTGTCGAGTGCCCGCAAATATATTTATCCGCTTAAACATTCGGCACAAAGAGTGGTGGTGATCTCTGCTTCGCTAATAATTGTCGTAATTGTAGCGTTTTTTAGTTTTTGTATGCTGGAGTTATACAAATTTCACTCGACATCGACATTTATGTACCGCGTGACTCAAGTTGTTCCATTTCCGGTCGCGAAAGCTGGGTCCTCGTATGTGTCGTACGAAAATTATTTGTTTGAGCTTCGTCATTATATCCATTATTATCAGACCCAGCAGAAAGTTGATTTTAGTAGTGAATCAGGTAAGCAGCAGTTGACAGATTATAGCAAGCGAGCACTCGATACGGTCATTGGTGGTGCTTACGCCAAACAGCTTGCCAAGCAAAACAAAATAAGTGTTTCGACCCAAGAAGTGAACGACCAGATAGCTACTATCCGTGCCCAAAACCGTTTAGGCGACAACCAAAAAGTATTCGCCGATGTCCTCAAAGAATTCTGGGGTTGGTCGATTGATGATTTTAGGCACGAACTTTCCCAGCAAATACTTAACCAGAAAGTAGTCACAAAACTTGATACGCAAACTAACCAGCGTGCGCAAGATGTACTCGCCCAATTACAAAACGGAACCGATTTCGGCCAGCTGGCCGAAAAGTACTCCGACGATAAAAGTACGGCCGCAAATAATGGTGACTACGGTATTGGCATCACGCAGACGACGCGCGAAATTCCGCCGGCAGTAGTTGCGCAGTTGTTTAAGATGCAGGCCGGGCAAACTTCTGGCATCGTAAATGCTGGCAGTAGTCTTGAAATTTTAAGGGTAAAAGACAACAATGGCACGGTAGTGCACGCCAGTCATATTGGCTTTGAATTTAAGAATATTGATGCTTTTACTGCGCCCCTTGAAGCTAAGTCTAAGCCGCATAAGTTTATTTCACTATAGAAGCACTTGCACATCGTGCAATACTTTGGTATTATTACCTCTGTTGTTTAGGCAATTCTAAAAGGAATTACGGGCTCGTGGTGTAGAGGCCTAACACGCCTCCCTGTCACGGAGGAGATCGCCGGTTCAAATCCGGTCGGGCCCGCCAAGTTGCTTATATTTAAAAGCCTTTTGAATTATCAAGAGGCTTTTATCATTATTTGCGGTAAAATTATTTAATGACGCAACCTTACCACGACGCATTTCCGGTTAACCACGAAACAGGTCTTCCACCCGCTAACTTTCTCGAAACAGATTTACAACCGTGGCGTAGCCGTATGGAAAGCCTAGCCAAACAAGGAGCTATAATAATTGCACTACATGGTGCCGGAAGCGCAACGGGGATTAAGCCAAAAGTGGCGGAGTCTATGGCGTCCCTTCTGGAAGATTATGTGAGCCTGAGGGCAGACGGCCGTACAGTCGTGCTTATAAGTGATGGAGACCATGACAATCGTCAATACCCTGATGTTGGCGCTGTGTTTGGTATGCTTGCCGACAGATTCGTCGACGAATCAAACGTCATACCTATAGCCGTCCAAACAACTGAATGGTATCGCCCTAAAACACCTGGTGCTGCCCTGTGCAGCGATAAAGGTACTCCGTACGAAACATATATTTTTAACAAAGACATGCCCGAAATAGGCGGCCATTTGAGTGGACGCGCTCAGGCTCATTCAGCGTTATCTCAATCAGATGCTTTAGTAGCCTACCCATTTTACGAACAGGTTGTTTTAGGCGCAGCCGGCTCAGCTACTGTTAATCAGCTACATGACTTGTCACGCAGAGCCTCAGAACGGGGTGCGGGCGCCAAGCCTGTCAGTGTCACAATAGTAGCCGCACATAACAACCCGGCGCTCAAAGAAAGACTAGAAGCTAGGCTTGGCGACCCCGATCCGGCCAGAGATGAGATAACCAGAAAAAAGCTCGCTCGGCATGCTAGCTCGCCGTATGGCCTATTGTGCACTATAACTGGCGAACCCGCTTTAGCTGGCTATCCAGGTTTGTCATTCAGTTTTCAGCTTATCGAGTAAAGCGAACCAAAAGTTAGACCCCTGGCTAATAAAGTATTCTCACGCTGCTAGTTAAACGACCCCCAAGACATTGACTAAATAGTATATATTATTCATAAAGGGCAAGAAGTTGGCTATGCTGACCTATCTTTTGCGTTGGGGCGTAAAGAAGCGGGCTTTAATATCACCATAACTGAGCCTGGTAATATTTCCACAGAACCAGAGGCGTAGATTTAAACCTGCAAAGCAACGGCCCACTATGTTGAAGTAATATCGTTTTTACAGTAGTATGCTTAGAAAGTCGCCCAGTATCAGAAGTGTATAGCCCGCTGGGGCAACAAAGGGCAATTGATATAGCGCCCACTTCTCATTATCTTGGTTGGATGTACAGGTTGGCGGAAATTGTTGAACCCGACGGCTCATCTACTCCAGAAAGTGGAAATACTGTTGTGTTTAACTTGCCTCCAGGAGCAATGACAGAACCAGTGCTGGTCACTAAACTGCAGGCAGAGGCTACCTTTAAAGTGAGTGTTGTGCGCGGCACGGGCAAATTGATAAAAGCAAATGCAGTCGGTGAGGTTGAACATAGCGCACTGAACCCCGGAGTAATAGCTACGATCAGGCCGGGCGATATGTATTGCTATCATAACGATGGCGATGAAGAGCTGATTTTACACGACGTAGCCGTGCCTGCGTATGAAGAAGGCGATGATGCGCAGCTGTACCTTATGCCTCCTCGCTTATTGCCGCAGCGCGAAGGGTACAATAGCTGTGAGATTCCTGGGCCTAACGGTGAAGGGGCGGTCGTGTACGTTCCGCAAAGGTTTACCGACCTAGTGGCCAATGCAATGCGCTTGCCGAGCGCCTAGAAGCCAGAACTTTTGGAGCGTAACATAAGTACCAATTGCGCAATGCCGGCAGAAACAATTCAGCTTATAAATGCCATTGCCAATAAAACAGGTACTATCATGCGCGTAAAGCTGCTATATTTTGTATATGAATAGTATGGCTAAAACTCAACGCATTGTTTTAATCGTCAGTATCCTGGCATCATTTGTAGCTTTTTTAGATGGCTCGGTGGTGAACGTTGCTTTGCCAGCAATTAGCCGTACCTTGGGCGGTGGTCTCGTTACCCAAGAATGGGTGGTCGATGCCTATCTTATTACACTCGGTTCGTTCATTTTGCTTGCAGGCTCATTGTCTGACCTTTTTGGTCGCAAGCGTATTTTAACTATAGGCTTGATTGGGTTCGGTGCTGCTTCAATTATGTGTTCACTGGCGCCAAGCAGTATCTTTTTAATTGTTTCGCGGGCGCTGCAAGGTATAGCTGGCGCGTTGTTGGTGCCAAGCTCGTTAGCGCTCATAATGTCAACGTTTAAAGGCAGTGAAAAAGGCAAGGCAATTGGCCAATGGACAGCCTGGACAGGGATTGCTTTTATTATTGGCCCGCTTTTAGGTGGTTTTTTGGTCGATACTGCTTCATGGCGTTGGGTATTTGCGATTAATATTTTGCCGATAGCTATATGTTTGTGGCTGCTCCGTTCCATAGAAAGCCCTGAACTTACTAAGGCTGTGAAGCTGGATATATGGGGCGCCATCCTTTGTAGTGTCGGGCTTATCGGCATCGTATTTAGCCTTATCGAGCAGCCGCATTATGGTTGGGCAACGCGCACAGCATTGCCACTAGCTGTAGGTGCTGTGTGCCTTATAGCGTTTATTGTGTACGAAGGCAAAGTAAAAAACGCGATGCTGCCGCTTTCACTTTTTAAGGTGCGTAATTTTAGCATGGGCAACGTAGCGACCTTTATGATTTACGGCGGATTATCGCTCGCTTCATTTATAATTGTGATCTTTTTGCAACAGGTTGGGCATTTTTCAGCGCTTAGTGCCGGAATGGCTTTGTTGCCAGTCACGCTTTGCATGTTTCTTTTATCGTCGCGTTTTGGGCAATTGGCCAGCAAATACGGCCCACGTCTGTTTATGACGGCCGGGCCTTTGTTTGCTGGGCTTGGGTACGCGCTTATGCTGGGTGTTTCTAGCGATATTAATTACTGGACGCAACTATTCCCGGGTATTTTACTATTTGCAGTTGGACTTTCTATGACTGTCGCGCCCCTCACCGCAGCAATATTGGGTGATATAGACGGTGCACGTTCCGGTATCGCTTCAGCGGTAAATAATGCGGTGGCACGTATTGCTGGTCTTATTGCGGTTGCGTTTGTGGGTGTTATTACAGGGGTACATTTAAATGTGCAAGGTCTTCATAAGGTAATTGAGGTAGTGGCTGTATTGTTTATCTTAGGCAGTATTATTTCGTGGTTGGGCATTCGCAACCACGAAACCGAGCAATAATTACTTCTATATTTTTTAAGCGTTTAGAGTATTATAAAGAGTAACATGACGACTTCCGAAAAGGTTAAAGCGTATTATTCTCTAACAAAACCTGGCGTGTTATACGGCAATGTGATTACAGCGGTCGCCGGATTTTTATTTGCCGCAAAAGGGCACATTGACTGGATTTTATTTATTTCGGCCATCAGCGGTACCACACTAGTTATCGCCTCAGCCTGCGTTATTAACAACTACTTCGACCAGGATATAGATAAAATTATGATGCGTACAAAAAAACGCGCCATCGTTTCAGGGCTAGTTCCAGCTAAAAGGGCGGCTATATTTGGGATTGTACTCGGCATTATTGGCCTGCTTATTCTAGCTATGCACACCAGCTGGCTTGTTGTTATACTTGCGCTACTTGGATTTTTTGATTATGTGTTTTTGTATGGTATGTGGTCAAAGCGTAAATCTATGCATGGTACGCTGGTTGGCAGCATATCTGGCGCAGTGCCAATCTTAGTGGGGTATTGCGCGGCTGCCCATACTTTTGACATAGGTGCGTTCCTAGTATTTGCAGTGTTGTTTGTGTGGCAAATGCCGGAATTCTACTCAATCGCTATTTACCGCCAAAAAGAATACAAAGCCGCTGGTGTGCCGGTAATTACAGTAGTAAAGAGTATTGGGTATACAAAAAAACAAATTTTAGCATACACTATAGCGTTTGTGGTTTTCTCACTTTTGTTGGCATACGCTGGTGCGGGCCTCGTATACTTTATTGCGATGGCGCTTATTGGTACATATTGGATTTGGCTGGGCGTAAAAGGCTTGTATGCTCATGATAACGACGAATGGGCACGCAAAATGTTCCACTTTTCGCTCAATGCGCTTATGGCGTTTTCAATTTTAATTTCATTAAATGCTTGGCTACCTTAGCTAATATTTAATAGTTTACTAACTTTCTCGCGGTACGCCCGCTGATTATATTGACCAGGATAATCTACGAGCGCCTGGTTGAGTACATTGAAACCAGCGTGTCTTAGCGGCTCAGCAGCCACAATGAATACGTTAGATTTAATGAGTATTATTTTTGTGTGCGACGAGGCTAAACTTCTAACATCTGTAAGTAAACTGGGCAGTGCTTCTCTAATTTTTTGCTGCCGTTGCTGTTTGGTGGCTTCATGCGGTTGCGTTTCTTTAAGCGCTTCTATCATGTAAAATCCGTCGTTTTTAAAGCGTTTCAGCCAGTTAAGCTTGCTAGCTTCAAGTTCTGACTCTGTATTGTTTCGAGCTTCCGGGTACAAAGCTTTTATAGTATTCGTAAACAATCTGTCGTCGTGCCTCGCTTTTTCTGCCCGATAAAATTGCCGGCTACTTTGTATGTTTGCGGCGGGGGGCGGGCTTTCTGCGATAAACAGTACTTTAATTATCGTTGGTTTAAAATGCTTGCGAAGTTCATTGTATGCGTCCATGTTTTTATAATAGCTGCTTTTAAGGCAAATGGTGATAGTGTTTAGCGTGCTATAGTAGATACATGCCAATATTTAAAGCTACCAACACTCTCGACAAGGTTTTTGAGGTCTCAATTTTGTTGAAAGCTTTTGATGGACTGCTCGAAACCATATCGGGCTTGTTACTATTTTTTATTCATCCGCAACAAATTACGCATTTTGCCCGCTGGATAACACTCACCGAGCTGCATCAAAATACAAATGAATTTTGGGTTCGCCATTTTTTGCATAGCGCCAATCAATTTGCATCGACAGGTGGTTTATTTGCCGCAATCTATCTGTTGACGCACGGCATTGTTAAAATATTTTTAGTAGCAGCAATTTTAAAAGAGCAGCTGTGGGCATACAAAGCCATGATAATTTTTCTGCTCTTATTTATTGTGTACCAGGTATATAAAATTATTCAACAACCTACTACCTGGATAGTACTGCTTACAATTTTTGACATATTTATCGTGCTTTTAACGGTGCGTGAAGATAAGCGCCAACACCAACTTATGCATGCTAAAGCGTCCATAACAGATCGGTAAAGACGTTTTCATGTGAATAAATATAGTGTTCGCTAGCTGATTGGCTTTTATGCTGGTATAAGGTGTTCGTAATCTGCTATAATTCCACGTGCTTATATAGGTATGCCACCTTAGCTCAGTTGGTAGAGCAGCGCATTCGTAACGCGCAGGTCGCCGGTTCGATCCCGGCAGGTGGCTCCACATACCATGCGGGTATCGTATAGCGGCTAATATGTAGCCTTCCCAAGGCTGAGCGCTGGGTTCGACTCCCAGTATCCGCACCATTTCCGGAGACTATTAGGGAGTATTTAAGTTCCTCTAACTTACTTGTCAGCTATGGCTTGAGGTCTCTTTCCTTCATTCATTTTGTAGTCAGCAACTCCCCAGGTTATAGCTTTTTTTAAATGATTGAATAAATACTCTTGATCCCCAGAGTTAAAATTGGCTTTAATGTATGTGTTAAGCCGTTGCCAAACTGCGATTTTTTGCTGCTCGTTCTGCGCTCTCCTCATGGGGTCATCTTCATATAGCTCGTGTTCGGTTAGCTCAAGTGAAGAAATGATTGATGCCATAGCTTCTACTTTGTCGAACGCAGCGCCTGCTATGCCGTAGTCAATGTCGATAAAGCCACTTTCTGGGTCATACAATAAATTGTCATAATGAGCATCAAACTTTATTCCACGAGCAGAAGCTTGTTCTCGTGTTGCCCGTAATCTGTCCAAGTGTTCATCGGGTATTTGTAGTATTTCTATAGGTGATAAATTACTAATCTTTTTGGCATCAACAAACTCAGAGACTACCATATTTTTTGCATATGATGCAGTGGTGATCTTTTCCATACCTGGAATGCCGATTGCTCGTGCTCCAGCCGCTACATGATTATGAATGACACTCCCAACAACAACGCTCTTACTATTGGGGTTTACCATTCTAACTACATATTTTTTACCGTCAACCTCGATAGGATATACCATAGAATGTACACCACCTCCTAATGATGAAACCTTATCTTTCTCGATATCACTTTGTAGTCTGTCGATTGCCGGTACGAAATTATCGAATGCGGCTAGAATTCCTGCTTCCTTTTGGGTCGCTTCTCGCTCCTCGTCACTCCTTTCACGCAAATACGATGCATAATCAGAATGCAACACAGCATCTGAAACTTCATTAAGCGTGGTGGTCATGCCAATGCTTCCTATAGATGCGTAAAGCTGATCAGCTCTAGCTCCCCGTTCAAGCCCGCGAATAAAGTCATGCTCTGTACGAGATGCATCACGTTCATGTTCGGCAAACCCGGCTACCTGAGCTTGCATAACTTCGTTGGGCTTTGGCTGCGTAATATCCATAGTTTTTATTTTCTTTTTACATAACTACTTATACATCTTATTTGTTTATCTGTCAATGTGTAGGTGTCATAGGTACGCTTGGTTATCGCTCACAAGGTGGAATCGGAGGTATCAATGCCATGTCTTATAGGATGACGACTATTTTCGTTGGTTAGCCTCGGCGATGTATCAATAAAGCGATCCGAGTGGCTGAAAATGATAGTATTGGTTATAAAATATTCTGAATTACGCGCCTAAGGGGTATAATGTAAAAGCAGAAGCTATGCCATTATCAAAACGTTATTTACACGATAAAACTGTTCTTGCGCTGGTCAGTGTCAACGTATTTTTAGCGTTTATTTCTATAGTTCTTATTTTACTACGCTTTGGAGCTAATAGCGGTGCAAATGGCTATATTGTGCAGTATCGTCAAAACCTGGGTATCGGTGCGTTTAAAACTGGCAGCGTTGGCAGTATTCTAAGCTTTACAGCCTTTGCGCCAGTGGTGGCTGCTGTAAATATTTTGCTGAGTATACGCATGTTCCATATTAAACGGGAACTCTCGCTCGTCGCCCTTTCACTAGGGTTGCTTGTTTTAACATTTGCCATTATCGTAAGTAACGCGCTTCTAGTTCTTCGTTAGATGACAGATCTTGAAATACCACTAGTTAAAAATCGTAAAGGGCACTATCGTTTTTTTGAAATGCTGCCCGCGCTGCTGAGTTATTCAATGTTAGCACTGCCAGTTATACTAAGCATTATCAACGTAACTGCCGCCGCCATTTTTGTTATTATTTACTTGCTTGTGTATATTACACGCGGTATTGCAACTTCTATCAGGGTGCTCGATGGCTACCGCAATTTACGCGCCCAGTTAAAGCTAAACTGGACGCAGCTTGTTGCCGAATTGCAGGCAGGCGAGGTTGCTGATGCGCAAGCAAAGCGTCCAAAATGGCACTATAACAACCTGATGCGCTTAAGTAAAAAACAGCGGATTATTTTGCCGGACGAAGTACTACACGTAGTGATTATCGCTGTATATAAAGAAAGCCGCGAGGTTTTGGAACCTACTATCCGTGCTGTACTGAACTCGGAATATGACATGAAAAAGGTGATACTTGTTATTACCCATGAAGGTCGTGCTGGCGATATCTCAGAAAAGCTGGCGCACGAGCTTATCGATGAATATAAAGATAATTTTTATGATGCAATGGCATTTAAGCATCCCGCCAACATTCCTAACGAACTCATCGGCAAAGGTGGCAACATTACATATGCTGCACGCCAATTTGAAAAATACATGGTTGCGCACAATATTGCACCGTTACGTGCTTTGGTGACGACGCTTGATGCCGACAATCGCCCTGATAAAAACTACCTGAACGCTTTAACCTATATCTATTGCTCGTGTGAGGACCCAATGCGCGCTTCGTTTCAGCCTACGGCTATTTATAATAATAATATTTGGGATGCGCCAGCACCCGCGCGTGTTATGGCCGCCGGCAACTCATTTTTTCATATTACAAATTCGCTTAGGTTTCACAATTTGCGTAACTTTTCGGCTCATGCACAAAGTATGGAGTCGCTCATGCGTACCAATTATTGGAGCGTGCGTACCGTTGTAGAAGATGGTCATCAATTTTGGCGTTCATATTTTTGTTTTGATGGCGACTATCGGGTATATCCTGTGTACGTGCCAATCTATCAAGATGCAGTGCTTAATGAAAGTTATGTAAAGACACTCAAGGCGCAGTTTATACAACTTCGCCGCTGGACGTACGGGGCCTCCGACATCGCATACGTTATTCATATGGGCTTCTTCCGTAAAAACAATATTCCAAAGCATAGCCTTGTAGCCAAAACTTTTCGCCTTATTGAGGGGCATGTGACGTGGGCGGTAGCGCCAATTTTAAGTTTATGCGCAGGTTTCTTGCCAGCATTTGTGCATCCACAAAGTTTTGCCGCCAATGAACTACCGCTTATTGCCAGCCGCGTACAGTCTGTTGCTATTGTCGGCGGGTTTGCTATGGTGTTCATTTGTCTTAAAACTTTGCCGCCACGCCCTGCGCGCTATAAACGTCATCGCAGTGTGCTTATGGTGGTGCAATGGGGATATCTGCCGTTTACAACTTTTGTGTATAACTCGTTTGCTGCACTTAATTCGCAAACTCGGCTACTATTTGGCCGCTACCTTGACAAGTTTGATGTTACTGAAAAGGCAGTCGTTAGTATCCAAAACGGTCAACGAGTGACTAAAAAATAACTTTACGCGTGAATCAAAGAGTAAAAAACTGGCATCTTCCGACTCCGACATCGCAAATTATTATGTAATCGCTTTTAACGGATGATACGCACGGTACATAGTCGCGGCGACTTTATCAAACCGGTCAAGAACCGAGCCAGTAATGGCTACGATTGCGTTTCTGTCTACGACGCCACTAACTGCTGATTGAATAATGTCGGCAATACACGTCTTAGTTAACTCTGTCGCGTCCTCATAGGCAGTAGCGCGATGTTTACAACTATCATAGATACTAACCAATAGCTTGTCACGTTGCAACGGCAAAAGCGTTTTAGAGCTAATGCGTACAGCAATTGTTGTGCTTAAGTCGGGCTGCTCAATAGTCGTGAAGATTGCCAAACATTTTGAGCAGCTCCGACGTCGCCAAATGGTGTTTACCCGCTTCTGAAGTCGTGAGTTAGTTACCTGGGTTTTTCTATTTCCACAATAAATGCATACCATGTCTATATATTGTCATAACGCTTAAGATAATACCAGTGGATAAGCTGATAAAATTTGGGGATAAGCTGATAAAATAAAAAACCACCCCTGTTTGATGCAACGGAGTGGCTTGTTTTTTGCTATTTCGCAGCGCTTGTGCGAAGACGTCGGATACGATTTGGAATCGGCGAAGAGAATGTAAGCTCTTCATAAAATAACTTGAAATCATCAAGCGTTGTCGCTTTTTTGGTACTCACCAATAAATCTCTTAACCTGGACATAGTAACACATCATAGGTGTAAGGTCAATAATCTAAAAGCCCTAATATGCTGCTGCGAACTTGAAAAGCTTGCTAATAACAGGGAAGTACGCTATATTTTAATAGATTGCACGTGGGTTCTTAGCTCAGTTGGCTAGAGCGCTTCCTTGACGTGGAAGAGGTCAGAGGTTCGAATCCTCTAGAGCCCACCAAAAATGGATCTACTAATAGTAGATCCATTTTTATATCTTTTGTGGTATATGTGTAATACGAGCACCGTTTAAGCAAATAAAGAGAATATACTATATATGAAAAGCTAGTAACAAAAGGCTAGCTTAGTTATCCCCACATAACGACATAAAAATGACAACACAAAAGTACTAGCGTTATTGTACTACCATTGCTATAGTAATACATGGAGATGAAGTTTTGCGATGTGTTATAATGATTAAGAACGTAAGTTCGATATTGATCATAAACATTGAGCTGCGAGGCGACCTCACCAATCGCTGAGCTCCGTGGGAGGCAGAACGTGCGTAACGTACTGCAATAAGTGCTAGGTAATAATCCAAAATAGTGAAGTTACCATAGAAGTCCGGTGGAACCGCCCATTATATTTGGGTCCGAGACGCAAGGAAATAATTGAATATCATGCGAGAATATTCAATTATCAACTTGCGTTTTTTATTTTAAACAAGAACTTTAGCTACTGTAAGGAGTACTATGAATAGCGAAAATGGTCAGATGTACGCAATGCGGCACAGTTTAGCGCACATTATGGCGAATGCCATCCAACATATTTGGCCGAACGTTAAATTGGGTGTTGGCCCGGTAGTAGAAAATGGCTTCTATTATGATCTCGATATAGGCGACCAAAAGCTCTCCGAAGACGACTTCGACAAAATTGAGGCAGAAATGAAACGGATTATCGCCAGCGATATACCATTTGAGCGGTTCGTGTTACCAATAGACCAGGCTATTACCTGGGCACAAGAGGCGCACCAGCCGTATAAAGAGGAACTTTTAAATGACCTAAAACGTGCTGGTACAACGGTTGCAAAGGAGCTCGACTCTGAAGAATTTGGCATGCCGTCTAATGGTGTCAAAGTAAGTGAGGCAAGTTTTTATAAGAATGGCGACTTTACTGACCTTTGCCGCGGCCCGCACGTAGAGTCGACAGGCAAAGTGGGCGCATTCAAACTGCAACGCCTATCAGGTGCGTATTGGCGAGGCAAGGAAACAAATCCCCAAATGCAGCGCTTGTATGGTGTGGCATTTGCGACTGAAAAAGAACTTCGCCAATACTTGGCTATGCTTGAGGAGGCTAAAAAGCGCGACCATCGTAAGCTGGGACAAGACCTCGACTTATTTATCTTTTCTGACTTGGTTGGCCCTGGTTTGCCACTGTGGACACCTCGAGGAACTACTTTGCGTACCCAACTCGATAGGTTCGTGCAAGAGCTGCGTGATGAAATGGGTTTTGAGCAGGTGACTATCCCACATATTACAAAGAGAGATCTGTACGAAAAAAGTGGGCATTGGGCTAAGTTTAAAAATGAACTTTTCAAAATTAAGACGCGTGAAGGGCATGAGTATGCCATGAAGCCGATGAATTGTCCGCATCACGCCCAAATTTACGACAGCCGCCCTCGTAGTTATCGCGAATTACCTATTCGTTACCGTGACACTACGATGGTGTACCGTGATGAGCAGAGCGGCGAGCTCGGCGGCTTGAGCCGCGTGTTAAGTATTACCCAAGATGATGCTCATATATTTTGCCGCCTGCCACAAGCAAAAACAGAAGCTTTGCGTTTATGGGATATAATCGAGCAGTTTTATTCAACTATTGGTATCAAACTTAAGCTTCGTTTAAGTTTACATGACCCTAAAAATCAAAACGCCTATGCTGGTACTGAAGAGCAGTGGGCTGAAGTGGAAAATGGGCTGCGCGATATTGCCCATGGACGAGTTGGAGATGATTTTACTGAAGCCGTGGGCGACGCCGCCTTTTACGGTCCGAAACTCGATTTTTTAGGGCTCGATGCGTTGGGCCGCGAGCATCAGGTTGCAACAGTGCAAATGGACTTTGGTCAGCCTGAGGGATTTGACCTTACTTGCACTAACGAAGACGGAGCCGATGAGCGTATCGTTATGGTCCATTGCGCGGTAATGGGTTCGCTAGAGCGGTTTTTGAGCATTTACATTGAGCATACTGCCGGGAGATTCCCAGTTTGGAACGCTCCAGAACAGATACGCGTTCTGAGTGTGAACCAAGAGCAGACAACCATTGATTTTGTAGACAGTATTGTGGGCCGTGGCAAACAGCTTGGCCTGCGTGTTGCCGCCGACCATAATAATGAATCTGTTGGTAAAAAGATTCGTAGTGCCGAGCTATGGAAGGTACCGTATACTTTGGTAATTGGCCAAAAAGAAATCGAAACTGGCGAGGTTGTACCGCGTATTCGAAAAGATATGGTTGTAAGTGAACAGGCGCAGTCGCACACTGTTGACGAGTTCTTAAAAACGGTCCAACATGAGGCGAAATCGAGAGTGTCAAAGACTTCTTTATAAAAATGGAGAAACCAATTATTACTAATGACGTTTTAGTGGTGAGTATGCCGGGTTTTATCAATTTATCGAATGAAGCTCGGGTGCATTCGATACAAGTAGTCATCACAAAAATTGGAGGGTATTTTTATGAGCAGTGTTGATGCAGGTTTTACTCAGCGCGTGTATGATATTGTAGCGCAAATTCCTAAAGGTAAGGTGATGACATACGGACAGATTGCTGCATTATGCGGTGCGGCATGGGCGGCTTGGGAGGTTGGGCAGATAGCTAACCGTGGCCCGGCGGACTTACCTTGGCAGCGCGTAGTCAATAAACAGGGGGGTCTTGCCCGCGGTTGGCCAAGTGGAATCGACGGCCATAAAAATGCACTTATGGCTGATGGCATTGAAGTTGATAATGACTATAAAGTGAAGGTAGAAGAATTATTATGGGATCCGCACCAAACACGCCTCCTTTAATTGCAATTGTAGGCCAGACAGCGTCAGGCAAGACAGCACTTGCTATCCAACTTGCTAAAAAATTTAATGGTGAAGTTATTGCTGCGGATTCAAGAACTATATATAAGGAATTAAGTATAGGGACAGCCAAACCGACAATGGCTGAACAGGATGGGATACGCCACCATTTGCTAGACGTGATTACACCCGATAAGGCTTTTTCGGCGGCAGACTTTAAACGCCAAGCTGTTGCGGCAATTACTGAGATTTCACAGGCCGGAAAGTTGCCAATAATGGTTGGCGGTACGGGTTTGTATATTGATGCTATATTGTACGACTTTACATTTGGCGCATTGCCAGACCAGGATCGCCGTAAAGCTCTGCAAGAGTTAAACGTTGAAGAATTACAAGCAATGATAAAAGCCAAGAGGCTTGTGCTCCCCGAAAATAGCAAAAATCCACGCCACCTTATCAGGGTTATTGAAACTGGCGGTGTCGTGTCGCAGCCCAAAAAGTTGCGGGCGAATACACTTGTGATTGGCTTGTCTGTTGGTCAAGAGCGGTTAAAAAGCAAATTGGCACAACGAGTCAATGCTATGGTTAGTGCCGGGTTAATTGATGAAATTAAAATAGTTTCAGAAAAATATGGCTGGGATGCCCCTGGATTGCAGGCTACTGGGTACCGTGCTTTTAGACAGTATATAGGTGGCGAAATTCTTATGGCAGAAGCCAAAGAAAAATTTGTTCAGAATGATATGCAGCTTGCTAAGCGGCAGCGCACCTGGTTTAAGCGCAATAAAAGTATTCACTGGGTAGGCAAACAGGATGAAGCTGTAGATTTAGTTACAACCTTTCTGAACAAATAATAGCTACAGCTTGTGCCAAGTCTGCTACAATGTACATATGATTGAGCAATTGTTTGGATCAAAAACGAGGGTTAAGTTGTTACAACTCTTCTATAGTAATCCTAACCGTTCGTTTTATGTTCGTGAGATAACTCGTAAAATTGATGAGCAGATTAACTCTGTGCGCAGAGAATTAGCAAACCTATTAAATGTGGGCATTATTGTTTCCGATACGACGAATAATAAGTTGTACTACGAAGTGAACCAGGGATTTGAGCACTACCAACCGCTAAAATCCATATTTGGTAGTGCCTCAAAGGTTCCTACTAGGACTGCTGATAACACTACAAAGGCTCATGTACCTGCAACAAACGAGCAAGAAAAAATAAAGCTTGTCGGCAATATCGACTTGGCCATTTTTGTGGGTCAATTTACTCGTGATGAGTCAAGCGGCATCGACTTGCTTATCGTCGGTGATATTAACCAAAACGCTTTGCAAAAGTTCGTGTCTGACCTGGAAGCACGTGAAGGCAAGGACATACGCTTTACTTCAATGCCGACGACAGAATTCCAATACCGCCGCCAGATTAACGACCGTTTTATCACCACTGTGCTCGAATCAAAAAAACAGATTTTGATTGATAAAAACAGTATTTTGTAGATTGACTAGAAGGAGAAAGAAATGGATATTCAACTTTACGGTGCTAATTGTGTGACGTTTACGACGAAACATGCGAGAGTTGTAGTAGATGATAATATGAATGAATTAGGTGGTAAGCCAGTTGCTAAGGCTGGAGATATACAGCTTTTCACGGCTGCACATGGCGCTTCTGCTACTGGCGCAAAAATCGTTATTGATACCCCGGGTGAATATGAAGCGTCGGGCGTTTCAGTATATGGAATCGCCGCGCGCGCTCATATTGATGAGCAGAGCCAAAAAAACGCGACAGTATATAAACTTATTATCGATGATGTGAAGATAGCGGTTATGGGCCATATTTACCCTGATTTGTCAGATAAGCAGCTTGAGCAGATTGGTATGATTGATATCATGATCGTTCCTGTTGGCGGCAATGGTTATACACTTGACTCGGTTGGGGCACTCAAGCTTATAAAGAAAGTAGAACCGAAACTTGTTATCCCGACACATTACGATACTAAAGGCTTGAACTACCCGGTTCCGCAACAGAGCTTGGCCGATGCACTTAAGGGGCTTGCCATGGAGCCCAAAGAAACAGTTTCGAAGCTCAAGGTTAAACTTGCAGAGCTCGATGATACTACTCAGTTGGTTGTACTAGAATCGTAAAGCAATTTAATAAAAATACCTGAGGAAAGCACTTTACTTTCTTCAGGTATCTTACTCCTAAGTAATATTCGAGCTAGGCGGCAATTGTAAGGTCTTTCTGCGCAAGATCTTTCTTCTTGGCAGAAGCAATAAGGCCTTTTTTCTTCAAAGTACGGAGCGCACTTGTGCTAATCTTAAGCTTAACCTTTTTGCCGTCAACGATAATAGTCTTTGATTGGAGGTTAGCATTCCAAACTTTCTTGGTGTGGCGTTGAGAGAAGCTAACGTTGTTGCCGAATTGCTTGCCCTTGCCGGTAATGTCGCATACACGCATATTTATAAATCCTTCTGTTCAAAGATATATTTTAGCGGTTTTTACTTGTTACGTCAACATTACTTGATATACTTGGTGTATGTTCTCCGGTTTGAATGCTACAGAAATCATAACTTTTATCGTATCTTTAATTGCAGCGCTTACAGTTCATGAAGCGATGCATGCGTACGCATCACATGCTTTGGGCGACCGCACAGCTTATGACGAGGGCCGTCTCACACTTAACCCAGTAAAGCATATTGATTTTATAACATCAGTGCTATTGCCGGTTGTGCTCGTCATTTTGCATTTGCCGCCATTTTTTATTGCGCGGCCTGTGCCGTTCAACCCTAATAATGTGCGATATAACGAGTTTGGCGTGGCAATAGTTGGTTTGGCGGGGCCGTTCTCTAACTTTCTGCTTGCTGTTATGGCTGCACTGTTTACAAAGTTTGCTGGTATTGCCATCGGTACCGAAACTTTTAACGTAATGAGTATTTTTATTTTGGTCAACTTAAGTTTCTTCGTGTTCAACATGATTCCATTTCCCCCGCTCGATGGATCGCGTTTGTTATATGCACTGGCACCCGATTCGGTAAGGGAAGTTATGGAGCGTATGGAGTCTGGTGGCGTATTCGTAATTCTCGTTTTTATGTTCGTAGTATTTCCATTTCTCAGTACGACTATCGGCAATGTAGTCAACAGTTTGTACACCTTTTTATTGAGCATATAGGACGCAACTGGTATAATTACAGTTCGTAAGGCTGGGTTATAAAAGTCACGAAATGATTATCTGTTAATCTTAAAACGGGAACCCAAATACTATATTAACCGTGGTTAATATATGCGGGTGCCCACCTGGCTTTTCCCAGGTACATCATTTAGGCTTACCTAGTCTTACAATCATATCGGGGTGTGGCGCAGTTGGCTAGCGCGTACGGCTGGGGGCCGTGAGGTCGCAGGTTCAAGTCCTGTCACCCCGACCAGATGCCCATATTAAGTCCACAATCCTTTAGGGTTGTGGCAATTATTTTTTATATTGGTAGGAACTATCTCTGTACTTTGTGCACTGTGCACAAAGTGCCCTTATTAACCGGTGGCGGTAATGCATAAGCTGTAATAGGTTTTTTAAGTCTGAGTCATACTTGTGGGGACTTCTTGCCAGAATTTCCTTGCCCAACCCAAGCTATTGTTGTAAATTGAAGCTTATGGTTAGGTGGACAAAGAGGCGCGAGTTTTTTAAAAGACGGCTATTCGTTATTAGTGTTGCGGCCTTAATGTTAGCATGTATTGGTGTCTCCTGGTTTTTATATAATCGGGCTTCTACTACTGTCAATCCCTTTAATGCACAACTGCTGGCATCTATCGATTTCCCGCTGTATTACCCTACTCGATTACCAGCCGGTTACCACCTAGATACGAAAACAGTAGGTAAGCCGCAGGATGGAGTCGTCGTTTTAACAATAAACGGCCCTAAAAACCAAAATATATATATGAGCCAAGAGATACGGCCTGGAACATTTGACTTCGGAGGATATTACAATAACTTTTCAGACAAGAAACTGATCGTCACTGAAGCGGGTACCATTGCAGTGGGGCATATTGATAATGGCTATACAAGTATTGGCAGCCTTGCAACGAGCCGGACATGGGTCATAGTAAACACCAAAGCAAGCGTAGACCTAAACCAGCTTACGGTATTGCTCGAGAGTTTAGCGACTAGTCATTAAATGCATCTGTCTATGGGCCAAGCCGTTGTACAATAAACTGCCGCATAGCTATGGTGTTCCCAGAGGTGCTAGCGCCCCAGGTTACGGCCAGCGCAAGCGAATGTGTGGTGGTAGTGTTGAGAGTCTGCGTCGCAGAGTTGGCCATCACCCCCGTGGCAGCGCTGGTCCCTGCGCCTGCGGTGTTTGAGCTTACCACGGCGACACCTTGGACCTCTACCGTTCCAGATGTGCCCGTGGTATCACATATCAATTGCGCGGTCACTTGCCATCCGGCGTTGGAGGCGCTGGCTGTGGTAGGGATGGCGCCACTAGCTACTAAGTTCGTGGCAGTGCCATCTACTGTTAGTGCGAATGTGAGCGTTGAAGCAGTTGTCGAATTACTATAAACACCCTGAGCCGTAACGTTATAGACCACACCTGGCTGACAGTCATTCGCGAGCGTTGTATACGAATTATTGGTACCGCCAGTGAAGTTTGTCTTGGTGACAGTAGCTGCGATGGCGGTGCTTGCACTTTTACTTGAGTTAACAAGTCCCCCGATGCAGCTTCTCCAAACGCTGTTTAATCCACACCTGAACGTCCGTGACGTTGCATTATAGTACATTGCACCATCGACTTCAGTCGGATCAGCAGAACTGCCTGTTTTATTTCCCAAAATCAGCAGAGCCCCTGTGGCGTCACCCCCTGAAGGGCCAATGATTATACGTTCGTGAGTCGTGTCAGCGGTAAAGTAGTTTACTGCACCTGAGCTTTGGATTGTAAATGCCGTACTTGAGTTTGTATTGTTTGTAAAGGTCGCAGAGCCGGTACTACCCGACATACTAAAATCATGTGTAAAAGTATTTGTATCAGTTACATAAAAGTTCTGAGCTTGTATGTCTATAGCTCCACCGGAGTTGTAGTTACCCATCGTAAGGGTCTCACCACCGTTAACATTATCAAATATCTGCATCCGATATGTTCCACCCGAGCCTGCGTCAAACGTAACCCCTGTTCCTCTTTGCAAGTTTATGCCGCCTGCATTACTGAGATTGGAGAAAGAATCGCTGGTTGTCCATGTGTATGTGGTTCCGTCGTCGACAATGGACGTAGTGGCGCTGCTAACCCGATTTGAGAACCAGTTATTGCCTCCGTCAATTGAACGGTAGATATCGTAGTTAGTTGCATATGGTACCGCGGTCCATGTGAGCGTGTTTTTACTTGTGGTTCCTGTTGTTGTTACAGATCCAGGGCTAGAGGGGATCCCTGCAGTTGTACTACTACCATCCGTACCGACCGCGTCAATCCTATAAAAATAGGTATTGGCGGCGAGTGATCCGCCAGTGCCAACACTCGTTAGTGATGGTGCCGCCGGATTAGCGACGCCGTTTACGGTGAGACTATCGCCATATGTAGTAAGCGCACCATCGCTGGTGCTGTAATTGAGGAGCGTCGCGCCGGATGCGTTTTGTATCTGAAATGCACTTGTTGAGTCAGTAGTACTTTTAGCTATTACGCTGTTAGCAGTACTAAGGGTGATCGTTCCCGTGCCAGTCGTTGTTTCGGTAATACTACCATTAGTTGCTGGGGCTAACGAGATAGCCGATGCACCTGCGCCACCTTGCACGTTTACGGTGGTGCCAGTGCTAGTATTACCAATAACAACTGAGCCGGCATTTGTATTACCTATGGCAATGCCGGCCCCAGCGTAGTATGTATCTAAGTAGCCGCCAGTGCTACTGTATATGCCAGTGTTCAGTAAGGCCAGGCCAATAACGGTGTTTTGTGTGTCGACATTTAAAATGTAGCCACCACTGCTGTTTTGTACCTGGAAGGCAATGTTATTGTTGGTTGTACTTTGCGCGATGATA
The DNA here is from genome assembly GCA_035478775.1 of Saccharimonadales bacterium (SeqCode). GTDB lineage: Bacteria > Patescibacteriota > Saccharimonadia > Saccharimonadales > UBA4665 > CAMLQK01. Next base: position 741 of record DATIJG010000021.1, on the reverse strand, counting down.
CTCTGGTCGCTCATGAGTTTGATCTTGCCACTACCTGAAGCTGTAGCGTTTATTGTACCGTTAGTACCGGCGGTGAGGTTAATTGCTGTTGAGCCAGTGCCGCCCTGAATATTTGTAACGGCAGCACCGGTTACAGAACCCACTGTAGTTGTGTGTGCAACTGCGTTAGCTCCAATGGTACAGCTACCCGTGCCGCATTGAATGGCCGTGCTGCTTGAACTAGCGGTCGAACCAATTGTTATTGTTTTAGCGCCAGTGCCGCCAGTGCCGAGGTTTAAGGTTTGAACGCCCGTGCCTACCCCAATTTGTATAGATCCAGTTTGAGTGGAACCGCCAATAGTAACAGTGCCTGTAGTAGCACCCGAGGCTATATTGACCGCGCCAGTGCCACTGTTTGTCCCGCCAAGTGCTAATGTGCCTCCAGAACTTATTGCGTCAATACTCGGTGCCTGTAATGCACCCGCTATCCCTGTCCCCGTTATATTGAAGTTACCCGTCTGTGCCGTGCCAGGAGTTGAACCTTGTAATTGTATATAGCCTGCGTTGGCCGCCGTCGTAGTAAGTAAAGAGTATGTCCCTGCGGCGCCCTGGTCGGGAATGTTAAATATCTGATTACCTCCGGTCGGCTGCACAAAGTTTAGCGTACTTGCGAAGGTACCCGTATTTGTTGCTAACATCCCCGCCCGAAAAGCATAAGGTACGGCAGTAAGTTGCAAACGTGGTGACATTTCACCATCCCAT
>DATIJG010000020.1:0-36202 GCA_035478775.1 Saccharimonadales bacterium (SeqCode) | reverse complement strand
CGACATGCTGTCGCCCACCACACGCCTTAGCTGCAAACCTCTAAGCCTTCTTTGTTTCCCAAAAAATCTTGGCAATTTCATCAATCTGCTCAAGCAATTTCTCGCCTTGGTTAGGCTCAAGATGGTGTTTGCACTCGCCGGCCTGTTTAGTAGCTTGCCAGAATAAATCGTGCAAATTTGGATATTTCTCGAGGTGCTCAGGCTTAAAATAATCAGTCCAAAGCACCCATAAATGGTGTTTCACCAGCTCGGCACGTTCTTCTTTAATAAGCAGAGCACGCATTTTACCAGCTTCATCCAAGCCATCATATTTTTTCATAATCGCCAGCACGCTTTCGGCTTCAATCCGGGCTTGCGCCGGGTCATACACGCCGCATGGCAAGTCGCAATGCGCATACACCGGCTTGATAAACGATAACTTCATGAGATGTCCCTCCTCTTACTGCTTTAGTATACCAAAGATTATACCGATTGCTCGCGATGTTTACAGCCATGCCCCGAACTCCTATTGTGGGTGGTCTTTTACGAAAAAAGCTTCGGCAGGAACAACAAAGCAGCCCTACCAAACACGCGAGAAGCCACTATCAAGGTTTATGCGATTGTTTAACGCGCCATTTGGCGATTTCGGCGTGGTGGCCGCTGAGCAATACATTAGGCACTCGCATACCGCGGAATTCCTCGGGGCGCGTATACTGCGGAAACTCAATATTTTCATCATCCTGCTGGAACGATTCAATTTCGGCGCTAGATTCACCACCCAAAACGCCAGGCAACAACCGCACGACGCTATCAATCAAAATCATTGCCGGCAGCTCGCCACCAGTGAGTACATAATTGCCGATACAAAATTGGCGGTCAACCATCCCTGTAATGCGCTCATCGTAGCCTTCGTAGCGCGGGCAAATAATTATGAGCCCTTGGTCTGAGTTTTGTGCCTGAAGCGCTAGTTTTTTAGCATCAGATTGCTTATACAGCGTGCCACGCGGTGTCGGCAAGCACACCAACGCGTCGGAGTCTTGGCTTTTGGCGAATTCAATCGCCGCCGTGAGAGGCTCCGGCTTTAGCAGCATTCCGTCGCCACCACCATAAGGTGTGTCATCCACCTGCTTGCGCGAGCCAAGCCCATAATCACGCAAATTTATAAATGAAAACTCGACTACACCAGCATTTTGTGCTTTCCACATCATGCTGGTGTTCAGCACACCTTCAAACATTTCTGGAAACAATGTGATAACTTGAATTTTCATTTTGAATACCCCAAATAATTTTCTACCCCAAATTGTTGCAAATGCTCCACAAGAGCCTGATGAATATGGCCGTTCGATATAACGGCACCACGAATTTCATCGTCGTAACGCTGCTCAACTCCATCAAGACTTGTGACTTTGCCGCCCGCTTCCTCAATAATCAATTTTTCAGCAGCAATATCATGCGCACCACGGCCCGGAAAAATATAGCCATCCAAACGGCCGCGCGCCACCAGTGACCCATTAAGCACATTGCCCGGCAGAGTGCTGAGGCGGGTCCCGGCCGCCAAAAGCGCCTTACAAAACGCCTCACGCTCAAGAAGCCGCCCCACTGACGACGTCATGCCAACGTTCGCCTTGTAAAGCGAAGTATGTTGTGACACGCACAACCTTTCGCCATTTAAAAAAGTGCCATTACCCTTGATAGCAGTATACATTTTATTAAGTTGTGGCTCGTATATGACCGCCACATGTGGCTGGCCGTTGACCACGTAGGCCAATGAGAACATCGCGGTTGGCACTCCCCAAATAAAGCCCACCGTGCCATCAATAGGGTCGCATACCCACAGCTCATTGTTTGACTGGTTATAAGATTCTTCCTCGCCTTGCACGCCATGCGCCGGAAAAACCTGCTGCACACGCTCAATTAGCAATCGGTTGATCTTTTTATCGGCAATGCTCACTGGCGAATGGTCGGCCTTAATTTCTACGCCCTTATCAGAAAGTGTAAAATAATGGCGCATAATTTTACCAGCTTCTTCTGCCATTTCAATGGCAAAACTTAGCAAAGTTTCGGTATCACTCATCTGTTAAATTATACAGCCGGCCGCCTTGAAACACAAAAAGAACCCCTTTTCAGAGGTTCTTTTTGGCACATAAAGCTCCCAGATCGCCTTTTTATAGGCAAAGTGGCTCGCATGAGCTTACCTGATTTTTGTTTGAAAGATCGTCGTTTTTCTTCGACTTCCTTAACTATACATCGAGATCGTCAAGTTCTTCAAGTTCTTTTCGAGTTTTACTTACAACGCTGCTGTGGGTATCTTCACTTTCAGCGCTGGTGTGGGTTTCATATTCATCGTCATCGAGTGTCGCATCTGACACGTCATCCGATGGGCTACTAGATGCGCTGCTTGTTGCTGGTGCACCGTTATCGACAATCTTTAGGTTATAGCGGGCATCGTTTTTGGTGCCCAAAGCACGCAGCAAGGTGCGCAGGCTTTGTGCGGTAGCGCCTCGCTTACCAATAACCCTGCCAAGATCTTCCGGGTCAACGGTCAGCTCTAATAGCACACCTTTTTCGTCGATACGCCTCTCGACATACACCTTATCTGGGTTACTCACCAAGGATTTGACGATGAATTCTACAAACTGCTGGTCGATGCTACTCATCAAGTGGACTCCTCCGTTTATCTGGTAGTTATATATTATAGCAATCAGGTAAACGACCCGAAAGGCTTTTTTCGAGTTTGTTTGGATTTATGTGTGCAAAAGCTTACGCTTCAGCAGGAGTTTCAGCGGCTTCAGCTGTCGCTTCTACCTCTGTTTTTGGTTGATTTTTGCGCAATTTATCTGCGTTGCGGATGACACGCTTTTTGCTTTCAGAAATCGTAACCCAAGACGGCAATTTTACGCCTTCAGATTGGAGTAAACGAGCAGCGCGGTCTGATGGCTGCGCACCATTACTCAAGTAAAAAGCTGCTTTTTCTTTGTCGATAGCGGCAACTTTTGCGTGCGGGTCGTAGCTACCCAGAGTAACAACAACTTTGCCGCTGGTAGGAGTACGCCGTGATTCCTGGACAACCAAACGGAACATAGCGTGACCTTTGCGACCAGTGCGTTGCATGCGAATAGCTAACATATCTTATAAAACTCTCTTTCGTTTCTCATTATAGATTATACGTGATCTTGCCTTATTTTACAGATAACCGCCTCTGATGTCAAGACGTTTCCAGCATAAATAAGGATGAGTCGCCGAACACACCGTTACGACGAAGCGGGCTGCTTCTTTTCGTAGCTATGCAGAGCGGCTTCAGCGGCCTTTTGTTGGCCGGCCTGCTTGCTTGGGCCAGAACCCTTGCCTTTCAGTTGGCCGCTAACAAATACGCCAATAACAAACATCTTATCATGGTCAGGGCCAGTCTCTTCTAAGACTTTGTAGAGCGGCGTGGCGCCCTCTTGGCTTTGGGCAACTTCTTGTAAATGTGACTTAGGGTCCATCCACGATCCACTCTCGAGAATTTCTTTAAAAGTGGCCAAAATACTTTTTGTGATAAACGCTTTAGCGGCTTCATAGCCCTTATCAATGTAGATTGAACCCACTACTGCTTCGAAACTGTTAGCCAAAATTTGCACACGGGCGCGAGCAGTGCCGTGCTTTTCGCCACGGCTCAAACGCAACATCGGCTCGAAACCAAAACGAGCGGCAGCTGCACCGATGCTTTCAGTACGTACCAACGCGCTGCGCCAGTTGGTCAAAATTCCCTCAGGGTCGCTAAAATGATTGTACAAATATTCGGTTACTACTAGCTCCAGTACGGCATCACCCAAAAATTCTAAACGTTCGTTGTGCTCTTTCACGGTTTTTTTGTGTTCGTTAACGTACGAGCGGTGCGTAAAAGCGGTCACGAGCAACTCAGGTTTGTCGTAGGTGATTCCGAGTTTTTCTTTAGCAAACGCTTGGTATGCGCTAGGATCTTGCATATGTTCCTCTTTTATAGTTTTGCTTCACGAATCTTTCTCATACCAAGCAGGATGAGTTTGCCGATGTCATCGTAGGCAATTTTGTCCATCGCCTCTTGCGCGGGCAGCCATTTGATGTCGCTCAGCCAGTCTTCGCCCTTTAGCTTATCGGTGTCGCCCAACCCCTGCACCAAGTAAATATGCATTGTCATTAGCACCAATGTGTGCCCGCGGCGATACCTAAAGTTTACCTTGCCAAGCCAATTCATGACTTTCATTTCTTGCAAACCGGTTTCTTCCTGGATTTCACGCTTGGCAGTGTCTTTTGGTTCTTCACCTTCTTCAACATGTCCTTTAGGAATAGTCCAACGGTTTTTGGCGTCCTGGATAAGCAAAATTTCGAGTTGCTTTTTCAAGTTGCGACGAAAAATAATACCGCCAGAAGTTGTCTCGCGGACCACTTCCTCGATGGACGGGCGGCGGTTGCCTACGAACCGCTTTATTCCTTGAAGCGGCTTTGGCCTCTTCATAGGGTGTCCTTGCTTTCTTCGGAAGGCTGTTGGGGATCGGCGTCGGTGCCATTTGACGCGCCACTTATTGCGGTGTCGTCTGCCTCGTCCACGTCGTTATTGTCCGCATCGGCGACTGCGGCATCATTAACATCGGTAATTGACGCGGTCGTGTCATCGATGGCGCTCTGTGAGTCGTCCGAGCCAATCGTAACTGGCATCACCGTTTCACCGTTTTGTTTGCGGAGTAGTGTGCCAAGCACGCCGTTGATGAACTTCGATGAGTTCTCGCTTCCGAACGCTTTAGCGAGTTCAACGGCCTCGTTAATAACAACTTTAGGCGGTACGCCATGGTCGCTCGTAAGCTCGTATGCACCAATACGCAAGATGACACGGTCCATACGCGCAATTTCACCAATCGGCCACTCCGGCGCAAGTGGTTGCAAGATTGCGTCGAGTTCTTTTTCGCTGCCCGCGACGCCTTCTACTAATTGCTTAATAAAGTCGGTGTCATCGACAGTTGCCTCATAGCGGGCAATATTGCGCTCAAGCACCGCTTGTAAATCGAAGTCAGTGTCGTGCGAACTGCGGCGAAAATCTTGCTCGTACAGTGTTTGCAGGGCAATAATGCGACCAAGGTGACGATTCGATGCCATAAATGGAGCCTCCCGCTTTTAATTTTAGTATAGCGCGAAATGCTGCAAGTTAGGCGGCTTTTTTAACAGCAGTTTTGGCGGTAGCTGCCTTTTTTGCAGGCGCCTTTGGTGCTTTTTGGGCAGGTTTAGCAGCTGTATCGGCGACTTTTTTAGCTGATTCACGGCGGGTTGTAAACGCCTTTACTGGTGAATGTGCGTTAACGGCACGTGCTAATACTACAACGAGACGGCTGCGGCGTGCGCGGGTGCGGCGTGGTGATGTGCGTTTTTTAGGCTTACCCATAACAGTAAACACTCCTTACGATAACTGAATATTTTGATAGTTACGGCTTATTATACCCTATCGCTCGCCACATCTCAAGCAGCTTGGCCTATTTGTTCTATCGCATCACGACTTCAAGCGCTTCAAGATATTGCTTCAAAACGCCTCTTGTAAGATCTGAATAATATTCGATATGTTTTCCTGATTCTGTAATAGCCTCGAAATCTCCAATTATGTCTTTAAACGCATCAGGCAGAATTCCCCAAGGAGTTCCGGTGAAATGCCTGCCAGTATAAACTAGCCAATCATTAACATTATACGGTTCATGCGAACTAGGATGTGTCTCAGGTGCCAAACGTGCTTTTATAGTCTGAAGTAATCTAGCATATTTTGGGGCGCTGTTTGCTGCATACCCCAGTGATAGGGCATGCCGTTTAAGCGAATGATCTGTAACAACCCACTTTTCACCTTCGCCGTGGAGATTTACTTTATCTAGAAGTAAATCTTTGAGATCAAGCTCCCTCAATCTGGCGGATTCAGCCGCGGCCCTTGCCTCTGTATCGCGTTTGGGCTTAGGGGGGTGCGTAACCGGAAGAGCTCCTTTTTCTAATTCAGGAAATGCTTGGTTACAGTAATCCGCTAAAAAGCTAATGACAGTGAAGCCCAGATTCTTAATGTCTGGCTTAGCGTCTATCCACTTACATGTAGTATAAAGAATACCAAGTTTGTCGAGAGCATACTTTCGCTCTTGCCTAACACCGTAGACTATAGTGCGGAGGCCGCCAAAATCTTTAGCAGCAGGATCACTAGGCGGATTATAGTCCGAAAGTTCGTTTACCCTAATACTTCTCCCTGTGCGAACTAATATAGAGTACGCACGGGTTGCTATGCCCTTGTCATACCCCCTTGATTCAGCGAAAGCATATAATTCGTCCTTATCACATACTAGATGATTATCATGGCCAATAATTTGCTCAATAACAGTTAAGCTTTGTTCTGCATACGTGACATGCGCAATTGCCGGCCCATCTACCTGTTCCTCATTGTTCCTGTGCAAACTATCTAGTGTCGGCGCCGGTGGCAAGATAGGATGATACCGTCCATATTCGGCTCGAGCATCCGCTAGCTCTTTTTCGAGGGTGGCGAATACCTTACCTTTAATGACGATTCCCTCGATAGCAAAGCTCGCCACTTCGTGCACTCTTTGGAGCCTCATCTCGGCAAGCTTATACTGGTCGAAAGCATTATTAGCATACATAGCTTCTTGCCAGGCACTATCGATCATTTCATTGGTAAAGGTTGGGGATTCGGCCATAGGGTTGTGCTATTGTGCTAGATTAATTTTAATATATTCTTCACAGGTTGTAGGGTAGAGGCAAGTCAATTGGGCTCATTAACACGTAGAATCTCGCGCCGACCAAATGGCAGTTTACGCCACGAGGCTTACAAGTTTGCCTGGCACATAAATGGTCTTTTTGACCTCACGGCCATCGAGCGAAGTAATTATCTTCTCGTTATTTTGAGCAGCTTTAATAATTTGGTCTTTGGTCGCATCGGCTGCAACGCTTATTTGTGCACGCACTTTGCCGTTAATTTGCACGACGATCGCCATGGTGCTTTCGGTTAAAAATGACTCGTCGTGTTCCGGCCAAGTACTGGTATGAATCGATTCGTTACGACCAAGTTGCTGCCATAGTTCTTCGGCAATATGCGGTGCGAACGGCGCAAGCAGCTGCGCGAATGTTTCGGCCGTCCATTTCCAGGTAGCTGGCGCTTGGGTATATGGAATCTGCAATTTCAGCTTATACAGCTCGTTTACCGTTTCCATTAAAGTGGCAATTGCGGTGTTAAAGCTAAGGTTTTCCAGATCACTGCTAACTTTTTTAATGGCACGGTGCATGGCACGTTTCAGGGCAGTTGCGTCGGCAATATCGGTTTGGGCCGAAAGGTCGGCTTTTTCAATTACTTCCTGTGTTATCGTCCATATGCGCTGCAAAAACCTAAAGCTGCCGCCCATACCCTCGACGCTCCAGTTGGCGCTTTGGTTCCAGGGGCCGATAAACAATTCCATTATCCGGATCGAGTCGGCACCATAGCCTTGGTCGATAAGTTCGTCAGGCTGGATGGTGTTACCTTTGCTTTTGCTCATTTTTTGGCCGTCGGGCGCTAAAATCATGCCCTGGTTACGCAAAGTCGTGAACGGTTCTTGAAAAGTAATTAAGCCCTCGTCGAACATGACTTTTGTCCAAAAACGGGCATATAACAGATGCATTACGGCATGCTCGGCGCCGCCGATGTAATCATCAACCGGCAGCCAGTACTTAGCTTTTGCAGGGTCGAACGCCGCCTGCGGGTTATGCGGGTCGGCATAGCGCAAAAAGTACCAGCTGGAACAAGCAAAGCCGTCCATAGTATCGGTTTCGCGCTCAGCCTTACCGCCACAATCCGGGCAGGTGGTGTGTACAAACCTGGGGTCACGCGCCAATGGGCTGCGGCCGTCGCCGCTTGGCTCAAAACTATCCATTTTCGGCAATTCCACCGGCAACTGGTTTTCGGGCACTGGTACTTCGCCGGGGTTAACCAACGTAAATGCCCAGCACACAAGGCCGTGGGTACGGATTTTTTCAGCGTATCCATCAGCAAGGTTGGTGTACGAGGTTTCGAGCGCTTCGAGCGTTGCGGGCGGGGCGCCGCCGAAAATCGCGCTCAAGGTATTTTTGTCTTCAAATAATTCAGCCAAATTGGTAAAGTAATGCGCCTTGGCTACCTTGGCATAGCGGGTTTCAGACGTTCGTTTGTTAACAAATATAAGATATTGCCCAGCCTGGATATCCGCAAATCGCCGGTCGGGTTCTTCTGGGTTGTCGGCCCGCGACTCAACCGTTTTTGCACCGCTTATTATCTGCTGCCAGATACCCTGATGATAAAAATTAATAGCCTGTGCTTCAGATTCAATACGCTGTTTGCAAGCATCGCAGTACATAATTGGGATAGGCGCGCCCCAATAGCGTTGGCGGCTAATCAGCCAGTCGCGCATTTTGTAGTTTACGCGTTCTTTACCTTGCCCGCTCACAGTCAAGTCAGCCACAATTTGCTCGCGCGCTTCGCTCGATGGCAAACCGTTATACTTACCAGAGTTAGTCAACCTACCTTCAAACGAATAAACATGCTCTCCGCTTTCTATTTGCTTTTTTCTCTCGATAACCTTTTCGGCAACTCTTGCTGCTTCTTCTTCGACGCCTTCAATTACTATATTTGGAATCTGAACGCCAAGAGGAGCGATAACCGCCTTAATTGGTAAATCGAACTTGCGAGCAAAGTCGTTGTCGCGCTCGTCGTGCGCCGGCACGGCCATAATCGCGCCGGTACCGTAGCCGAGCAATACATAGTCGGCTATCCATACTGGCATCTTTTGGCCATTCATCGGGTTTATAGCGTACGCGCCAGTAAACACGCCGGTTTTTTCGCGGTTGGTTTCTTGGCGTTCAATATCTGATTTGTTACGGGTTTTTTGCTGGTAGTTTTCTACTTGCTGCCGTTGTTCGGGTGTAGCGATTTCCTGCACCATTGGGTGTTCGGGTGCCAGCACCAAAAAAGTTGTGCCAAAAAGCGTATCAGGCCGGGTCGTAAACACGGCCACTTTTTTATCACTGTCCTCAATAGCGAATTCAATTTCAGCACCTTTGCTGCGGCCGATCCAGTTACGCTGCATATTTTTAATTGAATCCGTCCAATTAACGTCGTCGAGGTCTTTTTCTAAGCGGTCGGCATAAGCGGTAATTTTAAAGAACCACTGTTTGAGCGCTTTCTTTTCTACTTCGGAGCCGCAGCGCCAACAATGCCCCGCCTCTACCTGCTCGTTAGCCAGTACGGTTTTATCGACCGGGCACCACCACTGTAAACTTTCCTGCCGGTACGCCAAGCCTTTTTTGTATAACAGCAAAAAGAACCACTGCGTCCACTTGTAATAATTGGGGTCAGTGCTGTCGATTTCGCGCGACCAATCGTAGCCGAAGCCCATTTGCGTCAGCTGTTGCTTGAAACGCCCGGTATTTTGGTCGATAGCCTGGCGCGGACTAATGCCGGTTTTAATAGCGTAGTTTTCAGCTGGCAAACCAAAGGCGTCCCAACCCATCGGGTGCAGTACATTGTAGCCGCGCATGCGCGCAAAACGGCTTATAGCATCACCGATTGCGTAGTTGCGCACATGGCCAACGTGCATCGCTGCGCCACTCGGATACGGAAAATATTCAAGAATGTACTTTTTAGGCTTCACCGAAGCATCATCGGCCTGGTAAATGTTGGTTTCTTCCCAGGTCTTCTGCCACTTCGGTTCAATGGCTTTCGGGTTATAGCGCTGCATGGCTTAAAGGTGTCCTTTCCAGTACAAGTTGTGGTGTTTTAATAAATTATAGCAAAGAAAAATATTACGCCCTAAAGGCGAGGAGAAGTTGCAAAGAAAGGTTTTGCATACGCATAACAAAATTATATCACCTAAATGATAAAATTACAGTTGGTTTTGCGCTTGTAACCGCCACAGGTATACTAGTAACTATGAAAAAGATTATCGTTTTAGCTGGTGGCGTTTCGGGCGAACGCGAAGTTTCGCTACGTTCTGGTGCGGCAGTGGCAAACGCCCTCAAGGCCAAAGGTTATAAAGTTAGTATTGTTGACCCGGCTAACAATTTTGAAGCCCAGCGAGATGAGATCATGCGCGCCGAGGTGGTTTTTCCGGTTTTACACGGCATAGGCGGCGAAGATGGCGATTTGCAAGCCTTGCTGGATATATGGGACGTACGCTATGTCGGTTCCGCCGAAGACGCTTCGCGGTTGTGTTTCGACAAAGTTGCGTACAAAACGTTTTTGCGGCCGCACGGTATTCCGTTTGCCAAGGACGCGGTCGTTAACCAGCACGATTTTTGGCAGTCTAAACTTATTAAGAAGCCCTTCGTACTTAAACCGTTTGATGGCGGCTCCAGCTTAGACACATATATTATTCGTGATGTTAAAAATGTGCCGCACGCGGCAATTGACGCCAGTTTTGCGGTGCACGACACCATGCTTCTTGAAGAACTTATTGAGGGTATTGAAATTACTGTGGCCGTAGTTGGCACACAAGCCATGCCAGTGATTGAGATTATTCCGCCGGCCAGCGGGGAATTCGACTATGAAAATAAGTATAATGGCAAAACTCAGGAATTATGCCCGCCCAAAAGCGTACCGGTCGCATCACAAAAGATTGCCCAAGAACTAGCCGAACGTATCCATAAGTTATGCGGTTGCCGTGACCTATCGCGCACCGACATGATCTGCCGTACCGACGGTTCGCTAGTGGTACTTGAAACCAACACGCTGCCAGGTATGACCGACCAAAGCTTGCTGCCAAAAGCTGCCGCCCAAAACGGTATGCCAATGCCGGAACTAGTAGACTATCTCGTTAAGCAAGCTCTGTTGCATTAAACTAAGCAACGTCGCTTGGCGCGTCGCTGAACTGAGCGACTTTCTTTTTAAGCCAATACGCGCTTTGGCGCACCAATTTTGCCGCATCATTGGGGTCAGCCAAAAGCAACTTAACGGTTTCTTCGGCAAATACGCCGTTTTGCGAGCCTTTCGCCAAAATAAGCGCGCCTTTTTTAAGACGTTCCTGCACTTCTACTGCGGCCGAGTATGGTGAACGGCACCGCACCACAGTGCAGCCGTTTTCTTTAGCAATCGGCGCCAGATATTCAGCTGCATCCGGGCCAATTGTAATAACCAAGTCGAGTTTTTTAGGGTCGCAATATTCGCCCACTTCGCGGTGAGCCTGTGCGGTGTAGCTACCCAGCTCGTTCATAGCACCTAAAATGGCAATGCGCTGCGGTGCTTTGGTAGCATACAATACATCGAGTGCGGCCTTAACTGCAATCGGACTGGCATTGTATGTATCGTCTACGATAGTGCTCTCCTTTTGGCCAGCGAACAAACGCATACGGCCGGCAAATGCTTCAATATTGGCAACGCCCTGCTCAATGTGCTCGTTGTTTGCGCCCAACATGTGCGCCACAGCCGCGCCAGCGACGGCCATTTTTGCGCCCTGCACACCAAGCGTAGGCACTCTAGCGCTAAATGAATGAGCTTTGCCTAAATGGAACGTCAAGGCCTGGCCGCTTACGCCATATTCGGTGCGGTGGTCAGCAAAATAATCGGCAGTTTTTTGCAAACCGTAACTAGTAAACTTTCTATTTTTCAGATATTCAACCGGCGTGTCATCGATATTAACAAGTGCTTTTTTTGCGAATACTAGGGCGCTCAGCTCTTCAGTAGCAACTGCGTCGAGCGTACCAAAATATTCCATGTGTTCCGGTGCGATGGCCGTCACCACGACTATGTCGGGTTTTAGGTATGCGAACTCAGCGATTTGGCCCGGGCCATCAGTACCCAACTCTAAAACGGCAATGTCGTATGGATAGTCGCCAGCAAGAATCCGCTTGTTACGCTGCCAAATTTTAAGCCACGCCCACGCGTTAAACAAGCCCGGCAACTTATGGCCGAACAACACCAGCGGCACTGTTAAGCGGTCGTTATAGTTGCCCGCATCCCAGATAACGCGCTTTGAAACACCCAAAGTTTTGGCAATCGCCACTTTTGTGCTGGTTTTGCCGACCGCACCCACAATTGCTACCACCGTAACTTTGTGTTTGTGGAGTAACTCTACAACTTGTTTTTCAAGTATGCGGCACAAAATGCGTTTACCGGTGCGCTTGGGCTGCAGTATATAACTGAGCCACACTGGCAAAGCCAACACATGCGCCCACACCACCGGATAGCCGATTAAAAGCGCTAAGCCGAACGCCAGGCCACCGGCAAAATCATGCTGCCACCAAGCAAAAATGCAAACGGCGGCAGCTACAATTTCGGCACAAATACCAATAATCAAGAAGTTAACAAGCTTTACGAACGCAGGCGTTTGCGTTGGCTGCAGCTCTTTTGTCGCCACACTTAAGCTACGCGATGTCCAAAACTGCCGCCAAAAAGCGCGCATATTGTAATTGTTCGCTTGTAGTAAGGTCACGATAGCTTTAGGATATTCGCGCGAGTAAAAGAAAAGCATAAAAGTATTATAGCGCACCTTACTCTATGCTACTGAGCCGTTTTTGCAAATCGCCTGACGAAATTGCATGCGCTGGCATGGTAATGTGCGGCGCAATACCGTAGCCGCTGTACGTTAAGCGGTAACCACTCTGCGAGCTTACTTGCACCAACTGACGCGAATGCGCATCTACCGTAAGTGTTAGTTGCAGTGCCGCTGTGCCACCGTAAGTGTTAGCATCGAGTTTATCGAGGTCGTGCATGCCAATGTCTTGTGCAAAAGTCTTCAGCATATTTAAGTAGGGGATCGGCTGGACACTAACCGCATAGTTATATAATAAATGGCCATTTTGATGCGACTTGGAAACTTTACCGTAATCGGTCTGATACACTTCTGATTCGCTAATCTGGCGCAATAATGCTTGGCGCTGCTCGGGCATTAGATTGCCGATTGCTACTGGGATAGACCCGACTGGCGAACCAAACCCCAAAGCTGCCTGCGATAATAAAGGCGAAGAAGTGCCGCTGGCATCGGACGTTTGGCCTTCAGCCCACACATCAAGCACACTGGCAGCATTAAACTTTTTGCCAGTTTTAGTTTTCTGGTCAGTCGAAATAGCCAAATACTTGGTATAGGTTTTAGTAGCATTGCCGACTAATTCCGTTTTAATTGTAGTGCCACCTTGGTTCAAAACTGTAATGCCATGTGCCATGTTACCGGAACCAACCACATATTGTACAGTTTGTTGCAGTTTAGTGCCTGCAACAGTTTCGGTAACCTGCGAGGATACGCCGTTCACCATTAAACTTTGGGCGAGCATTCCTTCGAAGACTGCTTGCGGCTCCACCGAAACAACATTCCAGTATACGATGCCAGCCAGCACAAGCAACGCGGCGCCCACACCATATAACCAGGCAAATATATCACGGTATTGCGCCCAGCGCTTAAGGGTTTCGTAAAACATATGATTATTGTAGCAGTTTAGCTGCGCTGTTGGCAGAGCAAAAGCTAGCGCGAGCTTCGGCGCAATGTGGCCGCACCCAGCGTAAGTGCAGCCGCGCCAAAGGCAACAACCACCAAAATATCGTGGTACGCCGCGTGCGAAATATTAGTTTGAGTACTCACCTTACCCATGGCATCGACAGCGTAGGTGAGGGGCAAGCATTTGGCCACACCGTGTAAAAACCCGGGCAAGGCATCGACCGCAACCAGCAAACCACACAGCAAAAACTGCGGCAAAATGAGCGCTGGTAAAAACTGCACTGCCTGGAATTCAGTGCGTGCAAAGGCACTCACAAAAAGTCCGAGCGCCATACCTAAAAGCGCATCTGCCAAAGCAACCGCCAACACTAAGTATTCCGGCCCGGCCACGTGCATACCGTATACATGAATGGCGATTTCGCTCGCTAAAGTCGCTTGTACAATCGCAAGCAGGCCAAACGCTAGCGCGTAGCCCAAAATAAAATCAAACTTGCCAATGGGCAGCGCCATTAGCCGTTCCAGAGTGCCTGATGAGCGCTCTCGCAGCGTTGCCACTGAGGTAATTAAAAACATCACTACAAATGGAAAAATACCCAGTAACGCCGGCCCAACATGGTCGAACATGTGCGGCGTACTTTGATAAATCCAGGCCAGCAAGCCCAAAAGCACACACGGCACCACGAACATTAGGCCGATAGTACGCGGGTCATGTAAAAGCTGTATCAGCACGCGGCGCATGGTCGCGAAGGTCAGTTTGGGGCGCATTAGTTTTGGCCTTTCTGCGGCTCAGCACTTGTTGCGGCTACTGCAATGAGTGCTAAAAAGGCGTCCTCAACGCTGCGGGTTGCAGTATGTGCAAGTAAATCGTTTTTAGCGCCGCTAAATAACACTTTGCCAGCGCGTAACAGCAATAACTGGCCGCAGCGCTCGGCTTCATCCATAACGTGGCTCGATACCAAAAGCGTACGCCCTCGTGCTGCCAACTGCTCAAATAATTCCCATAAATCGCGGCGTAACAACGGGTCTAAGCCTACTGTGGGTTCATCTAAAACGAGCACCGATGCATCACCCAATAACGCAATTGCCAGCGATACCCGCGCCTGCTGGCCGCCCGATAGTGTTGAGCCAAGCTGGCGCGCAACGCTTTGCAAATCAACCTGCTCTAGCACTTCAGCAACCTTGCGCTTGCTTGCGCCCACAATAGCACCAAAATAATGCAGGTTTTGTAGCACCGTAAGGTCGTGGTATATAGCGGGCGACTGCGTGACATAGCCAATTTGCTTGCGGAGCTGCTTGCTGCCCGCTTTAAGCCCGGCCACCTGTAACCAACCGCTGCTCACCCGCTGCGCGCCGATAATGCTACGCATCAATGTCGTTTTACCAGAACCGCTTGGGCCAATTAAGCCAGTCAGCGTGCCTGCATTTATCTGGCAGGTAATACCTGAAAGAATCTCACGCCCCTGCTTTTTGACGCTTACATCTTGAGCGGTAATAGCAGTCTCAAGCACTTTTAAACCTCAACATCACGGTGTCTGAAGAATGCCCAGCCAATAATCGCTAAAGCGGCTATTATAAGTGCCTGTAATGCTACGTACGCCCAATCCAGACCGTTCGAGGCCGTGCCTGGTGCCGTGTAGTAATAAAACGGTGAGATTTTTTGGATGCCTTGCAGTGACTTTACTGATGGTGCCAGTGATTCTACTAAAAATGCTAAAAATGCCACACCCGCGGCAATCGCAGAAATCAAGCCTTTTTTACCGAATGCTATCCCCAAGCCAAACGCAAAGGTGCCAAATACCAACGCCAGCAAGAGGCTGCCAGCAGTAACCGCCAGAAGCAAGCTTATGCTATACGTGTAGTTGATGTTTAAGAGCGCCAAAAGCAGCCCAAAAAATACGCCAATATGCACAATTATAATGCTCGCGGTGAGCGCGATAAACTTTTCGAGTAGCACCCGGCCACGTGACACAGGCTGGGCAAGCAAGGTAGAGAGCGTACCCTGCTCTTCGTCGGCGGCGGTTAAAGATATACCAAATAAAATTGCCATCGTCACTGTCACGAGCGGCACGCGCAGATTAAATACTACGCCGTCTAAGTAGCCACCAATAGATTTGAAGTTATTGACATTACCGACCAAGCCTTGCAACTGTGGCGGCAGCGATTTTATTAAACTATCAAGTTGGTCACCTTGGCTAAATGATGGGTAAAAAATGAGCGTCAACCACACCATAAACAAAGCGCCCAAAGCCCATGCTATAAGCGAAAACCGCTTCTCAAACAAAGTTTTGCGGACAATTGCAAACATTATTTCTTGTCTCCCCGGTAATAGCGCATAAACAGTTCTTCGAGGTCAACGTCCTCTATTTGCAAATCTACCACCGAAAGCCGAACCAAGTTCGTAATAAGGTCTCGCACATGGCCGCTAAACTGAAACGTTACGTGTGCACCGTCGACCACCGTATTTTGTACGCCAGCAATGGCGTGCACATGTTGCGCGTCAGCCGCGCTTCCCATAATCAGCCGCACCCGTTTGAGCGTCGTTTCAGCCAGCTCGTCCATATCGCCGACTTCAATAATTTTGCCTTCACGGATAAACGCCACGCGGTCACATAAGTGCTGTATCTCCGACAAAATATGAGACGAGATAAACACTGTTCTGCCCTGTTTTTTATAGTCCAAAATAATTTTATTAAACTCGCTTTGTATGAGCGGGTCGAAACCGCTGGTCGGTTCGTCTAAAATTAACAGGTCGGGGTCATGCATAAGTGCCGCAACCAAGCCGACTTTTTGGCGGTTGCCGCGCGACAATTTACCAATCTTTTTAGTGAGGTCGCAATCTAAACGGTGCGCCAAGCCGGTAATTACAGTTTTGCTGACACCGCCGTGCAGCCGTGCAATAAACTGCAAAAACTGCATGCCGGTAAGCTGCATATCGAGTGCCATATCGCCGCTTAAATAGCCGATATTTTTGTGTACGCTAAGTCGCTCATGTACTGCGTTACGACCAAAAACTTCGATGTGGCCGCTGTGCGGGTTCAGCTGGCCGAGCAACATTCGGATTGTAGTGCTCTTGCCGGCACCGTTTGGCCCTAAAAAACCAAACACTTCGCCCTTGAATACCTTAAGGCTAACATCGTGCACTGCCAAATGGCTCCCGAAATTTTTAGTTACATTCCGTAACTCAATAGCAAGCGTTTTTGCGTCCATGTTCATCCTTAAGCATAAGCCAGTTAGGCGGTAATTGCAACATAGTGGTTGTTTGCTTTTTGCACATGTATGGCGCATAATTTGCCGCATACGTTTTTACTAAAACCTAAATCTTAAGGGGTAGACAATGGCAGAATTAGCGGTACCGACACAAGCAGCGTTCGTAGAAGGCGGGGGCACCGGCTGGCGCGGCTATGTGACCGACATGTTCCCCGACGAATTGCCAAAAGAACCCGATTTTCATATTTCAACTGAGGGATGGGAACAATGGGACGAAGATTTTTTACAAAACGTCATAAACCATCACTTAACCAGCATTGTTGCTGAAAGAAGGATAAGAATTGGCGGCGTCGCACTCGCTGTCGATGGGCCAGAGGCTCGTAAGTTAGGGGTCGGCATTTTTAGGTCACACAAAACCCGCCAAATAATTGATCCGAAAATTACAAGCGACATACTGGGCGGCAGCGAGGTTGAAGCCATGGGCGATATTATGGCCATGGCGTGGGGGTTGCCGACTGTTAAAGCGAACGAACTGACAACTGTCAGCAACGCTACCGGATATGAGATAGAAGATAACTTTACGGATACGCGCACTTTGGTGCTGGGCGTGGGTAGCGGTGTGGGCGGTACTTTGTACAATCCACAATCCGGCGGCGATGTACAAATTACTTCGTTGCACAGCGGGCACAAAGGCTGGCAAGCACGAAGCGCCGACGAACTTAGGTACCAAGCCTTGCGGCATTATGCCAATCGTAGCAGAGGTATAAACACCCTTACTACGGTCGAACACGCGCTATCCGGCCAGACCCTTTTAGAAGTTGCTGACTGCCTGGAACCAGATTACGCCAAACAATTATTCGAAGGCTTCGGAAAAGACTTCGACGCAATTGGCCGTGCTGTCGCTAATGACGTCAGTTCTATAAACGTGCACAGACGAAAAGCCGCAGCGCATATTAAGCGCTTCCAGGCCGAAGTTTTAGGGACAGTTATTTTTGACGATGGTGCTGCCAATGAAGCTGAGGCAGTTGTACTGACAGGCGGGGGCATAAAGGGGCTTCACCGATGGATTGTGGGCGGTACCACCCTCTTTAAAGAACGCGTCGAGGACACCTCTAACGAAAGTATCGCTTACACGCCGCCGCACGTTGTTATCGGGCCAAGCAACCTCAGCATCCGCGGTGGTATTCACCGTGCCAGCCAACTAGCCCAAAGCTAAATTCATTAAACACGAGATGCTCTTCACAAGCGGTCATTGATCTGTTAAAATAGCCCCGTAGTTGGGGCTGTAGCTCAGTTGGCTAGAGCGCTTCCATGGCATGGAAGAGGTCCAGGGTTCGAGTCCCTGTAGCTCCACCACGTTACGTCAAAACCATAACAAAAATGGGCAATTATAAATATCGCCCATTTTTTACAGTTAAACTGCGCTCGTACTTCATTTTATGGAAACTATTACACCTTGGCAGGTCGCTTGGCCGGCATACGCACCTCGTTATACACCCGACCGATTTGGAGGCCCAATTCAGGATCGCCGCTTTGACTTGGTTGAAGTCGGCCCAGATAGCAATGAATTAACGACTTTCGTTGCCCACAATCCGGGGGTAAACGCTATAAAAGGCACGCACCGTATTCTTACACACGGCGACTCAGTAGCTTGGGGGTGCAATGATGACGAACAGGCCGATCGCTTGCCGCCAAAAGATCGGTTCTCTGTTCAAGTCCTTGGTGATCTCGCGCTTCTGGATGGCCAGGGTTATACGAGCTTTGAACATGCCGTGAACGGTATGACAACCGACCAAGATCGTGCCGACCGACCAGGCAGAAACAGCTTAGCGGTATTTCCCGAAGTACTGAAACGCGTAAAACCACATTCAGTAGTAGTACACCTTGGCCTAAATGATCTGAATAAGGAGATACACCGTACGGCAGCTGAAGCTGCAGAAGGCGTTGGCCGTAATTTAAATGCGATTATTGCGCATAACGCTGGGCAGCGGCTAGCACGCAACCGCGTTCGGAACGTTGTGGTTCTGGGGCCGTCGCCAATCGTACCTACTCGGCGCTTCAACGATCTACAGCTGCCTGATTATTTCTCTGAGCAATCAATGGCCGAATCGTTTTCTTTAGGGCCAGAGATTCGGAAAATGGCGCATGCGTACGACAGCCAGAACCCCGATATCGCTTTTTCCTTCGCTCAAGTTAACTTTCATGGGCACCGGCGATGGGAAGGGCTGCACGACTATGCAGACGGCCTGCACCTGGGCGCACTTGGCCACGCCGCTATTGCTCGGTCGGTTGCGCATGCCTTGTTGCGGCTGCCCGGCAGCGAACTTATGAACACTATGAATGGTTTTGAAGCGTACGATCCGGAACTCTTAAACCATATGCTGCCACATGTTAATCGACTTCAATATCAGGCTATTGTGAGCAGTGGCGGACTGCCCCCTGAAGGGCAACCAGCCGAACAACCGCCCTGGATCAGGCCGTTTGTTGTCGGCGTCGATCAACACGTTCAGAACTATTCAGGCAATCCATTTTACTCGGGTAACCTATTCGTGCACGCCAAGCCCAGCTGGGAGGAGAGACATCCCCAGCCAATAACCCCCGAAGGGCTTAGAGATTCATGGGTACCACCTGGCCAGATAGGCGCTACCCGCCAGGCTCGGCCGCGGTTGCCGCTGCCCCCAGCACCCAAAGTTTCCGGCTTATTGAAATAGCGCTAGTAAAGCTTGAAAAATCTGGTCGCTCGGTTCAGTATCCACTAAAGTTTACAAAATCCGCTTGCGACGAGCAAACACAAGTAACGCCACAATTAAAAGTAACGTAAAGCCAGCGACTGCTTCAAATGCCCAGGTTTTGTGCTGAAACGGCAGGTTAACGTTCATGCCATACATGCCGTAAAACACATTCGGCAAAGCAATAATTACAGTAGCCACCGTCAGCACTTTCATGGTGTAGTTCAGGTTGTGCGAGCTAATCGACGAGTAAGCTTCGCGGATATTGTCAATAGATTTCAGGTTGGAATTGCAAGCCTCAATAGACTGTTCGTTGTTAAGCAGCAAGTCCTCTACAATATCTTGGTCTTCGTCAAACAATGTCATGTAGCGGCCTAAAAGCAAGCGTCGCAAAGTAGCGTTCGTAGGCTGTAGTGACGATAAGAATTCATTTAGTTCGTCTTCGATCATCACGAAGTCAATAAAGTCCTGGCTGGATATTTCGTGGCCGCGCAAGCGTGAGCGGATAAGCTTAATTTGCTTGCTTGTGCGCGTAATAAAAGTGTCGTAGCGGTCGCTAATTTGCTGCAAAATTTGCAACACCATCTTGGCACGCTGCGTGGTGGCAAAGTTGATTTTGCCGTTCAAAAAGTCGTCAAGCCCGGGCAAACGAACCAGTGACACAGTCATTAAAATATCATCACCAAAAATGAACAATAGCGGCACCGTCACCAACTCTTTTTCCTCGTTTTTATAGGCAAAACGCACAAACACATAGTTTCGGTTGTCCTCTCGCTCTAAACGCGGCATTTCATCGATGTCCAGTGCATCTTCAAGGTGCCCGGGCTGCAATTTAAACGTCTTTACAAGTGCCTGCACTTCTTCATCTGTAGGAGCCTCGACGTATACCCAGCTGCCGCGCTGATAATCATGGAACTCTTTGACTTCTTGAGTGCGCAAGCTTTTATAGTAGTACTTAACCATACTTTCTCCTAGGCGGCTGGCTCCAGCCGTCTTCTAAACTGTTCTTGTCTTCATTGTAGCATCTTAACGCTTGCAGCTAGCTGACAGATTTAATTAAAAAGAGCCGGAGTATTACTTTGGCTCTTTTTATTTCGTGCGCGCCCACCCGCGGCGCGTTTTGCAAGTTGTTTGTTTGTTTTTGCATTCCGCGCCGTTTCCTTTTGCGCACGAATTACTTTTAGCATACCCGCTTATGCTTATTTGTCAAGGCTCGTATGTAGTAATACCTCTGTCGTGTTCTTCAAAAATCTTTTAAGAAGCCGCGGAGTTTGGCGATAGCTTTGGCTCGATGGCTCACTGGCAGCAATTCTTCATCGGTCATTTCGGCATAGGTTTTAGCCATGCCTTCGGGCACAAAAATACTGTTCCAGCTGAGTGCACCGTGCCAGCCGTCGTTTTCGGAACTGCGCGGCTTGTCGGCGATCTGGCCGTTGGTTTCACCATTGAAGACATGCATTTGCGTGCCGTCATACAAAGCATACACGATTGCGGCGGTTGCAGCGCGGTCATCAAAGTTTTCGAGTATTTTTACGATACCTTCGGGGCCAAGTTCTTGTAAAAACCACTTGATTAACGTACCGGGCAGCTGCCCCAAGGCGTGAATGGTCAGCGCCACATCTTCAATCAAGACCGGTTTGCCAGCAACTTCGTAAGCTTGGCGGGCTTTATGCTCAGCAACTTCGCGCAAATCGAGCGATTGCAATTCGTCAAGGTCGTATTTTACGTGCGTTACGGGGCGGCCGAGCCATTTCGCTAAGTAATCGGCTTTGTGCTGATTGCCGGTGATAAACACAAAATCCATTTTATTTGCTTGGCCCGATTATTTTTTGTTGGTAATCGAGCATCTCCTCGGCGCACACCTGCAGCACGGTTTTAGTGCGCAACTTAGCCTCGGTGTCATCAAACCATATCGACACCCATTTGCATATGCCATTTTGCTCATCGTTAAATTTTAGGTTTTCTTTTTGCAAAAGCTGGCGTACATCTTCCAAGCTCGGCACTAAGAAATCGACATGATCGAGTCCGACCGCATCTTGGGAACCAGGACGGCGCTGCATAATTTTCACCAATCGGACATTGTTTGGCAAAGGTTCGCGCAAATAAAATGTCGCCAGCCAACGCTCGTTCACCCAGCCGTAGTGCACTTGCTCGGATTGGTCGCGCAAAGTTTCGCACATTTGGTTGAACTCTTTCAGGTCTTCTACTTTCCAGCCGATTGCCGTTGGCTTGTAGCCTTGAAAAGTTGAGGCAGCAGCCGTGCCCGCCACGAGTTTTTGCCATTTTTGCATGTAGTTTTCTACGTCGTTTGCAAACATGTTATTCATATACTTACCTCTTATCTTTCGTTTAGCTTTGCGATAAGGTCAGCCTCGGTAATTTGCCGCGTACCGTATTTTTCGGCCTTTTTTAATTTGGCGGCACCGACGTTTTTGCCAACCACCAAAAAAGTCGTATCTTTACCGAGCGACGATTGGAATGTACCGCCAAGCGTCCGAATTTTCTCGGCTGCTTCGTCGCGGCTCATATCTTGAAGCGTGCCCGTTATTACAAACCGCTGGCCAGCAAGCGATCCAGTGGCGTGTGATATGTATTTCGGCGAAACGCCAAGGCGCTTAAATTTTTCGAGCAACTCTTGGTTGTCAGGGTCGGCGAACCATGCCAAAATCGACTCGGCAACTACATCCCCCACGCCGTCCACCGCAAGCAAATCATCGAGCGTGGCATACATTAGCGCCTCGAGCGAACCAAACGCTTCGGCCAAATCTATCGCCGTTTGTGATCCAACATGTCTGATACCTAAGCCGTAAATAAAACGCGGCAACGGCGGAGTTTTTACGCTCGCGATTGCCGCCAATAAGTTGTTAGTAGAAATCTCGGCAAAGCGTTCCAGCGAAATAACTTGGTCGTGTGTGAGCGTGTATAAATCGGCCATATCATTGATAATCCCGGCGTCTACCAACGCCACTACATTCTTTTCACCCATGCCGTCGATGTCTAAAGCGCCTTTGCTGGCAAAATGCTCGACCGCTTTCTTGAGCAACAGCGGGCCGGACGCGCCTTTTACGCGATACACGGCCTCGCCTTCGGGTCGTTCAAACGTCAACTCTGGGTACTGGCGCGCTAGTTCGGCTTCCATATTAAAGGCATGTGTTTTCTTAGGCCGAAGTTCTAATAATACGCGGTCAACCTGCGGAATGATGTCACCCGCCTTAAAAATAACCACCGTGTCACCGACGCGCACATCTTTGCGGGCGATTTCATCGGCGTTGTGCAGGCTGGCATGCTGCACAGTGGTGCCTGCCACGACGACCGGGTTGAATACCGCTACCGGCGTTGCCGCACCAGTACGGCCAATGCTAAGCACGATATCTTTTACCAGTGTGATGGCCTCCTCGGCTGGATATTTATAAGCCACTGCGCCGCGTGGGTTTTTACCGACGACACCCAACAAAGCGTACAGTACCCGGTCGTTTATTTTTATCACCAAACCATCAGTATTAAACGGCAACTCGTGACGTTTGTGCTCCCATTCGTCAACGAAACCCATCACGCCATCAAGGTCTGTGAACACTTGCGCCTGTGCGTTTGCCCCTAAGCCCAGCGCACGTAAGGCCTGGTAAGCGTACATGTTCGTCGGCACATCGGCCGGATCGTCGCGGAGTAAATCGTACGGGATGAAATGCAGTGGCCTTTCGGCCACCAGCTGTGGGTCAAGTTGCCGGATGGTGCCCGCCGCCAAGTTACGCGGGTTGGCAAACAACGGCTTGCCGGCAAGCTCGCGCTGACGGTTTAGCGCTTCGAACTCTTTTTTAAGCATCACGATTTCACCGCGAATTTCAGTACGGCCATGCAAAAATTGCCTATACTTAGGGTCGTCGCGCAGGCGCAGCGGCACGCTTTTAATAGTGCGTACATTGGTGGTTACATCCTCGCCCACATAGCCGTCACCGCGAGTAATGGCACGCTCGAGCACGCCGTCTTGATAAACAAGCGCACAGCTCAGGCCGTCCATTTTGATATCTGTAAAAAATTCGTGCTGCGTACCTGGCGCCAGCTTATCGGTGCGTACCAACCAGGCTTCGACATCTTCACGGCTAAACACGTCGTTTAAGCTAATCATGCGCACTGAATGCTCTACTTTTGTAAATTCTGCCAAGGGCTGGCCGCCTACACGCTGCGTTGGCGAATCGGGCGTGACCAATTCCGGATATTGCTGCTCTAGTTGCTTAAGCTCGCGCATCAAGCCATCGTACACAGCGTCGTTTACCGAAGGCGCATCGAGCACATAATACTCATAAGCATACTTCGCCATGAGCGCTTTGAGTTCCATAAGTCGGTGGGCAGGTTGCGTTTTATTCATTAACATCCCCTACAAAAGTGAGCGATACAGCGCATAATAATAACTATGCAGTACCGGCAATGCCAACAAGGTTAATGCAAAAAATACCCAAGAAGCTGCGGCAGAGAACAGTAAAATGACCGGTACCACGATAACTGCGCCAATAACCAAAAGTGCGACGGGCAAAAATACCACTTTGCGCAACACTGTCCAGCGGCGATTAGCCACCAACTGGCGTGCCGAACGCAGTGCCTTCATGGGCGTCATGTCCGGCAAACACACAATATACAAAGCAAAAACTGACGAAACTATCAAATATAAACTGAGCAAAATAAGCAGCGCGAATACCAAAGCCCACATAAAGCGTTCCACGCCAGTAGAGGCTACACCAGTAGAGGCTACGTTATACACAATGCCCCCTAAAATTGCCGGGAACAATTGCAATGCCACAACTCCGAGCACCATCACAAAGGTAATTAAAGGATACATACCTCTGTAGTAAGCATCGCGGATACGGATGCCGCTTCCGGCATACGTCTGCCGAAGCGCCCAAATAAGCGCCAAGCTTGTAATAAGAATCCAGATAAATTGGTACGGACTTGCGCCGGCTGAGCCGCCAGATGCAGCGCCCCCTGAGCCAACCATATATAAGAACAATGCTACGCCCGAAGCTAAGTCGGCCGTGCTGCCGCTAAACAAACTTTTAATAGTCGTTTTTGCATCACCGTAATTTTGGCCGGCACTAAAGCCTTGTACCACAATAAAGTCGACAAGGCCATAGATAATAAGTACGCCAACAAAAATTTTCCAATTTTTTTTGAGCACAGTAAGTGAGCGCCAAAAAAGTTTGAACGAGCCAGTAAGCGCTTGGCCAGGGTTTTTAATGCGGCGTTGTAACTTAAATGACTGATACGCGGCTTCTTTTATGCGGCGTGGTTTTGGTGGTTTTGTAATGGTTTTAGGGTTTGCTGGTTTTCTCGTAGCGGATGACGTGGTATTTTTTTTGCTTGTCATAATGGTATCTTATGCGTGAGTGCCCATTTCGCGCAAGCGGCGGATACGGTCATCAATGGGCGGATGTGTACTAAAAAATTTGGTGATTGCGTTAGCTTTAAGCGGATTAGCAAAAAACAGATGGGCGGTAGCCGTATTTTGGCGTTTCATGGCCGAACCATGATCGCGGATCTTTTCAAGTGCACTGGCCAGGCCTTCAGGGTAGCGCGTTGTAAGCGCACCGGTACTATCAGCAAGATATTCGCGGCGGCGCGACACGGCAAGTTGCACCAGCAACGCGGCAAATGGTGCCAAGATGGCAGCAACCAGACCAATTACTAGCATTATTGGACTGTTGCGTTCGTCATCATCCCACCATAACACCCGCATAATGGTGTCGGCAATAATTGTAATGGCGCTCACCAGGCCGAATACGATGAGCATCACACGGATATCAAAATTTTGCACATGTCCGAGTTCGTGTGCGATAACACCTTCGAGCTCAGTGTCGGTCATTATGTTTAGCAGCCCGGCGGTTACACACACTATAGCGCGCTGGGGGTCACGGCCAGTGGCGAAGGCGTTAGGTGCCGGGTCGTTAATTATATATATTTTGGGCGTGGGCAAACCCATCGTAATCGCCAGGTTTTCAACAATTCTAAAAAGCCTGGGGTTATCCGATTTTTGGATTTCGCGAGCACCGTTCATGGCCAGTGCCAACTTGGCGGCCATAAAATATTCAATCAGCGCATACATAGCAGCGCCGAGCAATGCAAAATATATAAAGTTTACAGAGTGCAGCAAGGAGCCGAGCACCCACCCTAAAATACCGATTATGGCAATAAATACGGCCATAATCAGCCAGGTTTTACGTTTATTAGCAGCAATATTGGAGTACATAAATAGCAACGGAGCCAGGCGGCATAAGCATACGCCGCCCTTACTTTAAACTTTGTTTAGAATTTTACCTGCACAGGCTGGCTGGCTTGTGCCATTGCGCTGTCGTCAAGCTCAAAGAACTCTTTGTCTTGCTTAAAACCAAGCATGTTCGCAAAAATGTTTGTCGGGAACACCTTGCGCTTGGTGTTAAAATCGCGCACTACACCATTGTAAAAGCGGCGCGAAGCCTGAACTTTATCCTCGGTGTCTATCAGCTCATCTTGTAAAGCCTTAAAGTTTTCGTTGGCCTTAAGCTGTGGGTAGGCTTCGGCAACTGCGAACAAGCTTTTAAGCGTATTGCTAAACTGGTTTTCGGCCTTAGCAGTATCGGCAACACCTTTAGCATTCAAAGCCTGCGCGCGGGCAGCGGTCACATCTTCAAAAACGGTTTTTTCGTGAGTTGCGTAACCTTTAACCGTGTTCACCAAGTTAGGGATAAGGTCGTACCGGCGCTTTAGCTGCACGGTAATGTCGCTCCACGCTTCGTCGGAACGTACGTTCAGGCGGACCAATCCGTTATACATAGCAGCAAGTACGGCAATAACCAGCACAAGCGCTATTGCAACAATAATCCAAACCATAATTTTAAAGGCTCCTTTGTTTACCTTTTAAGTATATACCACTTACGCTACCAGTGCAGCTTTTTGTTAACACTTTTACGCTACTTTTCGTAACATCGCTCGGCGGCTAGAGGCTAAAGCCAAAGGGTGCGGTTAAGGTATTGCTGATAGGCCAGTGCGACAGCCTGTAGTTTTTCGGCCTGCTTTGCCGTGGCATGCGGAATGACAAACTGTGCGATGCTTTCAATGTGGAGATAGTTGGGTTCTTTTTTATCATATCTATCAAGAACTTTAAAATGCTCGAAAACCAGCTGCATTTCTTGAAGCGTCGCATCAGGTTCGACCAAACTATCCGGCTCATAATTACGGGTCGTTGGGTATTGGATAGGCGCGCGCATCCCCATAACTTGCCGCAAAATGCCCGCCAACGTGCCGTTAGGTGTTTTACCGTGCGGCAATTTCCAGCTCTCACGCTGCCATTTTTTATGTCCACCCCTTTGGTTGCCCTTGCTTTCAATAGTATAGGGCTGGCCGTTTGCCCGCAGCTCGGCCTCTTTTTGCGCTAAAGTTTCTGGGTCTGCCCTTGGCGGAATGAGATTCGGCGTTATTCTCAAATGTTGGTCGTCTTTGTATGCCACCTTTTTCCCGACGAAGGCCGCAAACCGCTCAAGTTGTTCTGCCGGGAAAGCGTCCTGCGCATAATAGCCCATCCTTTCTACATTTAAATAGAATTTTGGTTGTTCACCCGAAGTGTCAACGCCGATACTAATACCATGCCCGGCAAACCGTGTTGTGAGGTGGCCATACGCCCTGCCCTTATATTTCGCTTCCACGCTTTTAAAAACCTGATATGCACCGTGCGACGCGTAGTTCGGCAATTCTTCAAGCCATTGCTTGAACGGCTCAATAATGTCGGTTTGCAGGATATACTCGTCGTTGCGTTCATAGTCGCTTCGTTCATAGTCATCGCTGATTGCGATTTTGCCAATGCCCGCGCTGCCGGTCATTTCCGTGGCAGGTTCGACTTCTACTTGGGCGGCGTCGGCGATAGAATCAACGTAGTAGCGTCGTAAATCGGCTTCGATAGCGTCAATATTATCATAGGGAATGCCGAAATACTCAAGCGTAATTTCAAGGCTGGCGATATCTTGTTCTTTTAAGCTGGCAGTGTTTATGTCACCGATAAGCGCCTCTTGCTTTTGCCGGAGTTTGGCGTCAATATAGGCATCCTTCCAGTCGTCATAAAAGAATTCCCCTTTTTCAATCAAGGCCGGATGCTGCTGGACGAATTCGGCAAACGACGCTGAATTCGGAATGAGCCGTGCAAGATGCGGCGCGACAAGCTTGTAGTCCAAGCTGCCCTTAAGGCGGCCCGTATACAAATCTTCACTTTCTACTAAAACGGCGAGCGTTTCTAAGAGCACGTTTTCAGCGTTGGCTACATGGTTGCCTTTACCGTCTGTTGCTAGGATATAGCGACTGGCCATATCAGCGGCGAGCCGGTTTGTACGGGTGTCATCTTGCAAATAGTCCGCTGCGAAGTCTGTTTCAAGATAGTACGCATAGATATCTTCGGGGTTTGTTTTTATCGCCTCCAGCCATGCCGTTTTCCGGGCAGCTTCACGCTGTTGCTTCGCCTTTTTGGCTTCCTCTAGCATCCGTGCCCGTTCTTGCGCTTTGCGCGCCGTTTCCGCTGCTTGATAACGTTCTTTAATGACTTCCTGAGCAGATGCTAACTCATACATTATCTGCATGCTTATATTTGGAGATAATATGTTAGGCAACAACGAAAGCAACTCGTCAAGTTCACGCCCTCGCCTGTCGCTATTCACCATGCTACCAATAAACCAGCTGACAGTCGATTCTGAATCTTCGGCCTGTGTGGCCACAAACTTCACCAAGCTGGCAGTGGTGGTTATGTCAGCGCCCAAGTTCCATTCCCGCACGGCGATTATATCGAGTTTACTATTGACCGCTTGGCTCAAAGTTACTCGTGGATCGTTTAAAAATGGCTCCGTTTGGCCGGGGAATGCGATAAGCTGGTCGAAAACAGACAAAATCCGAAGACCGCCTGGCGAAGCCGGTATTTGGTTTTCGTACACGCCGGGCCGCACCTCTGAGTCGGTACTCTCCAAATACTCAATCATGGCTGCCATTTGGCCGGCAACGTAGTTTGTCTCTTGGGGCGCCGCGGCACTTTCAAGCGTCTCCAGCGTCTCACTTATCTGCCCCGCTACATAGTCGCTGTGTTTGCCTCGTCGTATATCGCCATCCAAAATAGCCTTAAGCGTCGGGTCTAAGCTGGATGCAGACGGGTCATGATTGTGTTGTGCATCAGGAGGTAGGAAATCGGGTGACATAGTTTTATAGTACTGTAATATCTAAGCTCATACTTGTCAACTACTGTGGTGGTTGCATAATCGGCGTCGTCACTTATAAGCCGAGCATAAGCCGACGGCGGATTGCACAGCAACAATACATTGCAGAATTCTGTACAACCTGTATACTATATGTCATAGTAATGTATGACATGAGGCTGGTAATGTTTGGACGTAAACAGGTAAAACGACAAGGAAGTGTACCTCGATCAGAAAGCGTAATCCCTGAAGGCTGTCAAGGAGTCGTGAGTGCAGAAACCCGTACTGTAAGCGGCGGGGAGTATTGGGAAGAGAGACATGACCCATTTCTAACAGAGACCGCCGTTAAGTTCGCATGCACGGGCTTGCTGGATGGCGTGGTAACGGTTCATCAAGTTCAGATGGGGTGGAACAATCGCACCTATGAAAGTGTTAAATTTGGAAAAACTCCGTTCACCGAAGAGGATCGCGCAATAGCTAGGCGAAGGGCAATGGAAGAGGCAGGCGTGCACATCGTAGCTAAGTGTGCTACATGCCCACAAGGGCTACTTGGTAGGCAGCGGCAAGAGGCGGAAATAAGAATGGCTGCCCGAGATGAGCTTGAGCTAACGTTACGCATTGCCGAAGCGGAGGCACGTGCCCTTGAGCTCCAAGTTCAACTGAAGCAGGCGGAAGCCGCTGCACCAATGTTAGCGCTTGAAACGAAACCTTTAGACCCCACATTGTAGATAACCCGGCGTGCCATTGGGGCCTCGGCATACCTATTTCTTATTTTCAGATTTCCAGATAAAAAAACGGTCTTACACTAAGTAGGGCCGTTGTTCTAATTGTCGTACTCTGGTGGGTGATGAGGGACTCGAACCCCCGACCCTCTCGGTGTAAACGAGATGCTCTAGCCAACTGAGCTAATCACCCAAAGAAAAGGAACCATATTTGTACTTGCGTTATTGTACCGCATAACCCGCCTTTTTTGCAAGTACTTTTAGGGGCTTAGGCGCACCAAAGTGCTACAGGGAATACGGGCCGCTCGCCATGCAGCATGGCCTCTTCGGCTTCTACAACTTGTTTTACAAGTGTATTCGCTGCCGACGGGCTGAGCTGGCACATATAGTTTGTAGGATCGTGCAGCATACCGTCGCTATCCAGAGTCTCGTTCGTGCCGCCATTGGTATCTATCCAGTTCAAAGATGGCGAGTCGCCAGCGTTTTGCAAAATCTCAAAGGCAGGCCGGTTTTCAGAGCCGTTCGAGCTATTGGCGTCATAAAAAGTGAAATCCAAGCCGCCGATATTAGCCGCATCTAAAGTGCCACTTGCCGTGTTCATTGCGGCGACAACGTAGGTAGTATTGCTGCCGCTCTTAACTGTAAATACTTTTTTAGCAGGGTCGGAAACGCTTGGTTTGACAACAACATTTGGCTTGCTCATGACATCTGCCACATCGCTGGTAACTTCGTGCATAGCAGGTGCGAAATCTACTTTTGGTGCCGGTGCGGATGTCGATGCTAGTGACGTTACCGACGATGTTGCGTAACCGTCAGGCAAACTGTTAGTCGTTTCTAAAGGCCGCGATGGCGAGCCAGTTCCCATAGATGCCTTGCCTTCTACAGAGTGCGGAGTGCAAGCCGTTAACCCAAGTGCCAACGCAACTGCTGCACTCGTTGCAGCAAAGCCTTTTTCAGGTGTTCTCATTTTCATGAAGCTCATTATACTATTTTTAGCCTGTTTATGCAAACCTATCCGTCGTACACGTAGTCGTGGTACTATATAAGCTGACCGGGGACAAAAGGATTTTTTATGGCGCGTTCAGAGCAGACTGACCGGCAAACAGCACGTATTTTTTGGCAGGCCACATTGCGGTACAAACGTCTCTGTTTGCGCAGTTTACTGTTTCCAATTGGCAACTTGCTGCAAACAGTTGTGGCGCCATTGTTTATCGGTAAAACGTTGGGCGCACTTGCCCAGCCGCATGGCAAACCTACCCATTACTTATTTTATTTTGCAACAGCTGCACTGTTTGGTGTCGTGTGCAACCGCCTCGGCCACCCGGCAGTCGTAGAGCTGAATGCCACTGTTACCGGCGACATGCAATCCCTCGCGTTTAGTACGCTGTTAAAACGCAGCGTTGGTTTCCATAATGATAACATTGGCGGCAAACTGGTTTCCGATGCGCTGGATTTCGCCCAAAGCTACGGCAAGCTCATGGACAGCACCATTACAGGGGTGTTGCAATTAGGGGTCACCTTGGTGTGCGGTTCGGCAATTATCTTTACCGAGTCATGGACGCTCGGCTTATTCATTACATCGATGACCGTTCTTATTGTGGGCATAGGTATTTTTGACAGCCGTCGCATGGCTCCTCGGCGCACCGCCCGGCTTAAAGCGAACAAGGCGGTTACCGGCCATTTGGCCGATACCATCACTAACATCCAAACCGTTAAAACGTTCGGTGGCGAGAACCGCGAGTACACTAGCCATGAGAAACTCAACACCCGCCTTACAGAAATTCGTATTGCTGACTGGCACTTGATGTCAACACGCGGCAATAACCGCATAGCTTTACTAGTGCTGCTTCAGATTGCATTTGTAGCCATCACCATTAAGCTCGTACACCACAACCCAGCACTCCTCGGCATTGGCATCTTTGCGTTTACCTTTACTGTTACGCTTAGCAATCGCCTGTTCGAGGTAAATATGCTATTGCGTAACCTCGAAGATGGTCTCTTGCAAGCCGCACCCATGACCGAAATTATGCAAGAAACGCCGGAAATTTTAGATGCGCCACACGCCACGCACCTTAAAGTTACGCAGGGACAGGTTGATTTTAACGATGTAACATTTGCTTACAGCGACAGCAAATCCGGCCAAAATGTGTTTAGCAATCTGAGCTTAAACGTTGCGTCCGGGGAAAAAATTGGCTTGGTGGGGCCAAGCGGCGGCGGTAAATCGACACTTACCCGTCTGCTGCTCCGCTTTGAAGATATCAACGGTGGTGGTATTTTTATTGACGGTAAAAATGTGGTCGAAGTCACTCAAAAAAGCTTGCGCGAAGCGATTTCATATGTACCGCAAGAACCATTATTGTTCCACCGGAGCGTGTTTGAAAATATCGCCTACGGCAAACCT
The DNA here is from genome assembly GCA_035478775.1 of Saccharimonadales bacterium (SeqCode). Classification (GTDB taxonomy): domain Bacteria; phylum Patescibacteriota; class Saccharimonadia; order Saccharimonadales; family UBA4665; genus CAMLQK01. Next base: position 4,549 of record DATIJG010000020.1, on the reverse strand, counting down.
AATGCCACGCTGGTGCAAGTTGAAAAGGCAGCCAAAATGGCGCACGCCGATGGGTTTATTAAGCAACTCGATGCGGGCTATGAAACGGTTGTTGGCGAACGCGGCGTAAAGCTGAGCGGCGGCCAGCGCCAGCGTATCGCCATTGCTAGGGCTATCTTAAAAAATGCACCAATCTTAGTGCTCGATGAAGCCACCAGCGCGCTCGACAGTGAAAGCGAAGTGCTCATTCAAGATGCACTATGGCGGCTTATGGAAGGCCGAACTACCCTTGTTATTGCGCATCGTTTAAGCACCATTCAGCACATGGATCGCATTATCGTGCTGGAACACGGAACAATTACCGAGCAAGGCTCGCACAAAGCGCTTTTAAAGCACGGCCGCACTTACGCCAAGCTTTGGAAGCATCAAAGCGGTGGTTTTATAGAAGAATAGCTTTGGCTTTTTGGCCACCCGCCAAGCCTCTTGGCATGCGCACAAAAACTATCTTAGGCGGAGCTTATTGCTTATCTAGAAACTGCTGCATAACAGTAGCTAGAATCATGCCGCCGCGCGTATTAAGGTGCACGCCATCAACGTGATATTTCCAGCCGTTCATCTGTGCTATCTCGTCAAAACTATGGCGCAGAATAAACTCACGCCAATAATAATCACGAAAGAACGAGCGAAAGCGAAATTCGGTAAATCCCTTGCCCGGCTCAATTTCGATTTGTTCTTGGAATTTTTCATAAAACGGAATGTAGTCCACTCCTTCTTGCTGAGCAACGGCTTTAATAATGCCGGCAAACTCTTTAAACAATCGGTTCAGTTCTGCTTGTTTTGAATCTTTTGATGCAGGGTCTTCACCGATAAGGGCTAGCGATGTTAATCCGATCTTAGCAGAAGTCTTAGCTTTCAGTTCGCGGACAATCGCTTCCAGATTCTCTTTGAACCATTTTGGTGATGATTTCTCAGGTAGCTTTTTCCAACCACCCAACATTTTTTGCACATTAGGAAAAACTTGGTTAAGGATGTCGTTGGCTCCAATAATAAGGATGACTCGGTCTGGATGGACGGCAATTGTTTTGGGCAAACGCTGCAATGTACTGTAAGCGACGTCGCCGCCAACGCCGCGGTTCACGAATGTAAAACGCTTGTTTTGTGGCCGCTGTTCCAATTCTTTAATCCAATTAAAAACGCCCCGGGCGGCTGCGGTGCTACTGCCCACACAAGCAACAATTTCTGGTTTTGCATTTTGGTTTTGCATATAAACCCTTTCAATACTATCGTACCATGGCCATATCTTACTAATAAATACCATATGCAGTATGCCCGCGCCCATAGAAATTAGCATACCTGTGCCTGCCCGTTTGACAAATAAACAAGATGACCGCTTTAATAAAAGGATGAACCCAAACCAACAAACGCAAAATATAGTTCCTGGAACACCACAAAGCACTGAGCCTCAATACGATTATATCGGTCCTGAGGTCCAGATCGGGGCTGGCCGGTTTGGCATGAAGCCACTCGCCCAGCATGGCACCATTATTATTGATGGCGGCAATCTGTGGCTGCTCGGGAGCCAAGACCAAGTCATTGCCCAAGCGCCTTTAGCAATGTGCACCGTTACCAAAGGCCCGTGGCTCACCATGGGGCAGATGGCGTGGCTCACCATACAAGGTGCACGCTATTCAGTGGCGGTCGGCCATGGCAAAACATTGGGCCGGAAAGCCCGTAAGGGTGTTTTCATCACTCGCAGATATACCAAAGATTTTCTTGCAGCTTTTCAACGTCTCCGTAACTTGGCGCAAGCCAGCACTCCTCAATAAGCCGGGTCATTCCATTATTTTAGGGCCGGTGGTTTATATAGGCACTTCAAGAACTACACGCTAATAACACTCTACATAGCGGAAGTTGTATTATAATAACAACAGAATATGTCGTTGCCGAGGGAGCATTTTGTTGCAATGGCCGAGCATGCGCTTGGTCAGCCATTCTTTAACGAGGAGGCCATTCCCGTTGACTCGTCCGACCATGCGCGCGAGCTGATATACAAAGGTGCTTTGCGAGCAATTGCAAGACAGCGACATACTGATCGACAAACGAATGCCGAAAGCTTTGATGCAGACAGTTGGCACCCAAACGAGGAGCAGACTGCCAGCCTAAGAGAGCACCTCGAACCTTATTCCGGGCGACTGGCGATGATCCGAAACGTTGAAGCTGCGGCGGATCACCTTAAAACCAATGCACAGAGCTTCCTGACTCATCAGGTTGTCCCCTACGAAAACACCTTAGATTTTATACGCACAATGCCGCACAATGCCCGTTTTCCTGAGTTTGGAGAGCTTGGACTCAGAGGCCGTATTGAGGCTTCAACTGGCACCGGCAAAACATTTGTCATGGCTAAAACGGCCGAAGCTATGGGGTTGGAACATGCGCTCGGCATCGTGAGCGTACCGCGGGTAGGTCTCATAAAACAAGTCAAAGCCGAGTTTAATAAATACACCCCTAATATGCCGGTTAGCATGCAGTCTAGGCAGCTGGATGCCCGCGATATACCCAAGGGCATACACATCGTCACCCATGCACGGTTATTTCAACTATATAAAGAAGGGCTGCTCCCATTGCCAGATCTACAGGCTGTATTTCTCGATGAAGTACACATGCTGCTCGGCCAAAAAATGCGTGCTATTTGCCAAAGCTTAGGCAACACGGTCGTTCTTGGTTACACCGGCAGCGCTGAACTGCTTCATGACCATGTGAAGAGCCTGTTGCCACACCGCATTTTTGAAGACGACCTGAGAGGGTGTATCGAGGGAGGCATACTACGTGCAGTTCAGTTGCTCCCTGTAGCAACAGGTCAAGTTTTACGGCCATGTAAAGTGGGCCATCGTGAGTACACCGGATCCGACCTATCAGAATTGGCATCGAACAAGGAACGTAACGAATACATCGTCACACTTGCTAAATATTTTGTCGAGCTGGGGCTCCCAACATATATATCTTGCATACCCGGTAACCACTGCGCTCATGCGCATCTTTTGGCAGACGCAATGAGCAAGCAGAAAATAGTGGACAAGAACTCCGGGAAAGAGCGCCAGATTGTTGCGGCAGCAGTAGATGGAACGATGCTTCGGGCAGACCTTGAGGCAATTAAAAGTAAGTGGGAGCGTGGGGAAATAGACACGATCTCAGATGTCAAGCTCTTGGCCATGGGGTGGAACACGGCCCGCATTGGCGCAATCATTTTAGCCTCACCTACGACTTCACCTGCGACACAGTTACAGCGAATTGGCCGAGGCCTTAGGTTCAACCCTGACTTTGACAGAGTTATTATTGCCGAGCTAATAGATAAGGCGATTGGGCGCGGTGCGCGCAGGCCTATTACTTGCTGGGATTTATTTGAAGAGGAGACGTTTGAGGTTGGTAAAATTATAGGGCCAGTCGGAACTAATAAGGCTTGGGGTTCTCGTGAACTCCCACCTTTGATTGAAGCAGCGGCCAATGAACTTGAGTTTCAGCTTGTGGATATGCACATGGTAGGCGGTTTGAAAGAATACGAAGCGATTCCTCCTGATTGGGTCCTACTTAGCGAAGTTTTGGAGCTGGCCGGAATAACGGACATGGACATTAGCGATCGTTCACTCCGTATATTGTTACGGGAAGAAGCCAATTTACTTTGCCGACATGCCGGTAAAGATCAAGCACGGTATTATGCGCCTCCCGAAGCAGTCGATTTCATGAAAACGTATAAACCGGTAGGTCTAGCGCCTGCGGGCTATGCAACTACGAAACAAATCTCCGAGTTGGGAGCCTGGGATATCGGAATAGTGCGCCGTACCATCCGCGAAATTGGAGCAGAAGGCGAACCTTATAGACTTCGGCAAAAGCGGCGTAGAGTCCCACATTACTCTCTTAAGGAGCAAGCTCGAATTATTATCGAATTAGAGAAAGACGAGGCGCGGCCAGGTGAAGTCTTCCACATCGATATTATGCGCGATGTGGGCGTGAGTTATCATGAGCTTGCAACTTTTTTGGCAAACGCCGGTATCAAAGGAAGCATACGAAAGGGCAAATTAGCTTATCCGACTATCGCTGAAGAGCTTGCCAGAAATGAGTATCTCGAAAAAGTCATCCCCGAGACGGCGACCATTCTGCAGGACTTGGCCGCCGAGTATAACATACCGCGGTCATCATTGGATAAAATTATTCGGCGCGAGTCGTTCGAGCCATATATTAAAATGGGTCACGTTAAGGGGTCAGGCCGTGAGAAGCATTACGTTGAAGCTGATATTGCAAACGCGCTCAGAGATATCCTGCCACCACTCGGTTCGGTGCAGGTGCAACCGTTTGCTCGCCAGCTCGGCGTTAATGAGGGGATCGTCATGGCGCTCGTTGAAGTCAACGAGTGGCAGGAGTACATCCACTCGCTTTGGGATGGCAGGCGCTATACCTACAGTATTAAGGCGGACATTCTGACCAAGCTCGAAAAGGCAGTCAAATCATATAAACAAGGCACACGGAGGTTAGCCCGTCGCCAAGCCCGCAGCGTACTACAGCTCGAACCACGCCC
>DATIJG010000019.1:0-6193 GCA_035478775.1 Saccharimonadales bacterium (SeqCode) | reverse complement strand
TACAGCCTCGAACAAGCCTTTATAACGGTGTAGAAAACCAATCGTACAGTAAATAATGTCACCGTCTTGGCGGTTCAGTTTAGTGGCTATAAGTGTCGAGTTCGGCGGTGTTTTAACGGTTTGCACGGGGTGGATTATTTTCTTTATGCGATCGCCATTCACGCCGAGTGCCTTTAGGCCATCAATGGTATTGTCGTTATGCACCAGCAGCAAATCGGCCATGCGATACGGCTCAATGTTTGTGTAGAAAAAGTTTTGCTGGTTACGTTTTTCGCGCATGTAGCTTACCAGACTGCGCGGGCCAAGGCCGTGCAGCTTGACCGGCTTGCTGCCGCCATGCAAGCTTGGCGACGTATGAATAGTGATGACCACTTTTTTGCCGGATTTTTTACCCGCTTGTACAATGCGGCGGAACGAGTCATGCGCATACATCGCAAATTCGTGTTGCACATGCAAAATGTCGTAGTCTTTCAGGGTGCTTTGTAGCTGCTGCGCCATTTTTTCGAGGTCGGCTGGTGACATATGCGGCGTTTCATAGGGCGAAACGTCAAAATAATCATTTTTAATATGCGGCGCGTCAACCATACCGTTAATATAATGGTCGAGATACTTCGCCACACCACACTCTTCGTAGCGGGAGCTAAAATGTAAAATGCGGATCGGTGCGTTTTCGGTTGCCTTATTGGTGTCGTTCATTTAAATCTCCATATACTTCTTAACTTGCGCGAAAGTGTCCTGCCAAGATGTAGGCTTATACTTTTTGGTAGCTGCGCGGGCTTTAGCTAATTCCTTCGGGTTGTCTAGCCACTTTACCATTGCCGTCAGACATTCGTCGCTTGACATGGGTGAAAAATGCGCCACTCCCTTGCCTTCAGCAATTTCAACCATGCTGCTGGTGTTGCTACACATGCAGGGCACACCCCGTGAAACACTTTCAGCGATCGGGATCCCCCAGCCTTCGTGAAAACTGGCCAGTGCCGTAAACAAACAGTTATTATATGCCCAGGCCATCTCTTCATCACTAGCATCGTGCAAGAAAACAAAATCGTCTTTAACTGCCGGGTCGCGCGTCATCATGTCGTACATTTCGTCGGTATGGAACCCGCGACGACCCAAAATGACCAGCTTTGGCAGCTTGATACCGCGTTGCTTTGCCAGCTTATACACATAGTAAAATAAGTAATGGTTCTTTTTAGCTTCAATGGTGCCCACGCACAAAATAAAGTCACCGCCCTTAAGGCCCGACTTCTTAAACGATTCTTCATGTGGTATTTCAGGTTTACCCAAAAGTTTAACGCTGTCGCCTAGACGGATAACTTCAACCCGGGGCGCATGGATCTTTTCACTTTTCAGCCATTCAATTAGCTCTTTTTTAGTGTTTTGCGAAACACACAACACCAGATCGGCACGCGGTATTACCTTGCAGTTATATATTGTTGGGCTAACGGCAACTTGCTCGAAGAACTGCGGCCACACCGTTGGGCCAACATCGTGAATAACCTGTATAATCTTTACCTTCTGTTCGTCGTGTGCTCGTACCACACGGTCGGTAAAGCGTGGGTCCCACCATTCGCCCCACGGGATAAATAAATAATCACCCTTTTTGAAATCGACTTTTAGGTAACTCTGCATGTAAGTGGCTTTGGCTTTCGCTTCGAGCTTCTCGGCTAGCCCTTGGTTGACTTTGCCGCTCATGCGCAGACCCTTTTTTACGACCCGCTTTGCTAGCAAACGAACTTGGGCAACAGACGTAGCCCGTGTTTCGCTAGATGGTACGGCATGCTGCTTTGTACTAGAACCGTCACCAATGTGTTTATATACCAGACCCTTGTGTTGTAAGATAGTCTGGTCGTAATCAATTTCGCACATTTCTTGCAATTCTTTTACCCAGACCGCAAATACAACCTCTTGGTCATTCAGCCCATTAAAACCTTTGGCGAGTTCGTCGATTACGCGCGGAATGCCAGTGATGCGGCCCGTCAAGTGCGCCAATTGTGTTACGTCATAAACTATACGGCCCATGTTATTTTTTGCCTGTAATTTTACGAGTTGTGAGGTGTGCCAAACGTCCTGCTGTTTGCTTTAGGCTATTTTGGGCCATTTGATATTCGTGCAAGCGGTGCTCGTATTCTTTAATAATACCCATTAGCCGATTGTTTTCGGTTGCTAACTCGCGCACATGGTTTTCTTTTTGAAGCCCAAACTGGTGCAGTTGCAGCATCATTTCGTAATGTTCAGCGCGCAAACCGCCACCGCGCTGGGTAATGACATCTTCGACATAGTTAAACTTTTTGAGCCGGTCGGTTGTGCTGTCTACAAAATATTCGTTCAAACCATCGTCAAATGCCAGCACGTAGCCCTCTTTTTCGAGCAAGGGGTGCCAGTCGTGCTTCACGTGGTTCGCTTCAATGCATAGCACTTCGGGACGGAACTTCCTCCAGTCATTGCTGGCCAGTACTTCGTATTCCAGGCCTTCGACATCAACTTTCATAAAGTGGATGTGCGGCACTTTTTGTTCGGCCAAGACACTTTTAAGCGGGCGCACCGGCACAGTGGTTTCGGTGTATTCACCGGTGTTTGCGTTAGGGGTTTTTTCGTAGTCGACCTTAATTTCGTCCGAGAATGTGGAAAGCCCCTGACTTTTATATGTACGCAAGGTGAGCGTGGTTTCTTCCGTGGAAATGCCAGCGTTAACGTTCAAATCGCGCGGGCGCAACTTTTCAAATAGCGCGAACCGTTCAGCTTGCGGCTCCACATTTACACCATTCCAGCCTTGTAGGTAAAACAATTTGGTAACCGAATCTACATCTGGGTCGAACGCGCCTACGTCTACATAAAAACCTTTTCGTATGTCAGGGAAGAACGACAAAAGCACCAGGTCTTCGCGGTTTTGCGAGTAGTACACACAGCCGCCTAGCACATATGGATCCGGCAGAGAAACGTTTTTAGCCATTACTTAAACCCCTTCTTACCGGGCGTTACTTTTTTGCCAGCAACTTCGAGCGTGAGATTAATCGGCGGGTTGACCGGATATGGTGTTTGCTCTTCTTTGCGGACTTCCAGCCAAGCAGCCTCTTCCCACCAATCCCCCGTTTGTGTGCCACCATGTACTACCGCCGGCTCTACAAAATAGGTACCGTCATTCAAAATGTTGGCGAGTTCCCAATTGACAGTTGCTTTTTGTCCAGCAACCATACGCTCTACAAACTGACGTTTAATGTGACTATTGGTACCCAAAACTGCCGTGCCGCCACCGTTGCGTATTAAAAAGCCGAAGTTTACGGCTTCAATATCTTCATGTGCTTCAGCAACTGCTGAAATAACCAATTTCTGGGTTTCACCTTTGCCCTCAAGGCTCATCTTTATAGAATCGTAAGTAATCTTGCCATCGCCCCAGCGTTTGGTTGAGCCTTCCTTACTAGCTTTGTCAGCTTCCAAAAACATACGAGTGTACTTGGTGGCAATCTCGTCGGCGTCGCCTGCGGCGATAATCTCGCTTTTTTCAATTAGTACGGCGCGGTCACAGTATTCGCGTACGGCACTCATGTCGTGGCTTACAAACACTACTGTCTTTTTGTTGCGCTTTAAGGTGCGGAAATAATCGAAACATTTGCGCTGAAAGTCGGCGTCGCCCACTGCTAGTACTTCGTCGACTAGTAAAATGTCGGCTTTGGCACGGGTAGCCATCGAAAACGCCAAGCGTACCTGCATGCCCGACGAATAATTTTTAAGTTTTTGGTCCATAAAGCGCTCAAGCTCGGCGAATTTTACGATGTCGTTGTACTGCGCCTCAATCTCTTTAGTCGAAAAACCCAAAAGCGCGCCGTTTAAGTACACATTTTCGCGGCCGGTAAGTTCCGGGTTAAAGCCTACCCCCAATTCGATAAATGGTACCAGTTTGCCATCAATATGTACCGCACCTTTTGTTGGCTGATAAATACCGGCGAGCATTTTCAGCATTGTACTTTTACCGCTGCCATTGCGGCCCACAATACCAAAGAATTCACCCTTTTTTATTTCGAATGATACGTCTTTTAGTGCATGCTGCGTTTCTTTAGTTTTAAGCGCACTACTGTTAAAAATGTTCGTGAAGAAGCCTTTTACATTACTAATGCGCTCGTGTGGCAACACAAAATCTTTGTATACGCGCTCAACCTTAATCGCGGTGCTCTCTGTTTTGTCAGCCATATTTTAGATCTCCTCCGCAAAGAATTTGGCACGTTTACGGAAAAACTGCACGCTAAATACTGCCAGCAACAGCACGACCGCGACAGGTATAATCCGAATAATCGAACTGTTCCAAAGCATGCCGATTGTCATGGCTTTCGGGCTAACAATCACGTGGCGCATATCCTGCATAATTTGTGCGATTGGGTTAAGTAGCAAAATCTTTGCATATTTATGTGGCACCAGCTGGATTGGGTAAAACATCGGCACTGCATAAAACATGCCTTGCATCACGACCTCCCAGATTTGCGCCATATCGCGCAGGCGCACAAACAGCGTACCTAGAATAAAACCGATAGCCAACGACAAAATATACAATTCACCCACCAAAGGGATAATCCACAAAAGCCCAAGGCCAATATGTACATGGTCGGCAAACATAAAAACTGCCAAAACAACATAGTTAAGCAATAAATTAATGAGCGCATTGAGCGAACTGGCCAGCACAATAACGTATTTCGGGAAGTTAATTTTGCGCAGCAAGTCGCCCTTGCCAACGATTGAACTCAGCGCATTACCTGTAGCTTCACTAAAAAAGTTCCAGGTAATAATGCCAGTGAATAAGTACACCGTCGGGTGGGGCACACCAAAATTAAAACGCAAGAATTTTAAGAAAACGACGTACATGATCATAAAGATCATCAATGGTTTTAAAAGCGACCACAAATAACCAAGGATCGAACCCTGATAACGAAGCTTGAAATCTGTTTTTACAAGTTCTTTGAGCAGAATCAGCGAGTAATGGTATCTTTCGCGGAGTGTATGCAACATGGATTTTCCTAAAACTTACCTTCTATATGACCGCCGTTTTTTGGAATTCGAGCGTAGTATGTCATTATACTTAATAATAGCATACAGGCCGATATACATTATGAAAATCTTATTCGACGCAACACCTATGGTAGCCAGCAAAACCGGCATTGCTTACTACACCGAGCGTTTAGTAACTGAAATGGCCAAAGCCCATCCGGAGGCCGAATTTGTCGGCTTTTATTTTAATTTTTTGGGTAAGCGCGATGCTTCACACTTACCAAAGCTGCCTAACTTGCGTTACCAAAACACTTCTGTTATTCCTAGCAAGGTCGTGTTTCAGCTGCGCCGTTTTGGCATCGAATTCCCTATTGAATGTATGGCGCTTACGCGCGCCGATTTTATTTTGTATGCCAACTTTTTAGGCTACCCTAGCATTTTTAAGACACCTTCTGCAATGGTTATCCACGACCTTACATACCTAGATTTACCCGACTATGTTTCGGGCAAGCTTAAGAGCGACCTCACACGGTTTGTACCAAAACAGATTAAACGCTCGGCGCTCCTACTCACAGTATCGGAATTTAGCAAACGCCGCATCCAGCAAGCATATCACCCCAGCCAGGACATTTTAGTAACACCGGTGCCACCCGATGCACCAGTCACACACACTGAAACAGAACGCGAAAAAGTACTTAAAAAAGCTGGCATCGTCAAACCGTATATTCTTTTTGTAGGCACAATCGAACCACGTAAGAATATCACTCAGCTTGTAAAAACGTATACTGCATTACCACAAAAACTGCGCGATCAGTATTCGTTGGTAATTGCCGGGCGCATCGGCTGGAAATGCGCCGACATTGTTACCGCTCTTAACGACGCCAAAAAGAGCGGCTTCGACGTTATACACTTGGGCTACGTCAGCGATAGCTTGCGCGAAGTGTTATACCAGTCAGCCAGCTTGTTCACTACTGCCAGCCACTACGAAGGCTTCGGTATGCCCATTTTAGAAGCTATGAGCTACGGCGTGCCATGCGCCATCAGCAATATTCCTGTATTCCATGAAGTTGCAGGCACCAGTGCCCTGTACTTTGACCAAGAGGATGTAAACTCTATAAGTCGCGCACTGATGTCCCTTCTTTCTGACGAAGCCAAGCGTAAAAAATATGCAAAGCTAAGCAAAACGCGCGTTAAGGCATTTGATTGGCGTAAAATT
>DATIJG010000018.1:0-3355 GCA_035478775.1 Saccharimonadales bacterium (SeqCode) | reverse complement strand
CCCCCACGTTTCGGGCTGGCCAGGTTGTGCTAACCGGCCAACTCCATAATGTAAAACCTGGCGAAGTTATTGTAATCCGCCACCAAAACCTCGATAAAATAAAAAGAGTCGCCCAAGTAGACAGCCGTAAAGGCGTGTACGTTTTGGGCGACAATGCGGCTGCCAGCATGGATAGCCGCTCTTTTGGTTGGATAGGTTTTGATGAAATTATCGGGAAGGTGTTGTGGCCACGCCGCACCCGATAATATACGATGTGGTTACAACCTTGAAGAACCTGGTTTAACTAATGGGCGGCTGGCTCTAAAGCTTCGCCCTCTGCCATGTCGCGGGTCGTTTCGCGTAAGGGTGCCTCGCGCAAAAACAATGCGGCAATAAAGGCAAGCAACGCAAACGGAATGGCCCACAAGAACACGTCATGAAAGGCGCGCACGAACGACTCTAAAATAGCGTGTACTACGTTTGCATCCATATGGTGTAACTGGCTAGCGCCGGCCTGTAAGTTATTGCCGGTAATTTTGCCGGAATACTGGGCTGGCAAAAGTTGGGCCAGATATACCGAAAGCCGGGCAGTTAAAATGGCACCGAAAACTGCCGTGCCGAACGAGCTGCCCATACTCCGAAAGAACGTTGCAACGCTGGTTGCAGTGCCGAGGTCGCGCCGTTCTACCGAGTTTTGCACGGCTAGCGTCATAACCTGCATAAACGAGCCGATACCGAGCCCAAGCACTAACATCCAACCTGAAAGCACCAGTTGGTTGGTGTTTACCGACAGGTGAGTGAACAGCCATAGGCCTACTGCCGAGACAAGTGTACCGGCGATGGGAAACATTCGATAGTGACCGGTTTTAGAAATAATGCGGCCCGAGGCAATCATGGCGACCAGTAAACCGGCGACTAATGGCAGCATCATAAGACCCGACTTTGTGGCCGAGTAGCCGTGCACCAGCTGTTGGTATTCAGGCAGGTAGATAAGCGAGGCAAACATCACCAGGCCGGAAAGTAGCGACATAATTGCGGCAACCGTGAAGATATCATTACGAAACAAGCGCATAGGAATAATTGGCTCGGCGGCCTTGTGTTCCCAGCCAATAAAAACCGCAAGCAAGGCAATGCCACCTCCAATTAACCCCATAATAGTGCGCGATCCCCAGGCATATTCGTTGCCGCCCCAAACTGTCGCCAGCAGCAAACAAATCGCGCCCGCCGCTAGTAGGCCAGCACCTAAAAAGTCGATGCGATGTTCAGTTTTGTTAACTGGCAAGTGCAAGCGTGCCCAGATCATGAACATGGCAACGAGGCCGATTGGCAAGTTGATGTAAAAAATCCAGCGCCAGTTAAGGTAGTCAGTAAACAGGCCGCCGAGCAGTGGGCCAATGACGCTCGAAATGGCAAACACAGCACCAAAATAACCTTGGTAGCGTCCGCGTTGACGAGGTGGAATAATGTCGCCGACAATCGCCAAGGCGAGTGCCATAAGCCCTCCGCCCCCCAAACCTTGTAGGCCACGGAAGAAAATAAGCTGGTCTATATTTTGGCTTAGCCCGCACAACATCGAACCGGCTAAAAAGATAACGATTGCCCCTAAAAAGATTTTTTTGCGGCCGAACAAATCGCTAATTTTACCATATAAAGGCGTAACGACCGCGCTGGTAAGCAAGTAGGCAGTTGCTACCCACGATAATTTGCTCAAGCCATTCAGGTCGTTGGCAATAGTTGGCAAGGCAGTTGACACAATAGATTGGTCGAGTGCAGCGAGCAACATCGCCGCCATTAAAGCAGTCATAATTACCATAATTTCGCTATGGCTGCGTTCACCTTGTGGTTCTGTGGGCGGAGCGGTCTTTACGGCCTTTAATTTATTGAGTATTTTTTGCACCATTGCCAGTACCCCCTTCTTGATTTTTTGGATTGTATTTAGTTTGCAAATGCGCAACCATTTTTTGTTGCATGCGTACCATTGCTTCGAGTTCGGTATTGTCGAGCGCTTCAACTATATCGAGCATTAGCTCGCGGTGCATGTGCCGCACAGCCGCAACTTTTCGCTTGCCAGAGTTTGTGCATGTAATGTTGACAACTCGGCGGTCTTGTTGTGACAGCTCACGTTTGATAAACCCGAGGCGTTCAACACCTTCGACCAGCTGGCTGATGGCACCAGGAGTTAGGCGCATCTGCTCGGCTAGTTGTTTGAGTGGTACCGGCTGCTCTTGGTCTACGAGCAATAATACCTCTGTTTGCGACGGAGGCAACTGCTCTTTACCTTCGGAGCGCAAACAGCTAGCCATGAGCCGCTTCATACGGCTCATATTCGTAAACATTTCTTCAACCAGCTCGTTCCGACGACCTACCATGCGATCCTATAGTTTAGATACTAAAACAATATAGTCGGTATATAAAAAACCGTCAAGTGTTTTTTGGCGGCTTTTATATACTTTTTAATAACTTAATGAAGGAGCGGGTTAGATTTGCTTGGTGATAAGCTTTGCCCGCGCTTCTTTAAAAATTCTTGCCCAAAAGATAAGCGCCTCAAGCATTTCGTGAGCATTTTTTTCGTGTCGTTCAGTAAATTTATAGTTGCCGTTTTCGTCGAGGTCGGCAAAATAGTTCGGTAAAAGTATTTGCTCGGCCAAATCGTACATTTTAAGCCAAGCCACTACGTCACGCAAATGCTCAACGCTACGTGCGCCGCCAGCTGCCGCGCCGTATGATAAGAATGCGACCGGCTTGTGCGCCCATTCCGAAGATAGAAAGTCGATAGCGTTCTTAAGCACTGGCGAGTACGAGTGGTTGTACTCGGGTGCTACAAACACAAAGCCGTCGGCCTCGGCAATAATCTTCGACCATTGCAAAGAATGCTCCTTTTCAATAGAAACGGTAGGGACCTGCGGCTCATCCAGAAATGGCAGGTTGATATCGGCAAGGTCTACAAGCTCGAACTTTACTTTGTCACTGTACGTTTTTTTGGCGTAACTGGTGAGCCACTCGGCGGGCTGGATGCCGAAGCGGTTTGGCCGAGTTGACCCCACGATTACTTTAATTGTCACCATCTGATTCCCCTCTTTATCACCATACTTAGTATAGTATTGTATAATGAAAGGGCTGTAAAGTAGTATTTAAGGAATATGAGCGAACAGAATCAACCAACGCCGATAGAAAGCGGATGCATTAAGGCAGCCGCGCAGATATTGGGTGCCAAATGGACGCCTCAACTTCTGTATGCTATGTGCCATACCCCTAAAAGGTTTAGTGAGCTACAAAAAGAGGTTGAAGGTTTAAACCCGCGGACACTTTCGGCGCGCCTTGATGAGCTTGAGCGGTACGGCGTAGTTTCCAAGGCTCACTTTAACGAAGTGCCACC
>DATIJG010000017.1:0-2061 GCA_035478775.1 Saccharimonadales bacterium (SeqCode) | reverse complement strand
AGTGTCGCGACATGCTGCACGCGCTTAAGACGCGATTCAAGCTGTTTCCAGCCTTCTTTTTCGCTTAAAATATCAGTCACACCAGAGCGACGCGCAAGGTCTGTGAGGTCTATGGCCCCATCGAATATTTCGGCCACGCTTTCGCGCTTAGGGATAATAAGGTACTCTTTGCCTTTATCCATTACCAGCACAATATCTGGATGGTCTATACCGGTCAGATACCAAAAGCTACTGTCTTGCTTAAAGGGAAAAGCTTCATCGCTACTGCGCTGCAGCATGCCATTGGCAGTAACGACAATCGGGGCCGTACCAGTAAACAGTTGTCTCAGTCGCTCGCGGTTTGCGGCAAAAAAATCGCTCTCAAACATATCCAACTGCCAGTGTACTACAACTTAAGATTAGCTGCCATGAGCGGAAGTGTCGGCGTGGCAGCCGCTACTTAAAATAGGCAACGACATTTTTGGCCTTGGCGGCGCCAATTACGCTGGCTATATCGGCTTCAGTTGCTTGCCGTACGCCGCGCATGGAACCGAATGTCCGCAGGAGTTTTTTGCGCGTTGCCGGGCCAATACCAGGTATGTCGTCGAGCATGCTCGAGGTGGTACGTTTCTCTTTTAGTACCGAATGATAGCTAACCGCAAAACGGTGCGATTCGTCGCGGATGCGCTGCAACAGCTTGATCAGGTTCGTACTGTGCGGCACATTCACCAAAATAAAATCGTCGCTTTCCGTGGCATAGCCGCCAAGCTTCTGTAGCACAGCCGTATTAAGGGTAACGTTTGATCGTTGCCGACTAATGACTATTTGTTCTTCGCGCTTGGCCAACCCGACAAATGGAATATGCCCGCATCCCGCTTCGTCGCGTGCCTGAATGGCAGCATCAAGTTGCCCCTTGCCGCCGTCTATTAAAACAAGGTCCGGCAGCTTCAACTTCCACCCCGCATTTTTATCATTTTTAAAGGACGGACCTTTAAGTGCAGTTGCCGATTTAAAGGACGGACCTTTTAATGTTAGGCGGCGTTTTAGGGTTTCGTTCATGTTGTAGAAGTCGTTATTGTGATTGGTTTTGGTTTTAAATTTGCGGTATTCGCTTTTGTCACTCGCGCCGTTACTAAACACCACCATGCTCGCGACTACGTCGGTGCCTTGCATATGCGATATATCGTAGCCCTCTATACGCGCAGGGAATTTTGGCAAACTCAGCAGATCCACTAGCTCGCCCAACGCATGATCTTTGCTGATATCCAAAAATTCTTTATCGCTAAAAATGACTTGACGAGTCAGGTTGCGCAAAGCGTTCAACTGATTGCGTAGTGTAGCCGCAGCCTCAAAATCTTGCGCTTTTGCCTTTGCCTGCATGTCTTTTTCGAGCTCACGCTCAATACTCACGCGCCTGCCTTCTATAACCGCGATTAATTTACGCAAATTGGCACGGTACTCTTCTAGCGACGTCCGCCCTTCCTCCAGCCCCGGATCCAAACCCAAATGGTAAAACAACGTGGCGCGCTTTTGCCCCGGCGTACGTTTAGTAGCGAATGGGAATGCACGGCGCAAACCCTTAAGCGCAGCACGAATCGAGGTAGTACTTAAATACGGGCCAAAGTAGCGAGCACCGTCGTCCAAGGGCCGGCGGGTGGTCGTAACCGTTGGGTAGTCGCTATCATAATCGATACGAATATAGCTCAGGCTTTTATCGTCACGGAGCAAAATGTTGTAACGAGGCATATACCGCCGGATCATCTCGGCCTCTAAAAATAATGCCTCTATCTCGCTGTCTACAACCATCCAGTCGGTGTCCACAATCTCGGCTACTAGCGCATCGGTTTTTGGGTCGCGGGCGCGGCTTTTTTGGAAATACTGGCGCACGCGGTTAGTAAGCCGTGCCGCCTTGCCCACATAAATAATTGTGCCCGAAGCGTCTTTATGAAAATACACGCCCGGACTTGCCGGCAATTCTTTCAACTTTTTTGCAAGACGATCATTCACGCTTCTATTTTACCCCGTTTTAGGGCTTCCCAGCGTTCAAGCGTACATGTGCGTTGCCAATGCTGGATTTGTTTG
>DATIJG010000016.1:0-22883 GCA_035478775.1 Saccharimonadales bacterium (SeqCode) | reverse complement strand
ACGCTGCATACACAAACCCTTATGCACCGTTTTTGTAATCTGTAAAGAAATATACAATTGCTACAACAGGATGGACAAGCAACATTCCAAGGATCCACAGCAAGCGCCGGTCAGAGGTAATATTTTTATTTTTGATTACGTGCACAAGCATTATTATCTCGAATGCCAACACGGCGGCGAAAAACACTACCAACGAGAAACTAAACAAAGTAGTCATCTTCATTTCCTTTTACTCACTAAAATTATAGCAGAAGTTTACACAAGGGAATGGCAGCATGAACGCTGCGCCCGTTAATTACAGCTCGCGGCACATTGCGTAGCGCCCACTTCGTTTGCCAGCCAGGGCAAGGCATCTTTAAAGCTCTGTTGCCACACCCCGAAGTCATGTTCACCGCCAATTGTTTCCATAACCGTATTGGCACCCGCCTGTTTACTGAGGTCGTACAATGTTTGCATGCTGGCCACCAGCTTTAGCGAATCACCTTTACCGACTACGAAATATCCACCCACATTCGTGTAATGATGCGTCTTCAATAACTTCGCTGGGTCGTGCGCCTCATATTCATGCTGTGAATCATTAAACAGCGTACTGATTGTTTTAGTTTCAGAGCCAACTTCAGGTGCTGGTTCACCACCAAAATCTGCAAAATAACCAAAGGTTTGTGGGTGCCTGAGCGTGAGCATAATACCGCACATGCCGCCCAAACTTAAACCGCCGATCGCCCAATTATTCGAAGCAGTGAGTACATTGTAATGGCTTTCGATGTAATTCGGCACATCTTGCGTCAGGTAGGTTTCGACGTTGCCGCGCGGGCTATCCACACACTCGGTATCGTTAAACTGCGAGCCATTCTCGTCAACCACAAAAACCATCGGTGTTATGCCATGATGGTTTTTTGCAAAGGTGTCGAGCGTTTGCTGCAAACCGCCGCCTGCCAGCCAATCACTAGGTGCGCCAGGCGTGCCTGCCAGCAGTACAATAACCGGCAATTTAACGTTGCCGCGCGCCACGGCAGGCACATACACCCAACCCGGACGGCCATTAAACTGAGATATCTTCCCGGGGATAGTCAGAGGGCTTAGATGCCCTGCCGTCGATAACTCGAACCCATATAGTTGCGATTCTATATTGGCGTTCGGGCCAGCAGTTTTTGCACGCTGGAATGTCGTAGCCTGTCGGGCGGCCATTACCGCAATCCGGTTTTCTATGCCAATAAAGCTGTAGAATGTCGGGTACAGGCGATAGTAGCTGTTAACAAGCAGCGCGCTAAACGCCAGCGCCAGCACAATAACTGCCGAGGATGCAATAATCAGCGTTTTACGGCGGTATTTAATGGAGAAACCGAACAATACCAAGCTCACCATTGCCGGTAAAGACATCAACCAAAGGTCGGCTGGTAATTTATCAGTTTTATCGAGTTCGTGCACTAGCACGGCAACACCTACCGAAGACACTAGTGAGATAATCGCAGCATATAATACATGCAAAGTGCGTCGGCGTTTGGCGGCTGCCAAGCGTTCCGCACTTTTCGCGCCTTTCATGCCATAGCGCTGCACGTGTACGTCATGGCTAAATAAGCTCACCGCAATATATGTGAGCGCGCACGCCGTTATGACGCCAAAAGAGGCCAGTAGGCCGGCGGCCAACAGATTGAAATTCATAGGCCTATGATAGCAGACTTACCCTGAACGTCATACAGCTTATATTCAGGATAATCTGGTAAAGGCTTAGCGGCTGCGTGCAGTTCTCGCCCTCGTCAATTACCTTTTACGTTGGAATGCCAGGAGTAAAGGAAGTTCGTCTGACTCGACTGGTTCGAAGCCGCGGGCGAGCATATCTGCCGCTGCATTAGCAGACCACTCTTGATAATCCTGTCCCTGGTTACTTTCCATAGCTCTCTGCGAAGGGTTCGCGTACTTAGGCCTGCGGCATCTTGAAAATCCCTTGGCTCAACAGTAACGCCATGGTCGGCCATGGTTGTTTCAAAATCGAAGCCAGAACGGCCATATAAAACCTTTGCGCCTTCCAGCGAGTTTCTGAGGAGATAACTCCCTGTGCGTGCGGCTTCTAAGGTAAGCGGATTATAGTCAAGCCCCAACACAGCCACCCGCCTGTTAGGCATATTTTTGTGAGCTAATGCAAGGACTGTGTCAGCTTCGGCACCAAAGCTACATCCGGCCGAAATAACTCGGAGAGGTACTTCAGGCTCGACTTCGGCCGCCAACAGCTGTCTTCGCCTTAATAAACTTTTATTTGGTACGCCTGGAGGGATTCGAACCCCCGGCCTTTGGTACCGGAAACCAACGCTCTATCCAACTGAGCTACAGGCGCATACCGGCCTAGTATAGCACGCCTTTTGGTGCTTCTGTTAAAGATAGAACTAGGCCAGGCACACCGTCAGGCAGAGCCTACGGCTCAGAGTTTTCCTTATGTGCAGCCAGTACGGCGTCGAGCTTATTGGTTTTGGCAATAATATACAACCCATAAGCCACTGATTGCGTGCCGATGTCAGCATAAACTTCGTCATTATGCTCTTGCAAAAATGGCGACTTCGCACCGGTCTCTTCTTCGATCGCTTCAGAGAAGGCATGTAAATTGTTATGTGTTTCACCCCCAGGCGTCAAGCGTACGACATCCCGTACAGGGCAGCGGCCACCTGCTTCGTCGCGGCGTTTCAAGGTTGCTCTTGAACGCGGCGAAAACACCGCCGGATCATCATAAGCATTCTGCTCGAAATGGCCGATTTTTAGCCGCGGATAATCATCATAACGTTCATCAAGCGTAAACTCAGTCGGTTTATAGTGAAAGCCCACACCAGAGCGCAAAGTAAGCCGGCCGATAACCTGGCTGTTCAACACCACAAGGCGCATTGACTCCTGGGCCGAAAAGCCAGCCCGCCGAAAAGCATCAAGTGACTGCAGGGCAAACGTTGTGGCAGTCGTAATATTGCCCCGGGCGGCAACACCTTTCGTTGCAGGATGTAGCAAGCTCTCTTCAAAGGTCTTAATAGCCTGTACATAGATTTCCCGCGTGTCTGAACTATCTAATCGACCAAGCGCAGAATCCACGTCAAACCTGTGGTGCTTTGCTAAAAACCGTGGCCAGAGCTTTTGGACAGTCTCATACGTCCCTTCCGGTATCTCCGGAGGCACGGGCGATCCGGCTTTAATATTAAGCGTTTCTTGCCAAAAGGCCAGGTGCTTTGCCGCCAGATGGCCAGGATAATACAGTCGTCCGGTAGGGAAATCAACGATATTACCGTATAGGCGCTCACCTATTTCACTAAGCACGTGCTCGGTAAGGTTCGTGCCGATCTCAATTAGCTGCTTCGGCAGCGGCGGTTCACTAGAAGCTTCTTTGAGTGCAAAAGTGCTCGCAGGCTGCTTCGCAAGAGCTGCGCCGGCCGCCGCAAACTGAACGGCACCTACTCCGAGGAATCCTGCCCATCCGGCTTGCCGTAGCTCGCGGCCAGAATTAACAATTTCTTTGGAGAGTTCGAGAATGGCAGAATAGTGCCTAGATCCTACGAAGCTACCAGACTCAAGGTGTTTCGGCATGAACACTTCCCTATGTTTCGCATAGAGAGCATCGGTCTCACTCAAGCTCTCCCTAAATAATTCTCTAAAGCTTGGGTCACCATTGACGACATCGAGATTGACAGGCCCCTCATTTGGCGCATGGTCTATACCATTAATTAAGCGGCTGGCTTGCGATGCCATTGCGGTCATCTGTATATGGTGTTCTGTCATTTCCTTACCCTAATAAATAATTTCTTAATATAGTCAGTCGTTTCTGCATGGCGGCGACTCTATACTTAGAAGATTTGCGGTGCGTTTTTATACGTTTGTATCAGATGGTTCCGATGGGTTTGCCTGGCCCGGTTCCGAATGCGAAGGCTCTTTGCTCTTGTCTTCGACGGACGGCGGCAAGCGTCGCGGTTCGGAGCGGTCAAGCGCACCTTGCAAAGTTTTAATAATGCTGCGAGCCTGCTCGCGACTCATGCCTACACGTGCCGTCACCAAAGGTTGCTGGCTGCCGCTCATTTGGGCAAAGCTGAGCACCACACCGTTAGGGCCGGCATTTACATGCATGCCGTCCGTGTAAATGATGCGCGGGTCAATGGCCATTACTAATACACCGGCGCGATTGTTGTTCGGCAAGTCATCAGCTTGGTCGTCATCTTCAGCATCGTCGCGTGGAAACTCGTAGCCAGCCAACCGCCACAAAGCAGCAGCATCGTCTTCAGGTATACTAAAGTGGTTTATAAGCAAATGTAAAATATCTTCGGTGGGGCGTTCCTTGCCCTGTTCAAAGCGTTTTAACAGGGACTCGTCAATTTCAACGGCACCCGATACATCGGCAGGAGTTTCCTGCAACTTTTGCCGGAGCGTGCGTAACCGTTCACCAAACCTTTTGAAGGGCAATTCTTGGGCATCTTTCATACAATTATGATATCGCTAATCTGTTATGCATGCAAGCAAAACCGGTTATAATAGAGTCATGAACATTTTGCAAAACGTCCCGCTTGCTCAACATTCCACTATGCGTTTAGGGGGCAACGCCGCCTATCTTACCGAAGTCGCCAGCCGCTTGGAACTTGAAGAGGCACTCGCTTGGGTCGAAAACAACGGTAACTTACCAGTCATTATGATCGGCATCGGCAGCAACATTATTTGGCGCGACGAGGGCTTTACCGGCCTCGTTATCGTTAATAAAATTATGCGCTTTGAAGAAGATGAAATTGATGACGATAATTATTACGTTACCATTGGTGCCGGCGAAAACTGGGACGAAACTGTGGCGAAAACTGTAGCTAAAGGTGCGGCAGAGCTTGCACCCTTATCGCTCATTCCGGGCACCGCAGGTGCAACGCCGGTACAAAATGTTGGTGCGTACGGCCAAGAAGTGGGCAATGTATTGTTGAGCGTCGAAGCCTACGACCGCCAAACAAAAACCTTCATTAATATTCCGGCAATGGAATGCGGTTTTGGCTACCGCACCAGCCGCTTTAAAACTACCGACCGCGGGCGCTTTTTTATTACTGCCATCACCGTACATCTCACTAAGCACAAGCCTGTACCGCCGTTTTACCAGGCCGTTGAGCGCTATTTTGCAGACAACAATATCGCCGAATACACTGCTAAAAATGTGCGTGATGCGGTTATTGCTATACGCTCAGCTAAACTGCCCGATCCCGCCAAAGTTGCTAACAATGGGTCATTTTTTGGCAACCCAATTATCGATGAAGGCACATTTGTGCAACTGCAAGCCGACTACTCCAATGTGCCGCACTGGCCGATGGCAAACGGCGTGAAAATTCCGGCAGCCTGGCTGCTTGAGCAAGCCGGTTTTAAAAATTACCACGACCCGCAAACCGGCATGGGCACATGGCCGGCACAACCGCTAGTTCTGGTAAACGAAACTGCAAAAAGTACTGCAGCCCTGCTTGATTTCCGTCAAAAAATCATCGATGCCGTCCAGCAAAAGTTCGGCATTCGCCTTGAGCAAGAACCAGAGCTTTTGCCTTAAAAGCTACAAAGCCTATTACATAAAACTGTCATTACAAATCTGTATGCCGGCGAGCGTTAATTTATAAAATCGAACTCCGAATAAATCTTGTCTTGCCGGATGCATTCCAACGCGTAGCGTACTTCAGCAAGCGTATTTGGCGGTAACGAATTCCAGGACACCCAACTCATTGAATCAAATATATCCGGCATGCGGTCTTGGGCTTCACCAGGGAAATTGAGCACCAAAAAGTAAAAGTCAATATTGTCCATAGGGGTACCGCTTTTGCTGGAACGGTGCATAACATGCGCTAAACGGAGTTCTGCCAAACGCAGCTTGATGCCAACTTGCTCGTATGCAATGCGGATTGCGGCGCCAGAAGCCGGCTCACCTGCTTCGATGTGGCCGCCTGGCAAACCAAACTCGCCATCGTGGTAGCCAGTGTGCGTATGCCGGTCAATTAAAATCCGGCCACCACGCTCAAACACCAGGTATACGCCAGCCCGCATCGGCGACGGCGGAATCGCCTGCCCATCTTCTTGCTTCGCCACCATAATATCATTAGTATAACATAAGCTTTTTTGATGTAATTATTACTTATGGGTTGCTTTTATCCTACAGCTTGGGGTATACAAGGTAAGTTACACATAACATACTTAACAGACTATTCAGGGGATATCATGGACCGCAGAGATCGACCTTACGGCACAGAATATAGGCAACAAGATCCGGGCTGTCCGCCCTCGCAGGGTGAAACCTATGCGCAGCCAGAACTTCGGCCAGGAGCCAGAGCTCCAGCTGACGACCCTTATCACGCGGGAAACATGCGGCCAGTACAGTACAGCTCTTATTTAGCAGCAGAGGATCCGTCACCGCTAGGTCCTTACGAACCAGTAGACCCCACATACCCTCCTCATATCGTTTATAGCGGGCTGGCAGAAAGCCATCCTGGAGGAGCTGCGTTGTCTTCACCTCATATTCCCCATGAATTCCACTGGCTAACCGACGAAGAACTCGCCGTGTGGCGCACGCATAAGGCGCTTGAAAGGCAACCCACAGGTGGTTCGCCTCAAGTTAGTGACCCGGTTGCCAGGCTCGCCACATACTTCGCAATGCGCAAAGCTGCGCAGTTAAGAATGCCGTATGCTGCGCCTGCACAGCCTGGTACCATAGAACCTATAGCGCCATCCAGTAGTGGCCAACCCATGCCAAGTCAATCACATAACGCGCCCATGCAAGAGACCGTCTTCGGCCTCCCTGTTCGGCCACAACATAGACCAAAGTTACCAAAGAGAAACCCATGGAGTAATCATCCCGGCGTCCTCCCTTCCGTCCTGAAAGGGCTACAAGATTTAGACAACCCTAAAGGTAATCAAGCCGCAGATGCAAGCCCTAGCGATTCCGAAGAGCAAAAGAGCTCAACTTTCTATGATAATAACCCTCCCCACCCGCAGCAATGACGTATCTTTATCCACCGCAATCGATGTTAAAAATATCGTTGTGCAGCCTCCAAATCGATGGTATAAAAGCCTAATACATCACACATACATACGTTTTTAACTGCTGTGACTGTAAGGAGGGTAAAATGGATGGACGACCGGTATTCAGAAGCGGGCAACCTAACAGGGCGCTGATTGCCGAACTAGAGGCGGCAGGTAACGTTCCGCCAGATATCAGTAGGCTGACTGGGCAAACACAAGATGTACTCCTTTCGCCGGCTCCTCTGGATGACGAGGTACAAGGGTATTCCCCGGTACGCCCATTCGCACCTCTGGTGGCTTATACTGGCCAAGCAAGAGCGTTAGCACCAAAAGGGACTGATTTCGATGAACCGTTCGATCCGCTCAGTGCACCAATAGAAACCGTCCTTCTACATAGCCCTTGGCCAGGCGAACAAGAGTCCTCGATTTTCGCCGCAGTTAGACGGGGCATGCAGCAAGCCCGCCAAGACCAAAAAAACCCATCCTCCGAAGCTCATGAAAGCACTTTCGACCCATTGACCGCGCCATTACATGAGGTCACAGCAAGGATAGGCCACGATAGCACAATGCCAGCACACGATGGCGTTTCCGAGAAAACCCCAGAAGATGATCAGCCGAACGCCCGCTATGCCGCGCATGCTCAGTCTGAGTCAGCTATTCCCGCAGCATACCTGTTTTTTGATGAAAAACCTGCAAGCCACCCCAGCGCACCAGACGCGTCAACGTCCCCTCCACAACCAAGCGATGAGGTATCCTACTTTCAGAAGCCAAAAAATAAGCCCTCTTTTGCCAGACCCTCCATTGCCGTCCTGAACCAAGTACTCGAAGGCTTGTACAAGCTTGATGTGCCCGCACCGTCACTCGACGAACAACCGGAACATGTTCATGAGGCTGTTGTCGAACTACACGAGCCTGCAATTACCGCCCGTGCCATCACCCCAGCCGAACCAGCTACAGCCATCGTCCAGCCACAACAAAAGCCGAATAATTCCAGACCGCACGGCAACCCCGCAAGCCCTGTAAATGACCCTACGGCGGCCAGCAACCTCCAACCGGTACGCTTCCATCTCAAACCGCATCCTCGTGCGGGCAGCTCAGATACAGCGCCGCCTAAAAACTTAAACGAAGACACACAGACACCTGGGGCACCCACACCGGCCGCGGAAAATGGGCCGCGACAAACAGCTGAAAGCGCCCGGCAAGTTAGTAAGCAAGATATACTACGACAGCTTCGCAGGCTTGGGAAAAGCGCTATGATTTTAAGCGGCGCAGCTACGACTGCGGCTATTATTTTTGGCACACGGCGAAAGAACCGCCGCACTTACTAGTGCTAAAATTAGGGCAGAAAGCACTCGCCGACCTGGGCTTTTGCAAAAAGGGCAAAAGCCCCGAGCATAGGTTCGCCCGGGAGCTATGAGATATGCTAGCTGTCGCTTGGCAATGGAAAATCGCGCGAAAATGCAGTCACTTCGGCCTTAATTGTATCGAGCTTCTTTTCGTTATTACGAGCATTGATGGCAGCAAGCATCCATACCGCAATCTGTTCCATATGCTGCTCGCGTAGGCCACGGGTGGTAATGGCTGGTGTGCCCAAACGGACACCACTCGGTTTAAATGGCGGCAATGGGTCATCGGGGATCACATTTTTATTGAGGTTCAAACCAACTCGGTCGAGCACCGCCTCAACTTCGCCGCCGTGCAAACCGAAACTGGTGTGCACATCGGCCACCATCATATGGTTGTCAGTGCCGTTGGTGATCAGTTTAAAGCCGTGTTTCATAAGCGCATCAGCCAAGCTTCGGGAATTACTTAAAACTTGCTTGGCATAGGTTTGGAATTCCGGCTGGGCCGCCTCATAAAAACTGACAGCTTTAGCGGCAATAATATGTTCCAGCGGGCCGCCTTGCACCCCAGGGAACACTGAGCGGTCAACCAATACCGGCAAATTTTCAATCGTTTTTTCGGGTGCTCGCAAAGGGTTGCCGACTGTGCCCCGGGTTAGAATCATGCCACCGCGCGGGCCGCGCAAGGTTTTGTGTGTGGTTGTCGTAACTATATGAAAACCGTAATCGAACGGGTTTTTAAGCGCTTTACCTGCAATCAAGCCGGCAATATGCGCCATATCCATCATTAAAACCGCGCCCGTTTCGTTGGCGATTTCGGCAAACTTAGCATAATCCAGTTCTCGTGGGAATGATGAAAACCCGGCCAAGATAATCTTTGGCTTGTGCTTTAAAGCCAGGCTGCGCAGTAATTGGTAGTCAATTTCGCCGGTTTCAATATCTTTCATGCCGTATCGCACATAGTTGAAAAGTTTGGCTAGCACTGTACCCGGCCGGCCATGCGTGAGGTGGCCGCCGTGCGAAAGTTCCATGGCTAAAATTGTGTCGCCTGGTTCACACCATGCGTGAAATGCCGCTTCGTTGGCCTGCGCCCCAGAGTGCGGCTGCACGTTAGCATGGTCGGCGTCAAATAATTTTACCGCCCGCTCGATAGCAATGCGTTCCACTTGGTCGGTGTTTTCTTGGCCGCCATAGTAGCGCCTGCCCGGAAAGCCTTCGGAATATTTATTAGTAAACACACTGCCCATCGCCGTTAAAATATCACGGCTCACATAGTTTTCTGACGGAATCAGCTCTAGCCCGTCGCGCTGCCGATTTTCTTCGGCCAAAATTAAGTCTGCGATTGCCTGGTCTTGCATTGTAGCCACCATGTCGTCCATTAGGTACCCCCTATTTGGCTTATTTTTCTGTCTCGGTTAATAAGAGGTAGCTAGATCATGCTTTTATTGTAGCAAACCGGTGCATAAGTGGTAAACTAATTATAAGCAAAAGCAATTACAGGCTTGCACTTAACATCAGATTTGATATAATTTTAGTGTTATGAACAACACGAACGAGAAAATCGGCCAACTTATTGCTCAAATTAGGCAAGAACGTGGGTTGACACAATCTGAATTTGCAAAGAAGTTAAACACCAGCCAAAGTGCGGTTAACCGCATCGAACACGGCAAACAAAATTTAAGCCTTGAAACGCTCGGGCGTATCAGTGATGTCTTAAATAAGCAACTCATCGCTCTCAGCGGCGGTTCTGTAAGTTTGCGTATCCAGGGTGGCCAGGAGCTGAGCGGTGAAATCACTCTCAAGACAAGCAAAAACGCTGCCGTTTCGCTGCTGTGCGCCAGTTTGCTCAACTACGGCGTCACGAAATTCCTGTCGTTCCCTCGTATCGAAGAGGTATACCGCATTATTGAAGTGCTGGAAAGCATTGGCGTGAGTGCCAAGTGGACAAACGGTAATGACCTTGAGATTCGCCGCCCTGAAAAGCTGAAGCTCGAGAATATGGATGCCACTGCCGCCCGGAAAACGCGCTCAGTACTAATGATGATAGGCTCATTGATGCACGACTACGAGGAATTTAAAATCCCCTACGCCGGTGGCTGTAAGTTGGGCACCCGTACCGTGGCACCACACTTGTACGCCCTTGAAGAGTTCGGCGTGGGCATAGTCGCCACTACTGGCCATTACGAAATAACGGTTAATAAAAAACCGGCTGGCCGCGTTGTATTGTATGAAGCCGGCGATACCGTTACCGAAAATGCCTTGCTGGCTGCCGCCCGCACTCCCGAGGAAACAATTATTGAGTTCGGTACCAGCAACTATATGGTGCAAGACCTCTGTTTCTTCTTGCAAAAATTGGGCATTAAAGTTACCGACATCGGCAGTAATGCCATTCACGTCAAAGGCCTGCCGTTCATTAAAAAGAACATCACTTATACGCCTGCCGAAGACCCGATTGAAGCCATGTTTTTCACTGCAGCCGCAGTTACCACTAACTCGGAAATTACCATTCGCCGCGTGCCAATCGAATTCATGTCGGTCGAGCTGCTCAAACTTAAAAAAATGGGTCTTAAATATAAGACGACAGAGCGTTACAAAGCGTATAACGGCCATACCGATTTAGTCGACCTCACCATTCACAAGCATAACGGCGAGCTGCACGCGCTGGCCGATAAGATCCACTCCGCAGCTTACCCCGGCATTAACGCCGATAACTTGCCATACTTCGTGCCAATCGCCGGCGTTATCCACGGCCGTACGCTTATCCATGACTGGATGTACGAAAACCGTGCCATTTACTACACCGAAATGACCAAAGTCGGCATGCAGGTTGAGCTGGCCGATCCGCACCGTATATACATCGAAGGCCCGACACATTTCCGCGCCGCCGATGTAGTGTGTCCGCCAGCGCTTCGCCCTGCCAGCTTGCTGCTCATTGGCATGTTGGCCGCCGACGGCCTCTCAACGCTGCGCGATATTTATACCATTCAGCGTGGCTATGAGGATTTGGCCGAGCGACTCAACAGCCTCGGCGCGCGCATCACCGTTTTGCACGAAATTTAAGCCAGTCTGAGTGGTTTACCTAGGCGAGAGCCTTCTTGAAGCCCAAAGGTTGTGGCAATAAACCCTATCCACAAGCACCAAACTTTACCCCAGTTATTTTTGGAATGAACGACTTTCTCAAAACCACCAACGAGTTAATCAGTATACCGTCTACCGGCGATAACTTAGCTGCCTTAGAGCAGGCTATTGCCCTCATCGAGCGTCAATTTGCCGGAATCCAAGGCATAAACATGCAACGGTTTGTGCATAATGACAAGCCCAGCCTGCTGGTGTTTGGCGGCGACCGCAAGCCTGACGAGTTCGACGTGCTCTTGAGTGGCCACCTCGACGTGGTACCGGGCAAACCGCCGCAATTCAAGCCATATATACACGACGGGTATTTGTATGGCCGGGGCGCTATGGACATGAAAACAACCGCGTTGGGCATGGCACATGCTTTGCGGGAGGTTCTGCCTGCTTTTTCTGGTTTAAAACAAGGGTCGCACCCTAAAGTCGGGGGTTTGTTCACTACTCAAGAGGAGTCAAAAGGTGCGGACGTTAAATACTTGACCGAACACGGGGTTATAGCTGCCAAATTCGTGATTGTCGGAGAAGCCGGTATGCCAACTGAGGTGTGTACAGAGTACAAGGGCATGGCGCACGCGACAATACACTTTATGGGTAGCCGTTCCCACGAATCGCGGCCTTGGGAAGGTAAAAACGCTATTACGGCACTAGGAAAATTCTTGGGCGAACTTGAAAAAGCTTACCCCGAGCCAGGTAAGCCGGTATGGCGCACAACCGCGACCCCAATAAAAATAGAAAGCACCAGTCCCTCCGCCAATCAAGTGCCTGATGGCGCAACGGTTGATATAAGTTTTCGGCAGATACCCGGCGACCCGAACTTTGTAAATCCAGGTCGCCTTCATAGCTTTCTTAAGAAACTTTTAGGCCCAACCAGCGCTAAAATTACTGTATACGGGCTTGAACGGCCCGTTAAGGTAGGCCACGATAACCCCTTCTTAGAAAAGCTTGCCAGCGCAATTGAAACTGTGCACCACCAGCCCGCTCGTTTTATTCGCAAACATGGGTCTTGCGACGGGCACTTTTTCCCATATGCAGTGGTGTATGGCATGACCGGCGAAGGGTTGCACGGTGATAATGAGCGGCTGGAGATAGCTTCCATCGAGCCATACTTGCAAACGCTTCGTCAATTTTTGATCGGTTTACAATAGCACCCGCTATATCTTCGGAGGCTGCGAGCAAGCCACACTAATGTGGCCAAAGTTTCTAAGCTTCGTATAACTCGCGGCCGGGCTTTCCAAAATGGGCCCGCAAAGCGTTAAAAATAACTACCACATCTACAAGTTCTTGAATAACTGCGCCAGAAATTGGTGAAAACTTGCCGGTTGCATACACAAGCATCAAGGCAACACTTAAGCCAATACCCACAAAGATACTTTGACGGGCAATGTGAAAGCTGCGCTTGGCAATGGCGACAGCAGCGCTCACGCGGTTTAAGTCATCTTGCATTACTACTACATCGGCTGATTCACTTGCGGCCGTAGAACCGCGCGCGCCCAAAGCAATGCCGACGTCGCTGGCAGTTAAAACTGGCGCGTCGTTTACACCATCACCTACAAATACCACGGGTCGCTCCGCCACTTTTTCAATAGCCTCCAGCTTATCTTTAGGTAACGCTTCGGCTACAACTTTGTGAATGCCAGTTTGCTTGGCGACTACTAAAGCGGTGGTTTTATTATCGCCGGTTACCATCAAAAAGTTTTTGATACCTAACTGGCGTAAATGGTTAATTGTGGCTTTGGCGTTTTCGCGGAGTTCATCTTTACAGATAATAACGCTCGCCAAAGTACCATCGATAGCCACGAGTGCCGCGGTTTGTTCAAGATCATTTTGGTTGAATTTGGCCGGAAAATGCACATCTTCTTGCCGCATAAATGCCAGACGGCCAACCAATATATCTTTACCGGCAATATGCGCCATAATACCCTTGCCAGCAACTTCTTTGACATTTTTAGCTTTGGCAATCTTAACTTTGCTCTTCAGCGCCTCTGCGACGATAGCTTGCGCCAGCACATGGTTCGAGCTGCGTTCCAAACCCGCCGCCAAACCCAGGACTTCGCTTTTATTGTAACCATTAAACGTTTTCACCGAACTCACTATCAGCTCGCCGCGGGTCAGCGTACCGGTTTTGTCAAAACCGAAAGTCTTTGCTTGGGCAAGCCGCTCTAACGAAGCACCGGTTTTAATAATAATTCCATGGCGGGCAGCGCGGCTCATGCCCGAAATGACGGCAATCGGGGCCGCTAAAATGAGCGGACAAGGTGTCGCAACCACTAAAACTTCCAGGAAACGGATCGACTGGTGGCTTGTTACCCAGGCGGTAATTGCAATGGCGAAAGAAATAATTGTGAACGGAACACTATAGCGGTCGGCCAGGCGCAAAAACGGGGTATGGCTTTTGCTGGCAGCTTGCACCAGTTTAATGATCTGTTCGTACTGGCTTTCTTGTGCTGTGTGCAAAGCGCGGGCAATAACCGCACCATCAAGGTTGATGGAGCCGCTCAAAATAGTGTCTGAAACATCGTGCACCTGCGGCAGGCTTTCGCCGGTTAAACTGGCTTCGTCAAAACTGGCATCACCTTCGATAATGATAGCGTCGACCGGCACGATTTCGCCGGGTTTTACAATAACTTTGTCGCCAGGTACAACCTCACGCACCAGCACATCAATGGTTTTTCTGCCGCGCAGCACGTGGGCTTTTTGCGGCGCACGCTTCAGTAGGGCGCTCAGTTCACGCTGGGCGCGGCGGTTAGCATAATCTTCTAAGCTTTCGCCGCCAGTGAGCATTAGCACAATCACAACAGCCGCCCAATATTGGCGCATGAGCACCGAGCTTAAAATTGCGGCGGCGGCCAGAATGTCGAGACCGTAAGTGCCGGTACGAAAATCCTGCCACATTCCCCACAGTAAAGGCAGCAGTTCTACGGTGGCCGTGGCGGCTAAAATGAAGTGTGCAAAGTTAGTCTGGTGGCTAAGTTGGAGCGGCAAAGCAAGTACTACCGCCAGCAATGCGCCCGCAAATAGATAATATTCTTTAAAGAAATGGGAAAGTCGCTTCATAGCAGAGCCTCTTTGGTTATTGCTTCTAGTATAGCAAACTACACTTTACACCAGCCAAGCATGCTTCTATAATCGCCATATGCATAAAAGCCAAGAACAGTTACGGCAAGCGCTTGACCAAGCTGCCGAGCAAGTGGTCGTAGGCGGCATCTACCAGCATTACAAAAACCCTGACCAGACCTATTTGGTAACAGGGCTTGAAATTATGGAAGTTGATGATAGGGTTGGCGTTTCGTACCAGGCACAATACGGTGAGCAGATTCCGTACATACGCCCGCTTGAAAGTTGGCTTGAAATGGTAGATACGGCGGCAGGGCTAGTACCCCGTTTTGCACATATTGCAGAGCAATAAAAAAGCACCTGTTAAAAGATGCTTTTTTATTGGGGCGAATGATGGGGCTCGAACCCACGGCCTCCGGAGCCACAATCCAGCGCTCTAACCTACTGAGCTACATCCGCCATACGTCTAAAGTGTTAATCAAAGGTACTATAGCACTTTTGATAGTCAAATTCCAGTGTTTTATAGGTACGCTTCTTGAGCTAATGGTCGTTTCTCAGGCAAGCCGGCCAAACAAGGGCACCGGCGCATACTAAATATCTTATTCTGCTTCAGTCGCGTCGAGCAATACCGTTTGTAAAATGGTGCTTATTTCGTCAACAACTTCGGGGTTACCTAAAAGCCTGCCACCGCCAAGGTTCTGCTGGCTAGAATCAAATACCACATTTAGCAGCGACTTCATAGGCTCATTCTCCATTGCCTTCGGCCTCCCCAGCAAAGTCAGATTATATAAAGTGCCCTGTTGATCTAACTCAATTTTGATAGTAACGTCAGCTTTTGTCTTGCCGATTGGTTGGTTGTGCAGGTTAGCCTGCAGTTCCTGAGTGGCATTTTGTGCGGCCGTTACATAGTGCATGAATATTTCATCACATTTACGGACGTCGCCGAGCCGTTCGCTAAGCAAGTCGCTTATCGGCAAACGCGACAAAAGGTTTCTGTTGCGGGTATGTGAAATAACAAGCGTTTGGGCAGCCACTTTTAGCGGCGCGGAATCTGCGATGTGCGCAGGCAAGTTTAAGTCTGGGTAGGCAAAATAGCGGCCGAGCAACGGTAGGATGCGCTTGGTCATTTCATAGTACTTGGCATCGGGTCGCGTTAGCCCTGGCCTGCGGGCTTTATCATCAAAGTTGTCAAATCTAGCATGGCGGTCGAGCAATCCTTGGGACACTAGCGTATCTTTAATAAGCATGTCATAGGGTGTTTTTTCAGATTGGACATAAAACGCATCGTCAATTTTGGGGGTATTGGCCTCTGCTCGATCCCGAACAGTGTACAGCAAATCGCGCAATAGCTTGGCACGGTCATCAACTGTAAGTTGGCCTTCGTGTTGAAAGTCAACTGTTCCAAAGGTACGAGACAAGCTGGCAACGGGCACTGCAATATCGCCCCTGGTTAGCGCATAGAGTTTTAGACTGTCACTTAGCGCGCCTTCGCTTTGGGTATCACGAGCCATAACCAGGCTTACGAGCCGGCCATCTTCTTGTACGACCGGAGCTATAATTGGCGTAACCTGATGGTCGGCAGGTGTAATAACTGCATCTTCTTCTAAAACGTTTAGCCGCAGCTGCTTGCCCTTTTCGACCTTTTCATAGCATCTGCGGACAAGCTGAGCCTCGTACGCTTTTGCAACCGATTCGCCCCTAACGATCGCTTGCCGATCAATAAAAGCTTGGACTATTGCTATATCTTGA
The DNA here is from genome assembly GCA_035478775.1 of Saccharimonadales bacterium (SeqCode). GTDB lineage: Bacteria > Patescibacteriota > Saccharimonadia > Saccharimonadales > UBA4665 > CAMLQK01. Next base: position 6,618 of record DATIJG010000016.1, on the reverse strand, counting down.
GGTTTCACAGTCCCGAAATGCGAATTAGCGATAGTATCGTCCACGAGTTTTCGTAGCGCTTCAATAATTTCAAACCGAGGCGTGGCATCGTCGGTCGTAGTGGCGTAGAGATCGTCGTCGGTCAGCCCATCTTCCATTTCTAGGCCCAACTGTACATAGCTGCACATCCCTCCTTCTTCGCGACGGGCAAAGCTGGCAATGGGCAACACTGTATCGCCAAAATAAACGGCCAAAAGCGGGTCACCAACTCGAATCTCTTGTAAACCCTCAGAAGGCGCTGCAGTTGTAACTTCCTTTTTTAAGGCGCGGCGCGCTATGCGGCGTTGGCGTTGTGTCGGCTCTGGTTCGCGGGGTTCTATGGTTTCTTGCACGGTAGGTTGCACAAGGAGAAGCTCTGCCCTGAAGCCATTTAAGGTAAACTTAGAAGCCTTACCATTTCTTGCCCCTAACTTCTTCCAAACCAAACTCTGAAGATTGTCGTCGGCCCCAGCTATGTAGATATCTTGCCTGTCAGTAACATTAGACAAACATTCGGTCGCTACGCGACACAAATCGGCTGCCGCGATGCTGCAATCCGGGTATTCTATACTGAACATACCATCTAAGAGTGATGGGCGCGTAATGTCGGGTAGTTGATTTTGTTCGGGGGTGGTCATGGGAACCAATATGTTTACGAAATAAAAATAGGCGCTGCCTTTAAGCAGAGCGCCCTCGATTAGTAAAGATTACTACAATGTGATGTTATTTGCAATCCGGCTTAGCCTTTAACCAGATGGTACCCCGGACAGGGTTCGAACCTGTGACCTTGAGCTTAGAAGTCTCTTGCTCTATCCAGCTGAGCTACCGGGGCATATAGTTGGCAGGTTGTAAAATGGTGCGGGTAGAGAGAATCGAACTCTCATCTCCAGCTTGGAAGGCTGGCATACGAAGCCATTGTACGATACCCGCGTGGTTCATCTCGACAATTTATCTCTAATGACAACGCTCATTATACCATATTAGGCCGCCAAAAAATGACAGGGAGTTTACCGGCCTTCTTGGCTGAGTGCGGCTTGCACATCCTGCAGAGTAATTTCAACTTGTTGGCCAGGCGCTACCTGCCCGCCGAGCATTCGTTTAGCAACGATATTTTCGACCGCGCGCTGCACGATACGGCGCATCGGGCGAGCACCCATCTGCGGGTCATACCCCGCCTGTACCAACAGCTTTTTGGCGTCATCTGCCACATGCACCGATACTTTCTGAACCGCCAGTGTTTTGTTGATGCCATTCAAAATGAGGTCGATGACTTGCAGGAGTTCATCTTGATTGAGCGGTCTAAATAGTACGATTTCGTCAAAACGGTTTAAGAATTCCGGTCGGAATTGGTTGCTTGTAATCAGCTCGTCGGTAAAGCGGCTTTCAAAATCCTTCATTTGCCAACCGGCTTCAATGTACTGCCGAATACGGTCAGCGCCTGCGTTACTGGTGGCAATAATAATTGCATCCCTAAAACTAACCTGGCGGTTGTTGATGTCGCGCAAAATGCCCTCGTCGAGCATTTGCAGCAAAGTGTTTAGTACATTGGGGTGGGCTTTTTCGATTTCATCGAGCAGCACCACGCTAAACGGCTGGCGGGCAATTTGGGCGGTTAGGCTATGCAGGTCGGTCGCTCCATCGGCAATTAAGCGGCTTACGTCGGCCGGCTGGCCGTATTCGTTCATGTCGAGCCGTACTAAACGGTCTTCGCCGCCAAAAAATACCGCGGCCAGCGCCTTAGAAAGCTCAGTTTTACCCACGCCGGTCGGCCCCAGAAACAGGAATGTGCCAATTGGCCGGTCGGGGTTGCGCACACCGGCCCGCGCACGGCGCAGCGCATCGCTCACCACTTGCACGGCGCGCGTCTGGTTAATCATACGCCTATGGATGAGGTCTTCCATATTAAGCAGCGTTTCCCGCTCGCCAGCGTCATCGGCTGTGCCCACTTTTACACCAACCGTCTGCTCGATCGCCTGGCGCACCGAAGCGGGCGATACTAAATTGTCGGTCGCATAGTGCGCCGCAGATTCCAATAGCATCAGCGCCTTGCCCGGCATAGACTGGTCTTGTATGTAGCGGTCGCTCAGGCGGTAGGCTTCTTGCAGCGCTTGGTACATATACGTCACTTTTTGGCGGTGCTCAATTAAAATGAGCTGGTCCTCGATAATGAGCATGGTGTTTTCTTCATCAGTCGGAACAACCGGCACGCGGTTTATATACTGTGCGAGTGCTGGGTTTTGCCGCGAAATTCGCAACCAGCTTTGCTCATCCATTGCCAAGATAATGCGTAAAGCCCCGCCTTCCAACACCGGCAGTAGCACGTTCGTTAAGTTAATCGAACCGGTGCCGTCTTCAAAAAATAAATGCGCGTCATCTAAAAACAAAATGATATTTTTGGCAGTGTACGCTTCGTAGAACAGCTTTTGCACCAAGCCCTCGAGTTCGCCACGGCCGTGCGCCTGAGAAATAAGCGCCGACGGGTCGAGCGCAAACACTTGCTGGTAATGCAGCTGGCGCGGCAAATGGTTGTCACCTTCAATTAACCGCTTGGCAAAAGCATGCACCAGCGTTGTCTTACCGCTGCCGAGCGGCCCTACCAATGTCGCGTTTTGGCGGCCACCATGCGAGAACAATCCTACAATGCGGTCGATCGTTTCCTGGTGCGCCGGGATGTCGCGCATAATCATACCATCGTAGGCTACACGGTCGCTGACATTTTGCGCAAAGTGCGTTAACAATGGTGTGTAGCCAAACGACCAGTCGCGCCCGAGGCCCCCATCGTTCTTTTTTCGCTTAAGCTGTGTCTGCACATACCGCAAATGGTGGTACCAGTGCGCGCCTTTAATAATGTCGTCAGTGCCCAGCTGGTACTGCGCTAGCCCTGTATCTATCTGCGGGGCAGCCATTACGATAGCCGCCTCAATAACTGGTGCGCTAATGGTTGGGAGGCCAAACTGCTGGCGAATCATATCGGCCTGCTGCCAAATTACTGGCAAATGCGTAGGATCATTGGTGGCAGCGATAGCAAAAAAGCCTTCCAGCAAGCCAAACCTATATCCAAAAAAGGTGCCACCTGGGGCTTTAAATGCCGCCCTAGCAAGCTGCTCAGGGGTACAATCTTTCGGTAATAAGCCTAAAATGCGCGAATCAAGAATACCATCGATGGTTGGCGCATTTGTCTGCACTGGAATATCTTGCAGCTCACCCGAAATCCAGGCTATCAACATTATGAACGGTGTCGCCAGAAATACCAGCAGCCAGCCCCAAATGAAACCCATTGCAAGCAGAGCGATACCGCCAACAGCTAAGAAAGCTGCCAACATAATTATCGAGGCCTTGATAGCAGGCCCGGTGACTTTCCGTGCAAACCGTGCCTTTTTAGCGCGCAGGCTGTTATAGTTTAAGCCGCCGTTCACAGTTTCCACCCCATGGCCATTCCGAGGACCGCGACAACCGGTAACAGCGGCACACAAGGCCATAACAACAATTGCAAGACTCCGAAAATCATAATGCCGATAGCGGAAACGATACCAATCCCAATAAAAATACTACGTACGACAAAGCCGACACAACGCGAAAATAACTTGTCGAGCCATGCCTTAAATTGCACACTCACATCGCCTTGCGCGCCGTGGGCAGCAGCGATTTGCCGAAACGGGTCAAACAGCGTGCGAAATAACAGGCCTACTGAGAAAAAGTTAAGGACTTGGGTAAGGCGCTGCTCAATACGGCGGGCCAATCCACTCCAAGCCGCAGTGTACCACCACGAAACAAGTGCCATTACTAACATGAGCTAATTATAGCACTGCCCACGCCAGTGCGTTTCAGTTTTAAACGGCTAAGCTCAACAAAAGTGCGACCAACAGAGGCATTGCTAGGTTGTCGGTGCCATTCACCGCCACATTTTCGGTAACGGTTGCTACCAGCGGCACTACAGCGAGCGCGATAAAGCCGGCCGGCACGGACGTATATACCACATAAGCTCCCATAATAGCCAGCGACACGCAAAAAAACGCCAGCGTGCCAGCCACGCTTTTGGTACGGCCAAACACTTCGTAACTATTCTTTTTTCCCCATGTTACCCCTGCCACCGCTGCAAAACCGTCACCCAACGCCAGGTGCAACATTGATGCCGCAAAAATCCACTTGGTCGAACTTATCGCGGCCAGCAAACCGATTACCAGCGCAAATAGTGTCTCACCGGTTGCCCGTTTGGAATCAATATGGATTGAACGGAATATCGTAAATTTTGCCGAGGTCAGCACAACCAGGAAAAAGGCCACGCTCAAGAATTCGATCTGTCGCCAACTCATAAAAAAAGGCCAGAACGACACAAATGCGCCCACAGCCATATGCACAAACTTGCGGGTCAATTCGGCGTGCAAAGTGGTTGTACGGGCGACAACTTCGGCGGACACTAAAATAACAAAAACAGCGGCGACTGCAAAAATGGCTGCCATATCCACATTGTACAGCGCCTTGCCCCTAAACCAAGTAGACAGCGTTTTTTACAACAACTGGCCATTGCCTACCATCGTGCTTCACACAGAAAATACCTAGCGAGTAGCGAAAACTTGGCGACGGGAAACGATTACAAAGGCAATTACAACATTTGCAAGTACGATGTACACAGCATACGTGAGACTTACCACGTTATAGCTAGACAGCGCAAAAATAGCAAACACGCCGCCGACACCAGAGAACATATACGCCGACCATGTTTCTTCGTGCGGCTTATGCCAAGAATGACGCAAAGTGGGCAGAACGCCGATGAGGTCTATAGTTACACTGGCAACAACAGCTACACCGGGCGAATTAAAAATCTGCCACAAAATTACGCCGATTACCGCGCCTAACTGACAGGCCATATCAAAGCGAGTATACTTAACATAACCGCGTCGCAAACCAAGTGCTACAACACTCGCAGTTTCGAGCATTGCGGCACTTGTAAAAATCGCCGTCACATACTCGGCTGCGGCTATCTCGGCAGCCGTAGCAATGCCCGTAATTAATGTCCAGGTTATCCACGACACAAGGTTCGGCTTGGTCGTGCCTTTTATTATGTCACGCAAATAAGGAATGACCGCACCCACTGTGATAAGTGTTGAGATTACAAGAAAAAGTGTCTTCACCTGCTTATTTTAGCAGACATATCTTTAAAGATACCCTCAAACTGACACCCGGAGCTTACACTGGTTCTTCGGTATATTCCGAATAGTTAATGCCGTTTGCAATATCGTCGAGAACGTTTTTTACGAGTGGTAACATATTGGTCGGTAAGGTATCGTAAGGAAACCACGACAAATCATCGCATTTTTCAGGCTCGGCGTTTTTAATGTTCCCCTGCCATTTCCGGGTTTCAAAAAATAAATCTATACGCTCTTGGCCTGGCTGGTTTCGGGTTAAACGATGGCAAGTATGCACCAGTTTTACGTCTTTAGTATCCACGGTAATACCTGCCTCCTCGAGGGCTTCGCGCGCTATGCCAGTAGTGGCAAGCTCATCACCATCAAGGTGGCCGGCGATAAGGCTATACTTACCGTCTTGATAGCCAGTGTTCGCCCGGCGTAAAAGCAGCACCTCGTTGCCGCGTCGCAATATCAGATATACAGCAGAAATTAGTTTAAAACGATCTTGTGGGTTGCTCATTTTTACTCCGCTTAGGTTAAATCTACAAAGGTTACTTGCGCCCTCATTGTACACCTAAATGCTTACAAGCACCGTTTCGTGCTACTATAGATAAATGCACAACATTGTCGTTCAACTCTGCATGTTTCTCTTGGCGTTTATTATCGCCGGTGTAAAAAGTATTGATCTCGACCGCTCGCAGCTGCTCAAGCAGGCCCGAACAGGCACTGATGACAACAGTCAGAGCACCAACCGCCAGACCAGCGCCCTGCTGCATTTGCAACAAGTGCTGAAAAGCAACTTGCTCATCATCAACCTGTTTTTGCTGACGCTTCTTGCCACGGCCAATTATGGTGTGTTTCAGATTATCGGTTTCGCCTTCATTTGGCTGGTGGTTGTCCATTTGCTTGCAGCAGCGAAAGGAGTTAAAAGGCGTGCCGACCGGTTCACTCTCCGCCACTTGCCAAGCCTGCTGCGCCTAGCAGCCGCCCTGGAGCCAGCGCTCAAACTCCTCGACGACAGCCGCTTTTTAAATATCAAACGTGAGCGCATATTCTACACGCGCGGCGAACTGCTTGAGGCAATTCAGAAAAGCAAAGGTGTGCTTACCACCAGCGAAAAGCGGCAATTTGAAGCCGTGCTTTCTGAACCGATAACAAGCGAACACTCCCAAGACCCGGCCGAAGCGAGCGAAAGTTTATAACCCCTGCCGTTCCAAGCTCAAGTCAAGTCGCCGAGCTTCGCAGCAATAGTTTCCTCGAAGTTATTTAGCGGCTCGAAAGTGTACATAACTTCTCTTTTTTCATTAACACGGTAGTGCAGTTTCATACCCCACTCCGCCCAAGCATTCCGGGTGTCCGCATCCATTTGCTCGTCGAACGGAAGTGTGCCACCGAGCGCGGCATCTGGTTGCAAATCGTTACAGACGTACAGGCCAAGAGTCGTCTTCTGTTCGTCGCGATAACGACCCTG
>DATIJG010000015.1:0-27505 GCA_035478775.1 Saccharimonadales bacterium (SeqCode) | reverse complement strand
AACCGAAATTGAAGACGGGCAGCAAGCCCAACCTGTCCAGCCTGAAGCTGCAAAGGCAAATGGCAACACGCAGCCGCTGCCGAATGAAGAGACGTCGCCGCCAGCCGCTGTTACTGGTGTGAGCAGCCTGCAGCCGCCCGCCGCCCAACCATCTCAAACAAGCACCGTGTCGCCTATTAGCCAAAAACCATTGCCGCATTTGGAACCTGACGATGACGTAAACGGCTACCCGACTGCAAGCGAAATGGGGCACATTCCGAACGCCCAAAGCGGCGCGGTTGTCGCGAGCGGTAAGGCTCGCAAAAGCAATATGGGGGCATGGATATTCGCAATTGTATTGTTACTCGTTATTGCTGCGGTCGTCGTCGACGTGCTACTGGACGGTGGTTTTATAACTATGCAGAACGTGCCACATACCCACTTCTTTTAACCTAGGGCCGGAGTTGCAAAGCATCTTTTATAGTTAGGCTGTACACCCCCAGGTGTGAATATCCGCTAAAATTACACCACTGTTTTTTGGCCAACTCTTGCTACAATATAGAGGTTATGGTTGAGGAACCGATGTTCGACCCCTGGGCTAATGAAGAGCCAAATGTAGACGCGCCCAGCGAACTTGTGCGCGGGCTTAACGCCGAGCAGCGCCGTGCTGTTGAAACGACCGAAGGGCCGTTGCTTATTCAGGCCGGAGCCGGGTCGGGCAAAACCAAAACGCTTACTCACCGCATCGCTTACCTTATTTCTACGCGCCGGGCATCGGCGTACAACATTTTGGCGGTGACATTTACCAACAAAGCGGCGCGCGAAATGCGTGAACGTGTGGCGGTATTATTAAGCGAAGACCCCGACAACCGCAGTTTTATGCCGTACATGGGCACCTTCCATTCCATTTGCGTGCGTATTTTGCGGCAAGACGGCGAGAGTATTGGCATACCCAAAAGCTTCGTTATTTGGGATGAATCTGACCGCATGGCAGCCATTAAGCAAGTCTGCAAAGAGATGATGATCGATGAAAAAGCCTTTCCGCCAAAGCTGATTGCCGGCATGATTAGCAACGCCAAAAACGACCTGCAATCGCCCGACGAATTTGAAGGTATGGGCAGCAGCCCGGCTGAACGCGCCGCCGCCAAAGCGTACCCGATGTACGAACGAGCGCTTACCGACGCCGCCGCGCTCGACTTTGACGACCTCATCGGCCGCACTGTAAACATGCTCAAATACCAAACCGAGGTGCGCGAAAAATGGCAGCGCCGTTTTAAATACATCATGATCGACGAATACCAAGACACTAACGCTGCGCAGTACAAATTGGTACAAATGCTGACCAACGAAAACAAAAACATCGCGGTGGTGGGTGATGACTGGCAAAGTATTTACAGCTGGCGCGGCGCCGATTTCCGCAACATTTTGAACTTCGAAAAAGATTACCCCAATGCCACTGTTATTAAGTTAGAACAAAACTACCGCAGTACGAAATCTATTTTGGATGCCGCCCACACCGTCATTACCAAAAACCAACAGCGCAGTGACAAAAAACTGTGGACCGACAGCGGTGCCGGTTTGCCGGTGCAAATGCTGCAAGTGGCCAACGAACGTGCCGAGGGCGAAGCAATTGTGCGCCGCGTGCGCTCGGCAATTGACGCTGGCAAGCGCAAGTACAACGAATTCGCTATCTTGTACCGCACTAACTCACAAAGCCGCTCGGTCGAGGAAACTTTCATCCATTATGGCATCCCGTACCGCATCGTCGGCGGCCAACGCTTTTACGACCGCAAAGAAATAAAAGACCTTATGGCCTACGTGCGTTTAATTTACCAGCCCGAAGACCGCGCCAGCTTCATGCGAATTGTTAACACTCCGGCACGCGGCGTGGGTGTAAAATCGGTCGAAAACTTCTTTACCTGGAAGCAAGCCAACAAGATGACGTTGTTCGATGCGTTAACTCAAGTCGGCGAATGTGAGCGCTTAACTGACCGCGCCATAAAAGGCATTAGTGACCTGGGCGACATATTGGCCAGCTTCCGTGAGCTTTTTGAAAACGAAACGCCGCCATCCGGCATTTTAGATAGTTTAGTGCGTCGCCTCGACTACTTAAACTACGTCAATGACGGCACGCCCGCCGGTGAATCAAAAGTGGAAAACGTGAAAGAACTTATCACCGTCGCCCAAAATTACCAAGACGAAGGGCTAGACACCTTTTTAGAAGAAGTCAGTCTGGTAAGTGATGTTGACCAGGCCGACTTCAATGGCAACGCGGTCACGCTTATGACGCTGCACGCCGCTAAAGGGTTGGAATTCCCGGTAGTATTTATGGTGGGCTTAGAAGAAACGGTATTTCCGCACAGCCGGGCGCTATATGACCAATTTGAAATGGAAGAAGAACGCCGGCTTTGTTACGTTGGCATGACGCGCGCCCGTGAAGAATTGTACATGATTTACACCGTAAGCCGCATGTTGTACGGCGGTGTGCAACACAATCCGCCATCACGTTTCTTAAGTGAGATCGACGCCGACTTTAAACCGGCCAGCACCGATGCTTACGGCGGTGCATTCAGTGGTTTCGGCCAGAGTTTTGATAGTAACTTCGGCCCGATAAACCAAACTCATGACAGCGAAAACCAGCCAATAGACAATGGCGAACCGCGTTATGTGCCCGATGTAGCCGAAGGCGACCACGTGCGCCACAAACTGTTTGGCGACGGCATTATTATGGAACTCGACGGCGACAATGCTACAATCTACTTTAAAGGCAAGGGCGCAAAGAAGTTGAATATTGGCTTTGCACCCATCGAAAAGATAGAGCAATAATGCGTAGTATGTTAGAAAAACTCGGCAAAATAACCTTTTTTTTGGCTTGGCCGGTGTTTTATGCGTACCTAAACGGCCGCGAACGGACGCGCGTTGTTTTGGTGCATGAGGGCAAAATTTTAGCTACTAAAAACTGGGTGAGCGATAGCAAATGGTCGCTACCTGGCGGTGGCCTGCACAAAAATGAACCGATTGTGCCAGGTGCTTTGCGCGAATTACATGAAGAGACGGGCGTCCAATTAAAAGCTGTGCAGCTTCGGCACATAGGCCATTTCAAATATCAGGCGTACGGTTTGCATTTTAGCTACCATGCTTTTATCGCCGAGCTTTCCAAGGCGCCAACACTTAAAATTCAGGCGCACGAAATTTCACGGGCACAGTGGTTTACGCCCACTGGGCTACTCGGCCAAAAAGACATTGCACCCGACGTACAACAAGTGCTCAAAGCTTGGCTGCACCAGTAAATTTGGTACAATTATAAGTGCCCTGAAATAGTCGGCATTCTTCAGCGTTTTCCTAAAATATTGCTCGACATCGGCAAGGCCATACATTATGCCTAAAAAGCTCAAAAACCTTAAACGAAAATACACGCTCGCCGGGCGGCGGCATATCCGAACCGTTAAACGGGTGGTGAAGCGTCCGCTGTTTTCGGTGCCAGCACTGACGTTTATTATTTTGCTGGCTGTTGCTGCTACCGCGTTTGCCGTGGCCACTGGCGGCAAAGCAAAGTTCAAGCCAAGCGCCAGTAACATCGTAATTATCGACCATGATGGCCAGCGCCAAACGGTGCCGACCAGCGCCAATACCGTGGGTGATTTGCTCAAACGCCTGCATATTACGCTTAACCAGGGCGATGTTGTGGAACCGGGTAAAGAGACGGCAATCGTGCAGGATAACTTCCACGTTAACGTGTACCGAGCGGTGCCGGTAACGGTCATCGACGGCAATAGCGTCACCTATTCGTACAGTGCCGCCGCGACTGCCCGTAGCATTGTCAAGCAGGCTGGCGTGAACGTGTACCCCGAAGATAATTTAACGCTAGAACCGACTCAAAATTTCTTAACAGATAGCTCTATTGGTGAACGAGTGGTTATTAACCGTGCCACCCCCGTAAATGTGAACTTGTACGGCACAGCGCTGGTTATTCGTACCCACGCCACAACGGTGGGTGATTTGCTTAAGAGCCAGAAAATTACGCTGCATGATGGCGACAGCGTGCAGCCCAGTGCCGATACGCCGCTAGTTGCCAACAGCCAAGTGTTTGTTATCCATAAAGGCAAACAGATTCAAAGTGTCGAGCAGGATATTCCGATGCCGGTGCAAACGATAGAAGACGACTCGTTGACTTTCGGTACGACGGTGGTGCGTCAGCAAGGCTCGCCGGGCAAGCAAGTGATTACCTACGAAGTTGACTTGCAAAACGGGCAAGAAGTTGGCCGCCACGTAATACAACAGGTGACTACGGTGCAGCCGGTGACACAAATTATAGCTAAAGGTAAGGCCGTGCAAATTCCGAGCGATAAGCAAGCGGTGATGGCGCTGGCAGGTATTAGTTCTGGCGACTATGCATACGTAGACTACATTGTGAGTCATGAATCGGGTTGGTGCCCGACCAAATTGCAGGGCAATCCGGGCGCGTGCCCGGCATATCCGCCTGACTCAATGCCGTCGTACTTGGGGTACGGGCTGGGGCAGGCAACGCCCGGCAGTAAAATGGCGCCCTTTGGGGGTGACTGGCAAGTGAGCGCCGTCACGCAATTGAAATGGGCGACCAGCTACGCCGTGACGCGCTATGGCAGCTGGGGCGCGGCGTACAACCACTGGCAGGCCAACCATAACTGGTAAAACCGAAACTAACCACATGCCGATCTGTTAAAATAGAGATATGTCTGATTCCTTTGCATCGCAAAAAGCAAAATCCCAACCGCTGACGAACAAAGCGCTAGGCCAACATTGGCTGAATGACCCAAGTAGTTTGCAGGCCATGCTGACCGGTGCCGACATAAGTCCGCAAGATACGGTGCTCGAAATTGGCCCCGGCCCCGGCGCGCTTACCCAGCTGCTCGTGAAAGCTGCCGAGCAAGTTGTGGCGGTGGAATTTGATGCCGATTTAGCCCGAGGGCTGCCCACGCGTGTTCCCGCTAAAAACTTGCGTGTGGTGCAGCAAGACATTTTGCAATTTAACCTCAACACCTTGCCCGCCGGGTATAAAGTGGTAGCCAATATTCCGTATTATTTGACGAGCAAGCTTATCCGAGTGTTGTGTGAAAGTCAAAACCCGTTTAGCAAGGCGACGCTGCTCATTCAAAAAGAAGTTGCCCAGCGGGTGTGTGCCAAACCTGGCGATATGTCGCTGCTTAGCGTCAGCGCGCAATTTTACTGCGAAACCAGCCTGGGCTCGATCGTTCCGGCCGAATTATTTACACCGCCGCCAAAAGTGGATTCGCAAATCTTGCAACTTACGATGCGTACTGCACCACTGTTTGAAAACATCGATACCAAATTATTTTTCAGAGTCGTAAAAGCCGGCTTTGCGCAGCGCCGCAAAACATTGCTCAATTCGCTCGGCGCAGGCTTGCAAATTCCGCGCGAAGCGGCTGCGCAGTTACTTGAAAACGCCGGTATAAACCCTGGCACCCGCGCCCAAAACCTGAGCCTCGCCGAATGGCATAATTTGTATGTCGTTTGGCGCGGGTAGCCTAGACCGAAAATGGGCTATGCGTCTGTAGCGGTGCGGCCCAGAAAAGCTATTGCTTAAATAATCTCTTAACGCTTGCGTTTTATGATATAATAAGGGTATGTGGGGCTGAATTTTAAGCTCGACGCCAGAACTTTATCGGTTATGTCTGCAGGTCGCTTGCTGAGCGTTATACGGCAAAACACAATAGTTGCAAAAACAACTTTCAGCTCTGCTGTTGACAAAGCCTTGGCTCTTCGTGAGTCATTGCGCGTTGACAACTTTGCGCTAGCTGCCTAATTTTTGGGTAGCAACGTCTGATGTGATTCCGTGTAACTGAAAGACGTTTTATATTCTCACGGACGCTCGTGCGGCACCGCCCGAGCCGCATGCTAAGCCCAGGGCTTTGGTTATAGCGTAATTTGTTCGTTTTTATGCGCTGTAACCAAGATATTTTAAACGGACTATGCCTGTAGAAGACTAACCAAGATAAACTAGCGGACGCGGGGGCGGTACCCGCCAGCTCCACCATAAGGGCCTTACGATCAATTCGTAGGGCTTTTTTGTTTGACTCTAAGGTGTAAATAGGGCTAATTTGCGGGGTGCCAACTTTTACAAAGAGTTTGATAAACTGCCGTATCTGTTCAGACAATTGTCGCCGCAACTCCTTAGGCGGGAACAGGCCAATCTCAGATTACTTGCGTATCATTCGTGAAGGCGATTTTAAGTTGCTAGATTTTGTGGAGCCAAAAACTAGTCCTGAAACGGAGCGCTTTGACCCAAACTACGCAGCGATACACCCCAAAATTCCACAATTTATGGTGTTTGTGGCTCAGAAGTAACGGGGCAATCTTCAATTAGGCGGTTTTACGGCCTTGGCGTACTGCATTGATTATTTAACATAATCATGACATAATAAGAAGATTATGTCAGCTGGTTTTGAGACTCCCAGTCACGAGGCTTTACTTACCGAACAAGCGTCGGCTCAAGCCGATAAGCAGCGAAGCAGACTGCTCTATGAGTACAACTGTGCTATTTTCCCGGGTGAAGCGTGGCACCTTGGCAGTGCCATGGCTGACTTTGTAGAGCCATTTGTGGCGCGCGAAGAAAAAGTGTTGTTCAAGGCGGTTTTACGGGGCTTGCATGAAAGTAAGCCGGAGCATCCACTCAGCTGGGTTGATATGGGCGGCGGCAGAGGGGTGGCTATGAGGCAACTTGCCCGCCTGCCGGGCGCAAAACCGTGGCTGCAAATGACTAACGTAGACCTTTTCGACTGGGGGCTTGAAGACCTTCCCGCAGAGGAAATCGAGTATCTAGAAAGTGTCACTCCTGGAATAACCAGACCTGAAAATGCTCCGAAACTGCTCATTAGTGACGCGGAAACGGTTACGCTGCCTGCGCCAGCTAACGTTATTACCTCAGTTGAGTCCATACAATATTTCAATAATCCGCTTGCGGCTCTAGCTAATTGGTATAACCAGTTGGCTGATAACGGTGTCGTGTTTATTGCCGCAGAACATGATTGGGCATACCGGGTAAGGTATTCGGAGACTTCGAACATGACCAGCAGGCATGACGAAACACCCACAGGACACCTGCTTGAAACTCTGTCGCAAACAGGTGTCAATTTTGCCGCTGTGCGCGAAAGTGATCGGCAAGATGGATATCGGCCTGCGGTTAAGTCGAATTCGTTCTGTACCATGGCCATTCAAAAGAAAGCCGGCACTTTGCTCAGGGTTTCTCAACCTGTAGCCGAAGTAACAATAAACACTGACGATAAGTACAAGGCTGTGTACTATAAGGCACCTAATGACGGAGCTGCGTTAATAGAGGTGGTGAGCTCATAACTAGAACCCTTAGGCAGCGCGTATCCTTAGGGCCTACGAGTTAGCTTAATGTTAACGTGCTCTTTTTTGGATAGGGCTTGTCGCCATGCCCGCCCAAGTGTTGGATGACGGTGCCGGCTTCCATGGCCGCGAACTCGGCAATCTGTACCAAACGCTTGATTGTAAGCTCGCCAGTTTGCTGGGCATAGAAGGTTGCAGAGGTAAAAACGCTGGTCAAGCGGTCGCCAGCACCGGTGGTATCCACTACTTGCGACTTATCGAGCGCTAACGTCGGTATCTCAAATGCGCCGCCACGCGGCTTGTCTCGCAACACGTTCGGTGCATAGGCAATTTGTAGCGGGCGGATACCATCGCTTACGACACTCATGCCGGCGTATTCGAGGTTATGTTCGGCATGGACCGCTGCGGTGTCTTCGCCATATAAATCATTGAATTCATCGCGGTTGCCAACAACTAGTGAGTGGCGGTATGTGCCCCATGTTTCGAGCAAGCCTGCCTTAAATTCACCGCTGCCGGGGTTGTGAGCTGTGAACAAATCGGCGAGGCCAAGCTTGCGGCGTTCGGCATGCACGTGGCTCAGCTCTTTGGCCATAACGGCGTTTAGTTCGGGTGACTTCAGCGATGAGATACCTACGGCACCCAAACCGCGGATGCGCAAGAAGTCGCGGACATGCTGTGGTTTAATGGTTTCATGTAATGGCGTGCGAGGCATGGTTACAATGCCTCGGTCGCCATCCATCGCCTTTACAAAGCTGCCGCCATTTTGGTGGTTAATACTAAACACGGAATGGCTTATGATGCCACGTTGCACCATATCCCTTTCGATCGCCTCGGCTTCGGGGCTTTTGCCTTTGGCCCAAAGCTCATGGACTTCGAAACGGCTATCGGAAGCGTTTGCGACGGCGGCATTATGGGAGTTCCCGCCGAAATGAATGACATATTGTCCGCTATGCAGCTGGTCTAGGTAAGGCCCGTCGGCGGCTGGATCGAATAAGATTTTGTCGCCTGTTTTATGGCTCGGCCACGGTTCGGCAGTTTCATTTAAATGACTATCTGGCAGGGGCGCACCAACCCAACCCACAACCAACTTTTCGTGCGACATACACATCTCCTACATAAAAAGAGAAAATTATTGACCGGGAAATAATAGCATACCTTGCGGTTCGTAGCAATTTTATTTCAAAATTTATTTAACTGTGCTCAAAGGCGGCAACAAGGGCGGAACTCCGATTTTGCTTATGTTTTAAAGGGTTGTGATGTTCCATTTAATTATTGAAAGATGATACATCTGTTGTGTGTAGTATAAAAAGTATATTTTAATGGTTGACATGGCCTTCATAAGATATTACAATATAGTTAATTGTTTTGATGAACACGAGTTCTCGATATCCTTTGTACTCCGATCATTGCTACAATTCGCTAGATCAAAAGTTACAAAAAGGGTTTTTATGTCAAACTATTCACAAAGGCGACCAGCTCAGGCAGGACGTCAGTCTCATTTTAGGTCGCCTACGCGGAGCCGCAAGCCAGCATTTAAGAAGGATTACATCGATCCTGCTAAGTTTGTGCGCGTTGCGCGCCCCACAACTATAGAAGCGTACGAGCCTGAAAATATGTTCGCCGACTTCGACTTGCACGAATTACTGCAGGCTAATTTGGTGCGTATCGGGTTTGAACGCCCTACGCCAATCCAGGATAAAACTATTTCATTGGCGCTTAATGGCCACGATATTGTAGGCATCGCCAACACCGGCACGGGCAAGACTGCTGCTTTTGCGCTGCCAGTACTGCACCGGCTTATGGCCGATGAAAACGCCCGCGCCTTAATTATGGCGCCTACTCGCGAACTCGCCCAGCAAATTGAAGATGAGTGCCGCGTACTTGGCCGCCGTGCAGGCTTTTTCGGTGCTCTTCTTATCGGTGGTACTTCTATGGGCACGCAGTTGCGTGATCTCCGGGCTAACCCGCGCATGGTAATTGGTACGCCTGGCCGTATTAAAGACCACATTGAGCGTGGCACGCTGAAGCTTGAAAACTTCAACATCGCAGTGCTCG
This sequence comes from Saccharimonadales bacterium (SeqCode), assembly GCA_035478775.1. GTDB lineage: Bacteria > Patescibacteriota > Saccharimonadia > Saccharimonadales > UBA4665 > CAMLQK01. The sequence continues at coordinate 18,121 of DATIJG010000015.1, read as the reverse complement.
ATGAGGTCGATCGTATGCTCGACATGGGCTTCATTAACGACATTCGCTTTATCTTGGACGAACTCAACGAAGCGCGCCAGTCGTTCTTCTTTTCAGCAACGCTGGACGGTAAAATCAAAGAACTTATCAATGGTTTCTTGAGCGAGCCGCAGACTATATCTGTTAAGACAGGCGAAACCAGCGAAAACGTCAACCAAGACGTTGTGCGCTACCAGCGTGAGGCCGACAAGATCGACCAGCTGCACGACATTTTGAACGGCGAGCAAGTCGCGAAAGTTATCATTTTCGACGAAACTCAGCGCAGTGTAGAGCGGTTGTTTGAAGAGCTTTTGGTGCGTGGTTTTAAGGTAGATGCCATCCACGGCGGCAAAAACCAAGCGCAACGCCAGCGTGCTATGAACCGCTTTAAGCGCAACGACGTTAGTGTTTTGGTGGCGACTGATGTTGCTGCCCGCGGGATCGACGTCGATGACATAACGCATGTTATTAACTACTCCACACCGCAGTCGTACGAAGATTACGTGCACCGTATTGGCCGCACCGGACGTGCAGGGCGCGTGGGCTATGCGCTCACCTTTGTGCCGCACGGTGCCGAAGCGCAAAGTGCGCCGCAGCGTGGCCGCAAGCCATATCGTGGCCGCTGGTAAGCCTGTGCATAAAAGCAACAAGCTAGCCTAGAAAACTAAAGCACAGCTAAACGCATAAGAAACCATACGTTTAGCTGTGCTGTTTTTTATTACAGGCTTTCAAAATGCATATAAAAAGAGAAAGTACCGGGCAAATGCCCGGTACTTTCTCTGCATCTCTAGTGATGGCTTTTAGTAACGGCGGCCGCCACCAAAGTTGTTGTCGCGGTCGCGGCGTTGGCCGCCACCCTGGCCGCCACCAAAACCACCAGAACGTGGTTCCTTAGGGCGAGCTTCGTTTACGGCAAGGCGGCGACCTTCAAAGTCTTTACCGTCGAGTTCGCTGATTGCCTTTTGCGCGTCGTCGTCTGCTACCATGGTTACAAAACCGAAGCCTTTTGAGCGGTTAGTGTCGCGGTCGACAATAACTTGCGCTGATTCGACTTCACCGATTGCTTCGAATAATTCACGAAGTTGATCGTCAGTAGTTGAGTACGGCAAGCCGCCAACAAACAGTTTATGTGCCATCTTTTTCTCCTTAAGATGTGGTAGAGGTCGCTGGCAAACACTTGAAAACTGTTGGCTGCGTGCTACCCCTGAAGTATAGTTATTTAATTGGTACTCGGACGCTTTTCGAAACAGAGCAGCACTTCCTAGCAAGCACAGTATACCCTGACAGGTAAAGTTTTGTCTACAAGAATTAAGAAGCTAGCCAAATATAGAATCATACAATACCTTACCTAAAAATACAAATTGATGTAGTAATTACTCTTTTTTGGGCATTTTGACCGTTGCCATAGTGCTTATATTGGCCTAACCTAGAAGTAGGATGTTGCAGAAAGCCAAAAAAATAGCCACCGAAGGTAAACATCGTTTTCAGCTGTTTCGCAAATCGAAAGATCTGACCGCTGAAGACGTGTTAGCGGCGCGCAATTACATTAAGGCTTATTGGCCGAAATTGGAGCGCTACAACCCCAAGGATACCGATAGCCTCATCGGCGTGCCAAAGCCCTATCTGGTGCCGTCGCACGCTGAGGGCCATGAGTTTGACTACAACGAACTCTATTACTGGGACAGCTATTTCATGATACAAGGCATGCTCGACGCCGACCACAAAGACCTGGTTATGGGCATCCTTGAAGATTTTATTAGCATGTTCAACCGCTTCCGAATTATCCCGAACGGATCGCAAATGTATTACCTTAGCCGCTCACAGCCGCCATTTCTGAGCAGCTTCATATTTGACTTGTATTATGCCTACAACCTCGATAAAGACTGGCTAGAAGAAAAAATAAAAGTTGCCAAGCAAGAATATGAAACGGTATGGATGGGTACACGCAAACCCAACGCCCGCCAAGTGTACCGGGGTTTAAGCCGTTACTACGATTTCAACTACCTTAACGACATCGCCGAAACCGAAAGCGGCTGGGATATGACCCCGCGCTTTAATCGTCACGCGCTCAATTATTTGCCCTGCGACCTTAACGCGTTGCTCTATAAATATGAAAGCGACTTTGCCCGCGCAGCACGTATTTTGGGTGATAAAGGTGACATGCATACCTGGGAAAAAGCCGCCCATGCCCGCAAACGTACCATGAACGAACTGATGTGGGAACAGGGCAAAGGCTTGTATTACGATTACAATTATGTAAAGGAACGCCGCGGCAATGTCAGCTCACTGGCAGCATATTACCCCCTATGGGCTGGTATGGCTGACGGGCAGGAAGCGCAAGCCTTAGTAAAAGCGCTGCGCCGTTTTGAACAAAAAGGCGGCTTAGCGACCACCGACAGTTTGCCGCTCGGCAATTATATGCCCGGTTCAATGCCAACTCAATGGGCGTACCCTAACGGATGGGCACCGCTGCATTTTTTGGTCATTAAAGGCTTGCAGCGCTATGGCTATAACGAGGATGCGCGCCGTATTGCAATGAAGTGGCTGCGTGCAAACCTCGATTGGTATGATGCGCACGGCGAATTCTTAGAAAAATACAACGTGGTTTCACCGGATAAACCGCCCGCTAAAGGTGTGTATCCATCGCAAACCGGTTTTGGCTGGACGAACGCCGTGTTTGAACGCTTGTGTCAGGAGTTTATCGACGGAAATACGCACATCGGCGCACCGTTCATGTAAGGCGTTGTGTTTTTAACTGTTTCTTCCGCCCGCTAATGCTGCTATCCTTGGCCTACTATACAAGAGGAAGCCCGACATGCGAAAAATTAGGAAAGCTACAGCAAATGGTGGTGAAAGCTATTCATTTGCAGAAACGTATGGGCATTATCCGATAATTGAAGAACCCCCTAAACCGCTGGCGAAGCCAAGAGAAAATCGGCAATTACGCGTCCCCGGTGAGGCCGTGGCGAGTGCTGGTATCTTTGCGGCTATAATTGGCGGTGGTGCGGTTACGGGCCACTTTTTAGGCTCGCATACGAGCGAAATAGCGCGCGGCAAAGTTACAACAGTCCAAGAGTGTGTAGCTGCTGTTGGCCACCAAAACATTATTACCCAAGCGCTCGATAACTGCATGGAAAAAGGTGTGCCCGGCGGCGACCCAATTGGCGCTGATAAAATGGCTGTAAGCGACCCAATAACATCGGTAAGCGATTATATCGCCCTGCAAGAGGGGTCGGCGGTTCACAGCGAAAACGACGACACTATTAGTGGGGCGGCAGCGTCTGCGGTTGGGTTTGTTATTGTAGGTGGCGCCCTTGTGGCTCTTGCCCTTCCGCTAGAGGCTGCAATAAATAATAAAAGGCAAAACAATAAGCCTTGAGTAACAGCGGTAATTGGGCTATAATAACCGCTGTTACTAGCTGATCGGCTCTTTAGCTCAGTTGGTAGAGCAGAGGCCTGAAGAGCCTTGTGTCCCCAGTTCGAGTCTGGGAGGAGCCACCAAAATTATTCAACAGATATAAAAATCCGAGATCAAAGTCTCGGATTTTTATTTTACAAAACTACCTCTGTTATTTTAGTTCGAGCCTGGCAGGGTATGATACAGTGTGTCTATGATAGAGTTAGTCGGCCTAGACTGGGATGATGTTTTTACACTCGGTTCCACGCAAGGCTATTATGCCTGTTACCATGAGGCTTTAGTTGGCGTAGAAGCTAATCTTGATCCCGAAGAAGAGAATAGGCGTATTAGATCTAAGTGGGGAGCTGGACATGCCGCCCAATTGCAAGACTTGCTACGCGAGTATCCCGAAAAAGTATCTAAAGCGATTGAGCTCTACGAAGGGCATTTTTTCGGCGACACGTTTACTAACTGTTTGGAAGTTGTACCCGGCAGCCAGCAACTTGTAAGCGACTTGGCGGAAGATTACAAACTTGCAGTTGCTACCGGCGGGCACCCAAAAATCTTAAAGGAACGGGTTTTGCCTCGTTTCAACTTTCCAGAAAATATCTTTTCGCAGATAGTAACTATTTATGACCTTGATGACATGAGCCACGCCAAGCCGCACCCGTACATGTTAAATAGCATCCTTGAAACGCAAAAGGTTGCACCCGAAAATGCTGTATTCGTTGGCGACGCGGCAAACGATGTGCTGATGGCCAGAAATGCCGGTGTCGAGCCTATTGTAGTGCTGACTGGACAGCTTAACCGTGAACAGGCAGAAGATTTACAGGTGAGACACATTATTAATGACGTGACAGAAATAAGGACCCTACTACCCCGCCTCTAATTTTCCAAGAGTGAACTGGTATGTGCTTAGTTGTATCTAAGTCCACCAAAATTATTCAACAGATATAAAAAAGTTCCAGGATTTATTTTCTGGAACTTTTTTGTTGCACTACCCCTGTAAAGTTAGTTCCAGCCTGGTGGGGCGGAAGTGCTACAATCAACGGATGGATCACTTATATTTACTGACTTTAGAAATCGAGCCGCTTGAAATAGGCAAAGTGTACGACGAACTGCCTTCGCACCTAACACTAGTGAGCCGCTTTTTATCTGGCCTAACGCCAAAAGAATTGGTCGGCATTATTCGACCTATTCTTGAGACCACCGGCAATATCAAACTAACCTTTGGTTCTACAATAGAGCTTGGGCCTAAAAAAGTCACCGCACATATGGTAGATAGCCCCGACGAGAAACTACTTCATAAGCGGCTTCAGGCAGTATTAGAAGAAGCGGGTGCAACGTTTCAATATCCTCAATTTATAGGAGCAAATCATAAGGCTCATGTAACACAAAGGGATGGCGACAATTTTCCTTCAAAAAGCCAGCTAATGTTATCGGCTGTGTATCTCATTGAAGTTGTGAAAGGGCAAAGGATAATACGCGCAAGGTTCAACCTTGATGCGACCAAGCTCTACCCCTAAGCTAGTATTGTAAATATACGGATAAGCTTGTATAATATAGCACTGCGTAAGTCCGTTGCAATTGTCCGGCCGTACTTTAGTGTGTAGCTTCCTTCTTATTATATTTCATGTGGAGATATGGAAATGGCCGAAAACCAGCCGAACGAACAACTTCGTGTACCATCAGATGTGCCGCCGACGTCGCCAGACTTCAATAGTTTTATCGATGGAGTGAGTCAAGGCTCCCTCCTCCCCGACGAACTGCCATTCCGTTTCCGGGCCCGCGGCGGCTATGCCCGTACCGCAAACGGAGCGCCTGTCTTTCGTGGCCGAGACGGCCTGCTTGGATCTGACAGTACAGTATACAGTTCCACACTTCGAGAAACCCGGTCGGTCACAGCTGAACAGCAGGAAGTGATCCGTGATGTCGGTCAGCGTGTGAACGATCTTACAGTGACTGAACGCGGCCTAAAAGACACTGCTTCCTTTTTAGAAGGCGTGCTTACAGGCTCTCTCCTCCCCGACGAACTGCCATTCCGTTTCCGGGCCCGCGGCGGCTATGCCCGCACCTCAAACGGAGCGCCTGTCTTTCGTGGCCGAGACGGCCTGCTTGGATCTGACAGTGCAGTATACAGTTCCACACTTCGAGAAACCCGGTCGGTCACAGCTGAACAGCAGGAAGTGATCCGTTATATTAGCAATTCAGCAGCGAGTAGGGAAGTCAAAGCACGAACAGCCCAGGCGGCAGGGGTAGCTCGAGAAGTCGTTCGCGACAGCTTATCTATACAAGCCGTAGCTGAGCGTACAAAGCAGCTTGGCCTTGACGACACGGCTGCTACCGACTTCATAGTGCTCACTAACTTTAATGGCCAATTTCCAGATAAAACAATTGGCCGCGCAATTGAGGCGTTATTTGTAAGCGGCGACGACGCAGGCTTGCTTCGAGTGCTAAGTGAGCAGCGGGCAAAGTACGCAGATATCTCGGATACATCCGAAATGCGTACGGATATCACCACCTTAGAAACGTATATCCAAACCGCTCGTCGAATTAGCATTCGCAGCAGGTTTTGGCAGCAATCGGGCAATGTCAATATCGCGTTCCAAACCTTAGAGCAGTACGAAGTTATAGATGATACCGACAAGCTGCTCGTACAAGAATTGCGTAGTGAAGCACTTGCAATACGCCGCGATGCTTTAATTGCCGGTGTGTATGAAAAGATCGGCCAGCAAACCCCTGATTTTACGGCAGCCGCTGGTATGCTTGGCAACGCGGCCAAAGTAGTCGAAACGCTTCGTGATGAAAAAGGCGGGCAAGTTCTCGCAACCTTAGTGGAGTCGGTGTACCAAGGCGAGGTCAACCTTTTCTTCGGGAACTTAGTAAAACAGTTAACTCTCGACCGGCAGCAAATTGCAGAGGTCGTCGCCCAATTAGATACAGCGCCTGTTCGCCCTGGCATTGCAGGGGTTGATTATTTTACGAAATTCCTAGCCGCCAAAGAGCAATTCTTAAGTATTACCGACAGGTTAGACGCTTTTGCCTTTGAAGGTGAGCTGGTCCAATTAAGAAAGCGGTTTGTAAACGAGCCGGATGTGCAAGCGCTCATCCAGGAGATTGTAGATTTGCCTGGCGAAACCGCGGAAGATAGTAATCTGCGTCAAGCATTGCTTGATGAACTGGCACTTATTACGACGGCGCGCCGCGGTATTGACCCGGGCCGGTTCGCACTTCTTAAAGAGGTCGAGGTCGAAGGTTTGCGTGCCCGAAGGCCAGAGCAGCGTACAAAAATTGACCTTACTGAAACAAATCCGGAACGCAATATAGGGGCGGTCAAAAACTTGGTGCGTCGATTTGAAAGCAATGTAATGCCGCTTTTTGAGGCGCTCAGGGGCGGCTTTGACGGTAAAATACTGACCAATAAATACGTCTCGGGTGAGGTGCACGGTAAAGATGGTAACCGGGAGGCGTATGTGCAGCGCGTAAAGGCGCTCGAAGAACAGCGCGATCTGACCGATATCGAGCACGCATATTTAGAATCGGTGCAGCTCTTAACCGTGTTTAACCCCCACTTAATTGCTCTGGCTCGCGAGCACTCGGCGCTTACCTCGCTTTATTTAGAGGAGCACTTTAATTCGCTTGATACTTTTACGAAAAATAATTTAGTACCAGGGGCGTATGTGCCTGTACTACAGATTGGACTGGGGCCAAACGGCCTTGCGGCTGCTGGCGAGTTAAACCGCTGCAACGCAGAAGCGGCGGCGCAGACATTATATATAGATGCTGCTGCATTACCCGGTGGGCCTTTTGCAGTCGCAAAGGGCCTGTCGTGGGAGCTTAACAGTGCAAATAGCATCGGCAACACTACCAATGTGCTGCCAGACATCTTGCCTTCGGATCAGCAAGGTATTTCCGTCCGATCTTACGGCAGCCCGTTAGTTGCGTATCCAGGTGAGCGCAAGGAAGGCTCGGACATACGGCAGGGCAGCATTAACGTGACTGTTGACTATTTGCCGAACCCTGACAATGTTTCTACCAAACGCTACCCAACAAACGTTGACCTGGCGCGTATATTGCAGCTCCAGTCAGCTATGCTTGTGGATAACGTCATGCTTTCAACTCGTGTTGTCCGTGCCGAGCCGACTAATGATGGCCAGCCAGGTAACACGCGGGTAACTCTGGAATATCAGACGCCTCAAGGAGAGACAGTTGTTACTAATATTCGGACTGATAACGTCCTTGTGCTGGGCGGTTTGGGTGAACCAAACTACGGCATTAAGCTTGAAGGTTCGCAGGCCGAGCGAGTGCTGCAGAGTGAAAAACAGGCTTCCGACGGCTTCCCGCGCTTTACTGATACTATCGGAGCATTTGCCGCCCTATCAAACCCTGAAAGCGAACCGGCCTCGCCAAAGGGCACTATTGTTATTTATGGCGGCGGTAACTCGGCAGATGTGCTTATTGAATATCTTGGCAGGCAATTTGAGAGCGGTAACCCCAACCTTAACGGCATAAGCAAAGTATATGTAGTTACGAATGCTCCGCTAAGCAAACGCCCACGATATGCTCAGATCAATGACCTAAAATCGCGGAATGGCCAACCAAATTTCCTTGAGCTAGTACAGCAGCGGGTCAATGATGTGCAAGAAGGTGCAAACAATAAGCTCCAATTACTCGATAGGAATGGTAGGCCTATCCAGGTTGGGCGAAATGGCGGCACGAAAGTGTTAGAGGCAGACCACGTAATTGCCGCCAGCGGTTTCCAGCCGGATCTCGATAGCGTTTTTAAAGATTTGCTTGCCGACGGCGAGAGCTTGGACAGGCGTACAGGGATCGACAAAGTATCGCTGCCTTCTAACCCAGGTTTTAGTATTGCCGATCAATTAAGGAACAATCCTAATGTTTTAGTCGCTGGAACGGGTTCGCGGGCAGATTTCAAAAACCCTAACAAGTTGGGCCAGCTGCCGGACTTGGCCCGGGAGGCACTGCTTCGCAATGGCGCCGAAAACGCGGTGGCTATCGGCTTCCGCACGCCGGACACCAGAGCAGCAATTCGCCTGAAGTTCCAAAATCTGGCCTTTAGACACGCTTCGGAACTGCCGTTACAACAGACTAGAGTTGTCGTAAACGCAAATGAATTTGCGCCTGAACGCAGCGCGATTGTAATACCGAAAGCCACCCGTCTGCCGTCAACCCGACGAGATGTAGAATCGGATTCCAACACGCTCAGCGCCCTCTTCTTAGGCTCGATCCCACAAGTAGAAATGCGGAAGAATGGCACCAAGCTCGCTAATGACGATACGCTGGCAAATCGCTCCTACCAGATCATGCTTAACTTTAATGAAGAGGAATCGACATTTACTATAAGCGGAGATGTCGGTAACACGCCGGCACAACTACAGCAGATTATTTCGGCGGGAGTCACCAACCCATATTTCCAGGCGTACGCCTTAAAGGCGCTGCGCGGCCGAAGGGTTAACCGGGGCATAGAAATTTCCTTAGCTTTCAACAGGGGCCGCTTACAGTTCCGTGACCCGGGCGAAGTTGAAGGCAAGGGCCGTACTTTTGTAGAAGTATTATAGGTGGTGAAGCGTAGGTGTCTGCCGCCGTTGCTTTTTTGGCCGAAAGTCTAGCTTACTTAGGGCGGAACAGAGAGGCATCTACGCCTTCTGGATAAATGCCAAGGTCAGTCTTGCCTCTGTGCGGGTCGGACGAGGAGCTGCGGCCTGAGGTTTTGGGGATGCCAGTGGCGTGAGAGTGTCCGGGTACCTTGTATTTATCTTTAGTGTGCCGGACAAGGTGAGGCAGCTCAAACAGGTAAGCGTCGACAGCAGCAGCGAGCCCTTCAGCATGTGCCAGTTTTGCGGTTACCTGCCCAACAGTTAAAAAGGTGCCGGGTTTTAACGTACTAATGATGGTATCAATTTTTGGTTTGTACGTGTTTAGTAGCTTCATTCTGCGTTCGCCAGCAGGTTCGTGCGAGTAGAGAGCCTCGATACCCTGACTGTGCAGGGCAAATACGTTGCCTTCAGGTTTACTATTTTGAAATACAAAGCGGTCACTATACGTGCCCTGTTTAAGTTCTAATAACTTTGCAAGCTGGTCGCAGTCGCGCTGAGTTGCCCAAGACTCTTGAGTTCCATTGAGCAGTGGCCATAACGAAGCCATAGCTATAACACCACGGGCGAGGCTTAACTTGCCAAGCGTATGGATAAGGCTGTGCGTCTTTTTCTCGGTTTCTAGACGCTGGACTTCCGTGCCCAGCCCTGGGTTCCGGATAAGCGCGCCCCACGTTGGCGCCAAAGTGCAATCGGGCGAAACGACTGGGTCAACCCTATACGTTAGCGGATGTTGCCCTTTTACTTTTTGTGCACGCCCACTCGCTTCAAGACCCTCTTTAAATGTTTGAAAAGCTTCGCGGGGAAGGATATCAGTATTTGCTGCCGTGATAAGCAGGTTGTGAATGGTGACCTCTGGTTTTTCTTGTGGAATGTCGCCATCGAGAAGTAGTTGGTCGATTGCGCCTGACCCTTGCTCGCCAATACCTCCGGGAAGGTTCCAACGTATTTCCTCTATGCCTTTATCAGGTGTTATCGCCATGCAATAAAAATAGCAGCTTTAGCAAGCAAGATCAAATAGCTGTGCCCCTTATTGCGAAGCTAAGCCATGCGGAGCCGTACTGCCACGGCGGAAAACGTCACAAGCCATGGGATTATCTGTATAGTTATTGGCGCCCCCGTTTTGCGAGAGAGCCTGAGCGCGCACCAAAACTCTTGAATATTAGGCTGCGTTAGGGTAGAATAGCATCTGTAAACGATTGATATGCGGGTTTAGCTCAGTTGTTTAGAGCGCATCCTTGCCATGGATGAGGCCAGGGGTTAGAGTCCCCTAACCCGCACCACATTGTACTTTGAGCGCCTTCGGGCGCTTTTCTGTTTAATTGGGCTAAAGACTCAAAAGTGTTATCTAGTCTACAAGACAACTTTTTATCATAAAGTGTAGAGTTAGCATGTAAAAAACGCAGGAGCTTGTTTTTAGTGGTAATGTCAGCGTTCTGAAACAGTTGATTCGCACGTTGCGCCAAATCTAACAAGTGTGAAATCGTTACAAGAAAGCCAAAGTTAGCATTCGTGAGTGAACTCAGCTTTGCGTTGAGTGCTTGCTGCTTGTCAGTCAATTCCTCGGTAATGTTGTCAAACATTTCTGCACTAATACCGCGTCCCTTTTTGACAGCCTCAATGCGCTCATACGTCAGCGCTTTAAGCTGGGCTTTGATGTTGTCGTACTCTTGCTGGGTTTCTGCGATAGTCTTGTCTAAGAACTGCTGCTGATCGCCGAACTTCTCATTTAACGCTTCAATAATTAAATGTAGGTCTTCATCACATAGACGAATTGACGCAAGGCTTGCCTCTAGCTGTGGTAACACTAACCTCTCGGCAACATTCACATTCGTACAAGTTACGTGTTTCTTTGCCCTAGTACACTTAAGATAAACGCTGTTTTTGCTGACGTAAGAACCAATACTACAGCCACAATCACTACACCGTAATACATCACTAAAAATAAAAGGAAGACTTTTGTATGCAGTTCTGTGGTTATGCCGTCGCTCACGAATATGCTGGCATTTATCGTACAAATCTTTTGTTATCAGCGTAGGATATTTGTGCTTATATTGTTTACCATTAAATCGCATAAAACCGTAATAAAAAGGATTGTGTAGTATGCGTTCTACGTTTGCTTTAGTTATGGGCTTACCTTGTTTGCTAATCATGCCCTCAGCATTAACCAGCTTTGCGATAGCACCATAAGCCATTCCAGTTGATCGTAATTCGTATATCTTTATAACAAAAGGCGCACGTTCATCATCTACAATGATTTCTTTAATGGGTTTAGCAATAGTTCCAGTGTGAATGTTTTTGTAGCCTATTGGTGCGTATCCAACCCAAATGCCGTCATTTAACATCTGACTGAAGCGTCTGCTGATATTGTCTTTAATGCTGTCGCTGTAATACTTGGCTAGCGCAACGCCAATACCTAGTCGGAACAAATCGGCAGCAGGAGAGTCCTTAGTAATAAAGAGGTTATCGTCAGGAAAATGAAGTTCTATCTTACCCTGTTTAACAAGCTGATTAAGCGCTTTAACTTCATCTTGGCTGCTGTCTCTAGTGAAGCGATCAATTTTACAAAACACGACCGCCACAGGCTCTTTAAGAGACTTAATATGGTCTACCATTTTAGAGAACTTACGTCTCGTATCTTTATGCGCGGACTCGTCAAACTCGTAATACTCGGCTTTTGAGTCTCTAGTAGCAGCATATTGTTTGAGCTTCAGCTTTTGCGCTGGCAAAGCTTTGCGCTGCTCAACATCACTCACACGGGCTATCAATATAAGTTTCATAGCTACTCGCAGACCAGAATGCTTTTGCCCTGAATATAGATGTCGTTGATAAGGTTTCGGTACAGCTCCCGACCCTCACCAAGTAAATCATGCACGACGTACACTGCTTTAATGTCGCTATTAGGTATTTGTTTAACGAGCTTTGCTAGCTGCTTAAAGCTGTTGTCGTTGTCTATGAATACTTGGTCGGGGCCGGCAAGGGTACAACCGTCATTAATGATATATTCATTAAGTTTTTTGACTTCGGCAGCCACTTTATTCTTGTCCAGCCCTTGTACGTAAATTGCTACTCTTGTTTCCTGCATTATGGCGCTTCCTTTGATTAGGCTTGTGCTATAATTCGGAGTCTAGTTTCTTATGACATGAAAATCAAGAAAAAGCAAAGACTTTTCCAGAGGTAAAGTGTTATTTTGTGGGCAACATAGGTATCAAGATAGGCACTATGCGCCCAGTTTCTGTTTCAACGTAGATTTTATGATTGTTCTCGATCTTAACGTACTTGTACCTGCCGCTTGCAATAAGGTCAGCTTCAAACTTCTCGGCGGTAGCTTGAATTAGGTTAAAGTAACGAACGCGAGAGGGGTCTATAGTTTTACCAGACATCTTACATCGCCTTAGGAGGAGCGAACTCAAGCCGCGACTTACGTTCAAGCCAAAACTTGGCACAAGAAATATCGCCGTTGTCTATGGCTTGCAGGATTACCTGTCGCGCCCTAAAAGTAGCGTACTCCTCAGCCCACCTCATGCGGTCAGCAAACTCTTTGTCTAATGCTTTGTGTTCGTAAAAGGTTGAAGTTGATACGCCGCTAAAATGGCAGCTAGCAGATATACTCATGCCGCTCGCAATCGTAATCTCTAATTTTCGGATAATCTCCTCGTTAATAACAGAGGGACGACCCGCTTTATTTGTCCGTAAATCACTACTCATACCTCCAGTATGGGCGGAAATGTGCGTGAAGAATAGTCTTGCGCCGAACCAAATGCCTTCGTAGATTAGAGGACGGTTAAACAACATTTATTGCTAATCATCTTGCCTCCGTTATAATCAATAACGTCTACGTTCAACAGTGATTTTTATATACAACCCGTTTCGGGTGGTTTGCACTAATAAGCGGCAACTCATTCGAAACCAGTAGGTGCAAATCTGCTGTTGGGCGTAGACAACTCTAGATTGGGTTGTCGCTTTTTATTTAGGGGCAACTCCAAAACTTAACTAATAGGTAAGGAGAAGCCAATGTCTACGGCTAAAACGGAAAAACCGAGCTGGGTCAAGCGCCACAAAATACTGTCTGTCATTATTGGCCTAGTGATTCTCGGTTGCATAATTAGCGCGATAACAAGCGGCGGTGGCAAACCTCAAGCCACCAATGATACAAACGACAACAGCACCTCAACGCAAGACTCCACGCCGAAGCCGACCCTTTCTCCTGCCGACACGAAACTAAGTGCCGCGCTTGCTAGCTTCAAACAGCAGTATCCAACCGTCAATGAGTCTTATCTAATTACGAGCGACAGAGACCCCGACCATGGATTGGGTACGAGTGGCTACTACAATGCCGGTGCAGCCTTTTGCGATACCGCTACGCAAGTGCAGCCCAGCGACTCTGTTACCGCCGGTAGCGCGGACAATGCCTACGGCTACTCATGTGGCGGCGTGGTAGAGGTTTACTCAAACACCAAAGACGTTGCCACCCGCGTAACTTACTTTGACAACTTCAAAGGCAACCCAGAACTAACGCAGTGCCAAACTGTAAGTGGCAAAGAAGTATGCGACTACCGAGCAGTCGGTGATGTGTTCCTGCATATTTCAGACCAGTATCCAGCTAGCCAATGGGCTTCTATGCTGGATTATCTTAGCCAGCAGGTTCAAGCGCAGCAGTTATAGTTGAACATAGCTAAACACGTGGCAGACGCAGCCGTAGGGCGAATGAGGGTTATTATTGGCTAGCGATCTTGAAGTGCGACTGTTTTCTTACTGAAGCACTCAAAATAAAGCGAGACAATTCTAATTGATTTGGGTAACCAAACCATAAGCAGCTATAATTGGGGTACGAGGGTAATGGTCATGCAAGCAACACTTACGAAACCAACACAGAAAAGCGCAGTGATTGCCGTAAAGGGGCAACCTTTTCTTAAGTGGGCTGGTGGCAAAACTCAGCTACTACATGAACTACTGCCTAGGATTCCGAAACACTATAACACCTATTACGAACCTTTTATTGGTGGTGGCGCACTCTTTTTTGCCGTTTCTCCTCAAAAGGCTGTTATTGCTGACATCAATGACGATCTGGTTAATGCCTACGAGGTTGTTCGCGATTACCCAGAACAGCTCATTGAGCAGCTAACCAAATACATTAACGATAAAGACTTTTACTACGAGATCAGAAGTCAGGACTCAGCCAGCTTAAGTCCGATTGAACGTGCTGCACGACTTATTTATCTCAATAGGACATGCTTTAATGGCTTGTACAGGGTAAACAAAAGCGGACAGTTTAATGTACCGTTTGCCGGTTACAAAAACCCTAACATCGTTCAAACTGAAAGAATTATCACCGATAGTAAAGTTCTACAAGATACCAAGGTGTTTAATGCTAGTTTCGAAAAAGTCCTCATAGGTGCAAAAGAGGGTGATTTTATATATCTTGACCCGCCATACTACCCAAAGAGTGTCTATTCCGACTTCAAAAGATACAACAAGGAGCAGTTCTATAAAGAAGATCACATAAGGTTAGCTGAGCTGTATAATGAACTTAGCGAGAGAGGCTGTTTTGTAATGCTGTCTAACTCGGACACTCCTTTTACTCGCGAGATTTATAAAAAATGGCGTGTTGATACAGTAAACGCTAAAAGGCTTATAAACAGGGACGCGACTAAGAGGGGTGAGGTAACAGAGATTATCGTCACCAACTATGAGTATTAGAACCGCGCTTCAAACACCAACTAAGTTTCCTAACACAAGATATATGGGCAGCAAGCAGAAGCTACTGCCTACTATTGTTCAGGTTATTAACCAGCTAAATCCTGCAACAGCATTAGACGCATTTGCTGGCAGCGGCTGTGTTGCATACCTATTGAAAGAAGAAGGTGTAGCGGTTACCTCAAACGACTTTTTGAAGTTCTCGTACCATATTGCAAACGCCTCCATTGCAAATAGCCATACGAAACTTAGCGACGAGGACATAGAATATCTCGTTAATCATAAAAGCGGTAAGCATACTTTCATACAAGATACTTTTAAAGGACTTTACTACTCTGACGAAGATAACGCATTCCTTGATAACCTTTGGTGGAATATAAACGATCTGAAAGATGAGTATAAAAAATCACTAGCTTTTGCTGCCGTTAGTCGCGCCTGCATTAAGCGGCGACCACGCGGCATGTTTGCATACACTGGCTTTAGGTACGACGACGGGCGCAATGATTTAAAACTAAGCCTCAGAGAGCATTTTATTAAAGCTGCCCAAGAATGGAATGACGCTGTTATAGATAATCAGACCCTTTGCTCGGCTACGAACGAGGACGTCTTCAATCTAGCGGACAAAGGTTACGATCTGGTTTATATAGACCCGCCTTATGTAAGTTCGCATTCCGATAACGACTACACACGCAGATACCATTTTGTTGAGGGCTATATAACCTACTGGCAAGGTGTTGAGATTCAAGATCACACTAAGACTAAAAAAATCAAAAGTAATCCCACTCGCTTTAGTTCAAAGACCACGATTTACAAGGCATTTGATGATCTGTTCGCTCAATTTCCAAGCAGCACCTTGCTTGTCTCTTACTCATCAAACTCAATACCCTCAAAAGATGAGATGATTAAACTATTGAAGGCACACAGGAAAAGTGTTGAAATGATTGAGGTAGATTATAAGTATTCCTTTGGCACTCATGCACACAAGGTAGGCGATAATAAGAATACTGTTTCAGAATACCTGTTTATAGCGAAGTAAAATTATGAAAACTTGGAACTTAGGCAACACAACCGTAAGAAACCCTGAACGCATTAAGGCGGGTCTTAAGTTGTTGAAGGACAACTTTGAGGGCCGTGTATTTGATCTCAAGGCACAGCAAGAGTTCTTTGAAGTGCTACTCGCCGGTGGTTTAATTGAGGGCGACCCTTCGCAGGAGAAAAACAAAGCAGCCTCTGGGCGTAAATGGCAAAGCGCCTGTAATAAGCTTGGCTTAACAACAAGAACTAAGAGAGTGAACGGGGTTATTACGGTTACTGCTGCTGGCAATGCTCTATTAAGCGATGACGTCGTTGAGAGCGACGTGTTCTTGCGCCAAATGCTTAAGATACAGCTTCCGTCTCCTACCGAGTCAAAGCTTGATAATGCTGCAATACACCCATTTTATCTAGTGTTAAGCGTCGCATACCGGTTGCTCGAAAGTGGTTCACGACCTCTCGGAAAAGAGGAAATTGCCTTATATATTCAGTCCGCAACAAATGACAATCAGACCGAGGAGATCGTTAGCCAGATAAATGAGTATCGTGAAGCTAGAGACGCTATTGAGGGCAGGATTGGCAAGCGCAGATATTTCTTAGAGCGGCTTACCGAAAAGGCGAAAGAGCTTTATGCTGATGATTTCTCGACCCAAAAGGTCGGTACGCTACAAGATTATAGCGACACAACGGCAAGGTACTCCTCAATTACGGGAGTGTTTACGATAGGCAGGCAGTCTTTAGTTATTAAGGAAGATCAGGTAAATCTCGCCAAGGCACTTGTAGAAGCTGGTGCGCCTAGCCTGCTAGATGATGATAGCTTTGAGGGCGTATTCCATAACCCAGAATTACCAGCACTTCCGACAGACGACTCATCGTTCCTTGAGCATGATATTGCGTCTCTATCGCAGCGATTACAGCAGCTTTCGGAGCAGACTGGTACTCAAGTAAGTGGCAGAGAACAGGTTGGTGATAGTGTCTTGCAACTTAAGCGCCGGCGCGAGGATTTGGAGAAAGAGCTTACGTCTCTAAAAGAGGTACAGTTTTATAGAGCGCAGCACGATAGCGATCAAGTGGACGATATTAAATCACTCTTTGAGAGTATTGAAGCAAGAGAAACAATCGGTGGTAGCGATTATCGCCCTGCATGGGCTGAATGGAATGTGTGGCGTGTTTTCTTGTCGATTAATACAATCGCAAATCCTGTTAGTGAGACACGTGGCTTTAAAATTAACTCTGAACTATTCCCCGTACACCATGCAAAAGGTGGCGCTGCTGACCTGTGCTTTAAGTATGACGACGGTACAATAGTGCCAGCCGAGATCACCCTTAGTACAAACGAACGACAATTTAACATGGAGGGTGAAGCCGTTAAGTTCCACGTTAAGTCTATCGTAGAGAATAATCAGTCAAATGACGTTATTGGCGTGTTTACTGCTCCTGACGTTCACGTTGCTACTGCCCATGAGTTCTATGGAGCTGAGTTTTACAGCCAGAAAATGGGTGGTGTCGTTAAGCTCAACATCGTTCCTCTAACTTTTGAACAGCTCCAATCGTTACTGCCAGGGCAGAAAAACTCTTGTGATGACGGCGTTGCCCTAGTTGCAAAACTTCACGATTTAATTGAGATAAAGAATGAAGTTCAAGACGGTGCAGAATGGCTTAATCGTATTGGCAGCATTCTAAATTAGATACTGAGTGATCTGTCGGCTAGCATGTCGTCAATGCCTTTTTGCAGAGCATTACAGTATTTATCGGTAGCTGACTTCAGCATTTGAACATACTTTACGCCGTCAGCAGACGAGATTTTATCAAAATCAAGGAAGTCGGTATCCCTGTAGTTGGCCTTTACACGCATTTGGTAAAAGAAATCAAAAAGGCAAATCTCGGAGCCTGCTAGGTATTTTTTTAAATCTGCTTTGGCAGTAGCACTCCTAAAGTTTTTGTGAGGAGAGTTCTTCTTCCAGTGATCAACCGAGTATTCTGCTAGCTTGTGCCTGACTGATTTTACGCAATCATCTGAGAGATAATAGTCCTGCTTCAAGTTTCTGCCCGCAGTAATTTTATGCACCAGTGCGTCTTGGGTGGCAACCACATCTTCGGCGTGCTTCATCTTGGATACGTAGTAGCCATTTTTGCAGTAGGTACGGATAATCTTTCGTACATACGAATGCCCATTGTTTTTAAACACATTGTTAGCTCCTGAAGCGAGATGAATAAGAATGGACTCTAGGTAGTAGGTTCGATAATAACACTTTACCGCAAACCAAGGCGCAACTATCTGAACGTAGTCTGGTTCTGCCTTACAGCTATCAATTTCACCCCTAATACTTTTCTCAGTTAGCGCTGCCAGCTTATGAAAGCG
>DATIJG010000014.1:0-13064 GCA_035478775.1 Saccharimonadales bacterium (SeqCode) | reverse complement strand
TAAGCCCTAAGAAGCGTTTAGCTTTTTAGGTGTGTACAACCACGGGTGTGCCAATAGGCGCCCAATTATACACCCAAGCCGAATCGCCCACTGGCAAGCCCACGCAGCCATGCGAGCTGTTGATATTGCCAAAATAACTTGTTGGCCGCCAGTAATTGCCATGAATCGCAAAATCACGGTAAAAATAGTTTACATATGGCACGTTGGGCTGGTAGTAGCTGCTGCCGTTCGGGTTTTCGCCGTACATATTTTGGCTGATATATTTCGAGTAAATTGCAAACTGGCCAGTAACAGTTGGAGTCGCAGTCGCTCCCGCCGACACCGCAAAACTGCGTACCAGCTGGCTTTGGTCATACGCATACATGTGTTTGGTCGCGGTGTTGACCTCGATCCATTTGCCGGTAGTTGGTTCGGTAATTGTTTTGTACGCTGCGGTTTGCGTAGGCAGGGTAGTATCAATACCTTTACCGGCAAGTAGGTTATTTGCCAGAGTATTGAGTGCATCACCGATGTTGCCCACAGCAATGCCTGGCTGTCCGGCCTGCGCAACCTTACCACCCGAAAGTATTACTTGACTGCGGGCTGGTTGGCCGGCATTTTTGGCAAGGTTGTTAATATAATCAGAAAGCGCATCGGTGTTTACACCGAGTATTTGCTGGGGGTCTGCTGCGTTTACCGTTAACCACTTGCCAATGTCGCTGGCCGATAGCGTTGTAGTTTTCCCGCCAATGTGAACGGCTATGTGCTGTGAAAGTACAGTTTGGGCCTGGCTAAGCGCTGGCTTTAAACTGTCGGCAGTAATTTTAGCGGGTAAGGTTTGTCCGCTGATGCGAAGCTGCTGATTTTGCAAGTATGCAATAGCGGTTAAAATGCTTTGGCTAGCGCTGGCAAGCGAATATGTAATGCTGGGTTTATCTGGAGTAATGCTTGCTTTTCCATCAGAAATGTTAAGGTTGGCATCCGTAGGTGCCTGTTGCTTGCCCGAAATATTGGTAGCTAGAAAATGCCTAAACTGCACACTGTTAACGTGCGTTTTTAAAGCGAACGCCTGTGGTTCCCACCATTCCAACATATGCTTAACCTGCGTCTGCGAATTCTTAATAGCCCTGGCCGATTGTGCCGCATCGATGGTAACGCCCATATCTGTAAGGCTGAACGTTTTGCTTTGCTCGCCCGAATAATTGATAGTAAGCTTGTAGGCGCTTGTTTGTGTATGAATTGCCTGGGTGAGCTTGGCTAGTGGTGCGTGCTCGGATATTGAAGCCCCTGCTAGCGACACTCTAGTTAAAAAAACGTTGCCGAATACCCAGGTGAGTACTACGGTAAGGAGTATAAAGCTGCCCCCGAGTATAAACCGGTGCCACGGCCTATGCTGTAAAACGGAGGTTGACTCTGGAGTTTCAGCCGCAACTACAATTTTCATACTGCGCTGAACAGACACGTGTTTTGTACGGGCATGTAGCGGCGCAGAATGAATAGGTTGTTTTTGTTGTCCCACGTAAAATCCACCAGATTTCTAGCACTTAGTATAAGCGTTTTCGCCACATAATTACAACAATGTATTGCATTTGTGCTGGTGTACGCCTGGCTGTCTAAGCCAAAGCCACGCTGCTAACACTTGACCTACCGAGCAATTTATTTTTTGGCAACTGGTTTGTGGCCAGGCCACCAAATCTTATATCCAATGCTGGCTGTCAAGCTAGGAATCAAGAACGGCGCGATAATAAATGCTGCCAACATCACGCCAATGGAAATCGACGACCCCATTTGAGTCAAAAAGCTAATGCCGCCTAAAATAAGCGACGCGAAGGTTCCGGCCAGAATCAAACCGGCTGAAACCACGGTTGCGCTGCTGTGCTCAACCGTCAGGTCGGCAGCTTTGCGCGGATCATTGCCTTCGCGTACTTCTTCGCGTAAGCGAGTGACCGTCAGAATATTGTAGTCGGTGCCGATCGCTACCACAAACAGGTACAAAAACAGCGGAATAAACGAAATTAAGCCAGTGTTACCGCCAAGCTTTTGGAAAATGAGCACCGCAGAGCCAAGTGTTGCTGCATAACCGAGGGCGACGCAAAGCAGTAAAATAACCGGTGCGATAAGGCTGCGCACCAAGAGCCCCAAAATGACAAAGATAAAGGCGGCAGCAATCGGGAATACCACGCTAAGGTCGCGGTTAGTCACTTTTTGTACGTCGGCGATGGCAGCCGAAGCGCCACCCACGTAGGCATGCGTATCGCCGCTGTTAATACTGTGCGCAGCAGTAGCAATCGGGCCAGCAACATTCCCCAGTGCGGCGCTACTGTATGGGTCGTCTGACAAAACAAATTGTACTACGGCAATTTTACTATCGCTGTAAAAAGTAGCAGGCAACACTGTGGCAACGCCCTTGGCCTTTTGTAATTTGTCGGTCATTGGCTTAAGGTCGGCAGATGTAAGCTTATGGTCGGACTGGATGTACACCTGGCCGGGGTTAATCGCACCCGCAGGAAAGGCCGACTTTAAGCTATTGTAGGCGTCGGCTGAAAGCGTGTTTTTAGGCGGTTGGCTAAACGAGCTGAAGTCGGCACGATAACTAAAGGCAAACGCGCTAATTATGCCCAGCAAAATAATAACCGTCGCGGCTACTGTGCCAGGCTTGCGTGCTACCAGACCGCCGATTTTTTTAGAGATGGTTGGTTTAAGCGAAGCGCTCTTCCAGGCTTTGCTTGGCCAGAAAATGCGCATGCCAATAATTGCTACCAAGGCTGGCACCAGCGTAACTGCGGCCAAAAGCATAACGGCCACACAAATCACCAAACCTGGGGCAAACGAGGAGAAAATACCAAACTTAGCAAAGAACAGCGCAGCGAATGAAGACAACACTACGAGCGCCGCTGAAATAATCGCTTCGCCTGCACGACTTAAAGCAAACGAAACTGCTTCGCGGGTGTGGTCGCCGGTACGCAAACGTTCCCGGTAACGGAACAGCAAGAATAGTATGTAATCGGTGCCGATGCCGAACAGCACCACTGTAAACATAACGCTCAGCTGTTGGTTGACTTTAAAATTAAAGATGTGCCCGGCAACCGCAATAAGGGACTGTGCAATAGTGAACACTACCCCCACAGCGAACAAGGGCAATAATCCGGCGAGCGGGCTACGAAAGATAAATGCAGGCAAAAGAAGTACGAGAAGAAGAGTGCCGATGCTGACATATTTAAGCGCCTTTTGGGAAGCGTCTTGCGTGTCGTAGCTAATGGCGTTGCCACCGGTAAGGCCGGCGCTTACGCTAGTAGCTTGCAACTGGCTATTGAGGTTGTCGCGAACGGTTTTGACGGCGTTAATGGTGTCGGTTGATTGACCATTGCCAGCGTATGTCACTGTAGCTAACTGCGCTTTTTTACTTGGCGCAATCTGAGAATCACTCGTGGTAACGCTTGCCACCTCTTTAAGATGGGCGTTGTTTAGCTTTTCAACAGTTTGGCTGACGGTTTTTAAATCATCCGAGCTGAGTTGTCCGCCGCTGCGCGCTTTAAACACGATAATGTCGGTGATGGAATCACTGTGTGACGAGACTTTCTTAGCAATGTCGCCAGCTTTAACTGATTCGTAGTTGCTTGGCAGAAAGCTGCTTTGGTCGTT
The DNA here is from genome assembly GCA_035478775.1 of Saccharimonadales bacterium (SeqCode). Lineage (GTDB taxonomy): Bacteria > Patescibacteriota > Saccharimonadia > Saccharimonadales > UBA4665 > CAMLQK01. The sequence goes on along the minus strand of DATIJG010000014.1, from coordinate 9,443 downwards.
GCTTTCAATGCTGCTCAATTTAGGTGAAAGGCCAACAATAAGCACTGCCGCCACAAACCAAACTCCCACGACCCACCAACGGTTCCTAACAATAAATTTTCCGAAAGCCTGCATAGCTCCCTCCTTAATCACACCCATAGTACCAAGTTTTATAGGGGCTTGGCAATGGAATAGTTAAGATCCTTAAAGATTTATTTAGCGGGCTTTTTTTGCATAAACTGGGCAAGCGCTTGAATGGTACAAAAGGGCGCAATGAAACTCCATAGCAGACTCAAGAAAGACACTGGCGAGTAGGTAATAGCCACTAATACAATAAACGTGTAAATGCTGTAGCGAACGTACGTTTTTTTAAACCGCCCGGTTTGGTCATGATAATATTTTACAGCGATGCGGTTGCCGATGTAGCCCGAACCGAAGTATGCGCCGGCGATACCTGCAATAATAAGTAGGTCGATAAACGCCGTACCCCCATAGGCAAAGTGAAAGACATTGCCGACGCTAGAGATAAACCAAAAAATAATGGCTGTAATAATGCCGCAGATGTTGCCCCATAGCCAACATTTCCAAAAAATTTCAGATTTAGTCAGGTGCATACGCGAATTTTACCACACTTTGCCACCAATTTAACTGGAGGTTTTTGAGCGCCATTGCCAAACACGCACGACCAAATAGCCGCCAAATGTCAGGCTGGTAATAAAGAAGCTGACCGGATATGGCAGGTAATACGACACGAACAAGCTCACCCAAGTCGCAAGTACGCTGACGCCGACTGAAATAGCTACCCCTTGCGCCGGGCGCTTAGCTATACGGTCGGCAATGGCGGCAGGTGTTACCATGAGCGCAAAAATTAGTAGCACCCCAACCACTTGTACTGAAACCGAAACGGCCAACGCCACAAGCACCATAAACGCGACGTTCATGCCGGCCAAGCTTATACCTTTGGCTTCGGCAACATCTTCGTCGATAGAGGTAAACACCAGCTTGCGGAACAAAACTGTAACCGCCGCGAGTGTAAAAAGTACGGCAATGGCAGTAACTGCCACGTTACGGGCGCTGATGCCTAAGATCTCGCCAAATAACAGGGAATACGCTTCGGTGGCGTAGCCTTTGTATAAGCTAATAAACAGCACACCTAAACCTAAAATGAATGCTAAAACAGTGCCGATCTGTACGTCTTGGTTGATGGCCCGTTTGCCGAGCAGTGCGATGGCAGTACCGCCGCCAATTGTAAACGCCAGCAAGCCAGCAAGCGGGTTAAGGCCAATTAACACCGCTCCGGCGGCACCCGAAAAACCGATGTGTGACAAGGCGTGCGCTGCAAACGAAAGCCGCCTGAGCACTACAAAATATCCGACCACACCAGCTACAATAGCCACCAGCGTGCCCGCCTGAAATGCATGCTGCATAAACGGATATTGCCACATTTCTTTCAAGTCACGAATAAGGTTTGGCGAAAACGAAGCGCCGGCAGCAAGTATGTTATTCATGGTGGTGGATAGCCTCCTCGCTGCCCAAAACCGCTAGTCTGCCGTGCGAATCATGTAGCACTTCAATTGGCGCGTCATACAGCTTGGAAAGCGTTTTGGTATTAATGATTTCACCCGGCGTGCCACTGGCCACCTTGCCGTTTACAACGTATAAAATGCGGTCAACTACTGGCAGCAGTGGATTAATGTTGTGAGCAATTAAAATTACGGCGACATTTTGTGTGCGTGCGACCTGGTTTACGAGTTGCACTAGTTGCGTTTCGCGCCGAATATCGAGGTTGGCCAGTGGCTCGTCAAGCAGCAATATGTCGGGCTTGCCGAGTAATGCTTGCGCCAAAAATACGCGTTGCAGCTCGCCACCGCTTAAAGCTCCGAGCGGGCGGTGTGCCAAACTTTGGGCATCAACCATTTTGAGTGCGGCGAGAGCTTGGGCGCGCTCTTTTTGAGTAGTTTTTGGCAAACTAAACCCCCAGGCATTGGCAAAGCCGAGGCGCACAAATTCCAGGGCTTCGATATGTATTTCGGTGTCAATTGGGTGGCGCTGTGGCACGTAACTGACGCGCTTATTGCCGCGGCGTGGTGGTTCACCAAACATGCGTAATTCGCCGCCGGACACTGGCATAAGGCCAAGCAATGTGCGCATAAGCGTGGTTTTGCCAGCACCGTTTGGTCCAAGCAGGGCCACGAACTCGCCGGAGTGCACGGTAAAGCTGGCGTCACTCCAAATGGTGTGCTTGCCAAATTTGGCGCTCACGTTATGGGCTGTAATTATTGGTACGTTTGTCATTACTTCGCTTGCTCGAGTGCGGCTTTAAGGTTTGCTATTTGCGCGCCCATCCAGGCTTGAAACGGGGCGTTCGGCGGTTGGATAGTTTCGCTAATTGCCACAACTGGAATGTGGCTCGCGGCCGCCAAATTTTGCATATTTGTAGTGAGCGGTGTCACTGTTTGTTTATTGTAAACTAAAACTTTGGCGCTGCCAGACGTAATTTGGTTTTGAAACTCGGTAACACTTTTGGCGGGCGGGTCGTTGCCCTCGGCTACCGCTTCGGTAAAACTAGCCGGCGAAATAAGGTTCAAATGAGCCGCAGTGGCTAGGTACGTAAAGATGTCTTCGGTGGCGGTCACTGGTGTTCCCGTGTAATGCCCGGCGATATCAGTAATTTGCTGTTGATAGACCGCAAGCTGTGCCTGTAATTTTTGAGCGTTGGCTTTAAAATATGGATCCTGCTTGGGCGCGATATGGGTTAAATCTGCCGTAATTTGGGTAACCACCTGGTTTACATAGGCAGGATTGTACCAAAAATGTGGGTTATCGCCCTGTTTTTTGCCGAGCAATCTGGCGACGGTCAGCACTCGCCGGTCGCGTGGGCCGCCGGAAGCCAACAGTTTGTCACCCCAGGAATCGTAACCAGCCCCATTAAGTACTACATAATTGGCTACCGCGAATGCTCGGGCGTTAGTGCTGCTAGCGGACTGCTCGTGCGGGTCAGCGTTAGGGTCGCTAATAACAGTTGTCAGCGAAATGCGCGAACCGCCAATTTGACTCACTAAACTGCCCCAGAAGTTCTCGCCCGCCACAACGTTAATTTTGGTATGTGCGTTTGAGGTTATGACGGTGTTATGCCAGGCAATAGCAAACAAAACGCTGGCAATAATTACAGCTGACCCAATAATTAAAGTCTTTAATTTCATAATGGTATGGTAAATGCCCGGCAGTTTTTTTGCAAAATAGTCGCAAAAGTGTGTAATTATGCAAAGCCATGGGTACAATATATTTGCCAAAACCAGAATTGTATTCTAGAATATGCACGTTATGAGTGAACAATTCTACGAAGGCCCGGAAATTGCGACATCCGATGAGTTAAGAGCTGCCTATGATACGGCGGTTCCATGGCTCAAAAAACATGCCGAGAAAATTAAGTTTAATACCGGTGAAGTAAGTTATTTATTCAATGCTCTATATGATACGATTAAGCAATACGCTCCCGATGCGATCGAGCAACTCGGCATCCTACCCGGTGATAATATAAGCATAGATTTTTTGCCTGCAATAAAAGGTGGCAAAGAGACGCACTTGCCAGAACTTTCGAGTGTGCTCGGCGCCGAACTAAGAGTAGAGGTGGCTGCTGAGGTGACGACCGAGGAGGGTATTCGGGAGGGATATCGTACATATTATCTTCGTCCTCCAGGTGTTGAGAGCGACCTTTATAGTGCAGAGATGCGAGAAAGCGACGATACGATGGGGTCAAATCTCTATCCTAATGAGCAGCGTGATGCACTTACGCGCGCCGAAACCGCAGCCTTACAACAACTTTTTGATAATCTTGACCAGTTTGAAATGACCAACGCGGCCAAGTATCTCTCTGCTATGGAAGTCGTTACCCTTCAAGACCTTGGCTTTAATTAAGTCTGATATAATCTACTAGGTGACTCAGCGAACAGGTATTCCTGGTTTCAAGAAACTTTCGCTTCTCGTGTTTTTCGGGCTGGTTATTGCCAGCATAGCTGCCGGTATTTGGTACAAACAGAGCCGTCATGCAGTACTGCCGCCACAAAATTATGACGTAATTGTGGTCGGTGCCGGCCCCGGCGGCATTGCCGCTAGTTTGCAGGCGGCGCGCATGGGTGCGCATGTAGCATTGCTTGAAGAAACGGATTGGATCGGCGGCCAAATGACTGCGGGGGCAGTCGGAACCATGGATGAAGGCAACAACATCGAGGCCCGTAAAAGTGGCATTTATGCCGAATTTGTAAAAGCGATCACCCGCTATTATGGTACACGCGGCCGCTCTACCGGAACTTGCTATTACTATAAGGATTCGCTATGTGTTGACCCACGCGACGGCCAGCGGATTTTAAAGCAGATGCTACATGGGCAATCAGCTAATTTGACGGTTAAGACAGGCATACACGTTTCGTCGGTGCTAAAACAGGGCAACACTGTAACCGGCGTGGTGGCGGGCGGCAAACACATGAACAGCAAGGTGGTAATCGACGCCGATGAATATGGCGACGTGATTGCTATGGCGAATGCTGCCTATCGGCTGGGCACGGTGGAAGTTGACCCTTCCGCTTCTGGTAATTCGAGCGCGGCAAGCCACGCCACGCCAAAGGGCTCGAACACCGCGGCCGCCCAAACCGCAAACTCAAGTGCTTCGGCCAGTTCGCCTGCACCATCATGTATCCAAGCTACAACGTATAGCGCCGTCATGAAGTATTACCCTTCGGGCGTGCCGAAAAGCTTGCAGTTCACTACGGCACCTCCAGGTTACACTCCAGCGCTGCAAAAGCATTTTGCCTTGGTGGTGTCTGCGGCTGTGAACACTAATTACTCGCAGGTGCATACCTCGCCCGGCACTTACCAAAGCTATACGGCGTGGCGCGGCTTGCCCGATCTTTCCAACCCGAAAAATTATAATGTGTTGCAACAAGGGCAGGATATCACCCGCACAGTGCTTAACCTTGGGAACGACTCGCCGCCCAATGGCAAACTGTCGACCAGCTTTATCAGCGACCCGTCGGCTCGTTTTAAAGACACTTGCCAGGCCAAGCAGCTGACGCTTGATTTGGCGTATTATATTCAGCACGATCTCGGTCAAACGAATTGGGCAATTGCCAACGACGAAGGGTACGACACGCCGTACAGCCGTTCACACCATTGCCCGAGCCTCGCAAACTTTGCGCAAATGGAGGACCAGCTACCGCAGGAACCATATGTGCGGGAAGGCCGGCGTTTGGTGGGTGAACAAACACTGACTGGCACTGATTTGAGCAAACGGCCCTGGGCAGTCGGCAATCCTATGCCACAATATGCAGACAGCATTGCTGTCGGATATTACAAAATGGACTTGCACGGCTGCAACCAGCCTGCCGATTTAGAGCCGGGGCTTGATAGCGCCAGTGAACTCTCCAGCGACCCTAAGTCGGGACCGTTCGAAATACCTATGGGCGTATTGATTCCGCAAAAAGTAGACGGACTTTTGGCAGCCGAGAAGAACATTTCGGTGTCGCGGCTTGCCGAAGGGGCGGTTCGCGAGCAGCCTATTGCAATGGACACCGGGCAAGCGGCAGGCGTACTCGCAGTTTTGGCGGTGCAAAAGCATGAGCAGCCACGTTTTGTAGCTGCTGCCGATGTGCAGATGGTACTTAAAAAAGCGGGCGCGGTTACTTCGGCCCCGTAAGGGCATTGCCAGTCCGGCACATGCAGTATTTTCGGTAAAGTTGTAATAAAATTGCTTTTGGTTAATAGCAAAGTATGGTAGCCTACTAAGGCTAAGAGGGAATGCGGGTGATTGGTAAGAGTATGGGTTGGCTGGGTTTGGCAGTTGCTACGTTCTCGATGTCTGTAGCGCCTTTGCTGTCAAGCTTGCAGCTCGCGGCAGTACTATCAACTGGGCGGTTGGCCCAAGATAGCTTTAAAAATACCGGTAAGGTACGAGCCTTTGCATTAGGCCACGCCACAGCGCAGCTGGCTAGCGCTTCTACGGATAGTTCAGCACCTCAGTACGATGCCTGGCTGTATCCTGATGCGCCTGGCGCGCTCAATGAGCTGGCTGCGATTGGCCATGTCCATGTGGTGCGCGCGGAATTTTTACATATTAACGATGATGGCAGTATGCAAATTATCAACCAAGATGCCTCGCACCCGAGCGGCTATTCGAACGACGTTGTGCAAACTATTGCTGCGCATAGCGACCAGCGTTATATAACCGTTTCGGCCAATAACCCCGATGCCATAGTGGCCGCTATGAGTAACCCCGCAACTATTACGCAAATGGTAGATTTTGCTAACAAAATTCATTTTGGCATCGAGCTTGACTGGGAAGATTACGGTTCGTGGACACCGCAATTTTACCAACAATTTAAGACCTTTTTAGGGCAGCTAGGGGCAGCTTTGCATGCTAATGAGCACTATTTAATTGTGGATGGCCCGCCGATATATGATGGTACCAGCCAGTCGTGGTACCAATGGAAGTATGAGGATATTGCTCCGCTTGTAGACTATGTGACTATGATGGTTTACGACAACGAATACGATACCGGCGTTGGCGGCTCGATTGCGCCGCATGTATGGGCGCAGGGTTGTTTGCAGTGGCTTAAAGATAAAGCAGGCGATAAGGGCATTCCGGGCTTAGCGGCATATGGCTATAAAGGCGCAGAATCAACCGGCGCCATTAACGTTAACACCAGTGCTGATATAAGTAAGACACTACAGGGGCGGCTGACGGCACTCAACATTTCTGATTCTGGTGCAGCACGTAACGCCGACGGTGAGCTCACCCAAACAATTTCCGGCGTGTTTTACGATTATTCCGACAAGACAACGGTGCAGATGCGTGTGCAGCAAGCACAAGATGCTGGTTTTAACCGCATCGCTATTTGGAGCCTAGGCGGTAACCCTTGGCCAGGTTAACCCAATTATTATATCGGCGAGCGCGCTAGCGTAGCTATTTTAAACTTCTGTAAAAGCTGGACTTAGCAAAGGTTTTATCAACGTGGGCCGAGGCAGGTACGTACCTGCGGTGTAGTTGTAAAATCTGCTCGTTATTTATGTAATTCTTGCATCAATCACCTCTGTTGATACACATAAATCACGGCTGGTTACATTGCGACTGTTAAAAACCTCACTGCTACCTTAAGCATAATTTTTGATAATAGGAATTACTAGTAACCTAAAGGGGATAGTATGAAAAAAGTTGCTTCAAGCGTTAGAAAACGCTACCAGCTTACTCGACAAGGGGTGCTACAACTGACCGAACGCTTGCGCGGTTTACAAGATGAGCGCAAGAGCTTGATTTCGCGTCTTAAGTTGTTACGCAGCCAACAATCGAGTGGCCGGCTTGCCGAGGACTCGATTTGTATCCAAACCATCAGCAACATCCAGTACGTTGAAGCCGAAATTGAACGAGTAGAAAACACACTACTAAATGTCGAAATTGTGGCGCATAGTAAACGTAAAAAACGGGTAGACGTTGGGGCGACGGTACGACTGAAAGGTGATGACGGTGAAATAATATACACCATTGTACCTTCAATAGAGGCCGATCCGTTTGCAGGCAAAATATCTGATGTAAGCCCGATGGGTCGTTTACTGATTGGTAAAAAATTGCGCGATATGATCACGCTGCCGCAGTTTGCCAAGCGCAAAGCGCGTAACATGGAGCTGGTCAGTATCGAGTAGAAGCCCAAAAAGTAGCAAAATAGAACTCGAGGTGAAAATCTCGAGTTCTATGTATTTCTGGATCTTAGCAGCGTTCTAATCTGGATAGGCATTTATATTGAAACATACTTGTAGGCTTGGCTAGAATGTACTACTCTATATACTTATGAATAATGAATTTACTGACAAACAACTTGTAGCGCCATCGGCTACCGACCCGACAGACGCTTATTGGGAGGAATTACTTACTGAGGCAGGAATGCCTGCCGAACTGCCGTATAATTCTGCGCCCACCCCTAACCTAGATGTTGCAACTCCAAACTTATCAGGACATGGGGATTATGCTTCATTACAAGAGCGACTCGATGCGACTTTAGAGGCTCTATTCAAGCGGGAGAGGAGTATTGCCAGTACCCCGCACGGCCTAACTGATAGTAAGCCTAAAATCTTGGATGACGTTGGCGAGGCCAGTCAGCTCACTAGCGGCAACTTGCAAAAAGTGCAAGTCACAGCTTTACGGAAACCGTACGCTAAAGAGGTGAAACCTTTAGACAGTTACCGCTCAGACGCTCCCGAACAAGATACGGCGCAACCACGTCAAAGGGCGACCAACAAAACATCTCCTTTTAAAGAGTTGCCCGTAGTAGCCGTTATCGACCCGGAAGACGACCGGCCGTACGCCACTCGCCTGGAAGAAGTAACCCGCCAAGATACCGAAAAATGGCTAAGTGACAAACTTCGTGATTTAAAGAAGCTACAAAGTTTTGATAGCGTGCGAGCCGAACTTGACCATATCATTCAGACGGTTGAAGACCTTCGCCAGATACAGCGTCAGGTAGATGTTCTTCCAATAGGTATGAGGCTGGCAGCGCTCCATGAATACCGAACAGCACTGGTTATGCGAGGCATCGCGTTGGTATATGGAAACTAACACGGTATCTGTTATTTTGGCCGACAATCTGCTATACTGCCAAATGTTACGCACCCGTAGCTCAGCGGATTAGAGCATCTGTCTTCGGAACAGAGGGTCGGGGGTTCGAATCCCTCCGGGTGTACCATGCTGATTTTATAGCTTCTTTGAAGACTTTTGTATCTGTGACTTGCTAAAGCGTAGGTTTAACTGCGGGCAGAATGTTACACCATAGTACCTACACCAATGACTCCTAAAATAAGGGGTCGTCTTTTTATAGTAGCTGGCAGTTTAAAAAGAGGAGCCGAACCATACTCTAGCCTGCTACACTAAAGCTATGAGCTTTGAGCAGGACATTATCCCCACCCCAAGCGGTGACCCTTTCTACGATGCGCTTATCAAGCGTCTGTATATCGAAGATGATAGAACCAAATACTACGACGCCCTCTATTTTAGGGGAAGTACGCGGCAAGTCGAGGATTTTGTACTAACCGACTACCTCGTAATGGGACTGAAAGAAGCGCCCCCTATCCACGAGCGCAACGCACAGAGCAGGCGAGCGCTTTTGGCGCGTGGATTAGGCTGCTTAAGCCTGGAGCTTAAGGTTATGGACGAGCCAAACAAACCCAGCTACCTTGTAACCAGACCAGCCGATCTCGCCGATCCTCCGTTCATGTTTAATATCCAGTATGTATGCGGGCACTATCCTGACTTAGCAGGGTATGACCTGCAAGAACCGCGCGTCTTTAGGTTTTTACCGACGGCAGACGAGGCTATAATTGACGATCCGCTCAATCACCCCTATCTGGGCGAAGTGTATGATGAGATAGTCGGTACATTCTAAATCTAATCAGATTATTGGCGGTGGGCCGGCAAACTTACC
>DATIJG010000013.1:0-11906 GCA_035478775.1 Saccharimonadales bacterium (SeqCode) | reverse complement strand
AGCACCAAAAGCGGAGCCCGTTTTTTAGCACCCAATTTCACCCAAGCGCCGCTAATAAAGATTGACGTCGCTACAATCATGGCGGCAAGCGTCATCAAACGCGGCTGTGGCGCCAAGTAGTTACCGTAACGAAACAGATCGACGTGCCCCAGGCTATCCAGCGAAAACAAATATTGCAACGGTACTGACGAATAGTAAATCATCCAGTAATTTACCGGAATTTGGTTAAACACATCGGTCGTTGCGGGCGTCGTAAGCTTAATATACAACAGATACGGAATAGCGCTTAAAAGCCCCACGAAAATACAGTACAAAACGTTGCGCTTTAGTAGCGTCCAGATTTCACGCCACGGCCTGCCAATACTTACAAAGGTTTGCAGAATAAGTAACATGCCGAGCGCCAAATAAAAGATAACGTGGTAGTGCACAGCCGGGTTTATAAGTACCAAAAAGCTGGCGGCCGCAATGTTCTTCCAGCCTAATTTCTGTTCAAAAAAGAACTGCTCAATAACCAGGCTCATAGCCAATGCGAATAGGCTGAAACCCAAAATTAAACTGTAAAAATGGGCGATTTTAGAATATAGCAGTACAAAGTGCACAAACAGCGCACCCAAAAACGACACAAAGATAGCCATTGCCTGGCGGTTTGGCGCAAAGCGGCGTACTAATCGAAACACTGCATAGAACGCGATAAACGCCGAAATCGTATTCACAATAACCAGCATGAACGGCAAAATTGGGTTATACCGTGTCCATGATGACCAAAACGAATACGTCACCCGAAATTCATCGGAACCGGTTAATTTAGATGATTCCGCCGGTAAATATTGCGAATGGAAATTAAAGAACGGCACCAGTTCTTCACGCACGATTGACGCGTTGTTATGGATCACCGCCGACGAGTGGATAACAACGGTACGGAAAATAAATAAATGTACTAAAAGCAGCACGCCAAACACGATAAGAAACGCGGTGCGAATGCGTTTTTTATCGTTCATTAGAGTGTAGAATTTTTCAACCATACATCCCCCGCCTTAAAGTTTTTATCGGCTTCACGCGTTAATTTAGCCTTAATTTTAGCACTATCTTTACACACTTTTTCGTATTGTTCCATCAGCTGCTCAGCGTCAAACTCTTCGATTTTGAGCGCGTAAGGGTAGTTGATTTCGGTCGTGTAGCGCCAACACTTGGTATCGTAAGCCAAAGCCACAAACGGGGTGTTGGCTACGGTCGCCAAAAGCAATGAATGGAAACGCAAACCCACGAGTACATCAACCTGCTGCAATGCCGAAATGATGTTGTCGAGCGCCAAGTCTTTGGCAATGTAATAGCCTTTTTTATGCTTCAATTTTGGCACAATTTCGTGTTCCATAAAGTACAAATCACTGTGCTTGTTGAAGTCGTATTGGAATGGCAATAACACCACGTAGTCACCGCGTTCAATCAATGCGTCAATAAAATCACACAAGTTTTTAACATACTTTTTGCGGTCAACCCAATCAGGAATATCCGATAAAACGTTCACGCCAACCAGTTTGCCATTTTTGCGTGCCGTAATGGTTTTTGGCAGTTGCAGCGTATGCCATGGTTTTTGCCAGTCGCGGTTGGTAAACAAGCCATCAGTTGAAAGTTCAATTTTATTTTCAGGCAATTTGAGCACGTTTTTGGCATAATCGTATGATGCTTCATCGCGGAAAGTCGTTTTAGTAGAAGCCATGATCGCGCGACGGCTAAACCAACGGCCAAGCCTGGTTTTAATAGTGCCTATGCCAAGATGAAAGCCATACACCTTTTTGCCAAGCAGGCGCGCCGCCGTATTAAACGCAGCGACATTAGCGATAACTGCATACGGCTTGCGGCCAGTGGTGGCGTACAATTCTTTGAACACAGTGCCGCCGCCGTAGACGATCACATCAGTTTTTAACATGCGTTTGAAAAGCTCGAGCGGCGACGTATTGTAAGTTTCAAAAATCTCGATGCTCGCAAGCGGAAATTCATCTAAAATAACCTGCGGGATAAACTTAGCTACGCTGGCATTGATAGTAATTTTAGTAAAACCACGTTCTACGAGAAGCTTTAGATAATCATACAGCAACAGGTCGTCACCGAGGTTGGTCTGGCCATAAGCGCCCAACAACAGCGCACTTGGTTCTTTCATTTTATCGTCTCCTTATAGGTGTCCATTGTGAGTTGCCCAACGGTGCCCCACAGGCGGCTTTGTTTCATGGTTTTTGAAAGCTGGCCGTAGCTTTTTATGTTTTTAAAAAAGTCTTCGAGCTTGCCTGCCAATGCCTCGGGCGTACGGTCAAACAAAACGTTAGGTGGCAAAACATCCTTAAATACATCACTGGCTAAGAATGGCTTTTCATAACCCATAGCGAAGGACATTGGGCCAGAGCTGGACATTGAAATGGTGTATGGGTACAACGAAACATCTGCCGCCGAATAGTAGTCAGCGATATCTTTTTCGTCAATAAAACCGATCCAGCGATAATTGCCTGCGCCGATAAGCTTTTCAGCCTTGGCTTGCTTAGCAGCGTAATCTTGCAGATATGTTTGGTCGTTTTCAAATTTCGGGTGTTTGCCTGCGCCGATTACCAAATAGGCGTCAGGGTCACGTTTTACGTATTCGGCAAAGCCTTCAATTAATAAGTCGAAGCCTTTGTAGCCTGCCAAATAGCCCATAAATAACACAACGTGCTTGCCTGCTGGAATGTCCAACTTTTGGCGGGCTGTTTGCATATCAACAGGGGTGAAATCTTCAACACCGTGAGGTATAACGTCCACTTTATTCGCATTGGCACCGTATTGGTCAACCAAAAGTTGTTTAAAGTATTGTTCGTGCACAATCATGCGCGAAGCTTGTTTTACCAGCGGTTTGTATACAACTTTAAAGGCAGTCTTAATTGCCCGCACTGGCAATTTTGAACCGTTATCGCGCACAAATTTCTTATCAACTATGCGCAGGTTAACCACATGATGGAACGTGATAACCACGTTGTATCTTTTGAGCATTCGCGCCAAATGTTGCAACATATAGGCAGTATGGATGCCGCCATATAGCGGCACTTCTTGCTGGATATGCACTACATCTGGGTTAATTTCGCGCGCGGCGGCGTAAATTTGCCGCAAGAAGTTGGCGTTGCGGTCAAAGGCACGCACGACCGTAATACCATCTTCCTGGTAAGTCTCACTCACGCCATCCAACTTTTCACATATCACAAATAATTCGTCTTCGGGTTGCAAGGGAATATTTTTAAGCAAGTTTTTAGCATAGGATGCAACGCCGCTGGCCTTCACATGTTTCGATGCTTTTTGCGGATAAATAGAAACGACGGCTATCTTCATACATCCGCCTTTGTAGCTTCAGGGGCAGCATCAGTAATTTCGATTGTTGGTTTTTTGCGGATAACAAACAATGGCCGGTTGATAACTTCGGCATGGATATGCGCGATGTACAACGAAATAAGCCCGAGACAAGCCAAGACCACACCCACCAAAAACAAAATGAGCACCGCCAAAAAAGTAATGCCGTGGATGCCCCAGCCAAACGGGTCGTGGAACACAAAACGCTCAATGGTCAGGAATACGCCCAGCGGAGCGCTAATCATTAAAATAAATACACCCAAATAGCCAGCCAATTTCAGCGGCAACAAACTGTAAGCTATAAGGCTGTTCATAGCCAGCTCAACGAGCTTTCTAAAGCTGTAAGTTGGGTCACCGTGCTGGCGCGGCGCTTGTTTGAAATAAATGTAATCGCGCTTAAACCCAAGCCAGTCAATTAGGCCACGAGTATTACGATTGCGCTCGGTAAGCTCGTTAAAAGCATCGACTACTTGGCGGTCAAGCAACCTGAAATCAGTCGCATTTGGCGTGATTTTAGTGTGGCCGATTTTACTCATAATCGTGTAAAACGTATGTGCGCCGATGGCACGAATTTTGCTCATATTGCGTTCAGCAAACACGCCCACTACTACTTCGACACCCTGCTGCCACTTTTCAATAAATTCCCCGATAAGCGCAGGCGGCATTTGCAAGTCGGCATCCATAATAATTGTGGCCTCGCCTTTAACACGGCTCAAGCCCGCACTTACCGCCGCTTCTTTACCGAAGTTGCGCGCCAGCTGCACTAGTTTTATGCGTGGCTCTCGGGCAGCTTGTGCCTGGATAACGCTTGCGGATTCATCGCGGCTTCCATCGTCTACCAGTAAAAATTCAAAATTGTAGGGTAGTTTGTTGGCGTACGTGGTAAGTGCATGTACCAACTCTGGAATATTACGCTCTTCGTTATACACAGGTACCACGACAGAGATGAGCAAATTACTTTGGGTTTTGGGTGCTTTTGGTTTTTCAAGTATCTTTTGGTCGCTTTCGATACTCATAGCCATCTATTCTTTCTTTATTACTTTGCTTATTATTAACCACACGCCAAACATGCCAAGCATCGCTAACGCACCGGATAATACACTGTCAATCACCGCCTCAAGCGTGGTATGGAATATGGCCAGCAGGCCGAACGTTAGGCCTGCACCTAAAAGTACAATAATAATAATTGAATATTTGCGTAGCGCGACGAAGTAAGAAACAACTAGGTTGAGCACCGAAAGCACCAACATCAGTAAACTTAGGCGCCCAAGCAAATGGCCATAGGTAAGGTATTTTTTGCCCATTAAAACGGTGATGATTTCGCGTTGGAAAACGGCGAATACCAATGCCGCCATACCACCCAAAGCCAGCACTAATGCCAGAGACTTCAAAAAGAGTGTGCGGTTATGTTTAGCTGTCTGGTTGATTTTAACCGAAGGCAAAAGCACTTGCGCAATCGAGGCAGTTAAAAAGAAGATAATACGCGCTACAGTTGAAACGCCGGCATAATGGCCGGCGGTTTGCGCGTCAAAGTAATGCTTGACCACAAAAATGTCGGCGCTTGAAAGTACCGTAATAGTAAGCGAGCCGCACAACACCAAAAGACCATACATAAGTTCAGGGCGCAGAGTTTTTACATCGGGTAAACTTGCAAGCTTCGCGTTTTCAGGTTTGGTAAATCCAATTTTGTAAGCTGCTCGTGCGGCATATAAAAACGCCAAAAACTGCGCGACGACGATACCAAAAACTGCGCCCACCGTTTTCCAGCCAACCAGCACAAGCACCGCCGAGATAATAATTTCTGATGCCGAGCTTAATAAGTTGGCTGCTGCTACGCTGGCAAACTTTTTATGGCCGCGCAAGTAGGCACTGCGAAACGCCAACGGCACCGTAACAACGATAGAAAGCATCAAAATCAAAAATGGCCATACTGAATTAAAGTGGAAGAAACTTTTAATTTTCCAGCCAAACACGGCAGCCACAACAAAGAGGGCGATGCTTAAAAACAGTGCTAATTTCTCAAGTTCGTAAATAATTTTCTGTTTTTTGGTTTCGTCTTGGTAGTTAGCAACCACATTCACCGTTACTTGGCCCAACACCGTTAAAAAGATCAACAGTTGCAAGAAAAGCGACATAATTGCCTGCACTTCACCGTAAGAACTCACAGGCAGCAAATGGCTCATAACCGGGTAGTAGGCATAATTTAACAAGCCAACACCGACCGACCCTAAAAAGAAGACGGCATTTTGCCGCAAAAAAGAACTCTGACGAGTCACATCCCAAATTCGCTTCATACCCTATTACCCTATCAGATAGTTTTAAGATTGACTACAATAAAATCACCACAAATATAAAAAACACGTACTGGTGGCCCTGAAAAGACTGTTATGTAAGAATATTGACAGCGCGGGCAGCGACTACTGCAATCGTTAACAAAGATACTGACGCCTGTAGTAACATTAACATTTTTGCACGTCTGCTGAGTGGCATGGTATCTGTTGGGCTGAACGCCATGGCATTTGTAGACGAAAGGTACAAATAGTCAATGTACGTCGGTGACCACTGTTTGCTGCCGTATGTTTCATCTTGGTACTGTGGGAATAAAAAGTCTTGCTCGGCAGTTTTAATAGCGCGTCTGCGGCCCGGCCCGCCGCCGTCCATTTCCCAATACCACAATCCGAAAATAATAATGTTGGTCATGTAAATTTTAATGCCGGCAACGATAAGCTCGCGGCCGCTCGTGCTGCCCGCTGCATGCAGCAAATGGTTTAATACGCCATACAAGCCATAACCGTTCACCGCCGTAATTGCGCCCGCCAGTGTTAACACATTAGTACGCCGTAACCGCGAATTATAGGTTTTCTTGTGCGGCGTTGTAAAGCTAAGTGATACAATAAGCAAAAACTCCAGGGCAGCAACCAAATAGCGCGGGCCCAGCGTTAAAGTATCTGGCAAACCAACTTGCAAAGCTACTGCCAAAAGCAGCGTCGCTTGGGCGTGCCACACCGGGTCGGCGGAATATTCTTGGTTAAAAAACAGTCGCCTCATTGCCTAAATAATATCACGCTTTTGGCCGTGTAGCAGCGGGCGGATATCGTTTAATAAATAAAAAGAGCCAACCACTAAGCATACTTGCTCCGGCTGCTGAAGTAAGAGGTGAAATGCTCGTAACGAGTCGGGCTGCACCTGCACATTTTGGAAGTTTAAACTCCGTGCGAGCTTTGCGATTTCTTGCGGTGACACACCTTTGTGCGTCATGTCTTTGGCAGTTTCAAACGTCGTTGTTATAAGTGTATCGACGTACGGCCGCAACTCGGCAAGCCCGTCGCTCATACGACGCCCAGCCTCACCTTGTTTTACAAAGGCTACCAAAGCCGCAATCCGTTTGGCGGGGTATTTTGCCACCACACTTTTTATAAGAGCGTTAATTTTTTGCTGGTTATGGGCACCGTCAATAATGACTATCTTGCCATTGATGATTTTGGTTTCCATACGGCCGGGCACTTCGGTAAGCAAGGCTTGAGCAATTGCTTTTTTAGTGAGTGGGCGGCCAAACTTAGGGCATGCGAATTGCATCGCGGCCAGCGCCAAGGTGAAATTGCGCTGCTGAAACAGTGACAATCCTTGAGTTTCAGGCGCACGCTCATCGGGCGTCAGCACATGCAAATCTGCCTGCTTAGTTTGGGCTTGTGCTTGAAACGCCCGCATTACTTCTGCGCTTTGCTGATAACAAAATACCGTGTTTTTAAGGCCTATAATTCCGGCTTTTTGGGTGGCAATTT
The DNA here is from genome assembly GCA_035478775.1 of Saccharimonadales bacterium (SeqCode). Classification (GTDB taxonomy): domain Bacteria; phylum Patescibacteriota; class Saccharimonadia; order Saccharimonadales; family UBA4665; genus CAMLQK01. Next base: position 4,758 of record DATIJG010000013.1, on the reverse strand, counting down.
CACCTAAGGTATTACCCAAAACCTGAGTATGGTCGAGGCCGATATCAGTAATAACGCATACTTTATCTTGCCGGTCGATGACATTGCTAGCATCAAGCAGTCCACCCAGACCCACTTCCACTACCGCACAATCCACTTTCTGCCGGTTGAATTCCCAAAAGGCAAAAGCCATCATGAGTTCAAAATATGAGGGGTGCAAGTTTTGCGATTGAACGATGTTTAAAAATTCAGTCAGTTCGCTACAGAACAACGGTTCGGGCAACGGCAGGCCGTTGATTTGCACGCGGTCGTTAATTTCGACCACGTGCGGCGACACTGTGAGCCCCGTCTTAAGCCCAGCAGCAGCTGCCAAGGCAGCCGCAAAATATGCCGTAGACGTCTTGCCAGAGGTGCCGGCGACATGCACAACCTGTAGATTATTCTGCGGGTTATCAAAAACATCTAAAAGTTCACGCATTTTATCGAGCGTATACGGGCGATTCAGCGGTTTGCCGTCAACAGTGTAGTACTGCATGAGCGCCTGTTTAGCCTCAGTAAAATTCGTAAGTTCAAGCATGCACTTTATTGTACACGCTATCGGCTGCATGTTACCATCGGCACTAGTATTATAAAATACGCAGCTTTGACGATATATTAGACAAAGTGAGCAATACATGGCAATATGGGCACAAGTGCAGGCTTGAACTGCGAAACCGTAAATTATAAGAGGAATCATGAGTTCTATTTCACCTGGAGATCGAAGACTCGAAGATTGCATACCGCCAGAGAATTTTCCGCGCGTCCACCTCGACCGTTCAATTGATGCCATTAATACTCAGTTTGCTGCGGCTTTGGGGCCGGAGAATGGGCCAATCCAAACTTCTGCTGACTTATTACGAGCAACTGGTAGCATAACACTTATGGACTGGGGATGCGGCACCGGGAACACACTCCGGACTTGGTCAGACACGCTGCGGGATCGTACGGCTGTGCGCTCCGACAAGGTTCACTTAATCGGCCTTAGCAAGTACGACTACTCAGGGGAAAGCCTTTCCCCTGCCACCGAGAGAGCTTGCCGTAAAGGCAAAATCAGGTACGTTGTTGGGGATGCATTTGCCGTAGATGCCAGCGCGTATAGTGCCGACATAACTCTTTCGTATTCGGCAATGATGCATGTTAACAACCCCGTTCGCTGGCTCGACATAATGCTTAGCGCAACAAAGCCAGGTGGTTATTCTTTTTTTGAGCTTACCATGAAGCAAGCCCTTAAGCCGGAGTTTTCTGAACATCTTGATGGCTTGCTTGAGCAAGGCTACGAAATGCAAGGTGGCAACCTTCACTTTACCCAAACTAAAAAAGGTGAACCGATAATGGAAACATACAGGTCGCTATTTAGGCTAAGCGTACCTCTTGAAAACGTTTTTTCGAATTTATAAACAAGCCCGACCATTAGCTTTGTTAAGATGCCCACGTCTAGTCCTGCCAAACAATTGCAGTTGCTATGCGGCTATAGTACTATACACACGATGGCCGAAAAGGACACGCAACCTAATAAAATATCAGATAATGCTCCGGGTCTTTTTGGTTTTGAGGGCAAGAACGCTCTAGACGGTACACCCTTGAGCGAACTGCCCGATTTTAGGGAGCAAGTTCCTGAGCTTCAACCATACTTATTGCCATTTCAACGCGTTATTTACGTCGAGGAGAACCTTTTAAACGCGGATAGCGCTTTATCGGCTAGGTCACATCCGTCATCGTCCCACGCTTTATTAGAATTGATGGGCGTCACCAGCCTTAAAGAAATTGGGAACTGCGGCCCTGGTAATGCAGCCCAGTCGCTTCCTGAACACGAAAATGACGAGCAAGTGAACTTGCTTGGAGCTTTGTTTGGCCGCGATTCATTACATATGGGGATGGCGCTTTACAGTTCTTTTCCCAACTTACTCAAAACTACTGCAGTCCGTTTAGCCGAACTGCAGGGTGTCGCTGCCAATATGGCAAACGAGGAAGAACCTGGGAGGATTATCCACTGGGGAGCCGACCCAGAAGACCCTATCGCCAAACACATAACAGAGGTAAATTTTTGGGAGTGGCCGCATTACGGCGCTGTTGATTCGACGCCGTTATTTATCCGTGGTGTTTTGAAAGTCGCAAAAGACAATCCAGCTTTTCTCGGACAAACTTACATCGGCCGCGACAATGAAACCCATACCATGCAAGATGCGCTTGACGCGGCAACCGGATGGCTCGAAAAAAGTTTGCAAAATAACCCTGAAGGTCTATTGGAATTTAAAATGCTGCAGGAGCGTGGTATTTGGAACCAGGCCTGGAAGGACACTCCCGAAAGCTACATGCACGCTGATGGCAGTTACGCCAATCACCGGCAGGGTATTGCCAGTATCGAAGTCCAAGCGCTTGCATATGATACTTTGATCGACTTAGCCACTCATTACAAGCAACAAAACAGGGGTGCGGATACGCAAGTAAAAGCAGCAATACTTGAATCACGTGCAGCACAACTTAAACAAACTGTACTTGATAAATTCTGGATCGAGGACGAAAGTGGAGGCTATTTTGCACTCGGCACCGACCGTGATGAAAACGGCCAACTCAGGCCCCTCGCAGTCCGCACGTCAAACATGGGGCATGCCCTCCACCTGCTTGAAGGCGATAGCCCCCAGCTAGCCCAACGCCGCGAAGAGTTGATAAAAACTTTATTTTCAGACGAACTCCTCGACCGCAAGGGAGTACGGACTTTATCTGATCTGGAAGCACGGTTTGCGCCTCGATCGTATCATTGCGGCAGCGTATGGCTGTGGGACAACCACGTCATCAGCCAAGAACTAGAGCGAGCTGGTTATAGCGGCCTTGCCCGCGATATCGATCAGAGAATATGGCGCACCGTTAATACCTTAGGGTTTTTCGTTGAATTTGTGCCAGGGGATAATGCAACTACCCCAGAAGCTATGACAATACGCCGGGTCATTGACGTATATGATGGTGAACGCAACCATTTTAGCAATAGCTACCGCATTGAAAAACCAGCACAAGAGACACAGGCCTGGACAGTAGAAGCAATACGCGCAATCAAAAAGAAAAATCAGCCGCTGCACCCCGAATTAAGTGCACTTTCGGCAGCCGCAGACCCAAACAAACGCGCATTTGAACAGAGGATATTAAGCCAAGCTCAATCAGGCCCTTCAGGATTGCCAAATCGATAATTCCTCGAACAAGACGAGCGTAAAAGATAGCGGACAAATTACATTGTCGTTTCAACTTCTATAAAAAAGAGCTCGGTGCTAGGGTAGGACGCGAGTAGTTCGCGGATTTCATGAAACCCTGGCATATAGTCGTTAACCTCATGCGCGCCAGGCATTTCCCACAAGCTCTTGCCCTTCTTTTTGTCTGCGGAGACAAGTTTTGGCGCGCCAGACACCGTGCCAGTAAACACATGCGCCAAAACTTTGCTGATATCCACCCCGTCTTTGGTGGCATGGATATAGGCGATGCCACGATGCGTTAGCGGCACATTCTGTAGGCCGGTTTTTTCGGCAAGTTCACGCGCTGCAGCTTCGGCAATCGTCTCTTCGTAATGCAGCCTGCCTTGCGGAAATCCAATTTTATCAAGATACGGCTGAAAAGTATGGTGAAAGACCGCCATCTTGCCTTCGTCGTTCGTAACTTGAATCGTGGTAACGATGTGCGGCTGCTTGCGTACGGTCATGCTTTCATGGCTCACGCGGTCGGCCAAAGCTAGGCCTTCACTCGTCAGCGAATACTGACGGTCGTTTTTCTCGACCAGGCCGGTACGGACTAGCTGCTCTAAGTGGTATGCAAAGTGGTTGCTCTCGACGCCTTTCGGACGCATTTGCGCGTAGCCAAGCGACGGCGTATGGAGCAGCAAACTCAAAATTTTCTTCTGGATGTGGTGCACTTAATGCAGTGTATGCTGTAGAACGCGGGAATGTCAAAACGTTTTGACACAATTTGCTTTGACATGAGCAATTTTGAGCCAAGGTAATTTGTCTCAAAATCGTCTGTGTCAGCCCCTGCTGCCTCAAAATGATCTGTCTATTTTTTCATGCCACGGCCAAGTATCGTAGGCTATGGAAGCGCTTCCAACTACCAAACAAAGCAACGAGGAGTTGGAATATGAGCGAAATTTTTAGAGCACCGCACGTTACTCGCAGTGGTGAATTATTAGATATTGTTGACGAGTATGGTGAACCGACCGGCCGTGTCCTAGACAAAAAGACGATTCACGAGCAAGGTTTGCTCCACAGGGATGTGCATGTGTGGGTCACGGACGGACACGCTCTGCTTGAACAGCAACGGCGTTGGGACAAGTCAATCATGCCCGGACAATGGGACATTTCAGTGGGCGGGCATGTGGGTGTCTCCGAGTCATTTCTCTCGGCGGCCGTGCGCGAAACACACGAAGAGCTGGGGCTTAGCCTACAAGCAGAGCAATTTAAGCATGCCGGGCTTGTAGCCAGCAAGTTACTACTTGAAGGCTGGGGGCAACCTCACAACGTTATCGGCGACAACTTTGTGGTTGTTATGCCTGGCCTTACACTAGACGAGCTTCAGCTTCAAGAAGAAGAGGTGGTTGATGCGCGTTGGTATCCGATTGATCGGCTCGAATCTGATCTTGCCCATCCGGAAACTGCCAAGCTGCACGCCCCGCAACCGCGTGAGCTGTGGGCTTTAGGGATTGCCGCTATGCGAGCCGCAACTGCCTAACAACTAAAGTGAGGCGGTGGGCCGGTAAGTTTGCCG
>DATIJG010000012.1:0-110142 GCA_035478775.1 Saccharimonadales bacterium (SeqCode) | reverse complement strand
AGTGCACGCACACGCCGATGTCTTTGGACTTATCGGAAAAGCGTAGGTTCATACGGTCGTCAAACACATACAACGAGCCTTCCCATAGGCCATCATCACCATATGTTTCGCCGTATTTTACGATGCCGCCGTCTATTTGGTAAACTTCTTTAAAACCCCGGTTTTTCATGAGTGAGCTTAAGATTTCGCAACGAATGCCGCCAGTACAATAAGTTACGACTGGCTTATCTTTGATAGCATCATATTTAGGGTCTTCAATTTCTTTGATGAAGTCTTTAGAGGTGCGCACATCGGGCACAACGGCGTTCTTAAATTTGCCGATTTGTGCTTCGTACGTATTGCGGCCATCGAAAAAGATAACATCGTCGCCGCGCTCTTGCACGAGCTTGTGCACATCCGCCGGCTTTAAGTGCACGCCGCCACCCACCACGCCGTTTTCGTCTACTTTTAGCTCTTCAGGTACGCCAAAACTCACAATTTCGTCGCGTACTTTTACGCTTAAACGCGGGAAATTATCGCGCGAGCCTTCTGACCATTTAAACATCGTATTTTTAAATGGCGCATACTGCTTCATTTCTTTTACATACGCCTTAAGGTCGTTTAGGTCACCGCCAACTGTGCCGTTTATGCCATGTTTAGAAATTAAGATTCGGCCTTTGAGGTTGAGCTTTTCGCATAATGCACGCTGCCACAACCGTGCCATTTCGGGGTCGGCCAAAGGGGCGAACTTATAGTAAAGTAATATTTTCTGCATTGAAGCAAATTATACTATATTTAGCCCGTTTTGTCAGCATCTTGACTTTCATGTTATAATCAAAAAGCATTTACAAATTTAAAGGAAAGGCGCCTTACATATGAACATACAAAAATTAGTTGGGACTGTGGCGCCCGTGCGTCACCCTGTGGCCAACCTTTAACTCTCTTAGTAACTTTAAACCGCCCAAACAACAAATTACCTTGGAGCAATCGCAATTTAAACGCGTATCCCAAAACGTGCCTGCCAACTCCCGCAAAATATCAGCTAGCCTTTAACCAGAAAGACTAAACATATGAAATCAATGAGTCTCACCAGAGATACGCTGCGCTTATTCTGGCGTCATGCAAATACCTACCCTAAATACACATGGAGCTTGCTCATCGGCACCCCGCTTACTGTTTTAGTGTACCAGTTCATTCCACCGCTCATTTTAGCGCGCGTAATGGGCCGCTTGAGCAAAGGCAATTACATTAAACACGATTTGTGGCACAGTTTTGGGCCGGAACTTGTGTGGTATACCATTCTGATGTTTCTGGGCGGCGCAGTCGCCTGGCGTCTCATCGTGATGACTATTTGGAAGCTGGAATCGAGAGTCAACCGTGACCTTAACGAGCGTATTTTTAAACATCTGCTTTTGCAGAGCGCTTCGTTCCACGCTAATACTTTTGGCGGTTCGTTAGTTTCACAAGCTACAAAGTTAACCGGTGCGTACGTGCGTATGGCCGACACTATCGTGTTCCAAATGTTGCCGCTCGTTTCGTCGCTGGTATTTACGATGGTCATTTTAGCCCCTTCGGCACCGCAGTTCGTGCTCGGGTTGGTCGGGTTCGCCGCTTTTTATATAGTGAGCACCTTATTGGCAACCGAAAAGATACGCCGGCTCAATATTGTCGAAAACGAAGCGCATAGCAAGCAAATTGGCTACTTGGCCGACGATATCACTAATGTTATGGCGGTTAAAAGTTTTGCAGGCAGCGGATTTGAAGAGAAGGTTTTCCATGAAAAGTCAGAAGACATGCGTAGGGCAACTTTGCGCCTAATGCGCCACGTCGCCAAGCGCGATGCTTATTTCAGCAGCATTACAACTGCCATTTCGGCGCTTTCACTTACTATGGCGGCAGCTGGGGTAGTAATCTTTAACGCCGACATTGCCACCGTATTCTTAATTTTGACCTACACGGCCAACATTAGCCAACAGCTCTGGAATTTCAGCGGCTCAACGATGCGCAATTTCAACCGATCTATTGGTGATGCCAGCGATATGGTGAAAGTGCTGCAGCAAAGGCCAGAGGTTTTAGATCCGGCAAAACCCGAAGAGATGCTCGTTAAAAATGGCATGATTGCTTTCGAAAACGTGATATTTACGCACGACGGAGCCGACGGAGCCTTGTTCAACGGCTTAAACTTAACTATTGCTCCGGGTGAAAAGATCGGGCTGGTCGGACATTCCGGTTCGGGCAAAACCACTTTAACACGCATTCTGCTGCGGTTTTCCGACATTGATGGCGGCGCCATTAACATTGACGGCCAAAATATTGCCCATGTTACCCAAGATGATTTGCGGCGCCACATTGCGTACGTGCCGCAAGAACCTCTGTTATTTCACCGTTCTATTAAAGAAAATATTGCCTACGGGCGGCCAGGCGCAACCGATGAAGAAATTTTTGCGGCGGCACGCCAAGCTAATGCAGCCGAATTTATCGAGGGCCTGCAGGACGGTTATAGCACTTTGGTCGGTGAGCGTGGTGTGAAGTTGAGTGGTGGCCAGCGTCAGCGTATTGTTATCGCCCGAGCCATTTTAAAGGATGCGCCAATTTTAGTGCTCGATGAAGCCACCAGCGCGCTCGACAGTGAAAGCGAAGTGCTCATTCAACAGGCGTTGCAAAAGCTCATGCAAAACCGCACTACGATTGTGATTGCGCACCGCCTAAGCACCATCCAAAAGATGGATCGCATCATCGTGCTGGCTAGGGGCAAAATTACCGAGCAAGGCTCGCACGAGCAGTTGCTTGCTAAGAAAGGTACTTATGCGCAGCTGTGGGCACATCAGAGCGGTGGTTTTATAGAAGAGTAAGGAGTAGCCGCCCTGGGCAACCTCCAAAAATAAAAAACGGCCATTGTTTTTAACGGCCGTTTTTTATTACAGTTTTTAAGTTAGGCTTTTTCGGCCGCAGTTGGTTCAGTTGTGGGCGTTGCGGTTTGAGCAACGTCCGTCGCTTCAACTTCTTCGCCTTCGGCCGGTTCTTCTTCATCGCCACCGGCTGCGTCGTTGGCAGCTGCAACCGCGCTTGGTTCAAATACGCTGGCGATAGTTTGGCCGGCGTCAGTTTTAACCTCAACGCCTTGTGGCACGATAAGGTCGGCAACGGTTACATGATCGCCAACTTCTACTAATTTTTCGCCGTCAAATTCCAGTGCTTCAGGCAGCTTGCTGGCAGGTGCTTCAATTTCGACACTCGCTAGATTGTGTAGCACTAGTAAGCTAGCGCGCTCTGCCGGAGTCGATTCGTTACCCTCATTAAGCTTAATACGCACTGGCACATCGGTGGTCACCTTTTCGTGCGCTTTTACTGCATTAAAAACAATGTGTGAAATAGAGTTATATTGAGGGTCAAAAGTTACCGTTTTAATAATGGTGATGTACTTCTTGCCGTCAGCACTCACATGTACCGGAGAGTGTTTTCCTGCATCGTGATATGCCTTATGAGTCGCCTGGTATTCACCCTGTACAACTACCGAAGGCTTGCCATGGTCATGAATAACAGCAGGGATAAAACCCGCCTTACGAACGTTTTTTACAGCCTTGCCAGTCACTTCCCGTTTTTCCAGTTCGAGCGTCACTTCTTGCATGATATCCTCCTTTTAATACCCATCATAATTAAGTATAGCATTTTCTGGTGGACACTTGCGGCATCGCCCTGTAATCTTAAAGGGTATGTTAGACCCAAATCACCTTTTGAGCGGCGCTGGTACGCTTACTACTCTTATAATTATTGGTTTTATTATTTTTGCCGAATCCGGCTTGCTGGTTGGTTTCTTTTTGCCGGGCGACACGTTGTTGTTTCCGGCTGGTTTTTTTGCGGCCCAAGGCAAATTACCCCTAGCGGGTGTGCTGCTGGTGGCCTGGATCGGTTCAATTTTGGGCAACGAAGTGGGCTATTACATCGGCAAAAAAAGCGGTCCGAGGTTATTCCGCAAAAAGGACGGTTTAGTTTTTAGGCAAGAATACATTGTAAAAGCCAGTGACTTTTACGAAAAACATGGCGGGAAAACTGTTTTGCTGGCGCGTTTTTTGCCAGTCATCCGTACTTTTGCACCACTCGTTGCTGGTGCCGCGAAAATGGATCGGCGCAAATTTAGCCTGTATAACGTTATTGGCGGTGGCCTGTGGGTGACTGCCCTTATCTTGCTCGGCTACTGGCTTGGCAGCAAAATACCAAACATTGACCACTACATTTTACCAGCTGTTGGTGTGGCGACCTTATTTACCTTTGGCCCAACCGTGTACCACGTAGCAAAAGACGAACGCTTACGTGTTTGGCTGCGCGGCCAGTTTAAGCGTGTCGAGCGTCGCTTCAAAAACGATAAATAATCACTAGTACGCCCAAGGATGTACTAGGTTCATACTCAAACTAGATCTCGCTTTGCTCGAGAACTGCACGTGTAACCTAGTGCATCCTTGGGCTCTTTACTTTTCTGCCACTAGACCCTAGCTTGTTTTTGCTACTTAATATTCGCGTTCTTTGATTTCGCGTTGTACTAATTCGCGCAAAATTTCGGCCTTGGTTTTGCCGGTTTTAAATGCTGCCCAGCGTAAATAATTATAGATTTGGCGGTCAATAAAGAAGTTAAAGCGCAGATCTTTGTTGTCAATGCGATTTTCTTTAACAAACGCTTCGACGATTTTTTCGAGGTCCTCTTCTTTGTAAAAGTGGTGCGTCAGTAAGTTATCTTTGGCGGCCGACGGATAAAACGCGCTCGGCATACCACCCATATCGCGTTGTAAAAGCAGCGTTGGCTTCTTTTGTTGCAAAGCAGTTGCCACCTGGAAGCCTACCGCAAAGGCGTCATCAGTTACCTCGGCAATAACAAGGTCAGTTTTAGCAACCGCTTCCATGTTTTTGGTATAAATCGTGCTCCAGTCGAGCTTGACATACTCGTTCCTTCGATTTTTAGCGATATCGTATGATTCTTCAACCCATTCAGTAGTCAAAGTATGACCGTCGGCGCGTACAACGTCGAGAATACGCCGATAGTACCGAATATCGCGCTCGAGGCTCGTTCTAGAAGCAACAAAGTGAATTAGCATTTAAATTCTCAATTTAACTCTGTCTATGATATAACATATACAACAAAAAGGCCAGCTTTACCTAAGGCGCGAATTGATGGGGATAATAACTTCCGAGAAACGTGTTGGATGTTTATATAAATGGGCGATCTGCTCGTAACATGCCGAAAATATGCGTTCTGATAAAATTTGCGAAGTAATATTCGGTAACTGGGAGATTTCTGCGGCGGTGGCCTCGCCAATCGTCTTTTTTAGGAAATACTCAGTTAAATGTACTGGTGTCAGTGTGTCAATTTCATACGCCTTACTGAACACTTTGCGCTCCAGTGATCTGCCTTCAAGTGCTGGATGTTGCCGGCGTGTCACTTCAATGACATTCTCATTGAAAACAATGTCGTTCTTAATTGCCAGCCAGTTTTGTAGCACACCTTGGTGCACATCGACAAATACCTGCGACATACGACCGCCGCCGTTCTGGTTGGCGTGGTCTAAGGTGTCGGGGCTATACCGTGCCAAACGCGGCGAAAATGCAGTATGACTATTGCTATACATGATCTGTCCTACCGGGTTGCCTTGGGCGTTATACAGCGTAAAGCAGAACGTAAAATCAAGTTCCGCACGCAAAATACTGTTGCTAAGCTTAGTGCTGCCGACGACTACCGCGGCGTCCTCTTTGTTTAGTTTCATCAGCTGCTTGTAACCTTTGGCATTTAAATAGTCTTGCACGCGTGTTACTGATATGGCTCGTACCCCTATACTCACAGCATCGCCGGGCGCTAATTGCAAACACCAGGCCATAAAATCAAGATAGTGGTAATTTGAGTGTGAAAGCGAGCCAATACCTTCTACAAATCCGTGCGCGCCCGCTTTCAAAAATTCGCGCGGGTATCGGTGAATGCCACCGTTCACGATAATATTCATATGTGTTATACCTTGGCCGGTGCGTTCGTAAACATCACGAAGACCTTGGGCAATTTCTACGTATGGTGCCAATACGCGACGACGAAGCGGCATACAAAATGTATAATTAGAGTTGCGCTTTTCGTGAACTCGTATAACACCCAAAAGCTTTGTAAACTGCTTTTCAATCAACTGAGCCTGAGCCGGCACCCAACTGGCGTCAGGTGTGGCAATAAGCGGCTTGTCGCACAACACATGGATACTATGTTGCGCCGCCCACAACGCATACAAATAGTGACATGTAGGGTTGGTCGCGATAATGGCCACGTTTAAGTGATGCTCTACAGCATACTTTTGAAGGTGTGAGGTAAGCGCGTTATCATCTTTAAAGTCGGCCGGGTTTATCCAATCGGGACTATCTTGCGCCAATATCTGGTCAAGACTTTCGCGCGTATAGTTCGTATGAGCCATCTCGCTGTATGGGTCAACGATATCACAAATAGCGACAACACGCACATCGTATCCCTGCTGCCTAAGAGAAAGTATCGCCGGGTAGTGGTTCTGCTCGGTCCAATGACCGCTTCCACCAAAAACTACGATGTTGGCCTGCTCTTGCGTCTGCTTCATATAATAAAAGATATCCTACCGATCGGCTTGTAGCCTTACATCATAATTTTGTTAAAGTGTTTGCTTTTAAGGGTTTTTGGCACACTTTTCATCTATTTTAACAATAGCTTATAACTTCCGCATAATATAGCACATTACTCAAGGTAGTCAACGGTTTGTACACACACTTTCGAAACGCTCTGAAGTACTACGTTACTACAAAACCTTTTACACGCACTAATATTGCATCCCAATATTCAACATATTGTGCAATATGTTTTGCTTAATTATACAACGTATGTATAATGTGTGTATAATATAGTTGTAGCGATGAAGATGCAGGTCATAACTCAGATCAACGGTACAAATGCGAGCAATAATGCGGTGGTCGCCCGGTTATTTGCACAACATAGAGTTACTGTTACACACAACCATCTTGAAGAATTTATGATTGCCCCTTTGCAGGATGCTTGGGAGCGTCACGAAATGATGGTCGACTTATTGCAGGCTGTGCGGAACAGCACATTCCACACTGTAGTGGACACCCATGGTCTTATTACCAGTGATATGGCCACGCAAATTTTACAGGCCATGCTTACAGGTCGCCCGATTATTTTAAGCGAGCTGCCTGATTTTGCCGACAGTGTCGATACTTATACGCAGCGTATTATCGCCAGCCGCTTGCATAATTTTTACATAACTAACCTTACTAAATTGCAAGATGACCAGATCCGCAGTACATTGCGCCACATACGCGATACCTCAGTTGATTATGCGCTCGGCGCTAGCGATGATATTCTTATTCGCTCTAAAATCCGTAATTATTTGCGCGGCATTTTGCATGAACCGAACGCCCTCATGCCCAGCGACCTGCCTGCCTAACTTTTTTGCCCTCTCTTACCGGAACAGCCTCAAATAACGGGGCTGTTTTTTCAAAGGTTGCCGTATGCGCAGAAGCACGGCTCCTACCTTGTAAAAGCCAAAAACCAACAGATACACAGACTTTTAGCGAACAACTTTACAATATGGTTTACAGCATGTGGCGTAAGAATTCGCCGGTGTGCGAGCCTTTTGCTTTAGCAACTTGTTCTGGAGTGCCCTCGGCCACCACTTGCCCACCGCCGTTGCCGCCTTCAGGCCCCATATCGACCACCCAATCGGCCGATTTAATAACGTCCAGGTTATGTTCGATTACAACCATGCTGTTGCCGGTGTCTACCAGCGCATGCAGCACTTTTAGCAAGCGATCGACGTCAGCAATGTGCAAGCCAGTTGTTGGTTCATCTAAAATATACAGCGTCCGACCAGTAGGGCGACGGCTAAGTTCTGTCGCCAGCTTAATGCGTTGTGCTTCGCCGCCGCTGAGCTGCGTTGCCGGCTGGCCAAGGCTAATGTAGCCCAGGCCCACGTCAACTAGCGTTTGAATTTTGCGTGCGATACTCGGGATATTGCCAAAAAACTCCAGCGCCTGCTCACAAGTCATTTCAAGTACATCGCTAATAGTCTTGCCTTTATAGTGGATTTCGAGCGCTTCGCGGTTGTAGCGCCTGCCCTTGCACACTTCGCATTGCACGTAGACATCTGGTAAAAAGTGCATTTCAATTTTAATAATGCCGTCACCTGCACAGTTTTCACAGCGTCCGCCTTTTACGTTAAAGCTAAAGCGGCCCGGGTTATAGCCGCGGAGCTTAGCCTCAGGCGTACCGGCAAATAGTTCGCGGATTGGCGTAAACAGGCCAGTGTACGTTGCCGAGTTGCTACGCGGTGTACGGCCAATAGGCGACTGGTCGATAATAATCGCTTTGTCGAGTTCTTTAATACCCTGAATTTCGTCATGCTTGCCCGGCACTGTGTTAGCGCGCATCAGGCGGGCTTGCAATTCTTTTGCTAGAATGTCATTAATAAGGCTGGATTTGCCGGAACCCGAAACGCCGCTAACCACTACCAATTCGCCAAGCGGAATTTCAACGTCAACGTTACGCAAATTGTTTTCGCGAGCACCCTTAATAACCAACTTTTTGCCATTACCCTTGCGCCGTTTTTTTGGCACGGCAATGCTTTTACGGCCGGATAAATACTGCCCGGTAATGCTATTTGCGTTTTTGGCAACTTCGGCGGGCGTACCAGCTGCAATGACGTGGCCACCGTGCACGCCAGCACCAGGGCCAATATCTAGCAAGTAGTCGGCGGTCCGAATGGTGTCTTCGTCGTGCTCAACCACAAGCACTGTGTTGCCAAGTTCTTTAAGGTGTTGAAGCGTCTTGATCAAGCGGTCGTTGTCACGCTGGTGCAAGCCGATGCTTGGTTCGTCTAAAACATATAACACGCCCTGCAACCCTGAACCAATTTGGGTTGCCAGGCGGATACGCTGTGCTTCGCCGCCGCTTAAGGTTGTGGCGCTGCGTAGTAGCGTTAAGTAGTTTAAGCCCACGTCTTGCAAAAACGATAAACGCGCCGTCACTTCTTTCAAAACCAAGCGGGCAATTTGCATTTCTTTGTCATTTAGCTGCAGGGCTTTAAAGTAACTGACCGCATCGTCAATTGAAAATTCGCAAATGTCCATAATGGAATGGCCAGCGATGGTGATTGCCAGCACTTCGGGCTTTAAGCGGCGGCCTTTGCAAGCATAACACGGCTTTTCTTGCATGAAGCGCTCGATGTCGTTACGCATAAAATCGCTGTCGGTTTCTTTGTGACGGCGTTCTAAATTAGGGATAACGCCCTCGTAGGTGGTTTCAAAATTACGGCCGCCACCCAGGCTAACCTTATATTTTTGATTACCGGTGCCGTATAAAATTTTGTTGAGTTGCTCTTCGGTGAGCTCGCCAGTTGGTACATGCAAGCTAAAGCCGTATTCGTCAGCTACGGCTTGCATTTTTTTCATGTACCAGGCGTCAATGTTGACTCGGTTGAAGGGGCGTATGGCGCCTTCGGCAATAGTAAGGCGGCCGTTTGGAATAACCAGTTCGGGGTCAACTTCCAGGCGCGATCCAAGGCCGGTGCACACTGGGCAGGCACCTTGCGGGCTGTTAAAGCTGAAGGTGCGCGGTTCAAGTTCCGGGATAGTGACCTCGGGGTGGTCGATGCAGGCATACATTAGGCTGTACTGGAATTCTTCGTGGCTGTCAGCGTTTGCGACCCTAATCTTGCCCTCGGCAACCTCTAAGGCCTGTTCAACGCTTTGCGCTAAGCGCGTGCGCGAATCCTGATTGTTTACCAGGCGGTCAATTACAACTTCGATAGTATGCTTGTAATTTTTGTCGAGCGCTGGAAACTCATCGAGCGCGTACACCACGCCATCAACGCGGGCGCGGGCAAAACCAGCGCGCATATACTGTTCGGGAATATGCTCGAATGCGCCTTTTTTGGCTGTAACCACCGGCGCTAAGATAAGCAATCGCGCATCAGCCGTACTAGCGGCAATTTGGTCGACAATATTTTGAGTTGTTTGACGCGTAACGGGCTTGCCGCAAATTGGACAGTGCGGCACACCAATGCGTGCAAATAGCAGTCGCAAATAATCATAAATTTCTGTCACTGTCGCTACAGTTGAGCGCGGGTTGCGACTGGTTGATTTTTGGTCGATAGAAATTGCGGGCGAAAGGCCATCGATTTGGTCAACATCCGGTTTTTCCATTAAACCTAGGAATTGACGGGCATAGCTGCTTAGGCTTTCAACATAACGGCGCTGGCCTTCGGCATAAATGGTGTCGAACGCCAAAGAGGACTTGCCGGAACCCGACAAGCCAGTGATAACAACTAGCTTCTCGCGCGGGATTTCAACATCAATATTTTTGAGGTTGTGCTCACGCGCACCTTTGACAACAATTTTCTCAGCCATAAACAGATATATTATACGCCTTATTTTGCGCGCAGGCTAGCCCTATAAAGAAGGATTCGTTAGCTGGGCGCAGGCGTCCGCCGCAAAACTGGAAGGCTTTAAAAAGTTGCTGGTTACTTTTAAGAATTAGGGGTCGAGCCAGTCGGCATAGGTCGAGGATTGCGGCGCTGGGCGTCCGCGAGTTTCGATTCTAAAAAGCCACGTAAATTATGGACTACATGGCGGTTCGCCATATATACATCACTTTTAGAACCAGTCAATCCGAGCTGCGCCAACCCTGCATACGGCATTTCGAGAACCGCCCGTAATTTCGCGTCTGGGTTATCACGGTTTTGGCCATACCAAATTTCGACGCCAGCTGCTAAAATCTCGCCAGTTTGAGTCCAGATAAATTGCTGCGGGTTGGATATCAACATTTTCGCTTCCTCGAGCGAACGCTTACGGTCATCAGGATGGCGATCGACGCGCGCGATGGGCACATGCAGGTCTTTAACAGGCACACCCGTCTCTTCTATAGCGTACAGGGCTTCGTCCCAATCCATGTGCAAGCCCTGTATTTTGCCATGCTCACGCCACATATGCACGGGGTCGATAGTCACGCCGTCTATGTGCTGCCTTGCGAGCCGCTCACCAATTTCTTTGTACCGTTCCTTGTCGCTCAAATCCCAGCCCCAGCGGTCCTGGAGTTGCTCGGGCTCAAGCTGCAAGCTGACACTCTCAAATTTATGGCCTTCAAAGTTAGATTCCATGCCTGTTTTCCGAAGGCCGCCGTACACAACCGCGTGCATTTTGCCTTCAGGCACGAGCCGTTGCAGGCGCTCCAGCCCTTTAAGTGAAGTTTGCTGCTCTGGCATAAGCACACCACCGCCCAACTGCACTATACCTGTATTCCTGTCATCTTCTATGAGGGATTTTACCCCGCCCACGATACCGCGCGACCAACTCTGTTCACCTGAAGAGAAAAGTGGTTGATTCGGATCCTGGGGCAACTCTTCCGCGAAACCTAAATACACAGAAGCCTTGTGCTTACGCAAGCCAGCCATAATTGCTCGCGTCGGGGTTATCTGAAAACCGCCATCAAAGATTGGCTCATCAGGATCACGCGGATCACGTACTTCATACAAAAAATTGCGTAGGTCATCTAAAGTGTTGGTTAAGGCTTCTTGCGGGGGAAGATTGAGGTTGTGAGTCTGCAGAACAATTTGGGAACTAGTTTCGTGCGACATAATTTTGTAATTCTACCATATTTGCTGCTTTGCGTAAACAGTCGGCCAAGAGGTGGTATACTAAGCCAATGAGTACACTGCATGCGAAATGGAAAAAAATTCCTCGCGCCATTCGTAAGCCGTTGATTTTTATGGTCGGTTTTGCGGTGGTAACTGCGGGGCTCGCGATGTTGGTGCTGCCTGGCCCGGGTTGGGCTGCGATATTCTTAGGTTTCGCCATTTTAGCTACCGAATTCGCATTTGCCGAAAAGGTGCGTGATTGGTTAGTTATACAGCTGAAATATTGGCTAGCCTGGCTCCAAAAACAAGGCCACAGGTTTTGGCGCAGGCCGCCAAAACCACCTCGTAACTCTTCATAAGCATAAGCGCTATACAATAAGTTTGACTATGCCGCAATTATCTGTAAAATAAAAGTTAATAGCTTTTATTACATAACGAATGAGGTGGCAGCATGGCTGACTTTATTGTTTCAGGTCAAATCCCTGGTACTCAGTTTCAGATTACTTTTTTAATTTGGGCGCTTGTAATAGTGCTTGGCATAGCGATGTTCATCGTTCGTGCCAGTTATCGCAGTCAATCTTTTAAGGCATGGATTGTTACTACACGCATTATGCTAGCTATCCGCAGCCGCAATGTGGTACGTGGCTAGCCTTAGCTTTTTTATTCTCCAACCTTCAACGATAAAATTATTATGTTAGTATTCCGGTTCGGGCATAATACTCTCGGCGTACAGCTTGAGTTCTTCTAAAATATATTGCTGGTGTTCGGTTAAATTGCCGTGCGCAGCGATATCTTGTAAACGCCGCAAAAACTGCGCCATGCGACTTTTGTCGCCTCCGCCAAGCAATTGGCCTTTGCAAAACACGTCCCATGCAGTGCGTTCCTCACCCGTAAGCTGGCGCGGGAAATTACGCGCCTTATAAAGTGGCAGGAGTTTTTTAAGGCGCTCGTCTTCAAAATCGTCTATTAGTTGGCTTAAATCATCTGTTGCAGCCGCGCGCACGACACTCATAACTTGCTTGTCGTGGTTGCCTATAAAACCATCATACAGCTGGCCGTCAACATGGCGCTCATCGGCAAACAATGTACCTTGGAACTGCTTATCTAACAATTCGTAGGCTTTAGAAACGTTTTGTGCGAAGCTTGGGTTACTGATAAGCTTTTTGTGGTTTTGCTGGGTAGTTTGCTGGCTTATTTGCAAGCGTGCAGCGCTTTTCGCGTCGAGCACCTGCAATGGCGCTACAGCAGGACATTTGTTGTATTGTAACTTTTTAACTGGCAAACGCGGCTCGTCGCTGCCCTTTTTGTATCGCCATTTTTCAGCCAGCTGTTCGGCCGAAAGCTCAAGATACTTTTCGGGGTCAAAGCGTAAATCGTACACCAACGGGCAGCCCTTTTGTTTGGGGTTTTCGCATAATTTTACAGCAATGGTTGTTTTTTCAAACTGGCCCGGGTACCGGCCACTCGTGTATACAAACGGCTGGTTGCCATCTACAAGCTCGGCAACCTTATTCTTATTACGAAGTTGCAGCAAATATTCAAACAAGCGCTCTTGTTTATTGCGGATGAGCCGGGCAACTTCGATGGTCGCATATACATCACTCAAGGCATCATGGGCGTGCTCGTGTGAAAGCTTGTTGAGCGCAGTTAAAAGCTCCAGTCGGTTAGTGGGCTTGCCCTGCGCGTCGAACGGCCATTCAACGCCTTCTGGCCGCAACGCCCGAGTCATGCGTACAACGTCGAGCAAATCCCAGCGACTTTTGCCGTCTTGCCATTGCCATTCGTAGGCATCGTGAAAATTGCGATAAAGCAAATTGCGCATAAACTCGTCGTCGAAACGTACGGTGTTATAGCCCACAAAAATAGTGCCAGGCGTTGCAATTTCGTCAATAAAGTATTTGGCGAATTCGGCCTCGGCTAAGCCGTCTTGCATGGTCATTTGCGGTGTAATGCCGGTAAGCAAAATGGCATCAGGGTCGGGCAAGATGTCGGGCGACAGTTTTATAAACAGGTTTTCCGGCTCACCGATGGGCTTTAAATATAGGTCGGTACGCTGGCCGGCAAACTGCATAATGCGCGAACTGCGCGGGTTGATTCCGCTGGTTTCAAGGTCGTAAAAGAAAAAACTGGCAGACATATCTACCAGTTTAACACTATATTTCGGGTATTTATACGTTCTTAGGCGCCTGGTGCACTGCCGTTTGGTATGCCGATGGTTACGTCTACCTTGGCAGATAGCTGGTCGCGGCGCCCCCGAATAGCCGCCCATACAGACCTCACAAGGCCAGGCCCTGTAGCAATGGCGTATACAATCTGACTCTCACCGCCTGCTTCAAATTCCCCTTTTATCGAGGTTGAGCGACCACTGTGTGTGGATACGTGCGGATACAAAGCAAATGCACCATCAGTTAACGGCTGGCCAGCCTGGGCATTGCGGCGTTGCGATTCTGGGACTATGTACTGTAGTACGCTAGGCTCCAAAGGAGGCGGTGTTTGGTCGACGGCTTCTTGGCTCGGTTCTTGATCGTAATATTTTAATTCAAAGGACGGAAACCTAGGGTCGCCTGTAAAACGGGATGCAGTATCACTCATAATAAGCCTATTATACCACTAAATAAGATATTTAGCAAGTCCTGCGCTGCTAATAAGTGAACGAGCCGTAGCGGCCAATTTGAACCATGTCGTCAGGGCTTATGCCCTGGCGCACGAGTGCATGCATAATGCCCATTTTTTTCATGATGTCGCGAAGGCGCTGTAAGCCATCTTCATTGGCAAAATCGGTACGTGCCGCAAACTTTTCAATTTTATGGCCAGTGACTACGAAACGGTTTTCACCCACTTTTTGCACATTCCACGCTAAGTGGTCGTTATTAAGGGTAAGGCGGGGCAAGCCACTCGTTTCAGTTTCAGTTTCGCTTTCTTGCTGCGCTTGAGCCATACGTTCACGTTCGGAGAACACAATCTTTTTTGTAGCGCGCAAAAGCTCGGTTAAACCTGCATGCGTTTGTGCCGAAACTGCAAACAAAGGAGTGCCTTTCGGCACAACACCCTGTAAAGTTTTAAGTTGGTCTTGCACAATTTCGTCGTCGAGCGCTTCAATTTTAGTCAGTACTACGATCTGCGGCTTGGTAGAAAGGTCAATTTTATAGGCCTTTAGCTCGTTTTGAATAGTGTGGTATGTTTCGGCGATATTCTCTTGATAGGCATCGATAAGATGCATCAGCACCGCAGTGCGTTCCACATGACGCAGAAATTCGTCACCCAAGCCCTTGCCTTCGGCAGCGCCTTCAATCAGCCCTGGGATGTCAGCGAATAGCAGGCCCGTGCCGTCAATGTCAGACACACCCAAGTTAGGCGTGAGCGTAGTAAACGGATAGTTGGCAATTTCAGGCGTCGCGTTACTGACAACGCTTAGCAAGGTCGATTTACCAGCGTTCGGCAATCCGACCAAACCAACGTCGGCAATCATTTTAAGTTCGAGTTGCGCACTGTAGCTTTCGCCATCTTCGCCTTTTTCAGCAATCCGTGGCGCTTGGCGCACCGAGCTAATAAAATGCGCATTGCCGAAACCGCCCTGGCCGCCTTTTGCGATAACGGTTCGCTGGCCATCTTCGGTGAGATCGGCGACTACCAAACCTTCTTCATTAAGCACAATCGTGCCGACAGGCACTGGCACTTCAAGGTCGTTGCCGTTGCGCCCATGTTTACGGGTTTTGCCACCAGCTTGTCCAGGTTCGGCTTTTAGTTCGCGTTGGTATCGGAAGTTCGCAAGTGTGTTTTGATTACGGCTGGCCACAAACACAACGTCACCACCATTGCCGCCATCACCACCATCGGGGCCGCCGCGGTCTATAAATTTTTCGTGCCTGAAGCTTACAAGGCCGGCACCACCATCGCCCGCGTTAACCGTAACTGTTGCTTTATCAATAAAACTCATATATTACAAAATTATATCTTATTTTAGGCAAATAAGATACCCCTGTTTTTAACGGTAAATGTAATGCGGGAAATACGATGCCGATACCCAGCCACTGTAGCCTACCCGGCCAAAGCCGGCCAAACCGTTCATGTCGCTGTATTTAATTTGGCTGCCGTCGTCTGAAACGGCTTCGACGTACGCTACATGACCTTCACTCCCGCGGTCTGTTTGAGCAATTGCACCCACCCGCGGCGTGCTGCTTACTGTCCAGCCACTTAGCGGTGCGAGGTTGTCCCACGTATTAGCGTTGCCCCAGTTGCCCGGCACCGAAACGCGATTCGCAACGTACCAGGTACAGAAACCCCAGTCGTAGCCATTGTAGCCATACACTGCCGACGTTCCAAACGCAAAGCCATAGCTGGCCGTAGTCGTGTATACCGTTTTTTGCACTTGGCCATTTGGAATAATAATTTGCTCGCCGGGGCGCAAACCGCCAATTTCGGCATCGTTATAGGCAACAATTTGGTCGGCGCTAGCATTGTATTTGCTTGCTAGGCTTTGTGGAGTGTCGTTCGCCTGAACAGTGTACACGATGCCGTTCACCGGTGGTATAAGCAACTTCTTGCCAGCCTCAACAGCATCGCCAGTTAAATTATTCGACCAACGAATGCTATCGGAAGTAACATTAAATTTGGCAGCAACACTGCTTATAGTGTCGCCACTCGCGGTGATGTACGTTTGGATGTCGTGGCGCGACTTGAGTGCTGTTGCCACTACTTGCGGCTTGGCCACCACATTATTATTGACAGTTACGGCGAGTTCGGCTTTGGCAGTATCGGCCGAGTTGATAACTGCGGTGGTTTCAGGCAAGCGGGCGGCCAACGAGGCGTTTGCGGCGATGTCTGCCGAAGAAAGTTGATCGAGCGGATCAGAGGTAGAGTTTGCCGAGCTAGAATTAAGCGAAGATGCCAAAGCCGCTTGGTTGGCATTTTTAGAGCCATACACTACAAAACCGACAATGCTCACAAGCATCGTGAAATTAAGCAAAAGCAATGAATAGCGCATTGCGCGACGCTGTTTTAACACAGTTTTAAACCGCTGTGCATTGCGGGCAATCCGCGATTGCTTCTGCGCTTTGGGTTGTGCTGAAGCGATAGTTTGGGTTGCTGGATGACTAATAATCAACTCCTGGCATGAGAGCCAACACCATTGGTGGTATTAATTTCCAGGTTTCGTATGTTCGCATACGTTTTGGTAACACCTTTGGCAAGAATCGCCTCTGTTGAACGAGTATATGCCTCATTCGGAGATTCTTACGCTAGTATAGCAAAGTTTTTAGGCCAGAAGCAAGTCTTTTCGCACATCCCACCCCTGTTAGTGTTTAGTTGGTGCCACATAATTTATGGCAATATTGCTGAGTAAGCGCCTGGTGGTCTTCAAGGGTTTTAGAGAAATAAGTCGTGCCGTCGTCCCCGGTTACAAAGTACAGCCAATTAGTGTTCGCCGGATAGGCAACGGCGTGGAGCGACGATATGCTCACGTTACTGATCGGCGTAGGGGGTAAACCTTTATGGATAAGTGTATTATACGGTGAGTCATATGTAAGGCTGGGTGCCTTCCCGGCAGCAATTGCGCCATAACGGGCAGTTACATCCGACCCAAGCGTCATACCTTGTTGTAAGCGTGACAAAAACACCTGCGCAACTTGGTCGCGATCACTTTGCTTCGACACCTCCTGTTCAACTATTGAAGCCAAAATAATACCTTGGTAGGTGCTTAAACCGTGCTTTGCGAACGCCGAACGAATATCTGGCGTCAGCTGGCTTTGCATTTCTGCTAAAGATTGGCCAACGATTTGTTGGGCGGTGGTATCGGCCGTTTTTTGGAATGAGTCGGGATATAAATAACCTTCCAGGTTCGCCGAGGCCGGCTTATCAACCAGCGCTGGATTATCGGCATAAGTAGCAGAGTTAAGGGCTGTATCGACATCACCAGGGGCAAATCCGTCGTTTATGAGGCTTGCCCTAATTTGGTCAATGCGTTGTGCGGGCAAAATAGTCACATCGTTAGTAGCTATTTTACCCTGTGTAAGCTTAGCTACAATTGTCTGCACTGATAAATTGGGCGAAAACGCATAGGTGCCGGCCTGTAGATTGGTGCGTACTTGCTTGCTGCTTACATACAGTTTGAACGCCCACGAGCTACGGATAAGCCCCTGGTGCTGTAACTGGTCGGCAATCGTACTCAGCGTGGCGCCTTCTTTAATGGTTACGACTTGCGTTTTTTGGCTGTCGCTTACAGGCTTAAGGTTTCTGTTGTACACAGTTCGCACCAAAGCCGTTGCCGCAACTATAACTACCAAACTGATAAGCAACACATAGGTTAGGCGCTTTGGCCAGCGGCTGCGCTTTTGTGGTTTACTCGTGTACTTCATGCCAGTACTCCTGTTCCTTGCTGCAAAAAGTCATCCAAAATGTAGGTTGCGGCCAACATGTCTACGTCGCCCTTCGCGTATGATTTCTTGCGTGCCTCTAGTTCTGCTTCGGCCTTTTGTGATGTTAGCGCCTCATCTTGCCAATAAATTGGTACACCGATAAGTTTCTTCAGGCCAGACACAAAACTTTCAGCATAGCGAGTTTGGGCAGTATTTTGGCCATCCATACCGCGGGGCAAGCCAGCCACCACTGCAACGACACCGTTTTTTGTCACTATCTCGGCAATATCATCAAAAATTGTAACGGTGTGGGCGAGCGTTTTTAAAGGATGGGCGATGCGCGCAATACTGTGTGCTTCGGCAACTCCTACACGCCGCTCCCCAATGTCTAAAGCTATTATAGTTCCCTCGGGTATCTGCATAACTACTTTGATTTTGAAGACTTTGGCTTATCGATAGTAATTGTAATTTTACTTTGATTACTTGGCACAGAGCTAACCCAGAATGGGCTGTAGTGGATCGTTACATTAGTCACGCCAGGGTTGCTCTTAATAATTGCTTGGGCGTCGCCCGTCTTTTTGCCTGCAATTTGCCCAGCGAGCGCATCTGTTTTAAGTGCCGAACCGACAATTGCACTGGTCTGCATGCTGATTGCCGTGCTTGAATCACTTACTGTTGGAGTACCATAACTTGCCGTATCTAAACCGTAATCAAGGATGCTCTGCTTGCTCGTATCAATTTTGCTTTGGATCGCCGCTGCAACAATTTTTTGCAGATCGGTTTGCTTTGCGCCTAGCATCGTGTAAGTAATAACTTCGGTCACCGTAACATTATCGGCAGCGTCGCCAACGTTAGCGCTAGTGGTCACATTTGGCGATCCAGCTGTAAATGTCGCGGTAATTGGCATATAGCCTGCGGCCGAAAGTTGGTTTTGCAACTGGGTTTTTATGCTTGAAGTATCTTGGCTATCAAGCTTCGATTTTGCATTGTCAATATCGGACTGCTGTACAATCTTTTGGATATCGTCGGTACCGCCGCTCATTGCACTACTTGAAGATGCACTTACATCTGAACGGCCAGCCACTGTAAAATTACTAGAGCCAATGTTATAATTAGCGCCACCATTTTGGGCAATTACCGGAACAGTTTGGGTGGATTGCCAAGTACATTTGCCATGGTCGACAACCGGGCCAAACGCCGCAGAATTTTGTGTAATGAATGTCAAGCCGTTAGCAGTTACCCCCGTACCTGTAGCAACTGCCGCCGGTTGGCTGCCTGTGCATGCGCCAGCTGCCATCGTTATTGTGCCTGTAGCCTTTTGGCCGTTGTTTTGCTGGCCACTTGCGGCCTGTTGCTGAGTGTTCGTTTTTTGCACTTTCTGTGTTTGTGAGGGCACTTTAGCATTAGCCGCGTCGAGCGTCGCACTAGATGGCAACAACACCAAGTTTACATTGGCATCAACTGCTTGGCTGTCGGTTTTTACAATCACTGACGCGCTTGGTAACACCTTGAAGCACACAATATATAACAAAATAAGTAACGCCAAGCCACCCGCGCCCAAAATAAGCCATAACCTAAACTTATTAAAATTCGGCACTTTCCGGCTTTTATCTTTTTTTGATTTGGCTGCAGTACTACTTGTTGCAGCGTTTTTGCCAGCTGCAGCGGCTGTATCGGCCATGTCAGTCATATCTATAGTATCGTCGCTACTTAATGGGTCACTTGGCATTTTTGTAGCCGAAGAAGTTTGTGGCGGAAATGCCTTGCCAGCGCTTGGTGAAGTGTTTTTAGATAAATCACCTACTGCTTTGTTGGTATCGAGCTTGGGGTCATCGAGCGCTAACGCCGCATCTTCATCAAAATCAGCCGGTAGCGTTGGCGCGCCGGGTGCCTCTGGAATTTCTGGTTTAGATTGCAAGTTTTTGGCCACATATACTTCGGTAGCAGCAGCCAGGGGCAACAGGCCGGCTTCGGCGGTAATAAGTACCAGGTGTTTTTTATCTTCATCGGCACTTTTTTTAAGCAATTTCATGTTAACAATGCTTTGCAAAGTAGTAGCGCGCTTTGGCAGCACTAACGCAACGATTTTGCTCTGCGAATTACGCAATTTATCTATGATGGTCGTAATTTCATCGTCGACGTCGATGTAAATAATGTCTTTTGCTGGGATAGAATTCATGCGTACCTTCTTGTTTTACCTCGGTTAAACCCGAAGCATCCTATCTATTTTGTCACGAAACGATGTTGGTTGGCTGCCGGTGCCCGAAAATTGCATTGTATCAAGCCCGACGCGCAACAAGCCCATTGCCGTAATAAAGGTATGGTCGTTCACGTTGCCCGTTTTGTCAACTATGCCCACGACTTGGTCGGGGTGGATATGCTGCACAATTGGCCGGCGCGTAAATGGCAGCTGACGGTACCAGTCGGTTTGTTCCAGCTTGTCCATGAGTGATTCCAAACTTGAGCCGCCGCCACATAATAATACGCGATGCGGCAAGTGGTCGAGCTTATCAAATTCACCCAAGGCAAGCTCTACGCCACTCACCCAAACGTCGAGCGTTTTTTGCAAAGCGCCCAAGGTGGCAGCCTCTTCGCGCTGCGACAAGCGCCCACTGGTTACGTCGAGTTTCAATTCTTCGGCTTCGTCGAACTCTACACCCAAAGTGCGTTCGATTGAGCGGGTAAAGGCGCGGCCGCCAATGCCGAACATTTTTGTACCTTGCACGCCGCCTTCGTTCACTACAGCGATATCTGTTGTGCCACCACCAATGTCCATTAAGATGGCGCTCATGCTCGCGCTCGTGTCATCACCAATTACCGAACGGGATACCGCAAACGGCTCGGCCGCAACCGCCAGTAAATCAAGATCCAGCTGTTGTGCCGTGCGCTCCAAAGCTCCAATGTGAATGAGCGGCGCAAACGCTGTGTATAATTGCACGACCACGTCACGACCCTGGAAGCCAACCGGGCTAGTTACTTTATAACCGTCAATTTCGATGCCGACGAGCGCGCTATTAACTAAACGCACATCCACATCTTTGCCACCAAGTTCCCACACCATCTGCTGCTTAGCTTTGGCGGCAGCGCGTTCTTGCACAAGCTTAATAATGCGTTCTACTTCTGGTAAGTCGAGCGCCTTTTCTGGGTCTTTGCGTTTGACACGCACTGTTGTAGTCATGCCTTTTACCAGTTCGCCAGCGATGCCGATAACAGCGGCGCGGGCACTGACCCCCGCCTGTTCTTCAGCTTGTGCCAAAGCCGTATCACAGTTTTGCACCACGCGGCCAATATCAGCAATTGCGCCTGCTTGCATATCGCTTAAAGCCTGATGCTGGCGGCCAACGCCTATAATTTCAATCCCATCAGCGGTTACTTTACCAACCAATGCTTTTACGAATTCGGTACCGATGTCGAGGCCAACAATATATTGGTCGTCATTACCGCCCCTGCTGCGTTTAGAGCCAACTTTCGTACCAGCTTCACTGGCCTTGTCGGCAACCTTATTAACAACGCTTTTACTGAGTTTTTTTACCGTATTAAGATCAAGCATAATCGTTTTAAGTATACCACATGGACAGGCGCTTACAGCACCAAACGTCGGCTAAACTATTGTTGAATTTGCAGCGGTGCAAGCTGAGTGCCGTTTTCTGACGATTTAACAACTGTCAGGTTAAGCATATGATCGGGCACCAGTTTACGAAGCGCATCGGCATCAGCTTGTGCTTGGTCGGGGTGAGCGCGGTAGTTGTCGAGTTGAGCAGCCTGGATAAGATAATTTGCGCAACCAGATTGCAGCGCCTTCGATTCAACGTAATAGGTAGTGGTCGAAATAGAGCCGCTCTTTTGGTTGGTCACTTTTGTAGCGGGGTTTACCGGACAAGTGTTTTGGAACACCGTAAAAGCTTTGGTGGCTACCCAAAAGTTACGGGTGTGCGCCGCAACCATGATAGCCACGGCAAGCACAACGAACACACCATTTAAAATAAGCGAGCTATATAAAAGCGCCTTCGACTGTGGCTTAGAAGTTTTGAGTTTCGCTGTTTTTAGCTCGGCAGCCTGGGCATTACCTGTAGGCTTTTGCGACAGTTTAGCTTTTGCTGAAATTTTAGAATTATTGGGAGTTTTTTGCATTACATTTATTATATGCCGTTCGGTTCTGAAGCGCAAAAGATGCTTTTCCACAGATAAAATTGCGCCTCTGTTAGCGGGCAATCTTATGTACTATTGCAACACCGCTTTAATACGGCGGATGCCAGCGGAGCTCGCCTCTTCTTTTACAATCTTGAAGTGCTTGTCATCTTCGGCCAGTTGGCTGGTGCGATCGACGTGCGGGCCGCCGCAAATTTCAAAACTGAAACGGTTTTCGCCTTCGCCCATTTGGTAGATTTTTACTACATCGCCGTAGCGGTCACCGAATGCGCCCAAAGCACCCATTGCCAAGGCATCTTTGGTCGGATATTCCTTCCAAAAGACCGGCAAGTCTTTGGCAATTTGCTCGTTTACAATGTCTTCGACTTGTTTGATTTGCTCGGGTGTCATTTTTTCGTCGTGGCTAAAGTCGAACCGCAAACGGTCCTCGGTGATGTTGCTGCCGCGCTGGATAACGTGGCTGCCCAAAACCTGGCGCAGCGCCTGGTACATAAGGTGTGTGGCAGTGTGGTATTTTTTATGCTGTAAAGTTTGGCCGCCTAAACCACCTTTAAAGACACCTTTTGCCGCCCCTTGCGAGCGCTGGCGCTGCGCATTCATATATGTTTGAAAGGAATCGCGCCAACCTGGCTGCATAATAATTCCATTGGTCATAGCCTCTTCCTCGGTCAACTCAATAGGAAAACCATAGGTATCATAAAGCGTAAATACAATGCGACCATCAATTTGCAAGCGATATGACTCACTAGCAAGGACATTATCCTTCGCATCAATAATTTGGTGTGTGCCATCTTCAGGGTAGGCCATTTTGAGAAGCTCATTCTTGCCTTTGCGCAACGTTTGGCGGAAGACTTTTTCTTCTTTTACGAGTACGGCAATTACGGTGTCGCGCTTGGCGGCAACTTCGGGGAAATCAGCGTGGTATAAATCGGCGATAACCGGCACGAGCTGCTCCAAAAAGTTCTGCTCGATACCCAAGTTAAACGATTTCATGATGGCACGACGCACCAAGCGGCGCATTACATACCCCTGTTCTTTGTTGCTCGGCACGATACCATCGACTGCCAAAAATGTGGCAGCACGCAAATGGTCGGCAATGATACGCATGGCGTTGGTGTTGCTGTCGTAAGCCTTGCCCGAAAGCGCTTCAAGTTTTTCGATAATCGGCCATAGCAAGCTAATTTTAAACGCGTCTGGCTCATCATTAGCTGCCGCAGCGATGCGTTCCAAACCGGAACCATGGTCGATATTCGGCTTTTCCAGAGGCACGAATTTGCCTTCGGCTTCTTTGCGATAAGCCATAAACACGTTATTGCCGATTTCCATAAAGCGGCCACAGTCACAGTTAGGGTGGCAATGCCGGTAGGCTGCGCGGATTTCTTCTTCGGTTTCACTTGGTTTTTTCCGGGCGACGAGGCCATCGACCCAAGTCACGTGCGTGCCGTTGTCGCCGAAGTCGTAAAACATTTCGCTATCCGGGCCGCATGGGTCGCCGATTGGCGTCGTATCAGGCCCCGTCTTGCCACGGTTCCACCAGTTTTTGCTGCCGTCGTAGTAAAAAATGCGCTCGCCTGGTTTAACGCCGCGTTTGTAGCCGTCTTCCTCGGAACCGATATCGGTAATGCCCGTACTCAAACCTTTAGCTTCGAACAGCTTCGCCCACATTTCAGCAACCTCGGTGTCTTTTGGAATATCGTATTCCGGCGCGCCGATAAAACAAGTGATGTACAATTTGGAAGCATCTAAGCTCACAACTTCGGTCAGAAACTCGAACATCCACGGCACTTGTTCTTTTTTAAAATAATCGCCTAAGCTCCAGTTGCCGAGCATTTCAAAAAACGTGGTGTGGCGGTTATCGCCGACTTCGTCAATATCCTGGGCACGCAAACAAGTTTGGCTATCGACAATCCGTGTGCCCTCGGGGTGCTCCTCGCCCAATAAATAGGGAATCATCGGCTGCATGCCAGAGCCGGTGAACAGTGTAGTCGGGTCGTTTTGCGGCACCAAAAGCGCCCGGGGGATTACCGCGTGCTGACGTTGTTTAAAAAAATCTAAATAAGCGTTGCGGATTTGTTGTGCATTCATAGTGTGTATTATAACAGAGGTAATTTCGGGCGTAAACTAATGTCTGAAGCCATGTTGGTTCAAGGTACCCAAAGCAGCTACAATTTTTTCCCGCACACTCGGCGGCAAACTTTGCAGATACTCAGCGTGACGCCGCTCTTTTACTTCATACATGTCATCCTCAGCTTTTTTCATAAGAGCTTCAGCTGACTGGCCGGGCTGCCAAATAGCCGCGCCAATACTGATGCCGAACGTGACGCCAGGCGTATCGGCCTCTATATATTCTGCCTCGAGCCGTGCCGCAAGTGCGCCAATCGCCATAGTCAGCCGCCCTTTTACAGTCTCGAGACGCTCTTCTGGGCTTAAAACGTTAACGCGACGGCCGTGATTTTCCGCATCACTGTCTTCACCTGCAGCCGCAAAACGCAGCGTTACCGCGTATTCGTCGCCGCCCCAGTGGCTTACTTGATGTATATCTTGGGCATTGGGAGACGTCAACCAGTGCGCCATGCCGTCGGGTGCCGAATTGCGTGTCCGCATATTTGATTTGAGTGTTTTGGCAACCTCAGTAATAACGACATTGCCAATATTGTGGCCAGCTGTATCGTTTAAATGCTTAAAGCGGTCGAGGTCGCAAAATAACACTCCCAGACTAGCACCCGACTGGCCTGTTTCTAACTCTGCAATGCGTTTTTCCAGGTCAATGCGCCATGCTTTTTCATTGAGCAACCCGGTCATCTCGTCGATGTGGACTGTCTGCCATGCATCATATTCCGCAGAGGCCCGGACACCTAAATATTCCATGTACGATGCACGGGCTTCTGGATCACTAGAAATTGCATCGATCTGCGCTCTCACGACGCCTTCCGGCTGGCGTATACTCAAGGTTGCCATAACCCGTTGCAAACCCCATTCGCAATCTTCAGGTGTTGTATCGGGGGTCTTAAACGGCGAGCATAAGCCACTAGGATGTTCGTGCATATAACCGGTCTATCTTTACAATAATAGCTCGAAGTTTAACCTTGAGCTATTATATATTCACGTTTCAATGGTTTGAGTATACTACGTGTATAAGGTGTGCGTAAAGCGCTTATGCTGTTACAATGCCGCCGCCCAATATGCGGTCGCCATTGTAAATAACCGCTGATTGGCCAGGGGTAACTGCCCGAACTTCTTCGGCCAGTATCAGGCGCATAGTGTTGTCTTTAATTGAAAAACTCTTAACTTTTATGAGTTCGGCCCGGTAGCGGGTGCGCACCATTAGGCTCAGATCAGGCGCAGGCGCTTCATTAATCCAATGCAAATCTGTGAGTTTAAGTTCATCGCTCCACAAGCGGCTATCTTGCAAATCGGTTGTTACGTAAACTTCATTTTTGGACATATCTTTGCCGACTACATAATATGGTAAACCACCACCGACATTTAGACCGTGGCGCTGGCCAATTGTGTAAAACAAAGCGCCGTCGTGTTCGCCAATACGATGGCCGTGTTGGTCAAAAGTATCACCCGGTTCAGTTTGCACAAACTGTTGCAAAAATTCTTTAATACCCACTTTGCCTACAAAACAAATGCCCTGGCTGTCTTTTTTCTCGGCCGTTGCCAGGCCAAGTTTTTTAGCCATTTCCCTAATGCGCGGTTTTTCAAAATCACCAATCGGCATCAGTGACTTGCTTAGGGCATTGCTTGTAACGCGGTACAAAAAGTAGCTTTGGTCTTTATTTTTGTCGAGGCCCGCGAGCAATTCAGCTTGGCCGCTTTGGCTTCGAGCAATGCGTGCATAGTGGCCCGTTGCAATCATGTCGGCGCCGTCGTCGAGTGCAGTGTTCAAGAACAGTTTAAATTTTACCTCCTGGTTGCACATGATATCGGGGTTCGGCGTGCGGCCAGCTTTATATTCCTTAAGCATGTAGTCAACGACCTTTTGCTTGTACTGCGTTTCAAAATCGTACATTTTAAACGGAATACCAAGTTGTACAGCCACACGTTTTGCGTCCTGGTAATCTTCTTTCCAGGGGCAGTCAAATCCGGGCAAATCTTGGCTCCAGTTTTTCATGTACACACCGGTTACGTCGTAGCCACGCTCTAAAAGCAGCGCTGCCGTTACAGAACTGTCTACGCCGCCACTCATACCAACAAAAACTTTCTTTGACATATCTTATATATTATAGCAAGTTACGCTGGCTTTTAGTAGTTAGTAATTGCTGCGTTGCAAATGTCGTCGAAGCGATAGGAGTTCATGCTTTTTGCCCAGCCAAAACGAAATCAAAATAAAGGGCAGCATGATTGCGGCTGGCAGCCATAAAACGTTCGTTTTAGTGATAACTTGAGTGTTGTTTTTGTTGCTTGCCGCACTCGAGGTAATCGCCCCGTTGGCGACTGCCACTACTTGCAAATACGCGGTAAGGCCATTCTTATCAGTAGCCTTGATGATAACGTTGTACACACCGGCCGTGTCGTATACGTGTTGCAAGTTTATTACGCCTGGGAACTGCACGCTTAAGAGGTCTGCGGGTTTGTTATCGCCCCAATCCGTACTAATCGCATACGGGCCGGTGCCGCCACTTAAAATAATCGGCCACACTAGTGACGCACCTGGGTTCGCGCCGCGCCGGGCGTAGTCACTAGTAAGCGTTAAAAGTGACGAACCGCTGGTATTGAACTGCGAGTCGTTAAAAGTAACGACTACGACATTAGAATCTGGCCCGGCCTGGTCAAGTGAATCGTACACCCGCGCTACAAGGTCATTCTGGCCGCTAAACAGATCAATTTTTATACTGTAGCTACCGCCAGAGCACATTACCGAACCCATAAAAACGTTATTGTCGAACACTTTCACAAGTAAACCATCGGGGCACAAACCCGAAACGGTAATAGGTATACTAGTAAACGTTTGGCCGTTAGTTGGCACCGCAATAGTAGCGCCCTTTGTAGGAGGCGCGCTTGGCAAGACACCAGTCACGCCCACCGAACCCGATTGTGGGTTATTTGCTGGAGGCGCGGCGGCATGTGCATATCGCAACGGCGCCAAGGTACACAAAAGTAACAAACCAATACACGCCGTTGCCTTTTTTAGTGTCTCTGCAAAACCGTTCATGCTTGCTTTTACTTTACCCCGCTACCAATGCATAAGCAATATGGCGAGAACTTTACGCTCGCCATATAGTATATTGGACTTACTTTTTACTCGTAGCTTTGCGGACAACCCGACGGTTATAGCCCTTCACCATACGAGGTACGACAAAAATGATAAGCAGCAAGGCGACGATTGCGATGCCCACTATAACAAATACACTTATCGGTACCACATAGATGGTTTTAGATGCCGTAAGCAGCTGCCCGTTTGTGCCATATCCGAAATTACCAACGATAGTATACTTGCCGAATGAGCCAACCTTACTGAGGTTCATGCTAAAGCGACGGATACTACTGGGCAAAACATTTCCCCGTGGCGAAGTATTGTTAATCTCATAGGTAGCTAAAGTTTGGCCGCCTTTTTTAACAAGCACCTTGCCGAACGGCTCTTCTTGTACATCGCCGTTGTTTTGAAAACGTACGACCGCTTGCAAGTCTTTACCACTTGTGAAAAATGTTTTGACGCTGTCGCCTTTGCGTACGTCAAAGCTTGCAATATTTACACTTTCTTTAATGTTGCCTGGTACCTTGATTAAAACCAATGACCCCACACTTCCAGAAAGTGTCACACTTTGGTCGGCGCTCGCTGCCGCCGGGGCAAACCGAACCGCACCATAGTAGCCGCCTGGTGCTACGTTTTTAGGCACCGTTACCGTTACTTTAACATCTTTTTGCTCGTTGGGCTGGAGTGTAAAGTTAGGAATTGGCGTAACGAATTGCTTTAAGCTGTGCGTAGGTGCCGCTTGATTGCTATTTAAAATAATGCTCGGCGTGCCTGATTCATCTTTATTGGCTACAAAGTCGTTGACGATTGCCTGCAAATTAGCAGTATTACCACTGAGATTTTGCACGTACACATCAAACACTTTGCTGGTGCCCGGGTTTACTTCGGCGTCGCTGCGCACCGGCGACACTTTAAGTGCGTTACCACTACCTTGTGTTGTTGAAGTTGTTGTAGCTGCAAAAACACGCCCTACGCCACCTAGACATATCGCAACAGCGACAAAAAGTAGGCCCAGTGACGCAACCTTACGTCGTATCATGTAAATCTCCCATTTTTAATAAAACTGCTTACGCTTAATACTACCATACTTTCCCGCTAGAAGTTAGCGGTGCAAATATAGGTAAGTGTTGTGGAATACACACCCGGCACTTGGCTTTTATCGACATTTACAAGATAGCTAATTGTGTATTTCTTGTAGTCTTGTACTTGCGTTGCCGAGGCGACTGGTTCGTTATTTACAAACCTGAAACGATTTGTCGTACCATATTGCCTCGTGGGCGTACCCGTACCGGGTCCAATTGGGTCTTGGCCGACAACCGGGTTAGTATTGGCAACTAAATTTATGCCGAACTGACTGGTGCCAGTATGTGACAACGTATCTTGCATAGCTGGGATAACGTTGTTACCAGAGGTCATAGTTATACCACTTACTTGCACAACGTAGCCGCTTGCCGCGTTCGTAGCAATTACAATTTGCGATGTGCCCATGCTTGGTGTTGCCGAGCTTAACTGGCCCAGGTTAATTTGGTCGCCAGCCACCGATGAGCAATCGAAATTATCAACAGTAATGCCTTGGCAGAATGTTAAGAATGGCGGTACTTCGGCGCTCACATCAAAACCGTTGTTTATTGAAAACGCCAGCGCGCCAAAATCGGTGTACGATCCGCTACCATCGGTCGTTGGATAAGTGAAAATTTTAGCGTAGTATGTATCAGCGTCGGTCGGGTTAGTAATCGAGCTAAATGTCACACTCACCGGCCCAGCTGGTTGCGTATTACCCGGCGCATGCGACAACATAAGCGTATTTACGTTTGAGCTTGCATCCTTAATAAAACCATTTAAACCAGTTTCTGCCGAAAGTGTTGCGCTAAGCGCGTTAAGACCAGAGGGCGCTATACAAGTATCCTCTACCAGCGCCGAATTACCGCAAAATTGGATTACCACTGAATCCATGGGGCCGGCAGTCGGAATCGTAAAGTCCACTTTATAGGTAGCGCCGTGCGCCCCTGGCACGTTAGAACTAAGCGTCAAACTACGCGACGTAATTTGCGCGGCCCGTACTGGCATGGCGCGCAACGGCGCAAGCACAAAAATGAGCGCAATCACAATACCCACTACCCTATAACGGCGCATACGCATATAATTATAGTATAGCGCTTATGTACATGGATTGCTCTTACTTTTTACCTAAAATTGGCCGGTGGCGATAAGTTGTTCGGCAGCCGTGTAAATACCTGCAGGTGTCGTGTTGGCTGCTGTTGCCGCAAATGTCATAGTAGATGCTGAACTATTTACCGGGCCGGAAAGTGTAGCGATGTTATCGCCGTAGGTGCTGGTGGTATTTGCCGTATTAAACCCGTATTGGGAACCGCTACCGCCATTATACGGAGAAGTGGCGGTAATGTTTGTACCTGCTGCTGAGATACGCATGCCGAAGTTTGCCGTGCCAGCCGCCATAGTTATTGGGCTTGCGCCAGCCGCCGCAATGCTGTTAGTACCGCTTTTAAGGGTATCGCCTTTTAAGCGGATTGTGGCACCACTTTGGGCATTGGTGGAAAGGCTGAAGTTTGCGGTCTTAGTATCTACAGCCGTAGAGTCCAAAATGTTGTTGGTGCCGTGGCCAATGGTCATGCTAGGGTCATCGCCACAAGAAGAGTTGTATACACAAAATGATAAGCTTTCCATGACACGCGCCGTGATGTTGATAATTTTACCAGTGCTCATAGCTACACCGCCGCCGTCAGTATAATTGCCTTCGGCGCCAGGGGCATAGGTGGCTGCGCTGTCGGCCCCGCTACTATTTACATAATCTAGGATGCGGGCGTAAAAGCTGTGGTTGTCTGAAGTTGGGTTAGTAGCGGTTGTAAGTGTAATAGCAACCGGCGTGCCCGAGCTCACAGAGGTGCTATTAGTTGCGTTGGTGAGGGTTAGCGTGCGGCCAGAGTTGGCTGAAGCAGCCGTCCAGGTACCAGGCAAACCTGATTGTGTAGCGGTTGGCGTGCCGACAGTAAAACCACCGGGTATAGTGCAGGTACTATCGCCAATAATTGGGTCGTTGTCACAGAAGTCAACAACCAAACTCTTAAGTGTCGCTGTAGTTGCCGTCGTGAAAGAGATGAGGTAAGTTACACCCGTAGCACCATTATTGGAGCTGCTCATTTGGATGCTGCGGCTGGTGAGCTGGGCAGCATATGCCTGGCGGTTTAATCCAGAAACAACGGCAACTAACGGTAACAGTACGATCATTACCACATATGCAACTATCCGAAGTCTGGAACCGTGCTTTCTCATCACTTCTAGAACTCCTACAACTTTTGGTTCTACGTTACAATGATTTATAAGAGCATAGTATCACGCTTATGTTTTACTGGGCAAGCAAGTTATGCACAGCCACGTGTTGGTTGCAGTTTTAAGATCTGGACGGTGCTATTAGAATTGTCCAGTGGCAATAAGTTGTGAAGTCGTAGTGTAAATGCCGGCTGGGGTGGTATTTGCCGCAGTGGCCGCAAATGTCATGGTCGTCACTGAACTATTTACCGGGCCGGAAAGCGTAGCGATGTTATCGCCGTAGGTGCTTAAAGTGTTGGTAGTGTTGTATGCGTATTGTGACCCGCTACCGCCGTTATAAGGTGCAGTGGCAGTAATGTTTGTACCAGCTGTCGAAATACGCATCCCAAAATCAGCGGTACCAGGCGCGAACGTTATGGCCGTTGCGCCAGCGGCGGGAATTGAATTCGTGCCAGCCTTTAAGGTGTCGCCTTTTAAGCGAACGGTAGCACCACTCTGAGCATTGGTAGAAATGCTGAAATTAGCAGTTTTGGTATCTACAGCCGTGGAGTCCAAAATGTTGTTGGTGCCGTGGCCAATGGTCATGCTAGGGTCATCGCCACACGTGGTGCCGTACACACAAAACGCAAGACTTTCCATTACTCGGGCGGTAATATTAATGACCTTACCTGTGCTCATAGCTACACCGCCGCCGTCAGTATAATTGCCTTCGGCGCCAGGGGCGTAGGTGGCTGCGCTATTGGCACCAGTAGCGTTTACATAATCTAGGATGCGGGCGTAAAAGCTGTGGTTGTCGGTGGTAGGGTTGGTGGCGGTAGTCAGGGTAAATGTTACAGCCGTGCTTGCTGGAGTGCTCGTCGAGTTAGCGGCATTTGTCATGGTTAGCGTGCGGCCAGAGTTGGCTGAAGCAGCCGTCCAGGTACCTGCTGGCAAGCCTGATTGGGTTGCAGTTGGTGTACCTACACTAAAACCGGTCGGCGCAGTACAAGTACTATCGCCAATAATTGGGTCGTTGTCACAAAAGTCAACCACAAAACTTTTTAAGACGGCAGCAGTAGCCGTCGTGAACGAAATAAGGTAGGTTACACCCGTAGCACCATTGTTAGAATTACTGAGCTGTACACTGCGGCTAGTGAGCTGGGCAGCCATAGCCTTGTGGTTAATTGCTGGCATTACTGCTGCAGCGGTAAGCAAAATAGCAGTTAAACCAAATAAACAACGTCTCAACACATTTGTGTGCTTTTGCATAGCAGAAATCTCCGGTTTTTTATCTTTTAAAGCAGTCAACTTTACAATATCATGCTTATGTTTTGTATACAATAGATTTGTCCCCAATTATCTTGTTTTTTAAAAAGTGGAGGTCGCTACCAACACGTGATTAAACGTGTACTGCCCCGCAGCGGTCACATTTGAGATGTTAAACAGATATGAAATAGTGTAGTCAGTTTCGCCGCTGCTCTTTAATGACTGCGCAACCGTGTCACCCTTAACGTATTTAAACAGGTTTGGCGTGTTATAGCCGGCGGCCGCCGCACCAAATCCGAATGTGCTGTCAGGCACTTGGCCGGGGTTAGCGCCAAAAGTAGTCGGGCTAGTGTTAGCGACTAAGTTAATACCAAATTGCTCAGTACCGGGGCTTGAAGCTGTGGGGGTGGTAAGCGCATGCATCATCGGCGTGCTTGGCAGTGAATTAGTCGGCGGATCACTCGCCGTTTGCACTACGTAGCCGCCCGCTAAGTACGATTTAACAGAGAATGTCGCGGTGGTTGTCGTTGCCGAGCCAACGGAAAGCACGCCCAAATTAGTACTAGTCCCCGTAACGGTGAATGCTAAATAAGGGGTGCGGTCAGTATTGAAACCCGCCTGCGAACGATAGCTGCTCGAAGAGCTTGCGCCTACACCGCTTTCGCCTACTGATTGCTTTGAGCAATAGCTGCTCGAGCAGGCATTCAGCTGGCCGCCAGCGCCAAAAAATACCTCATCAACCGAATAATGCGACGAGTTAGACTGCGAGGCAAACACAAAAGGTGACCATAGCACCACAAACACAGCTGCACTAACCCCTATTACCATCGCGAATGCCCGTTTCATACCACTTTATTATGCCGCGATGCACGAAATATGACAATCCGTTTACGCTTTTCTGATATTTTTAGTATCATAAGGGTAAGTGTTTTGAGTTATGAACCCACAGCAAAAACCTGCCGAAAATAATTTAGAAAATTCGTCGCTGGAAGGCGGCGGCAGTCTTGTTGAACCTGAAAACAGGGGTAGTGCGGCAGGCACATCTCCTCTAGCCGCAGGGTCTGCAGCGAATGGCCAAACACCAGGCACCGAAAGCGACAGTTTAAACAGCTTAGAGAATGCTGGCGCGCCCAGCAGCAGCCTTGACGCTCCGCCCAAAAAGGATCCGCTATTCAAACGCATCTGGCGGCGATTTAACATTTATTTATTGTCATTCATCGTACTCGTTTTAGTAGCGGTCGG
The DNA here is from genome assembly GCA_035478775.1 of Saccharimonadales bacterium (SeqCode). Classification (GTDB taxonomy): domain Bacteria; phylum Patescibacteriota; class Saccharimonadia; order Saccharimonadales; family UBA4665; genus CAMLQK01. The sequence continues at coordinate 77,047 of DATIJG010000012.1, read as the reverse complement.
CATCGTTATTACCTACGTCGTAAAAGGCAAAAACCAATCGCCGACAACATCGTCAACCAGCGCCCAAACGCTCACCCAAAACCAATTACAACAGCTTGCCAACAATAGCACTACTATCGGTAGCCCAACCCAAACTTTAAACATACAATCGAACGCTGTTTTTGCTGGCACGATACTAGTGCGCCAAGATCTAGAAGTAGCCGGCAATATTAGGGTCAACGGCGCTCTTGCCTTGCCTGGCATCACCGTTTCAGGGCTCAGCAACTTCAACCAGATCCAGGCAAGTACTGTCAACATTACTGGAGCCGCCACTGTGCAAGGCGTGTTAGCCGCAAAGAGCGGCGTCAACGTTAGCGGCAACAGTAACTTTAGCGGCAACGTTTCAGCGACCCAGCTTACCACAAGCACCTTACAATTAAATGGCGACCTTATCTTGACACACCACGTTACTGGCGGTGGCCCGATTCCAGGGTTGGCACAAGGCATCGCACTTGGTGGGGGTGGCACGGCATCGGTGAGCGGCTCCGACACGTCCGGCTCGATCACTATCAACACCGGCAGCTCACCGGCGGCTGGCTGCTTTGAAACCATCACATTTGCACGCGCATATTCGGGAGCACCGCATGTAGTCGTAACGCCAATTGGCGCGGCGGCGGCAAGTTTGCAATTTTATGTAAACCGCTCGAGTACCAGTTTTAGCGTATGCACGGTAAGCCCGGCATCCGCCAGCCAAACGTTCGGCTTCGATTACCTTATAATGAACTAGTTTGGAACTGGGCGCAAAGAGCAGAAGGTTTTTAAAGGAACTCGGAACCCAAGGAAGTCATGCCGCTTTTCTGAAAGAAAAATGGGAACGCCTCGGAGGGATCCCTAATTTCGCTCCGTACACATGAGGGAATTTGGGAAACCGGGGCGTTCCCATTTTTTTGCGTAGCTCGCTTTACACGTCGAGGAACACGATAACTTTGTCAGCTTTTACGTGCATTAGGCCGCCCGAAATACGAATACGTTCTTCGCCGCCCTGTTTTAAGCGGATGCGCAACTCGCCGGGGCTTAACAGCGTCAAAAAATTATGGTGCTTAGGCAAAATGTCGAAGGGACCAGTGGCATTGGTGCCCGAAATACTCAGCGCAGCTTCATCAAAATAGGTTTTGAACGGCGAATACACCTTGATATGCATCGTTGGCGGCAGTTTGGGGTCGCTTTTTTTGGAAGTATCAGACGCCATGGCTGAATCAGGCGCATCAACCAATTCACCGCTTGAAGCATCAGTGCGCTTCGTCGTCATACGATAATCTCTTCGATACCTTTTAAGGTTTGGTCGCGCGGCACAAATTCGCCGGGTTTACCGTTTAAGTCTTCCATTACAAACATATCTTGCGAGAAAAAGTCGATCAGTTTTTTGGCCTTGGCATAATCGGCACGATCCGCGGGCGAGAGTTCGTTTTCACCAATAATGGCAATGATCGACTTCAGTGATTCATATTTTTGTAACAAGGCTTGCACCTGAACCGTCAGTAAATAATGGCGATCGCCAACGACGTCAGGTGACAGCAGCGATGACGTGGTGTGTAACAAATCTACCGCTGGGCGGATACCTTGCTCCGCCACGGCGCGGCTCAGCACAATTACCGAGTCTAATTCATGTTGAATCATCTGCACCGCTGGGTCGCTCATGTCATCAGCTGGAACGTAAATAGTTTGCACAGCCGTGATTGACCCGTTTATTGTCGAACTTAAGCGGTCCTGTAGTATTTTTACATCAGAGAAAATTGTTGGCTCGTAGCCCCCTTCACTCGGCACTTGGCCAAGCATCGTCGCTACTTCGTTGCGTGCCTGCACATAGCGGTACATGTTGTCGGCAAAAAACAAAATATCCTTGTGCTGCTCGTCACGGAAATATTCGGCAAGTGTAACGGCGCTTAAACCAATGAGCGATCGGCGCACCGAGTTTTCGTTCATTTGGCCGAAAAACATACAGGTATTTTTAAGCAGGTCGCGCTCTTTAAGTGTTTCGTATAATTCGTGGCCTTCGCGAATGCGCTCACCAATGCCAGTGAAGAAACTTAAGCCTGTGCCGCTTTGCGCCACGTTGTGGATAAGTTCCATGGTGAGCACGGTTTTGCCCACGCCCGCGCCGCCAACAATGCCAATCTTGCGCCCCTTAACAAACGGTGCAAAAAAATCAATAACTTTGATGCCGGTTTCTAAAATTTCAGGGGTGGCGGCCGTAAAACTAGCGCCTTGCTCAGGTATCTGAAAAATCTTACGGCGTGGCAGCTTAGGGTCGACTGGCTCTTTGCCGTCAAGTGGCCCGCCTAAAGCGTCAATTACGCGGCCAATCATGGCATCGCCCACTGGCACTTCAATGCTGTGCTCGGTACGTTTTACCTTCATACCTTTTTGGATAGATGTATCAGATTGGATATTCAAGCACAATGCAATATTACCGGGCTGTAGGCTGTCCACCAAAAGTGGCGTGTTGGTTTCTTCAACCAGCACAACCTCTTGCGCTTCAGGCAGCTCGTCGTCGAACACCACCGTTACAATCAAGTCTTTTACCGATCGTATTACACCTTGGTTCATTGCGCCCTCGTTGTTCTTAAGCCGTTAATGATTTCTTTCAGGCGTTCGTCCTGAATACGCCGTTTAGTGCGGTTATACTGAGTTGTTAAGTCGCGGTACCATTCGTCGGCCTTGTCGTTGGCCATGCTCATTGCCCGAAAACGGCTCGCATATTGCGCCAATTTGGAGTCTAGTATTACCTGGCTGAGGGCGATCTCCATCATTGAGCGTTCCAGATGCGCCATTACGTCAAAGGCGCTCGGCTCAAAAATATAAGTGGCTTCACTAATAATTTCGTCAGCTTGCCCGGCCTTCTGGCCGCGTTCTTGCACAGCACGGTTCAACTCAATTTTACGGATGTCTTGGAACATCAGCGACACGTAAGTTTGATAAAATACCAACGTACTTTTATATTGGCGAACCTCGCGTACCAGCGGTTGTACGTTAATATTTTTGTCACGCGATGGCAAGGCAAAGTATTTTTTAAAACTTACGCCTGCCTGGATCAGCTGCATGGCACCATGGTGGCCAATGACGATGATGTCTTGCTTGGCCGGATCGTATTGCGTAAGCATCCACGCGATAAGTTTTTGGTCGATATCACCGCTAAAACCGCCTTCCGCCGTGATAACAATATACAACTGTTTATCCACAACTTGGTCGGCATTGGTGCGGCCAAACCGGAACAAGTCATCAACCCTAATCTGGCTGTACATTTGCCATAGTTCGTTAAAGAATTGCTGCGATTGCAATACTTGGTTCTTAGTCTGCGAAATGCGCATACTGGCCAAGCCCTCAAATACACTGGTAAGGTTCACAATAGTGCTCATGGCGGCGCGCTGGGCGTCGACTTCTTGCAAGCGGCTCACCGTTTGGCCTCCACCAGGCTTTTGGCTTTCACTGCATCGCGCACAGCCTCGAAGTCTTTGTCTTCTTTAACGTTTGGGGCAGCTTCAATTACGGCCTTTTTAAGCTGTTCGACATTAATGGATTCGCCTTCTTGCATATTAAGCGCAATATCAAGCATCAAGGTTTGAGCCATCAGCGTGTACCGCTCGCCCGGTGCTTGGTTGAGCAGCTTATATAAAAGCTCGCCGCGGGCGAGATCTTGCTTGGCGCTCACCGCTAGTTCCGAACCGAAGTGCGCAAATTCCTCCGCCTGTGCATAAGTGGTGAGTGCCTTGAACATTTGCGTCCCTAAAGCTTTTTGACGCGGGCTTTGGCCACGACCACCCACACGCGACACACTTAGGCCAACGCTTACGGCCGGGCGCATGGTATCCCTAAAAATACCCATGTCTAAGATCCACTGGCCATCAGTAATCGACATCACGTTAGTGGGCAAGTAGGCGGTAATATCGCCGCTGGCCGCAAATACCAATGGCACGCTGGTAAGCGTTTTGTGGTTGCGACCCAGTTTTCCGGCGCGTTCTAGCAAACTGGAATGTACATAAAACATGTCGCCAGGGAACGAGTCGCGGCCCGGACTCATGCCCGAAAGCAGCGCGATCTCGCGGTGGGTGTGGGCGTGTGCGGTTAAATCGTCATAAATAATCATCACGTCTTGGTCGGCCTGCTGCCATAGGTATTCGGCGATGCTACACGCTACATACGGCGCCAGGTAACTCATAATAAGCGAGTCCGACATCGTAGAAACCACCACCACGGCATTTTTAAGGGCGTCGTTGGTTTGCAGGCGGTTTAGCAACATGTCGACATCGCTGCGCCGTTTGGCGATCAGCGCGTACACGGTAATAACGTCGCTATCCTTTTGGTTGAGCACAATTTGAGTGGCAAGCGTGGTTTTGCCGGATTTGCCATCACCCAAGATTGCAATACGCTGGCCGCGCATCAGCGGGAACAGCGTATCGACTACCGTAATACCGGTTTCAAGCTGTTTATCGAGGAGTTCACGCTCGTATAGCAACGGTGCGGCGTTAAATACCGGCCACACAGCATCGGCGGCAATCGGGCCTTTGCCATCCAATGGCTCGCCGGTTACCGAAACTACGCGGCCAATAAAGTCTTTGCCGACTTTCGCGACCAGCTGGTCGTGCTGCACTACCGCCACCATGCCGACACGAACGTTTTTCGTGCCTAGGTGCAGCACCACGACATAATCTTCAAATACATAATGCACATAGCCCTTGCTGCCGTCCTCGAACATAATAAGCGCATGCAAATTTACCGGTTGCATACCTTTGATTTTCACCATAAAACGATCGATAGCGATAACTTCGCCGACCGGTTTGCCGCTTTCTACAAGATGGTCGAAGTGCTTGTTGTCGCTCATGCCGTCGCCTTTTTAATGAGTGCGTCGGTGAACTGCGCTTTCTGGGTTTCAAAATGTTGGCGCAGGCTTAAATCGAACACTTTGTTAGAGGTGCGCACGATGCAACCAGCTGCAATCGAAGGCTGCAAGCCAATTTGCAGCAGCGCGTTCGGATGCACATTGCTACGCAGCCAGGCCACAATTTTAGCCATAAATGCCGCTGATGGGTCGCTGGCGAAACTCATATGAATACCGGGGGCTGAGGCTAAAATTTGCGCTAAAAAGTTTTGTAAGAGCTGGCGTTCAGGTTGTTTTAATAAGCTGCAATTATTTTCGCTGGCAAGCGCATCGAGCAAACGGCTGACGCGCGGCAATACTGCTTGGTGGCTCGTTTTCACTTTGCGGATATCTTCTTGTTGCAAGGAACTTTCAAGGGCTTCGAGTTCGCGCTGTAAGCGGCGCACTTCAACCGCGCCAAACACTAATATGGGCAGGTGTAGCTGCTTGCTAGGGTCACTGCTAGCGCTCGGAACCGAAGCAGCCGGTATTGGGCTGTCAGAAGCAGCAGAAGCGTTAGGCACCATTAGTAATATCCTCAATTATGGCTTGCTTATTAGCCTCAAGCTCACCCAAAATGTATTCCAGTTGGTCATTTAGGTCTATCTGGTTACCCACGGCACCAAGCACATAGTGGTTGACAATTTCAGCCATATTATCGCCAAATACCGCAATACGACGCGTTTTTTCATCGGTAATTTCTTTTTCGAGCTGCGTGCCCATCGCTTGGCGCTGCTCATCAATTGCAGTTTTGGTTTTCTCGATCGACTCGACCGCCAACTGTTTGGCATCACCAATGGCGCTTTCGTAATTAGCAAAAGCTTCTTTTAGCTCTTTGCTAATTTCTTGTTTCATATAGTCGTTAAGCTGGGAAGTGGTTAAGCGTAAATCCTGCTGCAAAAACATGGCATTTTCACCCAAAATCTTTTCAAAATGCAGGCGGCCGCGGTTGCGGAGCTCTTCGCGGAATTCTTCGTTAAAAATGTGGTCGACGTCCTCTTCGGCACTCTGTTGTAGGGAGTCGCTTATACTCTGCTGTTTGCCGTGCGGGCTGCCGCTAAGTTTGGCGACTACATATATAAAACCAGAACCGGCCGCTAAGATACAGCTAAGAATGAAAACGAGTTCCCAGATTGTCATTACTGTTTTACCACCGAGGCCCACTCCAAACGTAAGCGTTTTAAATCTTCAATAATAAATATACCGCAATTACGCCAATTAAGAAAATGATTATCGCCCCGAGCGTCACTTCGATTAAGTTATGCACAATCGATTTTTTCGCCAGCGGATTGCGGCCGATTGCCGTCATGCCGGTGCGTACGCCAGCATACATAACACCGCCAGCAATAAAAATGCAAACGATTAGAATTGCCAGGCTCGCGTAAATGCGTACGGCACCCACTGGTTTGTCGGTAACAATTTTAGCTGCACGCGACAAAATGGTGGGTACGCCAGCTTGCGGTGTCACCGGGTTGTACGCCGGGTTATGTGCTACATTTATATTGACTTGGATGCGGCCGATTGCCACAGTTTTGCTGCTGCCGCCCGACGTTTTTAGCGTAGCAGTACTTTGTACATTACTCGCACCATCAAAACTTTGTATGGCCTTACCAATGATAACTTCGTGGTCGGCATCAGCTTTCATGCCAACACCGTCAATCGCCGAAATACTAACGGAATCGCCCGCTTTTATCGGGCCGTTTTGGTTGCTTACCAACACATTATATTGGCCATACGTCGCCACATAAGTTTGCGTTTTAGTATTGTCGCCGGTAATTGTTACCGGTGCATCGTTAGGCGCCACTACCACCCCGAGCATGCTGGTTTCGCTGGTTTGTGAAAGCGGTTCAACTTTAGTGGCATCACTAGGCACAAGCTGTACGATCACACCTTGCTGCAGCGACGTGTCACTTTGGTAGCCCTGTGTCACATTTTGGGCATGTGCCGCCGCTTGGATTCCGACAAACAGAAACAAAAATAAGCCGATAGCCAGCAGCGAGTACTCAACAATGCGTTTGTGCTTAAACATTACTAAAAGTATACCGCGGGCAACGCCAGATGCAAAAGCCAAATATCGTGTGGCGGCACGTTTTTTCTAGGCGCGTATCAGCTTGGCGAGTTCGGCAACAACAGCGTGAATGTCTGCCTCTGTCGTCTGGATGCCCATCGTAAAACGGACACTCGCCTGCGCTTCGGCATCGGTAAGGCCAAGGGCGCGCAAGACATGCGAAGGCTCTTCATTGCTCGCACTACAGGCCGAACCCGCAGCGCACATAATGCCCTTTTCGTCGAGCGCCATAAGGATGCGTTCGTTATCATGGCCGGTAAATGTGACGTGTACGTTGTTTGGCAGGCGCACATCACGTGAACCATTGACAGTTATTGCGTCGCCAAATTGGCCTTCAAGCAAATTGAAAAATAAATCTTGTAAAACTTTGAGGCGTTGGCGTTCCTCGTGACGGCGGTTTTGTACTACATTGAGCGCCGTGGCCAAGCCTACACTGCCAGCGATGTTTTCGGTACCCGACCTAAGACCTCGTTCTTGGCCGCCACCATATACCAGCGGCACGAGCTGGGCATGGGCATCAGCGAACAATACGCCACTCTGTTTTGGGCCGTACATTTTGCCGCCGTTGAGTGTCAAGAAGTCAACACCGAGACGCGCTACATGCAGGTCAAGATACGCGGCGGCCTGGGCAGCATCGGTGTGCACGTACAGGGGTAATTTATTTCCGGCGGCGCGGCGTTTTTTACGGATTGCTTGTGCTAATTGGCCAATTTTGTGGATGGGCTGCACGGTGCCGATTTCATTATTGGCATACATCACGCTTATAAGCACGGTTTGGTCATCAATTAAATTTTCAAGCTGGGCGAGGTCGATCACGCCATTTGGCTGCACCGGCGCAAGCCTATAATTATATTGCTTGGCACTTTCCAATACGGATTCGTGTTCGATCGTACTTACAATACAATTAGCATTTTCAGCTTCGGCGTGGACGCCGGTTAAAAATTGTTGCATCACACCATGGATTACCAAGTTGTTAGCCTCGGTACTGCCTGCTGTAAACACAATTTCGTTCGGGCGCGAACCCAGCCAATGCGCTACGCTCGCGCGGGCCGCTTCGAGCTGCTTGTGTACTTTTTGGGCCGCCAAATAAGTGGCCGACGGATTGTAAAAGTGCTGCGCAAAAAACGGCTGCATGGCAGCAAACACCGATTCGTCCATCGGCGTGGCAGCAGCATAATCAAGGTAAATTGCGGGCTTCATTGGTTATATTATATCAGGAGCCAGCCGGCTGGCAGCTGCCACTATGCGGCCAGGCTATATAATTCGGCATCAACTTGGCGGTTGTACATCGAAACAGCATGAAATAAACGCTGGGCTTCGTCCAACCCGATGTATTGGTATGGCTGCTGGTCTTGAGCTTTCAAAATGCCGTTCGGACGAACATCATACCTAGTAGTTACAGTGTGGCGCAAGCCATTTTGGTCGACCCATTCTTCGTGCCACACCCAAGTGTATTCGTCCAAGCAAAAGAATTCGCGGCGGCCCTGCGGCATCGTTGGGCCAAACAATTTGCCACCAACTTTTGCTTCCTGGCGAATTAAATCGCGGTAGGCTTCTAGGCGGCGTTGCTCGTCATTCGCGGTGTTACTAAGCAGCTTCAGCAAAGTCATTTTGGACTCCCACATTTGTTTGTACAGACTGGCCGCCAACTTGTTGGCTCGAAACTTGTACGCCTGGGTTTGCTAACATAAAACTTACGCTCGGAAATTGACGTTGCAGCGCTGCTTGAGCGTTATCAGCTGCGGCGTAACGTACAGCGCGGCGAGCAGCGTGCGGTTCAGCCCCCTGGGCATTCTTAATTGATTCGCGGCCGTTATTGCGAAAAAGATTCATGCTACCTCACTATAAATCAAACAACAATTGTGCGTTGCGGGTGGTTCCGGCGGCAATGTCTGCCAGAGTTTCACCACGCAATTCGGCCAAAAATTCGGCCGTTACTCGCACATGTTTTGGCTCACAAATAGTATCACGTTGTGGTGCGGGTGTCAAGAAAGGCGCGTCGGTTTCAAGGAGTAAACGGTTAAGCGGCACCGCTTTTGCGGCCATCAATTGCTCGGCGTTTTTGGTAAATGTCATGATGCCGTTTAAACCAACGTATAGCCCGCGGGCTAAAACTTCGTCCAGTTCTTTTTTTGTTGCCGTGAAGCTGTGGATAACGCCGCCCTTGATGTCATATTCGTCAAAAATCGGCCAAAAGTCCTGGAACGCTTCTCGTACGTGAAAAATCATTGGCAAATCGTGTTTTTGGGCAAGCTCCAGCTGAAAGCGTAAAATTGTTTCTTGGTCTTTTTTAGGCGAGTGGTTGTAAAAATAGTCGAGGCCACACTCGCCCACCGCCACCACTTTATGTTCGGCGGCAAGTTGTGCAAACCGCGTCAGCAAGCCTGGGTTTTGCAAGTGCCTTGCGGCTTCATGCGGGTGAATACCGATGCTTGCCCACACATTTGATTGCGCTTGGGCGAACTGCACGGCCCGCATACTGTCCTCAAAAGTGCAACCGACACAAATTAAGCGTGTCACGCCTGCCTGGTCAGCCTTTTCGACAAGCGTTGCTGGCGCTGGGTTGCCAGCCGCGATCCACTTTTTTTGCGCCGCGTCCTTGGGGTTGTCCGAAATGTGCGACTCGTGGATGTGGCAATGGGTATCTACAAACTCCATACGCTATGTAGCGTAGCACGAGTTGCCGCCTTTTTGGAACTTATGGGCTTTTTGGCAGGAGTTTCTTCAGCCCAAAAGTTAGCCTATGCGTGCTTTGGCGCAGTTTCTGCCTTCGGGAACAGTGTGCCTTCAATCGGGCGCACAACCCCATTGATGAAAACACCCTTGATACGCTCGGCAGTCTCGGGCAAAAATGGCTGCAACAATTCAGCAATTTCCAACAAGCAGGACACTTGGTAAGCCAGCACTTCGCGCAGGTGCTGCTCGTCGCCAGTCTTGGCAATTGCCCATGGCTTTTCTTCGTCAATATATTGGTTGAGGCCGCGCACCTGGTCCCAAACTTCATCTAAAGCGCGGTCAAAATGACAGTCTTCGAGCGCCGCCCACACCGGGCTGCTGTCGTGCGAACTTTCGGGGATATTGCCAATGATGCCATCTTGATACTTCAGAATCATCGCCGCGGTGCGCTGCACGGCATTACCGAGCTCGTTAGCTAACTCGTTATTGTATGCAGCTTCAAAGGTCTGCCACGAAAAGTCACCATCGTTGTAACTGGGGATATGACGCAAGAAATAATAGCGGAAAGCGTCGGTGCCGTATTTGCCGATCACCTCAGCAGGCGAAACGACGTTACCGATACTCTTGCTCATTTTTTCGCCGTTCATGGTAACATGGGCATGCACAAACAAGGTTTTTGGCAGAGGCAAATTTAAACTCATGAGCATTGCCGGCCAAATTGCGGCATGGAAGCGCAAAATGTCTTTACCGATAACTTGTACATTGGCCGGCCAGAACTTCTTAAAATCAGCATGTTCCGGATAACCGAGCACCGTGATGTAATTCATGAGCGCCTCGAACCACACATACATCACTTGAGACGGGTCGCCGGGCACCGGAATACCCCAATCTAGTTTTTCTTTTGGCCGCGAAATACTGATATCTTCTAGGCCTTCGTTTAACACATACAAAATTTCGTTTTTGCGGGTTTCCGGAATAATTCGAAACGCATCAGTTTCAATGGCGTCTTTTATTTGGTCGGTGTAGTTGCTCAGTTTAAAGAAGTAATTTTCTTCCTCGATTTTTTGATAGGCCTGCGGATGGCTGGGCTGCTTGCGTGCCGGGTCGGCCTTGGCTTCGGGCACAAATTCTTCTTCTTTTACATCATACCAACCGGTGTAATTGCCTTTATAAATGTCATGCTCTAAAGCTTTCCAAATAAGCTGGGCACGCTGTTCATGCGGCTTGTCGGTAGTGCGTATAAAGCGATCGTTGCTCACATTGAGCTCACTAGCCAGCTCGCGGAACTTCAGGCTCATTTGGTCACTCAGCTCTTGCGGTTTGATACCCAAGCTTTCGGCTTTTTGAGCAATTTTGCTGCCATGTTCGTCGGTACCGGTGGCGAAAATTGTGAGTTTGCCCTGCTGCCGGGCGGCACGTGCCAAAGCATCGGCCATTATAAATTCGAGCGCATGGCCCACATGCGGCTCGCCGTTTACGTACGGAATAGAAGTTGTTACGTAATAATTCATATTTACAGTCTACCTGTTCAAGCGGAAAAATTTTAACGTTTTTATAAATTTTTAGAGTAAGAGAAATTATGCCCGGCGGGGCATTGTGCGCATAACCATAGCCATTGTTTGGCAGTTCATAAGTGTAATTGTACAACTTTTTGACGTGTATACCAAGCAGCGGGTAAAGCTAAGGCGATGTCTACACAGTTGGTTGTTAGTTTCGCTTAATGCGCGAGATCGTCAAAATGTATTCTTGGTCATCAGTTTGGCTTGACTGTAAAGGGTAAAATTCGCTTTCATCCAGCTCTTTTGTTACATCGAGCGCTGACTTTTGCCAAGCACGCCACAGTAGAATCGTATCGCCCTTGTCAAGCTCGAGTACCCGCTGGCCAGCCTCGAAGTCAAACTTTAAGGTGAGCGCAATCTTAAGCCGCACGCGGATGTAGCGCTCTTTCTTTTCGGAATCAAAGCCCATTTCAACATCGTAAAACGATGGGTCGATATTAAGCAGGTCAAAGATAAGCCTATGGTTTGGCGCCAGGCTACTACTATTCGGATTCAGGTTAAAATCAAAGTATCGGCGGCTTGATTCTGTATCCAGCTTCTGCGCATGGAGTAAAAAGTCGTTAATACCCATACTATCGTGCAAAATACGAAAGGCTGCCGCGGGTTTACGCAGATTACTAATTGTGCCACCAAAGGACAGTATTAGGTTAGCCGTTTCGCTACTTTTACTGCTCATATACTCCTGTGCAAGAACATCTGAAAACTTTTCATAGTTTATATCGCAGCGATGGTCTTCAAACTGGACAGCGCCATTAAACCACTTTTTAACATTCTTCCGGGCGATCTGGAGCATCTCTTTGCTAATATCAATCGCGATATATCTTCCTAGCTTGCCTTCATCAAGAAAATGCTGAAGAAAATCCTTAACAGGCAGTGCATTGCCCACGCCCACATCAACAATATTGATTTTCTTATACTTGGAAAGCAGACTATCTAAGTATTTTTCATTCTGTACAAGTAAAAATTTAGTCGCGTTTAGAGTATTCGGCGTAGTTTCGCGTGCAAGCCGCTGTGTATAATTGTCCCAGCTCACTGCGCCTTTATCAAAGTAGTTGTATTCTCGCGGTATCTCGTGGCGGTTCTCAATACTGGAAACTATGTCATAAATTTGCGACTGATTATAGAGCTTGTAAAACTCCGGTTTTGGCGTAACAACCTTGAGCGCGCGGTGTGGACGGTACTTTTTACCACGTTCTACAAGCTGCTCGATTAAAGCTATGTTCTGCGTCGTATTCGTAATATGTGAACGTCCGTCGCGCTGGTAAAGTGTCAAGCCGAGCTTGTCCTGTTTGGCAGCCTCTATCCAATTGCTTATGGTTTTAACAGATACGTGATATGTGTACGCGAGTTCTGAATTTTTGAAATAAAGCATGTCCTGAAACCCAGCCCTTTTATTAAATTATTGTTGCACGTTTCATAACCTAACCGTAGCATGCAACTAAGCATATGCTTAATTTACAATGCCCTTTACGCTACTGCCCAGCAAAATAAACAGCTCACTTATATTGCCATTCGCTTTTGAAACATTAGGCAAAAAGTGGAAAGATCCACATGCCCATCATTATAAGACATAGAGGTAGTTTGTCCACCTACAAAAAATAAAAAAAGCAGCCTGTCAATCGTATCTGGCTTCCCTTTGGCAGGTTTCACATATTAAACTAATTGCAATGCTTATTCAGGTTGGGCTCTTGCCAAAGTAGGCGGCGCTAAAAACGCAAACCCTGGTCATTTGGGACTCGTTCGCATACCTCGGCCCAGTATCCTTCTTTATTTGGCTCGTCAATCCACCCAGATAAATACAGCTGCGTGTCGGGAAATCCCATTGCTGCCGCGACCTCGTCTGGCAACACCTCAAACGGCCGTATTTCAGGAGTAACGATAGATGGCTCAACCGTGTCAACCTTTAAACTGCCGGCATAACGAAACTGCTTAAAATCGTTAGGGTCGCCCAGCGGCAGATCGGGGTCATTGGCGAGGCGGTCAAAAGCATTGCGCAGCCGATCTACATCGCTGCCAAGGCCAACTGCCAACGTTTCGAGCACGAAAACATCAGGCACGGACGCATGTCTTTGCATACCATCATATTCTGTAATCATAAGCCGGTCAACATCTAGGAGGCCTAAAAAACCAAGAGCTCTTGGGCTTATAATCCTGTTTTTGTCTACACAAGCAAAATTTGCACCGTGGCCGCTGTTAATGTTGTGCAGGTCGATATTCACATCGAAACCCTCACACTCAGGAAGTATTTCATAAGCACGGCGTCTTTCATACTCCTCGGCGTTCGGGTCGCCTGGGAAAGCATGCACCAGATTCATGCCGCCATATGTGATGCGTCTATTCTGAGCCATGCCCAGTAAGTTGGCAAAGGCAGGGCTTACATTTGCAATCGGGTCGGCCTCAAGCGATTCAACAACCGCGATTGCGGCTTTCTCATCAGGGTGGGTGCCGCCCCAAACTTTTACTTTTGCTATGTCCATGAAAATATCCCCCAAGGAGCTGCCTGCACTTTAGGACTAGCTGATCCAAAAGTCCTTTGCAATTCGCTCAATTCATTACAATTAGTTGAAATAGCAAAAATAAAAAACCTAACGATATATTAGGTTAAAATTTTAACTAAAAAATGGTGGGCGAGGAGGGACTCGAACCCTCAAGGCTTTAAAGGCCAGCGGATTTTAAGTCCGCCGCGTATACCGATTCCGCCACTCGCCCATCTTGAGTGCAATTGTAACAAATCTTCAGTAAGTATTCTAGCCTGTTTTCATAAAAAACCCTAAGCAAAAACCATTGGTAAAGGCCGCGTACTAGTTTTAATGGTCGGCCCAAATTGTAAATGTGACCAAGCCGTGGTCGTTCAGGTTTTGTGCGACTACCGTGCCCGGGAACTGATATTCGATAAACTTATGGCTCCAGGTTTTAGGTGCAACAGGGCTGCCGCTGGCGTTATATGCCGGCGTTGAAGTCGCAACTGAATAGACCGGAAGCATAGTCGCCGGATTGATGTAATAATCGAGGCTCGCGCCTTCGCCCGAGGCGCCAAAGTAAGTATACGGCTGTTTGGTGGCGTTAAGGCCGGTCGCGTTAAACGCTTCCATGAAGTTCTGCATGCCCCAATACACGCCGCTGCCCTGCTTTTTGGGCGTCACACTTACGCTTACTTTTATATACTGGGCGTTTTTTTGCGTCACCAGTTGCATGCCGTTCACTTTGACAGCGCCCGATTTATTCAACTGCTGCACAAACGCGTCAGATTGTGTGGCATTGAGGTTGCCAGTGTTCATGCCGTCGTTCGTGCGAACTGCCACAGAGTCGAGCGCGCAGCTACTACTATCGCTGGCAGGCTGCCAAGCGGCGCTGGCGTCGCTCAGTTTGCTGCCATCAAATATGTACTGTTTTTCGCCGATACAACGGTACTGAATGATACCGATATTACTGTAATCATCTTCGTCATAGGCAAATTGCTTGTTACGGTAGTCTAGCGTCACACCATACAGGCTGTACTGGTCAGCACGGTCATCCTTTTGATTCTTAGTATAAAATACATCCCAAGCGGTATGCACCACAGGCTGCTGGCTAGCTGCGCGGAACGCCGAGTAAAAGGTGTCGGCAGCGTTCAAGCCTTTAAGCTGGGCGGCGCTTAACTGCTTGTTGTTCGCGGTCAGCTTTTTAATCTGGTCAGTGTTATATTTAATGGAGTACGCTTGGTTGGCAGTATTTTTTTGCTTGCCCGAAGATTCCACTACTACTAAGATTGCCGCACCGATGAATGCCAATAATGCCAACGCAATCAAGCCGCCGAAGAGTAACTTCATGAGTGATTTTGGGGCTCCAGGTGTTTTTTTGCCGGTAGTTTTTTCTGGGGCTGCCATACTGTTTAACGGCGGTAACTCTGCCATTTGCCCACCATATTGCTGCAAACTGCCTGCCGGTGCCCCTGGCGATGCTGGCGGTAGCGGCAGCTGATAGCGTTCGTTACTGGCAGGCGAGGCTGGTTGAGCTGGGTGAGGCTGAGCAGCAGGCGTCGAATTCCAGGGAAAAGCCGTACCAGTGTGCGGAGTAGCCACGTCTATTGGCGGCTGCCACGGCTGGCTAGGAACTGGTGGTGGTGTTTTTCCGTCAACGCGCGGCGGTACATTAAAGCGCGGGGCAAACAGTTCGCCTTGTGCGTCTTGCGGTTGGTTTGGCTGCGGTTGGTTCGTTGGATCGTTCGGATTCATATGATTGTTACAAGTTACATGTTTCAGTATAGCAAAATAGTCCACCGCTCGCAGGTAGACTATTTAAAAAATGACTAAGTGGAGGCACCGACCGGATTTGAACCGGTGTACAAGGTTTTGCAGACCTCTGCGTAACCACTCCGCCACGGCGCCCTAGCCTGCCAAGCGATTATACCGCAAGTTGCCAAGCAGTAACAGTGTAAAAATTAGCGCTTTTCAGCCGGCCACGCAAGTGTAATGTCGCCCGGCATTTGCGACACGCTAGTTTTAGGCACACTGCCGCCAAAAGAATACTGTACTCGTACGAGCCGGTACAAGTCGCCGATTATCGGCAAGCGCGGTTTGCCCGAACTATCTACGCCTGTGTCGGTTACATATTCGGCGTAAACCGGCAGCACCGTTATGGGGTCGATATACATCGTTATTGTGCGGCCGCTGGTGCCGATGCCGTCAGCGTAGTATGGATACTTGTTTATATCAAGCCCTGTCGCATTGAAAGCGCTTTGTACAAAACTCTGCCCCTGCCACTTCGGTGCGCTGGCAGTGCCAAAGTTAACCGGGTTAATTTTGCCTTGCACTTTTATATATTGCTTGCCGTTATGCGTGGCAAGCTGCGCTGCCGAAGCAGACACCACACCTTTAGGGTTTGCCGCAAATAGCGCATTTGTAAAGGCGTTTGCCTGCACATTGTTTAGGCCGCCAATATTCGTGCCATCAGTAATCAAGCGTCGCACCGTTGGCAGCAACGGGTCGCACGTGTTCTGGCCATCAGTTTGCTGCCAATTGTTATTGCCACTCGGGACGTACACGTAATTTTTACCACCAAAACAGGTCATAAAATATTTGTACGCCGCTATATCCGAGTATTGGTGCTCGAACAAAATGCCCAACTCGCCGGTTTTGTAATTATACGTCGTGTCGCTGGTTTCAAGGCTCAAAAAATCTTTAGGACGGGTGTTGGCGGCAATCATGTCGGATATATCTTGCGTAAGGTGTTGTACCGGCTGCTGCGCCACAGTATTCATTGTTTGCTCGAGGTAAGTACGGGCATCCATTTTGGCCACTGTTGCTGCCGTTAGTTTGCCTTGCTTCGCGAGCGTTGCCACGCTGCGAGCGTCCATGATGGTTTTTGCCCCGCCTTGCGTGCCAGCACCGTTTTTATTTTTGCTAAGCAGCGTAAATACATACAAGCCGGCGCTGAAACAAATTAGTAGCACAATAAGGGCCACCATAATTCTAAACTTGCGACGGAGGCGACCATCAACACCTGTACTTGTTGTCGCAGGTAATTCGGCAGTACTCATCTGATTTACGCTCGGCTGGCCTGAGTCAGAAGAGAGCGGCGTACTTTGGCCCTGCACTGGCGGTTGTGCTTGCGGCGCGGGCGGGATGCCTAAAAGCTCATCGTATGTAAGCGCCGGCTTTTGTGGTTCGGCAGCCTGTTGGCGAACTCTCGCCTCGTAGTCGGGGTTGAGCGTGTCCATCGGGTGTAGCGCCGATGACTTCATATTCTGTGGCAGCATGGAACCAAGCTCGGGCCGCGGCGGAATCGGCACACCATAAGGCCGGTGCGAATCTTCATTCGGGTCGTCGTTCAAGTCCTTGAAATCGTCCATGTGCTTTAAATATACAAGCCTTTGCCTCTTAAACACAAGGACGATAGCCCAAAAACTAAAACAGAGCTACAATACTTATTATGAGCACTGGTCTTTCCACACAAAAAGTACAACAACTTCGGGCACAATACGGTTACAACGACTTTGCACAAGGCAATGGCCACAGCAAAGCATTTATCGCATTTTTGACGCGGTTTAAAAACCCGTTGGTTGTTATTTTGCTTTTGGCGGCCAGCTTATCGCTGTTTTTTGGCGATAAGGCGAGCTTTTTCATTATCGCTACTATCGTGCTGCTAAGTGTCGGCTTGGACTTTTTTAACACCTACCGTTCGGAACAAGCCGCCGAAGCTTTAAAGGAAAAGGTCCGCGTGCGCGTTACAGTGCTGCGTGATGGCGGCAAAGAGCGGCAGGTTGCCGTACGCGAGTTAGTGCCCGGCGATATTGTGCTGCTCAAAGCGGGCAAAGTTATTCCGGCAGATGGGATTATTACCGATTCCAAAGATTTATTTACCAACGAGGCGGCGCTCACCGGCGAGTCCTTCCCGCAACAAAAAACTAAAGAGAGCGAAGTGTTTATGGGTAGCGGTGTAATGAGCGGCGAGGGCATGATGCGTGTTACCCATATCGGCAAAAACACCAAGTTTGCGCATATTGCCGCTGCATTGCAATCCGGCCGGCGCAGTACTGAATTTGAGCGTGAAATTAAGGACTTCAGCACGCTAATTATAAAAATAACGTTCTTCTTGGTGTTTTTTGTGTTCGTGGTGAACATTTTATTTCATCGCAATGTGCTCGACTCGGTGTTGTTCAGTTTAGCGCTGGCCGTCGGCCTTACACCCGAACTTTTGCCGCTGATTATCACGCTCAACTTAACCAAAGGTTCGCTTAAAATGGCCCACGAAGGCGTGATTGTGAAACAGCTTTCGGCCGTGCAAAATTTTGGTAGCATGGACATTTTGTGCACTGATAAAACCGGCACGCTCACCGAAGATAAGATCGCACTGGTTAAATACGTAGATGGCAAAAACAAGCAGTCTGAACATGTGCTTGAACTGGGATATGTCGCCAGCGTATTTTCGACTGGTTTCACCAACCCGCTCGACACCGCCGTACAAAGCTTTAAGCACATAAATATAGAGCCATGGAAAAAAATCGATGAAATTCCATTCGATTTTGAGCGCAAGCGCGAGGCCGTCGTCGCCCATCACACACACGATAAGCGGCGTTTTTTAATCGTCAAAGGTGCGCCCGAAGAAGTACTTAAAATTTGCAGCGGCTACGACGACACCA
Organism: Saccharimonadales bacterium (SeqCode); assembly: GCA_035478775.1. GTDB lineage: Bacteria > Patescibacteriota > Saccharimonadia > Saccharimonadales > UBA4665 > CAMLQK01. Next base: position 58,730 of record DATIJG010000012.1, on the reverse strand, counting down.
CAGCGCACCTTACCGAACATTTTCGCGAAATCATTAGCCAAACGTATGACAAATTGAGCCAAGACGGTTTTAGGGTTCTTGCCATTGCCAACAAAGAAATCGGCATCGAGAAACGCTACGAACCGGCTGACGAAACTAACTTGCAGTTCCAGGGTTTTTTGGCGTTTTTAGACCCGGCAAAAGCTTCGGTCGGTGAAACTTTGCAGCGCATGGCCGGCATGGGCGTTGCGATAAAGATTATTACCGGCGACAACCCATATGTGACTGAAAAAATCGCCCACGATATTGGTTTGGAAAGTTCCGGCACATTAACCGGGGATCAGATAAGCAAGCTACATCAACAGCAGCTCGCCGGGGCCGTGGAACGCGCTACTATTTTTGCGCGCGTCAATCCTGAACAAAAAATGCAGATTATTCAGGCACTGCAAGCCAACGGGCATGTTATCGGCTATATGGGCGATGGTATTAACGACGCCCCCAGCTTGCGCGCCGCCGATGTTGGTATTTCAGTTAATAACGCAACTGACGTCGCCAAAGACGCAGCTGACTTTATTTTGTTGCACAAAAGCTTGTTTGAGCTCACCAATGGTATCGCGGAAGGCCGCCGCACATTTGCCAACACTATGAAATATTTGCGCATGAGCCTGAGTTCTAACTTTGGCAACATGTTTTCGATGGCCGGCGCCAGTTTATTTCTGCCGTTTCTGCCCTTGCTAGCCACACAAATCTTACTGAACAACTTGTTGTACGACACCAGCCAGTTTGCCATTCCGCTCGATAACGTCGATGAAAGCGAAATTGCCCGCCCCAGGCGCTTACGCATGGCTGATATTAAAAAATTTATGTGGTCGTATGGCATACTTAGTTCGATTTTTGACTATATAACTTTTGGCGTGCTGCTGCTAATCTTCCATGCCCATGAAGGAGTTTTCCAAGCCGGTTGGTTTTTTGAGTCAATCTTAACGCAAGTATTCGTGGTGTATGTCATTCGCACCCGGCGTATGCCGCTCCGCGAGAGCCGCCCGGCATTGCCACTTACGCTCAGCACACTTCTTATTGGGATAATCGCTGCACTCGTCGTGCTTCTGCCAGTGCGACACTGGTTTAAGTTCGGCTTGCTGCAACCAGCACAAGTCGGCGCGTTAGTTGTAATCGTGCTCACATACCTTTGCTTTGCACAAATTATAAAGCGGCATTTTTACGGCGGTGAAGGTACGGACCAAACTTTAAATAAGGCGACAAAATGAAAACAAAAGCAGCTAGCAGACCTGTTAAATGGGCACACGTAAGCGCTCTTACACTTATAGTATTATTCACCTTGTTCGCCATAAAGCCGTGGAATGCCTGGAAAAACACCAACCCTGACTTTTACGGCTGGAATGTTTTTAGCTATTTTACCGTGCAAAGCAATATTATCGCGGCAGCCGTATACTGCATTACAATAATCGGTCTGTTTCGCCATAAAAGTATGGGCGATTGGTTCCGCTACGTGCGCGGCGCAGCTGTGCTGTACATGCTTGTAACCGGCTTAGTTTACACGTTTTTGTTACAGAATAATCCCGATGTGAACCCAACGCTCGGCTTCGACTGGAATAATTTTGTATTGCACCAACTTGGGCCGCTTTTTATTGTAGCCTGGTGGCTGCTATGGCCTTCGCGCAAACCAGTTAGCCCACGTGCCGCACTTTGGTGGCTAATTTTCCCGATCTTGTGGATTATTTACACACTTATTAGGGCGCATTTTGTGCATTGGTATCCGTACCCGTTCTTAAACCCGGCAAAAGTTGGCGGCGCGGGTAACGTTGCCTGGTACATTTTAGGGATTGCTGCTGGCTTTATATTACTGAGCCAAGTGGTCGCTTGGGCAAGCCGAGTACGCGCACGCGGCGCTTCGCCATACTAAAAACACGGCTGCGCACATAGCCGCCAGCCGCATTTTACCACAGCGTTTTTACTGAACGGCGACGTTTTCAAGGTTCGCCTTCGCGCCCTTAAGCACCGCGTACGTCACTTTATCCATAGTCGCGCCGTCGAAAATCGCGTGTTTCACTGCACTAAAATGGAACGAGACATCGTGCAGTTTCGCGTCTTTAAATGAGGCACCTTTTAGGGAGTCGCTTTCAAACACAACGCCTTCTAAGCTCATGCCTTCAAACGAAACATTGCTTAGGTCGGAACGCGTAATCGTCGTGCGATCCAGCTTTGCACCTTTTAGATTGGTACCGCTAAAGTTGGACGACTTGATTTGCGTGTCTGTTAAATCGGCGTTTTCGAAGTTCGTGTCGCTTAAGTCGCAGCTGGCAAGCGTAGCTTGTGTGAGGTTGGCACCTGCGAAAATTGCGCCTTTAAGCGCTGCCGATTTAAATACAGATTGCGCGAGGTTTGCATTGCCGAAGTCCGACCCCGCAAGCGCGCTGCTGCTAAAATTAGCGCCGGTTAAGTTTGCGCCGGTTAAGTCTGAGTCAGGCATGTTTGAACTTTTGAGGTTCGTATTACGTGGGGCGGGCGAAGTATTCACCTGCATCTGCTCCATAATTTCTGCTACGTCGCCAAACGAAGCGATAGTTGCAGCGTAAGCTTCGTCGTCAGTTTTGGCGGCCTTTTTAAAATCTTCATATTTTTCGGTAAGGTTAGCCAGTAATTCCTGCTTAACGTCGGCGCGTGCCGGAAAATCACCGTATGGCGCGAAAGCACCGTCTAAAAATGTTGCAAGCTTGTCGTTCATAATATCCATAACCTTTCTTATAATAGTTCGTCTAACAATTTTTTTGCATATTGCCAATTTTGCTTGTTTTGTTCATATTGTGCGCGGCCGCTTGGCGTGATGCGGTAATATTTGCGCCGGCCGCCTTGCGTTTCGCTCCCCCAGTACGAAGTGATGTGTCCGTCGGTCTCAAGGCGTTTTAAGCTGGAGTACATTGTTGCCTCTTTCAACTCGTACTGCTGCCGCGAGTGTTCGTGCACAAGCTTAGTAATTTGGTAGCCATACTTGTCGTCATCAGCCAAAAGCCGCAAAACCATGGTGTCGGTATGCCCACGAAGTAAGTCTGATGATAGTGTATTATCGATCATGGCTTACAATATATAGCATGATACTATGCCCGTCAAGGTAATATACATGGCCTAGTACTTACAGGATTCGGCCTGAAATTTGGAGCACGCATCCAAAGCACGTATAATCCGCCTTTACAAATTGTTTAATTTAGAATAATGTTTTAATTGATGAACCCTCGTTTACCGAAACTGCACCCTAATATTACGGCGTATATTCCGATGGTCGGAGGAATTATCGCTTTATTGCAGCCCTATGCCGAAGGCGCAATTCACGACCTTCGCACTGGTAAAATTGCCGCCTTGTACAACAACATTTCTAAACGAAAAGTTGGCGACCCTAGCGCAGTGACCGAACTCGGCATTGAGGTCAAAGACTTTCCTGACTTTTTTGAACCGTACTACAAAACCAATTGGGACGGACGAAAATTAAAATGCACATCGGTAACTATTCGCGACGAAAACGGCGTGCCCATTGGCTTGGTGTGCATCAACTTCGACACGAGCGTGTTTGAAAATATGCAAACACAGCTGCATAGCTTTTTGAAACTAAAAGGTGAAGGAGGTTTAAACCCTATCGATGAGTTTGCCGGCAACTGGCAGCAGCAAGCCACCGCTTTTATCGAAGAATACTTAGCGAAACGTCACGTTGCGCTGACTGGCCTTGCCAAAGCGCAGAAAACCGAACTCGCCAACCAAATGTACGACCATGGTTTTTTCAATTACCGTGATGCGGCCACATTTATCGCGAAAACTTTAAGCGTTTCGCGGGCTACAATTTATAACTACATCCGCGAGGCGAAAGGTAAAGCATGAAGCGAGTCCACATTCACCAGGTTGATGCGTTTGCACAGCATATTTTTGGCGGCAACCCCGCAGGAGTGGTAACGGATGCAAGCAGCCTCACCCCAGCCGAAATGCAACGCATCGCCCGCGAAATGAACCTTTCGGAAACAGCATTTGTGGTGCCTAGCAAGCTTCCTGGCGCACAGGCACGGCTGCGCTATTTCACGCCATCTACAGAGATTGACTTTTGTGGCCACGCCACAATCGGTACGCTGTTTGAACTTGCGCGTGCCGATTTATATGGGCTAGGCCGGCAGGGCACCCACAGCATTTGCATGGAAAATAACGTTGGCACGATACAGATGTCAGTCGAGGTAGGCGCCAAGGCTATCCGCACACATTTCGATGCGCCAAAAGCACATTTGCAGAATTACCGCTTACAAGGCAAGGAGTTTGCCCAAGCTTTTGGCATCAACCCAAGCAGTATACGCGGCATGGTGCTGGCCGATACAAAACTCAACTACGTGTATGTGCCGATCGGTGCGCTCGATATACTTGGTGCGATCGCTTTTAACCAGGAACTTATACGGCAAAACTTTGCCGCCGACAACATCGTCGCCTTTTGCTTGTACACCCCCGAAACGTTCAGCTCTAAAGCCCAGCTGCATGTACGTGTCACCTGCCCGCTTATTGGTATCAGCGAAGATCCGTTTACTGGCTCAACGTTAGCCGGCACCATTTTGAGCGCTAAAAAACAAGGGTGGGTGGCCGCCAGTCAAAAAATTACTACCATTGAACAAGGGAACTTTTTGGGTCGGGGCGGTTTTGCTAAGGTGACACACGACGTAGCCACTGACGCCGTTCGGATTTCGGCGGGCGCAGTGCATGTATTTTCAACTGTAATGGAGTTTTAAGATGGCTTTAGAATATATTCGTGAAATAGAAGGTACGCAGGCGTTTGGCCCATATTCGTCGGCTGTAAAACCCGAACCCAGCGCCCAGCTTGTCTTAACGCCAGGTATTGTCGGGAACCAAGGCGATCATTTTCCGGAAGGTTGGCAGGCTCAAACAATCCAAGCGCTGGAAAACGGCTGTGCAATACTACGAGGCTATGGCATTGAAGACCCCAAATCGCGCATTGCCAAGGTAAGCATTTATCTAGCTCAAAAAATTAGCCGAGAGGTGTTCAACGAGTTTAACCAAATATACGGCGATTGGTTTAGCGATGGCGTTAAAGATTTCTACCAATTCCCGATGCGTACGCTCATCCAAGCACAGCCGCCGCTCGGTTTCCCCGTAGAATTAGAATTTGCAGCCTACTTGCCGCCCGTGCCCCAAACCTGCGAACATTGCGCCAATGCCGACAGTGCATTCAACCTTGCCCTAACCGAAACCTGCTAAAACATTTCAAAACTTTTAAAATGGCGAGGCAGCTGTTAGGCTAGGCACATGGATATATCTCACGCCGAACCGCAAACTATTCCGTGCGACATTGCATTGTTACCTGACGAAGAGCAGTCGAACACTGCCCTGCAAGCCAGCCAAGCGCTCGGTATTCAGGGTGGCCTTTTTACTTTAGATGATCAGCATTTTTACGCGCACGTATCGCTGTATATGTTTCAAATGAATGTCAGCGACCAAAACGCGTGCATTACGGCCTTGCAACAAATTGCCAGGCATACGGGGGCACAACAACTTGCCCAAAACGGCTATCATTATCAAAGCTCTGGCCATTACAAAGGGTATGTAGATATCGCTTTTGCTAAAACTAAGGAAACGAGTTCATTACAAGCGCAAGTTGTCGCCACATTTAATAACCTTCGTGCCGATATGAGAGAAAAAGATACACACGAAATGACCAATGCCACCGGACTCGCGCTGGAAAACTTTCAAAAATATGGTTATCCGGCAATCGGGGAATTATTCCGGCCGCACATTACCCTCACTAAATTCCCGGTAGAAATTGAACCCGACCTCAGTATACTTCCACCTGTAACAGCTTTTAGCGGGGAGTTCGCCCGCATTGGCCTATTTGAAAGAGGGCCGAGTGGAACATGCATACGCAAGATAGCAGAATTTAGTTTGGTTTCTTAGCAGTAGATGCAGCCACACGTCCGACGCCGTATAATATCGTAGCCGAAAAGTAGCAGTTGCATACCCGTTCAGTTTTTTATGCGACGCTGCGGAAGGTAACGTACCCCCTATCTTTTCCGCGCGCCACCCAGCTCTCTCTTAACCGGTCCGTGGTCGTACCCCATTTCCGTGAATGCCTTTTGCAAGGGTGGCCTTGCATAATACATAGAACTTCTTACTGTTCCTGAAGCTATGCCCAATATAGTCGCGATTTCTTCAATCGTATACCCCTGGTTCATAAGATAAAAAAAGCGGAGCTTTGGGCGTAAATGATCTGGCAATTGGCCGAATATGCCAAAATCAAGCTTATCGTAGCCTTGTTCGTCATACCCAGACTCAGCTGTTAAATTCCCTGTATCGTCGTGCAAATGCGATTCGACAGGACGAGTTTTTGCACGGCGTACGGCATCTACAAGAATATTCTTGGCGACCGTAAAAAGCCAGGCCTTGGGGTTGGTTCTGTGTTCGTAACCATCGTGCGACTCGTCAAATACTTCGGGGTGGTTAAGCATGCGGATAAAGGTTTCTTGGGTAATGGCCTCCGCATCAACACCCATGGCAAACGTGCCTTTGCCTATCAGCGCATATACATAGCCCTCAACTTGTTTGTGGTGCATTTTATATACTGCCTCAAACTGCCTATCACGCTCGGCTAAAACCGATTGTGCTACCAAAAGGTCGGCAGAGCTAACAAGGGCAACTGTTTTGCTGGCATCGGGCGCATCGAGGTCGGCTTCGTCGGCTACTTCATAATTGTTTGGCTCATCAGACTCATAAGATTCAGCCGGTTGCACTTCTGCGCCACTAACACCCACTTGCCCAACCGCATATGATGTTTCTTGGGTAGGTAGAGCCTCTAACCCAACGTCGGGCAATAACCCGATTATGTCTTCGGGACTTATTTTTCTTTCAGAATCCATAAAGTTAAATAATAACCCGTGTTAACATATATGTCAATTTCATTGTGTCGCTAGCTCTCGCCTAGAGACGCGGCTTTTTGGGCGGCGTATTGGTTTTTTGCCCAGCGTGGGCAAAAATATCAACTTGTGCCTTTAGGTGGTCAAGCTGAGCGTCGGCTTGTTGGTTTTTATCGCGGTAGTAATAATAGGCGATCGCCGAGGGTAAGCCCATTAAAAGCCCGGCCATCATGCCTGCAAAATACGGTTTTACCTTGCCAATTTCGCCGGCTAATCCGTACGGGATCATTTTGGCAATGCATACCACCATAGCAACCGCGCCCAGTACTGTTAGCGTTCCGTAAATGTTTTGCTTTAGGCTGTTGCTCATACATTTATTTTACAGCACAGCAGCCATCTTTTACGGTGCAACTTATTTCTGAAAATCATTACTAATGCCGCGCGCCATAAAGCAAAAGTTAGGCTTATGAACTAAATAACGCAAATTTGTGTTATTTCATGCAGATGTGTATACTGGCAGCATGGACAGAGATAAAATACTCATTTTTGCCGATCACCTGGCGCGCTTTTACGCGGAAAGATACAGCATGCCGCCAGTGGTTGGGCGGCTCATCGGTTACTTGGCCGTTTGCCAGCCGATGGAACAATCTATAAACGACATCGCCAAAGCATTACTTACCAGCCGCAGTGCCATAAACAGTGCGATCAAAGTACTTGAAAATATGAAGCATATCCAGCGTACTCGGCCAGCCGGCACGCGTGCCGACCTTATCAGCCTTAGCCCACTTGGCTGGGAAAACACCGGTTTCGAGCCCAGCGAATATACCCAAATGGCAGCTTTGGCGCGCGAGGGTTTGGAACTTCTTAAAGACGCTTCGCCAGAACGGCGGCAACCGCTCGAGACCATGGCCTCGTTAAATGACTTTTTGGCGCAGAGACTCCCGGAATTGTACGAGGAATGGACAAGTTATCGAAAAGATCAGAGTGATAAGCAAAAATAAGGAGAAACGAATGGAAGCAGCAATTACTGCCACTGATTTGAAAAAATCATATAAAAAGAACGAGGTATTGAAGGGCGTGACGCTTACCGTTGCACGGGGCAAGGTTTTTGCGCTGCTTGGCAGCAACGGCGCGGGCAAAACCACGACCATCAACATTTTAACCACACTTATTCCGGCCGACAATGGCGTAGCTACAGTAAATGGCTTCGATGTTGCGAAATATCCGGGCAAAGTACGCAGCTCTATCAGCCTAACCGGGCAGTTTGCCGCCGTTGACGATATACTCACCGGGCGCGAAAACCTGCGGCTCATTGCCGACTTGCGACATGTTAAAAATTCGGCACAAATTGCTACCGACTTACTGAAAAAGTTCGGCTTAACCAATGCGGCCGACCGTAAAGTGCATACATATTCCGGTGGTATGCGGCGCCGTTTAGACATCGCTATGAGCCTTATTGGAAATCCGCCGGTCATCTTTTTAGATGAACCCACTACCGGGCTTGACCCACAGGCTCGTAACGAAATGTGGCAGACTATTAAAACGCTGGCAAGCAGCGGCACGACTATCTTTTTAACCACGCAATATTTAGATGAAGCCGACGCATTGGCCGATACTATAGCGCTTTTGCACAAAGGCACGATTGTCGCGAGCGGTACGGCGCGCGAACTTAAAAAGCTCGTGCCTAGCGGCCTGGTAGAGCTGGCCTTTCACGACCAAGCACAGCAACAGGCAGCAATCAAAGCCTTGAAAGATCACTTCAACGTATCGTCCAACGAGAACCTGACGCTCACCGTTGCAGTCGGCGATGGTACCCAAAAACTTGCCGAACTTTTTATTCAGCTTCGCGACGCGCATATCGAGCCAGCCGACTTCTCGCAAAAAATACCAACGCTCGATGACGTTTTCTTTAAAATTATTCACGATAAACCGGAGGACAAATAAATGCAGCTTATTAAAGATACATGGACGATGGCGAAACGGAGTTTGCAGCACATTCTGCGCAGCCCCGACACTATTATCACTGTTGTTATGATGCCGATTGCCATGCTGCTTTTGTTTGTGTATGTATTTGGCGGGGCGCTTGGCCACCAAACTGGTTCGATAAGGTACGTTAACTTCTTAACGCCAGGCATTATTGTGCTGACTATAATCAGCGGCATTGCTTACGCGGCAGTCCGCCTGAATACTGACATTCAAAAGGGCATTGTGGATCGTTTTCGTACCATGCCGGTTGCGCCATCTTCAATTTTAGGCGGCCAGGCTGCTTCTTCGACGCTGTCTAACATGTTTTCTTCGCTTTTGGTACTGGTTGTAGCCTTTGCGATTGGGTTTCGCTCACATGCTAACATTTTAGAATGGCTTATGTTTGCCGGTTTAGCTGCCCTTTTTACCTTGGCGACGACATGGATGGCCATCTTTTTCGGTTTGCTAGCTAAATCGGTCGAAGGCGCAGGTTCGTTCAGCTATATTTTGATGTTGCTCATTTTCATAAGCCCTTCATTTGTGCCGACAGCATCGATGACGCCCACAATACGCAGCTTCGCCAACAACCAACCAATGACGCCAATTGTCGAAACAATGCGCTCTTTGCTAGTTACAGGCACAGCGGGTAACAAAGCCTGGGTCGCTTTAGCGTGGTGCATCGGCATTTTAGTCGTCTTTTACCTCGCTTCCCTGCGGCTGTTCCGCAGCCGGGTAGCCGCCTAAGAACCCGATGCGGTCGTTGTTACCCAAAAAAGCTACGTTCTCGAGCTATCTTAGCGCCTTTTTGCCAAAGACTATCTTAAGCGCTTCGTAGTCTTTGGCAACTTCGGCACGTTCGTCGTCAAAAAAGATTTTAACCTTAAAATCACGTTCAATTTTTACTTTAAACCACGCCTGCCATTCTTCATAAGTCCTGTTGGTATCTGGCCGGTTCATGTAGCAAATTACAGGAAAAAAGCTTGTTTGCAAGTGCCACATACCGTCTGCGGTAGCAAGCACTTTGCCTTCTATTGTCGTGGGCAAATGGCCGGGGTGGCAAGAATGCGTGCTAATAGCCTCGAGAATTGCGTCGCGCTCAGCCTTACGGAACCCGGCTTTTTTGAGAATTGCTTTGCCTGTGTCCCACGACCATGCGTCAAAGTCCGCATAGCTGCGCTCGTATGTACTGTCGGCTAAATCGTGAAGGAGGGCCGCACAGTGTACTTTCTCGGCGTCGGCTCCGTATTTTTGTGCGAGTTCTTTGGATTTGTCGGCAACCCACTGGGTGTGGTTGCGCCACATCCAGCCGCCCATGCTTGTCGTAGCTGTTGCGTATAGCCTGCTGGCTTCGTCAAAGACTATCTTTGTTTTTTCCATCTTCTAACAGTACCGAAGGTTCAATCCACATAGAAAATGATTCGCGTGGTGTTTGTGTGGTGTCAAAACGATGCCAAACCGCTTCGCCTGTAAGCGGTAGGTTTCGTTCTGCAAAAAATAAAACGTCGCCAGAGTACAGGTCGGCTACATACACATCCGGGGACATTACATCAGGGATAGTTTCACCGCCAAGTATGGTTGCACCCAAAACCTGAAAAACGCTGGGTTCCCATCTCTCCTGTATTTCGCGGGCTTGCAATTCTGGCAGCAGAGGGCCGCTCTTCGCCAATAAAACGCGGCTTTGTCCCGCTACTACCTGATGTACGTTGATCCGCGAGGCAATTCCACTGCTGTGATCTGGCTCATCGAAATGTATGTTTCCATGGCCACGCGCTACTCGTGCCGTAACATTCTTGCGCACTTCTTCTTTAACCTTATGCGGATGGCCTGCAGACGTTAGACGCTCGGCAGCCATAGAGGCAAGCGCTCGGTGGTTAAGCACTTTGTCTGCGTGTTGCGTAAGGCTGCCTGCCCGAACGATACACGTTATAAGTCGGCCAGCGCTATATTCGTTCATCGCTTCTTCGAGCCCCGACACCGTTTCTACTTCTGGAATTTGAAGATGCTGTAAGGCCACGGGCGCACTGAGCTCAGGTATATAGGTTAGCAAACTTTGAAACGAAGCACTCTGCTCACTCATTAACCTACATAATAACATAGATGTTCGTTTCAGCAGATACCCTCAAATAGATTGCAAAAACAGCACCGCCAACTTGGTAGTGCTGTTTGTTTTTTGGGCCGAAGCGGTTATTTCCAGCCAAAGGCTTGGCTTAAAATCCAGAGCGTTGCCGCAATAGAAATGAAGAACAGCCCCAAACCAACCGGGCTGCCCCAGCTGAACCACGAACCCCAAGCGCGCCAATGTTTCAGACTTTCTGAATGACTATACGCACCGCTTTGGAGGTCTTGGGTACTTTTGCCTTGATGTTGCATAGTGTCCCTTGTTTAGTTGATGAGTGTCTGTTGTCGCCGGGTTCGACGATTCCCGTACAAGCACAAGACAAACTCATTCATATGTGGCTTTAACGCCCGCCATGTTGTTCGCCGAATGAGCAGCGCATGGTTGCAAGGGTAGCCACGTCGTTATTATTTAAGCAGAAAAAGATGAATTTTTCCACCACAAGGTTATGCTTGTTTAGGTAAAGTTTGCCTTACGGCCAATAAGCTATAACCATATGCTACAAACGCAACGAAAAAGCATGCGGCCATGACAAATACAGCTAGACCATTGCCCGCCTTCGCGGCCACGTCGCCGCTGCCGAAAGCTCCGCACGTACTCAGTATTCCAGTAGCTGCCGCGATTCGCAAGGATTGTTGTTTGACCGCGGTAACAAGCCGCACAATTCCGCCAGCGAGGATACCCACGCCCACGAATATATGCAAAAATAGCACGAGCATTTGCAAAGCGCTGTGCTTGCTTGGGTCGTAATGGAGTATGGTTGTCAGCACTATGCCGAGGGCAAATTCAATGCCCAGCGACACCAAGAGGCCTGTTAGTTGCCGTACCGAAGATAATAAATAGCTTATAGTTTTCATTTTTACAGTACCTTATTGCTCTTACTAGTGTACACTATTCTGTTGGCAGAATTAGCCGGCAACTGTAAAAAATATCGCCTTGGTCTTTGGCCAGTAATTTTTAAAGAAAGGTGTTGAACTCTGGATCGGCAAGCTTTGCTCTGACAGCCTCAGGAACAATGTCTTCCCGCGTCGATGCAAGAGCCAGGCCACGGGCCGTAGAGCAGATAGTTTCTTCCCGCGTCACTTGCTTCGTTAGTACGGCACCGAGCGTCTGCGCCAGTTCTTCTTGCTGCGGGTTAGCCGTTTGCTCATTTGTTTTTTCTAAGAGGTGCTTCACCCCTAGCTCAACTTGCACAAAGGCACGAAGCCCGAAAATACTACTACCGTCTATAAGTCGCCTATAAAGCGCTTTTCCGTCAGGTTGATCGCCATCAAGCCCTAGTCGGGCGAGGAATTCATCGGTTGTGAAAGGGGGTGTTTCACCCTTTTTAGCACCTTGCAGGGCATCTCGAAGCGTGTGAACAGGGCGTGGTTGTAATATATCCATGAGGTAGTTAAAGTCCTTTTCTGTGGTTAGTCCAGCCCTACTATATAACGTTGCGCTACTTAGATCAAACGAGTTTGCATGCCCGGCGTGGCCAACTAACCTGGCATTTAGCCTGCTTTTTTAGGCAAAACGTAAAGCAGAAAGACTGCAGATAAGACAGTGCCGGCAAGGCAAAGTTTGAAAAACAAATCAACGCCAAGGCTGCACGCCTGGCTCAAGCTTACCGTAGCTGTGACGTCGCCGCCACAATCCAAAGCCGCAAGAGTACCGACAGATAAAATGGCTCCATTCATAAAACACAAAATGACGGCGGCAATAGCGGCTTTCACCCAGTGCATGCGCAAAATAACAGCCACTATAAAAAACAATGCGGGAATAGCGAAACTTGTAAGAGGCGTAAGATAATTGTGCGTCCCGCCGAAGTAGCCGAAAGATGTGAGCCTCGAGGGCAGTAACAGAACAGCCGCCAATATAATTACCGTTGCTATGCCGTATATGCGCTTATCTTCGTGGTACCCTGCATTTTTTTGTTCGGAAACCAACCCTTTTGTCATAATGCCAGCCTACCACGGTTTTGGCGTTTTTAACAGGTTGCTTTTGCCGGGCGGCTTTTAGTACGACTATTCGGGCGGCAGCTCGCCGGTTGTAGCCCTATAAAGAGCGCGGAATGTGAACGTTGTCATTCGTTCTTTGTGCGCCTTGACTGCTTCAGCGGTCTTGGGAATCTCCATCATATGTCCAGGAACTTTCATGTTGAGTCCCGCGGCATTTACAATAGCAAGGTGAAATAGACTTACGAAACGTACAACCGACTCACCATGCTTATTCTCGCTTTCAAAATCACCGTCCTCGACAAGCTGCAAAGGGCCGATAAAATACAAGCCTAGTTCTTGGTCTAGCTCGGCTCGTGCCGCATCATATGGCGTTTGGTCTGCCTCTTTATGGCCGCCAAAAAGCCCTATCTTGCCAGAATGTGCCAGTTCGCCAGGTATTCCGGGGCGACCTTCGACGATAAAACTATCAGGGGTTTCTATAATCGCGACTGCGCTCGCGCCTGCTCTGGGAAGTTCTTCCATACGCAATGCCTTATCGTAAAATTGACCAATATTTAGACCAGTTATATCATTAGCTTCAGTAGGCGTCAATCATCAGGGCCAAAGCCAGGCAGAATTTTACCTTAAGGCGTACGGCCAAATACCGAGCAACAGCTCATTTGGTATCCTTAGCTATCTTTCTGCCAGGCGGCAATAATAGCGGGAGCGCCGAACAAGCACAGCAGTACTACTTGGAACAATTCATCCCGCAACCGCTGCGAGTGGGCACGATTAAGCCAGGCGGCGATTATAAGTAAAACAACGACTACACGGTACGACTTTTCATACACACGGTTACGGACTGCTCTTTGCCGTTCGTCGGAATTACGTCGGTCACTCATGTTCCAAAATGGCCAGTAAATAAACCTTTGGCCGTTAATAAGCAACACTGCGCATACGAACGCTACAAACAACAACGCCACACCAATGTTTTCAAATACAAACTTAAGCGTGTCTGGTGTAGCTGCCGACAAGTGTGTCGAAATTACCGTCGAAGCCACACTCAAAATAATACTGCCCGTAGCAATGGCCGCAAAAACGAGCGATAATCGCCGGCCTTGTGGCTTGCTCCCTTTTTTAGACGAACCAAATTGATAAAAAAGTAGGGCGAGCACCGTGACCACGGGGATAACAGACAGCAATACGCCTAGGAAGCCGAGCGGAATATGGCTCCCTAGGCTTGGCGAAATCAGCGCCAGCAATACAAGCCCCAGCATAACTATGCTTGCAGAAGTTGCTATAGATCGTCCATCAATTTTACGCATTTATTGCTCCTTTTTAAATAACGGCTCGAAGGGTTTGTCGGAGAATAACGTCGTCACTGATACCTCGAGTACCTCCGCCAATTTAAACGCAAGCTCAAGGCTCGGCGAATAATCGCCGCGCTCAATGAACCCGATTGTTTGGTAATTAACACCGACTTTCTCAGCAAGCTGCTGTCGCGACAAAGCCCGTTCAGCCCGTAATAAAGCTATGCGATTGTATATCATTACACAATGCATTGTTGCGTACACACAACATAATGTCAATATCAAAAATAAATTGAGACTATAATTTTTAGCAGTTATCTTTTATGCCAGGCGCTCGGCTTCTTCGATGTACGCAATAGCATATTGTTCGGCTGCAAGGTGTGCGCCACTAAAGATTTGATATTCTAGCGCGAACTGTGAACCTACGTCTGTAGGGTGTATATTTTCAAGGCCATGCACAAGGTCGTAAAAGGCAAATCCATCGTTCATATCATTAAATGGCGTATTTGATGCCAAAGTATCAACAACTTCAGTTATTGCACCAATGCCCGCAAGCTGTCTGTAAGCGCGGTGCCTTAGCTCAGTTTCTACTTGCATAGTACCGAGCAGCACGCCTGCCCTGCCAACACGCCGTTGAATGTCTTGTGAAGAGGCCAGCTCGTTGCCTATAGCGAGCGTTTCTTCGCGCAATAGTGGCAACCTCCTGTTTGGTTCTTCACCTTTGCCTGCCACATAGCTAATAAGGTTGTTCCCCAAAAAAATAAGCTTATTAGCTGTAATTATAGCCAAAACTTCCCGTACCTCGTTGCGGCTCGGCTTATATTCAGATAATGGTTCAAGGTTTGACATCAATAACATAGTACCACGGGCTTTTTACCCACGGCCCAAAATAATAACAAAAGCTACCCTGTCAATTTACCCACGCAATAACGCCATCTGTTAAAACGAAAAATAGGGTTTGGTATTGTCATGAAGTTTGAGCGTTTTCGCTTCTTGCCGGCTGACGTAGCGGATCTCTTCGACTTCATCATTTGTGCCGTTACTGGGCTTGAATGTGCCCGATACTCTGGCCTCGTACGCCACAAAAGCGAACCATTTGAGCGTTGGCGAACTTACCTCTTTGTTAATTGTCCAAAAAGCTACCGGCTGGCCACTTATCCACCCGATAGTGAAACCAGTTTCTTCGGCAATTTCACGAGCCAAAGCCTCTTTTGCATTTTCGCCATGCTCCAGGCCGCCGCCGGGCAACTCCCATGAGCCATCTTTTTCGCGGCCTAATAGCACATTCCCAGCGTCATCTTTTATAACGGCCTTGACTGAAATGCGATAAGTACACGGTACGTCGTGCATGGCTATTTAACCTCTTCCCAAGAAGCAACGCCGCTATCGTTTAGTGTAAACTTGGCGACGTAATCGTGCGGATAGGCTTCACTAATGTTATGCTGGCCAAAATCTACGCCTAGGTGGCTTGCACGAATAGCGGCCATAACACCAGAGTGGCACACGAGCACGATCACAGCGTCTTTATGCCGCTTGTTCAGTTCATCAAGCGTTTGGAACACGCGTCGTTGCATGTGGTCAAGTGACTCACCGTTAGGCGGCATGTACTGGGTATCGCGGTCGAGCTTCGGGTATAATTCATAAGCTTGGGCACTGGGCATATTGGCCGCATCGCCGTAGCTGACCTCACGCAGACCAGCCGAGCGGTATATTTCTTTTGTGAAATGTAGGCCGCGCGCTACCACATACGCAGTAATAAAAGCTCGGCCCATATCGCTGGCATACATCTCGTCAACGTGGAGTTTGGACAGTTTCGCTATAACTTTTTGTGTCGGCTCTAAGCCTTTTTTAGTAAGCGGTGTATCGACCCAGCCGGAGAGCCGTTTAGCTTTATTATTTTCGGTTTCGCCGTGGCGGACGATATAAAACGTGTTCATCATACGCTCCTATTGTTATTGCATTTGGCGTCACTATACAGAGGACGGCCAGCCGCCTGAGCGTAGCATGAAAAACAGCATCTGTCAAAAAGTGCTGCACCAAAAAGCCTCGTTAAGGATTTAGAGCACGGGGAATTATATACTCACGTGCGAGCCATATGTTTTCCATGCTGGTAGCCACGTGTTTACCGAACTCGCTCCGGCAGACATCCCTGAATGCCAGCGCAGCGTGCGGCAACATATCGCCATTTTCGCCAGGTAGCAGGCCTTCTGCAAATTCTAAGGCATCGCCTTTTACGTCAATTTTCTCATACGGAAAGTCCTCAACTGAAAGATAGTCGATAACTGTAAAATCTTTTCCCGACCATATCGTGTTCCCCTCGGCCCCGTCAACCATAAGTCCGCGCTTTTCCATGGCGCGCCATGTGCGAGTAAGGTTTAAATAAGGTTCAGTTGCGGCGGGCAAGTCGTAGGGCGACACCCGGCTCATAGTTTGGCCCGGCACGTGCGTTGTTGCTACTGCGGGAATATCTGACAGCCTAAAGGCACGGAGTTGTTCGGCATACTCAAGTCCTTTACCTTTTTGTAATGCATTGACGCTTCTCTCCGCACCGCTATGTTGGCGCTCGAAGCTAATATTGTAGTCATCTACAAGGGTGGCCATACCCAATTTGATGACAACCTCCGCACGAGGAAGTTTGAAAACCAGGGAACGCGCTCCGCGGCCGATGTAGTCGCCGATGGCCATAAGGTCGGTTTGGCTAATATAGCCCCGGCGCGTGGCAAGTGCAAGTATGCTCCGCTGCAAGCGTTCCGTTTCTTGGGTATATTGGCCCAGGCCTTCTTGGATCTCCATGCCGTGACTCATCATATTATTATAACATAACATCGAAAATCGTCAACGTTACAAGCGCTCCACGCAGGTGTCGTATGGTCGGCGAAGCCTAGGCCTTTTTGATGCGCCTACTTATCGGCCAGCCACTGCCAATTTCGCACCTCAGGCATATCAACGCCGTTCTTATTTATGAACTCACGGTGTTCAATCAGCTTTCTTTCCATCGTTTGCTTCAGGTGTACCCCTTTGCTCCCCACTTTGTCTGCTACCCGGTCTACAGTGTCAATAACCAGGTTAAAGCGGTCAATATTGTTGAGCACGCACATGTCAAAAGCGGTCGTAATGGTGCCTTCTTCTTTATACCCGCGGACGTGTAAGTTCCGGTTGGCGCGGCGGTACGTTAGGCGGTGGATAAGCCAAGGATAGCCGTGAAAGGCAAAAATGATGTGCTTGTCCTTTGTAAAAATCGAATCGTAGTCCGTGTCGCTCAGGCCGTGCGGGCCTTCAGCTGCCGGCTCCAGCTTCATAAGGTCTATTACATTAACAACCCGCACTTTCAGCTCGGGCAGGTATTCGCGCAGGATGGAAACCGCCGCCAGCACTTCCATAGTCGGCACGTCACCGGCACAAGCCATCACAACATCCGGCTCGCTGTCTTCATCGTTACTTGCCCACTGCCAGATACCGATCCCTTGTGTGCAGTGTTCAATTGCCTCGCCCATAGTAAGGAACTGCGGCGCTTCTTCGTGTTTGCCGCATATGACAAGGTTTATGTAGTTTTCGCTACGCATACAATGGTCCATCGTAGAAAGCAGGCAATTCGCATCTGGCGGTAAATAGACGCGGATAGTCTCACCTTTTTTATTAACAATGTGGTCGATAAAACCCGGGTCCTGGTGCGTAAAGCCGTTATGGTCTTGACGCCACACATGCGAAGTAAGCAAATAGTTAAGCGAGGCAATCTTTGCCCGCCAGGGCAGCTCGCCTGACATTTTAAGCCACTTCGCATGTTGAGTAAGCATTGAGTCAACGATGCGGATAAACGCCTCGTAGCTATGGAAAAGCCCATGCCGCCCGGTCAGCAAATAGCCTTCCAGCCAGCCCTCGGCTTGGTGCTCGCTAAGCATGGAGTCCATGACCCGGCCTTCAGGGGCCAGAAACTCATCGCCATCTTTTATGCGCGCGTCCCATTGCCGGTTGGTGGTTTCAAAAACGGCTCCCAACCTGTTAGATAGCGTCTCGTCCGGACTAAAAATACGGAAATTAGCAGACGTCGTATTGAGCTTTATGACATCGCGCAAAAATGGCCCGATCACGGCCATGCTGCCCGTATGGACACTTGTGGGGGCAGGCACGTCAAGCGCATAATCACGGAAATCCGGCATATTGAGCGCACGCAGCAACCGGCCGCCGTTAGCATGGGGGTTGGCGCCCATTCGGCGTTCACCTTCAGGAGCCAATGCCGCCAGTTCGGGCAGCAGCCTACCTTGTTCGTCGAAAAGCTCTTCGGGATGGTAGCTGCGCAGCCAGTCTTCCAGCTGATGCAGATGCTCGGGTGGGCTCGCAGGAGAAACGAGCAACGGAACCTGGTGCGAGCGGAAACTACCCTCAACGGGCAAGTTATCAACTTCTTTTGGCCCCGTCCAACCTTTTGGTGAATTGAAAACAATCATTGGCCAGCGGGGGCGCACAACTTGCTCATTATGTGCCGCATCGTTTTTGATTCGTGCGATGTCGGCAGCTATTTTGTCCATCGTAGCTGCCATTAGCTGATGCATCGTTTCCGGGTCATCGCCCTCGACAAAATAGGGTGTCCAACCATAGCCCCGGAACAGTTGTTCCAACTCGTCATGCTCGATTCGGGCCAACAGCGTCGGATTGGAAATTTTGTAACCGTTCAAATGCAATATCGGCAGCACAACCCCATCGGTTTGGGGGTTTAAAAACTTATTGGAATGCCAGG
The DNA here is from genome assembly GCA_035478775.1 of Saccharimonadales bacterium (SeqCode). Classification (GTDB taxonomy): domain Bacteria; phylum Patescibacteriota; class Saccharimonadia; order Saccharimonadales; family UBA4665; genus CAMLQK01. The sequence goes on along the minus strand of DATIJG010000012.1, from coordinate 39,798 downwards.
CTGTCGCGAGCGGCCCGGTTTCGGCCTCACCATCACCGACCACGCAGGCAATCACCAAGTCAGGGTTGTCGAAAGCTGCGCCAAAAGCGTGGCTCAATGAATAGCCAAGCTCTCCGCCCTCGTGGATAGACCCCGGCGTCTGCGGCGACACATGGCTAGAAATGCCACCAGGAAAAGAAAACTGCTGGAACAGCTTTTTGAGGCCTGTCTCGTCTTGGCTGACGTTTGGGTATACTTCGCTATAAGTGCCTTCAAGATATACGTTCCCAACTACCGCCGGGCCGCCATGCCCTGGCCCAGAAATATATAGCATAGAAAGGTCATGCTCTTTAATGATGCGGTTGAGGTGCGCGTAAATAAAGTTCTGGCCCGGCGTTGTCCCCCAGTGGCCCAATAATAACTGTTTCACGTCGGTCATTTCTAGCGGACGGCGCAATAAGGGGTTGTCGCACAGGTAGATTTGCCCGACAGAAAGGTAGTTTGCCGCGCGCCAGTATGCGTCTATTTTGCGGAGCATGTCACCATCCAGCGGCTTTTGAGTTGTCAAATCCATATCTACCTACTTATCGCTTATTATTTTTGTAACTTCGCGGGCGATGGTCATAGCTTCATCGGTATGCACCATGCGCACTACGACTTGGCTGCCAGCAGGCGAAACAATGCCTTCCCCTGCTTCGTTGCGCTCGTCATCTAAAGCAATGCCAAGGAACGCGAGGCCATCGCAAATTCTGGCTCGTATTTTGGGCGCGTTTTCGCCCATGCCGCCGCTAAATATCAGTGTGTCCACACCACCAAGCGCCGCAGCATAGGCGCCGATACACTTTTTTACCTGATAGCAAAATAGGTTGATAGCGTCTGCGGCCCGCGTATCTTCGTGTTCGATTTCAAGCAGCTTCTTCATGTCGGAAGTCGTTTCCGAAATACCCAACAAGCCGGATTCAAAAGCAACCATATTGCCCAAAGCTTCAGACTCAAGCGATTCGCTTTGCGCGAGGTACGTCATAAGCCCCGGGTCGAGGTCGCCCGATCGCGTGCCCATTGGTACGCCGCCTGTCGGCGTGAGCCCCATGCTCGTATCAACCACCTTGCAATTGTGCACCGCCGCAAGGCTCACGCCGTTGCCGAGATGCGCCAAAATAACCCTGCCTCTTGATTCTTTTTCGCCCGCTACGCGCTTCAGTTCTTCCATTAGGTAAGCATATGACAGGCCATGGAAGCCATAGCGCCTTAAGCCGGCCGCCTCGTACCGGCGCGGGATAGGCAGTAGCCGCGCCTCTGTGGGAAGGTTATGGTGGAATGCCGTATCGAAACATGCTATCTGAAGCACGCCGGGTAACATTTCTTGAATGTCTTCAATAAGCTGGATTTCGTTAGGCAAGTGCTCTGGGTCAAATACGATCAGCTTGCGAAGCCCCGCCATGACCTGGCCGTCAATAACACAGCTTTCAGAATAGACCGGGCCGCCATGCACGATACGATGGCCAACCGCAGCTATCCTGCCAGGCTGCATGCCGGCAATCCAATCGAACAGCACCCGCGCCGCGGCACGATGGTCAGAGGCTGAAATTTGTCGTGGCACGGTTTTATCATCGGCTGCGTCGTACACCGTAAAAGAAGCGTCAGGCTGGCCAATATTTTCAACCGCACCCCAACTTATTTTATCGGGTGAAGAGGTAGTCTGAAACAACGCGAACTTTATACTCGACGAGCCGACGTTGATTGTCAGCACGAGATTGTTTTCTGCACCTTTGTCAGCCATAGAGCCCCTTACAATTCAGTAAATATCTGTTCGCTGCCTATGTCAAGGCCCTCGTATTCGGCCAGGCGCGCCTTCGTAAGCGTAACGCAAATCGTCACGTAGTTTCCGGCACGCAACTTTGAGATCGGCGGCAGCCATTCCGCCCTTATTGCATGTATACGGGTCATTCTGTCCATGACCATATCTATAAGCTGCGCATCATTTAAGATGGCCGCCGTCCCCGATGCCTGCAGAGTGCTGCTATCTTTTTCGTTGAAAAACGTCAAGCTTACTCGAGGCGTCTCGCTAATATTAACGTACTTCTGTGTTAAGTTCTTCGTTACAAAACAAACCCTCTGGCCGCTAAGGGCACATACATAGACCACGGAGCCGTACGGGGTGCCGTCTGCATTGATTGTGCCAACCACTGCCGCTGGGTTGTGCTCAATGTAGCTCTTTATTTTGGTATAGGCTTCGTTGGTTTGCATACTAACCTAAGCAATTATTTCCTTGATGGCGCTTTTATCAGTCATAAAGCTAGAAAACCGCAGGTATTCGGGAGTCAACTTTAGCAACAGCATTTCACCCGCGTCCATTTTAGTCACCGGTGGAACCCAGTCGAATTGGCCGGGGGGATGGACCAACGCAAGCATCCTAAAAGCATGGTCGTGTTCCTGACCCAAGGGCACCTGCGTAACTGCTCCGGATGCCTGGACGGTTACTTGCTCATTATCGTCAGCCACCGTAATCGCCGCATGCGGCTGTTCCTGAATATCTTGGTATTTTTTGCTTTGTACATGCGTGAGAAAGAAAAAATTGAGCTGCTCATCCACAACGTAGTACACTGTGGCACCCCAAGGTTCCGCGCCTTTATCGGCCGTCGAAAGGACGGCAAACTTGTGGTTGGTAAGAAATTCGTAGGCTTCTTTGTATTTTGGATTCATAATTTTACTATAGCATAAGCTTTTGGCCTTGCGTTGGTTAACTAGCCTCATGTAACTTATAATAGAGCTAGATAGTCTAGGAGAAGGAGGTACGTACGTGTGTCGTAATATTAAAACACTTTTCAACTTTGACCCGCCAGCTACCGACGAGGAAATACGTGGGGCGGCTTTGCAATTCGTTCGTAAAATATCGGGCTTTCACCATCCTTCAGAGGCAAATGGCGCCGCGTTTGAACTGGCTGTCGATGAAGTTTCTGCTGCTGCTCGAAAATTACTTAACGGGCTAGTGACCAATGCCGAGCCTCATAATCGGGAAGAAGAAGCGGCCAAGGCGCATGAGCGGGCCTTAAAGCGCTTCGGCCCTAGAGCCTGATTTTTCTCCATCCACCTTTGCGGTTGTTTTCCGCTACAGCTTTTATGAGTTCGATAAAAGCTTTGTCATTAAGCGTACCACCCTTATAAATTTGTATAGCCCGAGCGGTAGCGTTACTCTGACCCTGGTTGATAATGCCCGCAGGGTCAGGCGCTACAGGGTCATATATAAATATGTTTACATGGTCTTTGGCGGCAAGCAATGCACAAACATTACCTTGAAGTGTGAAATATGGACGGTTTTTAAACTTAATTTCCTCAACCATATCCGGCTCTGCTTGGTGGATCAGACCTCGCACATGGTTGCATATTTCTTGCTGCCACTGGGGCAAAGCACCGATGTATGTATCGACTTCTGAAACGGTATTCATGGCTAGATAACTTGTTCTATAAGTGGGCTACCGGATCTTTCAGGGCTGAAATTAGAAAACTTCAGAAATTGAGGAGTTAGTTTTAAAAGCCTTGTTTCGCCTTCGTGTATCTTGCTCACCGGTGTTATCCACGCAAATCGGCCTGGAGGGTGGATTGCCGCTAACTTTCGATAGATTTCGTCGTGCTCATCACCTGTTCCGACTTCAGTTATTGTACCGCTGGTTTGCACAGTGGCTTGAGCATAATCATCTACAACGGTAAGTGCTGCTTTTTGATTTTTATAACTATTTTTATATTTTTGGCTCGTCGTATGGGTTAAGAAGTAGAAATTAAGTGCATCGTCAACAACGTAATAAACCGCTGCACCGGCCGGCACGTTTTGTTCTGATGTCGTTGAAAGGATACCCAACTTATGCTTCTCTAAAAACTTGTAAGCTTCGTTATATTTTTTATCCATATATAAATCATAGCATGGCATTTAGCCTAGCCATTAACCATAGTATCCTGTAACTTTTTGAGTGCCGCTGGTATACATTCAATAACATCTGAAGCAATCATGCCCGGCTGGGTTTTAACTGCGGCCGCCAAATCGCCGGCCAGGCCATGTACATAGGTACCCGCTTCTGCCGCTTGCGCGATATTAACACCTTGAGCAAGCAGACCGGCAATTACACCCGAGAGTACATCGCCAGTCCCGGCTGTGGCCAGCCCGGGGTTGCCAGTCGGGTTTTCATAGTGGTTGCCGCTTGGGTGGGCGACAATACTATGGTAGCCCTTTAACACAAGCGTCAGCTGGTAGTCTTTGGCAAAATCAGTTGCCCGGTTAACAAGCTCGCCACGTTCTGCTATGGCGCTACCAGTGAGTTTGGCAAACTCACCCTCGTGGGGTGTAATAATTACTTCTTGATTGGCTTGGGTTACCTCTCGTAACTCGGCAAGGTGACCATAAAAAGAAGCTAAGCCGCCAGCATCCAAAACTATAGGCAAATTAAGTCGGGCAAGCAAAGACCGTACAACGCCTGCAGCTGACGGTGGTAGGCCAGGCCCGACAACTACGGCTTTAACTTTGCGTTCACGCGCAAATTCCAGCAGTGTATCTGCGGCTGCATGCGATACGCTGTAATCGGGCAAGGCCAGCGTCATGGTTTCCCTCACTCTTTTGTCAAGGCTGGCCGCAGTGTTTTCATCAGAGGCGATAGTAACAAGCCCGGCACCGATGCGCAACGCAGCCTCGGCACACAAGAGTGGCGCTCCCACCATTCCGGCTGAACCGCCAAATATAAGCACGTGCCCAAAGTCGTACTTGTTTGCATGTTTTGGCCGATATACTAAAAAACGTAATACCTTTTCATCCATAGTTTCATTATAACAACAGCCGTTTAATGCGCTACGTACGTTTTTATAAGGTAGCCGCAATGTGCGCAGGCTACGAGCTCATCGCGATCAGCAGGCCCACAACAATAAGGATACTAGCTTTTCGCTTTTCAGGTTAAAAGCGCGTCGGCAATATTTCCATAGAGCTCCGCCGGTTTGTCTACCATGCTGAAATGCCCGGCATTTTCGATGCAAACAATATTGGTTTCAGTTAGCTTGGGGAGCAAAAAGCTTTTGCTATCTTCATCGCCATACATATATGTCTTTTGCCCTAGGCCATTAAAAATTTCAAGTAGTTCGTTGCTATCAGACCATTCAACGAGCGACTTTGCACTCTCGTGGATTGCCTGCACGCTCGCCCGGCCATACCATTGCGCCCACGCTTGCAGATCTGGGCGAGGAGACGCCTTGAGTTCTTGCAAAAACTTTGCCGAACCGCTAGACCTGAATTCATCAAACGACTGCTTGGCAAGCCCGCGGCTCACGATTCCGCAATCTGCAGCCACCAGGTTGCCTTCAATGTTAATAAAGTTGCTGGGCTTAACGCCTTTTAGCCGTTCTGTTAATAATACCCCGATCGCGCCGCCCATGCTGTGAGCGACAATTGAAAGACGTTTTGGCGTAAAGCTTTTAATGAGCTGCGCTGCGATGTCGGCCTGTGCCTCAAGGGAATAGCTAAAATCATCTGGTTTTTCAGAATCCCCAAAGCCTAAAAAGTCGAAACTCACTAACGAAAAGCTGCCTAGTTTTTTAAACGTAAAAGCGTCGTCGAAGCTTTCCTTTGCGCAGCCTAAGCCGTGCAGAAAGAAAAGATAATCGTCGCCTTGCAGCCGCTTATTAACTGAGATTCCATACGGGTTGCCGTGGTGACCAATGGTAGTTTTTTCTGTTGTAGTCATATTAAATCTTCAGCACATTGCGTAATATCGCGCCATAACCGCGCGCATCGTCAATAGCCTTATGCGAATGGCTGGGCATGCCTTGCGTTATTTCGGGCGGCAATTGCATGCGCCGTGCTTTGGCAAGTGGAATGTTAAGCGTACCGGCTGTAAATGATGCTAAGTCAAGTGTCCGCTGTACAGGTTCGAAATCTTCAAATAGCTGCTCGCCGCCAAACTTATGCAAGTACCATTTTATAAAGGGATAGTCCAATATAAGTGGTGACGCGACGAAGACTGGCGACTTATTAAAACTTTTAACCCATTTGCGAAACGCCTCCATAACCGCGGCAGCTGGTTCGGCATCGGCATTTACTTCTTGCCAGGCTTCTGGCTGCGTTTCCCACCAACTCATAGTCTCAGCATCAGCCGATAACCCTTCGAGCGGCAAAACTTTCTTGTAAAAGCTGCTCACTTCTTCATGCATTGTGCTGGCCACCGCGGCCAAGCTAAGTATGGAATTCTCGCCCGGCAGCTTTCCGTTTAGCTCGATATCTACGATGATATATATTTGGTTATCTCCGAGCATTAGATTACCCTTCACTTAATTTCTTTATTGATGAGTAACACGATTACGGGAATACCCCGAATTGCATGCTTCTAATAATGCCCTAGCGTTCGAGGTTTGTCCATCAAAATAAAAACAGGCCAGTTATCTGAACAGAGTGGGGCGTAAACTCGATTTTTCTTTATTCATCAGCCTTCGCACTAATCGCTGCTATAATGCCGTCCATAACTTGCAAACCTTGAAGTTTTCTATTAAAAATCATTCCCTTGAAGAGTTCCGAATCGCTGCCATCTACTACGTTAACGTTGCTAGCAAAATAGTCGTCAAAATCCATAGCTGCGCTACGCTCTTTTTCAGCCTGAACTCTGGCGTGCTGCAAAATGGTTTCTAGCACCGCACGACTAAGCGGGACTTCAATGATAGCCTGTTCGTTGCCATTTTCATCTTTGCCAAAATGCTCCCGGTAATATGTCAGCCCAGACTCCGCGATAGTCTGTCGTGCGGCCGCTACCCGTGTTGCCTCTACGTTTTGTTGTAGCGCACACATTGCCGGGTCAAGGTTACCATTAGCTTGCAGAAAGTTCTGTCCGACAAACCACTGGCTTTCTGAATTAGTAAAGAATGAGGTAGTATCACGTATGTCCATTGACTATATTATAACATTTTTCTGGCGAATTGTGCGAACCTCCAACCTGTTACCTGTCTGCGTCGTCGATGTGGTCTGTTATGTTACTCATTTCTTAGCTCTCCTCTTTCGTCAAAGCTTGCACTTCTTCAATGAGTGCTTTCGCAAGCCCAGTATGCGCTTCTTGGCTAAAGTGGATGCCATCTTCGCCAGCATGCGCTACTTTAGCCGCATCAACAAAGGCACAGCTAGTGTTGGCTGCAACCTTTTGTAATTCCGCACCCAATGCTTGTGACTTTAAAGCTGAATCGTGGTTGTAGAAATCTGGCACATAGAACTTGGCGAAGGTTGGTGCCTGGTCGTCAACATGAATAGGACTGACAAGTATAACCTTGGCAGGGCCACGCCCGTCTTTTGCGGTTTTGCTTTGAACGAGCGCTATTAACTCTTTAATGGCCTCTGCAACATCCTGTGCGCTCCGATCAAATTCTATCTTGAGGTCATTGGTTCCAAGCATTAGAATGACAAAATCGAGTGGCATATGGCTGTCCAAACAGGGTTCTAGGTAGGTTTTGCCATTGCGCCCAGGTTTACGGCCATATTCTAGATCAGTCGTGCGGCTGCTTAAACCTTCTTCAATCACGTAGTAGTCTTTGCCCAAAGCATCTTGCAACAATCCTGTCCAACGGGCATCGGCCGGGAAGCGGCCGGATTTATCTGGTTTTTGGCCCCAGGTATTGGAATCGCCGTAGCAAAGGATGGTTTTGGCAGCGGGGTTGGTATTCATAACTTATGCTTTCTACTATTAGGTGGAGTTGGGTTGTTCTATGGGTAATTTATTTACCTGGATCATGTTCTAATAATACCGTATCCTTTTGGCTCAAACAGTCTATTTTTTGGTTATTTCAGCCTAAAAACCATAGATCGCTTGAGCCAGCTTCGGGAGCGTATGCTGAACATTGCCAGCTATGAACGAATCGTTTGAGTCGAGATATGGTAATGAGCCTGTTAAGTTTAACGCTGCGATATTCAGCCTAGGATTTTGTTCTTTCAAGTAACGCAAATAGCCGTTATTGTCGCTAGCGCAGCCAATTATTACAGCAAGCCGTACGTGTTCGGCCAATTTTGCCATCGTACTCCCAAGCTGCTTACGGCGTTGCTCTTTAACTTCATCGAGGTATTGGAAGCCTAATGTATCGAGCCATCCCATTGCATATTTTCGCACTGGCACTATACCGCTGCCCTCGTGTTTTAAGTCATAATTATTTGTCAGGACGAGGGGTTTGCAGCCCAGGCTCTTAACTATACCCGCTAAAGCAATGTGCCCTAGTGTAGGTTCCGGGTCCCAAAGGCTTTCTGTAAATTGAGCAAATTCCTTGAAGACCTGATCGGCGTGTTGTGAGTCTGTCAGGAACTTACGCGCGAATGCTTCATATGCTTCTTTATCCTTACCGATCCCGTATCGCTTTTTCAATGTTTCGTAAGATGGCACCGAAGAACTATTTGTAGTCTCAGATAGGCCCGACCCGGTTATAAAAACGACGTCGCGAGGATCGTCGATTTCCATTACCATAGCCGCCAGTTCGGAAACCGTTTGCTCTTTTGGGGCACGATCAAATTCACTAGATACGTCTAATTTGTAGCTAAAGACTTTCTGGGTATCCCCGGAATAACTTTGTTTTTCTAAAACCTGGCTGTAGTTTTCCGCACTCTCCGGCGGATAGTAATAATAACTAGCAGCTCCATCAGATACCGATCTAACATGAGGCAGGGCGTCTATTCCGTGCTGGTCGACATAATTAGCAGGCAGTTCAAACCTGGTACCTCCGAGGTGGCCCTGTATATTAAACGTGCAAAATCCAAAGCTTCCGCCATACAACGCCGCGACATCAAATTTTGAAGACTGAAAAAATTCCTGTCTCACGCCTTCGGCATATCTGTTTAGGTCGGTAGAATCTATACACTTTGTTTCAGTAATCGCTTCGGCAGTATTCATTGGTCCATCATTCCTTTAACTCACTTATCAATCTAGCGTTATACACTAGATGGCCGATCCAGTAAATCTGATTCTCGGTTTTGCCCAGCCTGCCCAAATAGAGCCTCGCCCTCGAACAATGGCTCAAACTTGTGGGCGGTTTTGAATATTATTCACCGACAGTGCCAGTTTTAACTTCTCCCGCCCGAGCGTAACGCGTAGCGATAGCGCCGGTCTTGCCGGCATGGCTTTCAATGAGGGTAAATGTCCGCGGTGCCGCACCATTAGCAAAAAGCTTTTTACCCTGGCCAAGTATGATGGGATAGGTCATGAGGCAAAGTTCGTCGACTAAATTGTTTGCAAGGAGCAACTGCACCAGCTGGCTGCTGCCCCACACCTGGAGGTCGGGGCCATCTTTGCTCTTCAGCTTCTTGATGTCTTCCAAGTTCTGCAAAAACGTGGTGTTCTGCCAGCTCGTTTCAGTCTTAGTCGTGGACAGCACGTACTTCATATTATCGTTGATGAACGGCCAGAAGTCGCCATGTTTCGGCCAGTAGCCAGACCAAATCTCAAATGTATAGCCGCCTAGCAGGAACTCAACGTCGGCTTTAAGCGCCGGCCCTGTCACTGCATCGACTGCTTCATCTCCCATAAAAGGTGCTTGCCAGCCTCCGAATTCAAACTTCGCCGTCGGATCTTCTTCTGGCCCGCCGGGCGCCTGCATAACGCCATCAATAGTTATAAACTCTAGCACGGTTATTTTCCGCATGACATACCCCCATTTATAATCCCATCATAAACCAGTGACCCGGCAAACTAAATACCCCAAAAGCCAAAATAGTTTACGCTAAATCGATATTGACTGTTAGGAGCGTGGCACAAGAACGCTTGTCAGGTCAACCTGACGCCGGCGTACAACGAGCATGAGCACGAAGAGCGCGTTCATAATCACGAGCGACGCCGGGAACAGCATCGTGACAAGCGTGTATCGCTCCAGCGCAACAATCACCAATGAATACTTAATTGCGCTCAGCAAAAATGTAACCAGCGTTTCTTGGTGCGGCCTTTTGTAAGATTTTCTTACTGTCGGCAGAAACCCCAAGGCATCAATAATCGTAATGAAAACTATAGAAATGAGCGGTTCAGTTGTGAGAAACCATGGAACCAGCGCAATACCTGCGCCGGCAAGGCAAAACCAATCGAAAAGCCTGATGTCCTTCTCACCGCGCCGTAGCGACAAAAAGAATATGAAAAACATTACCGCAGCAGTGAGGCCTACCGCCCACGTGCCAGCTCCGCCGTTGTCGTGAATCTGCCCGGCGAACGCAATCGCATTGAGCATTCCCCACACAAGCCACGAGAAAGCATGCGGCTTGGTACTACCAGTGAATATGTTACGAAAGTACGGAATATAACTGACGATTGCAACCAGAACTGCAACAACACCAAGGATACTTTTATATTCCATCGTTTAATAATAACATTCGCGGCCAAGCAGAAATGGCCAGCGACGCTATATCAGAAACTTCCAACCATTTTGCATATGCAAGTGGCTATACTTTATTAGCAGAACTGCTCATTAACTTGACGAGGGTGTATATGCAGTAGAGTGAGGCGACGCCAACCACAGCGTAAATAACTCGCGACATTGTAGATTCTACGCCAAATATTTTGTCAACCAAGTTATACTTCATCCAGCCAACGAGACCCCAGTTAAAGCCACCGATAATAAGTAAAAGGAGTGCCAATTTGTCTAATGCATTCGTCTTCATGCTTCCGCCTTTGTTGTTATTTATACTTTTAGCATAAGCCTGATGTAAAGAATTAGCAATAATTAGCGGCAAGTTATTCCCAGGCAGCTGCTTCGCTTGCTATAGTTATAGTATGTCCCATGCCACAACACTTCTTGTCTTCGTTATCGCAGCGCTTATTACGTGGTTTGCCGGCGTGTGGTTAACGCGTTCCACTGATGCGATCGACAATAAGTATAACCTTGGCAGTACCTTTGGCGGCCTTCTTATTTTAGGTATTGTCACCAGCTTGCCCGAGGCGGCTGTAACCGTCACCGCAGCCCGGCAGCATCACTATGATGTCGTTGTCGGAACTTTGATAGGAGGTATTGCTATACAAACGGTGGTGCTGAGTATTTTAGACGCCAAAATGAAACTTAAAGAACCACTCACTTTCGCAGCGGCGTCATTATCTTTAGTGCTGGAAGCTTGTTTGGTTATTGTAGTGACTGCCGGTGCAATGATCGCCGCACGTACACCCATAGTATTACCGCACACCCATAACAGCTTTGCGTCGGTGCTTATCTTTCTCCTTTGGACAAGTGGTTTATGGCTGGTATATAAAGCCCGCAACGGATTGCCCTGGAGGGCAGAAGCGCTCAAAGGTGCTCCCGGCCGCGAGCACCATGAACGCCGACTTGTAATCAACCATCCGATGTTAAAACGCGCTTCAATGTTCAAAATCTATGCGGCTTTAACAGTCTCTTCACTGGCAACGGTTGGCGCTGGCTACGCCCTCGCGACCACCGGCAGCCAACTAGCCACCGAATATAACATCGGCAGCGGTTTATTTGCCGCCACCTTTATCGCGCTTGCCGGCGCTTTGCCAAACATTAGCACGGGCATTGCCTCTATACGCCTCAACGATTATAAACTGGCAATGAGCGACATCTTTGGTGGTAACGCCTTTATGCCCGCATTGTTTATTTTGGCAGATGCCTTCGCAGGTAAAGCCGTTATCCAGAGCGCGAATGCCAGTGACATTTGGTTTGCCGCGATGGGCATTTTGCTAACCGCAATTTATATCGTCGGGCTTATCTTTAGGCCGCGACGGCAGTTCTTAGGCATGGGCCTTGATTCTATTTTTGTCATCATTTTTTATATTGCGGGCGTGGTCGTACTTGCCAAAAGCGGCGGATAAAGTTCATGCATGTGCGTTTTTGCTTTTTCTTCAGTTTCCCGGCTGGCCAAATCATCAAGACCGCGTCATAGCCCACATCGCAGCGATATTCGTGTTATATTCACTGGACGTCATTGTCCGCAGCTCGATTACGAGTGCTGGCAAACCTAGCTTGTCATGCATCCAGTCTTCCATGGCACCTGTCGTGCTGTAGTCAAAAGTATCGCCTATGGCAAAAGTTGGGACGTTTTTGTAGGCCGATAGCTTGGCATATGTGGCGCCGAGGGCATCAGAGTCGCCGGCATCGTTTGCCTCTACAACGGCGGCCGCGCTGTGATAGGTTAGCACCAACCGCGGCCGATGAGCCTGAATATAGTCGGCAATGGCACGCGATTCTGGCTCGCTAAGCGGCGAGGAGCCACCCTGATTCGTGGGCTGGCCGTTTCCCCCCGGTTCAGTCACCACGGTCTGCCAGTTATTGGCAGGAAAATTGCGATTCAAGTCAATATTGTCCGCATTTTGCCGGATATTTGCCGTTACACCATCAGGGTTGACTTCTGGTATCACAACAAGAGTATGGTCACTCGGTATTCGGTCGGGATCGGCATTGAGCGCCCTGGTCCACTGCTGCAACAAGCTACTTGTGTTAGACTCGTTGCCATGCATAGCGGCCATATACACTATCAAGGTGCTGCCGCTGCCAAATTGGTAAGCGGTTATTGGACGGCCACGAGCTGAAGCACCGAGGCTAAAGGTCGTGTAACATCGTGCCCGAGCCGAAAACGACCAAGCACCATCACCGGAAATGCCATATGAATTTTGCACGCCGGCTGTCGTTGCCAAATTAAGCCGAGCGCAGACCGGCACTTCCCTAGACAAAGTAATTATGAGGTTATTGCCGCTAATACTGGCACTAATTGGCTGTGCTGTTCCGTTAGCCGCTAGTGTGACCAACCCGCTTGCGGCCTGATTTGATAACAAGGGTTGGTCGAATGAGATCACGACCGACGGGCGCAAGTCAACGTTTGTGGCCGCAATATTTACCCCTGTTACTTTAGGCCCGCCAGATGTCGTGAAAGGTAAACTATACGCAGCTTCGAGTTGGCTGCTGTTGACGGCAGTTAGCTGGTCAAGATGGAGCGTCAATGCGGCGTGCCGGGGCAACGCAGATGCAAAACTTACTGTAATCGTGTTATTTTTGAAACTGCTATGCACGGGTACATCTTGCGTTACGCCGTTCAGGCTTGCCCGCAGGCTGACCGTGCCGATTGATTGGAGCGCGTTGTTCGTTGTCAACGTCAGTTGGTTGGGGCTGTCATATACTGTGCCTCCCGGCGCAATACTGGAAGCCGTAACCGAGGTCGCACTCATCGTCTGGACGCTTCTCGTTAACACCGTGTCGGCCGATTGGCCCTGAAAAGTACGGATAAGTCTTATCGAGTAGTGGCTGCCATATGCAAGCTGCAACTTCGCGGGCAAACATCGCACCATAGTTCCCTGTAATTGGCAGGAGGTAGTTTTGCTATTAGCAGCAAGTTCGTACCCAAAAGTCGTGTCAGGCGCAGTAAGCTTAAATACCGCCGGTATAATTAGTGGCAAGGCTACGCTATTCATCTTGACCGGCATCGCCGAGGGCAGGCTGCCAGTTATTACCTTTATTTGTCGAGTGAAGCGTAACCCAAGATAGTTCACAGGATCTTTAGCTAAGTAAAGGTGGTCGCCTTGAAGCGGGCGGATCGGCGTGACACAGACTTGGGATGAATACAACGTGGTATGAAAAAGCGTCAGACTTGGCACATGGCGAATTGTAAAATTTGTTTGCCGCACAGCCGTCGAGGATGGCAGAAAAGCAGGGCTGGCAGCACAATGCGCCGAAGCACTGAACGAATAGTGCATTGGCCGAGGCAACAAAAACGTTAACCCAGCGCCGCCCGCCAATAAGACGATTACCGATCCTGCAGAGGTAAGCAAAAATGTCTTGCGATGTGCATGCATAGACTTGCCTACGGCCCGCCAAGTGCTAAGCATCCTATACTTAGCCCCGTAAGCCCAAGCCCAACGCTGATGTCGGGCATACATGCGCCGGAATGCAGCTTCTTCGCGGGGGAACCTCGAATACTGCTCGTCAACCGCTAAACGAAAAGCAGCCTCCAACATATTTAGTTCAGAGCTAGCCGCCTTAGTTGCTGGCCAGTCAGTATTTTCAATCTGCCCGTCTAATTTATTGCCCATCACTGCTAAGCATTTTGATTTCAGTCACGTTACTATCAACCTTATAATATCATGCACCTTCCCCCTTGAAGCCTTTTTGGCGAAGCCGTCTATTCCTGTTGCTACCCGAGAGAGTCCGATCAATCTGTGCGAAGACCAGCTTGCAGTGTACGAATGATAGCGCCGAGTTGACCCGAAGTGTTCAAGCCCGGGCCCAGGGGGCCTGACGAATCTTCGCCGACAGGCGGAAGAGTCCGTAGAGCGGCACGGACTTCTGGCGACATATGGCCGAGCTGCCAGCGAATTTCGTTTTCAACGACTTCTGGCCGACCCGGGTTTGCAAGGCCGGCAGCGTTGGCGGCACAAGCAGCAGCACTTAATGCATGCGCGCCCATATGGCAGACGGCGACAGCTTGTCCGGCGGCACGGGCAACGGCTTTTGCAGCCAAGGACTTCACCTCACCTGCGCCGACACCACCAGTAAAGCGGCGACGAATTTCTTCGGCAATACTGAGCTCTCCGCGAGCGAAGGCGCGAGTCCGGGTAATAAGAGCTCGAAGACGGTTGTCATTTGGCTTCTCAGCTTCAAATAGCCCCAAAACCCGTTCAACGCAGTCAGCCGCCCACACAGCAACAAGGCGTCGGTCGGTTTCGCTGAGTGTTTGTGGAGATCTTTCGCGCATTTTGTTCTATTTTACCTTACCCTTGTCGAGAATATCTACTAAGCAAATAGCAAGGCTTATGCCCTCTTAAACCTGAGATTGAGCCGCCTTGGAATAGCAGCATACCCCTCCGCAACATTGTACTTCTTAATAATGTCGTCAGGAATTATAGGCTCAACGATAGCCGTCATAACATACCCATTATTCAGGAAAGGATTTATATAGTCCTGTACGCTCCTATGAATCATCGTTACATACATTCCGTATGAACCAATCTCGGTGTCATAGGGCACTTGCTCAAAGTACTCTCCATTCGCTTTTGGCATGGTCGACATTGGGTGCGGAACAGATATGATCAAGCTACCATTAGGCTGTAATGCTGGTGCAAAATTACGCGCTAATACAGCAAGATCATCAACAAAGTGGAGTGTCAGTTTTGTAACGATTGCGTCATAGCGTTTGTCGTCTGAGATTGGCGAAGTGCCATCCCAAACAAAGAAGTCAATATCCGAATAATGAGCCTCGGCAAGCTCGACCATAGCCTCAGAGCCATCACAACCGCTAACCGCATACCCTTTTTCCTTTAGCTGCGCCGTAAATTCTCCTGGCCCGCAGCCGAAGTCAAGAACGGTATTAGTTTCTTTGAGTATGAGTGACCACAAAGATGCAGCATTGACGAAGTGTTCGTACCAATTAAGGGACATGTTGTTCGCCCCATCCATGTACTCTTTTGCGAATTGAGGCTCTTTCCAACTATCTGACATACTCATATCTTAGCAGAACAATTGAACAAATGGGATTCTAACCCAATTAACAACTAATGTAACTTTTTGCCCGCGTTCAGCATTTCAATAATTTTTTCTGCTCGTCGCATGCATGTTACTTCGGTCTTGGCAGTTTGTAGGCGCCAGGCGATAGCGTATGTATTGGCTTTATTAAGCGTGTCATAAAATGACTCGGCTTTAGGATGTTTTTTAAGCGCTTTAAGAAAATAACCGGGGACTTGCATATCAGTAGGCGTGTCATAAGCCGCCTCCCATCGCCCATCAATCCATCCAAAGCACAGAGCTTCATCCAGCGCTTCAGCATACGTTATCGAAGCCACATTTGAGGCTTTCTTATATATTCTAAGCCAAATACCATCGGCGTCTTTCCCGTGAGTCGTGAGCCAATCACGAAATATTGGCTGGCTCTGGAACTCTACTATTTCGTAATCCAAGATAGCTCGGCATACCGCAAAGGGGCTCAATTAGTTTTTGAGCCTCTTTAGTTTTCACTAACCTTTCTTTGATAACTCAAGCCAGCTTGTCTCAAGCCTTATCGTCCCTAAACCCTGTCTGCAACACATTTACAGTTACTCGAGCTAAACCTTCAGGCGGCGTGGGGCCAAAGCTTGGTGTTAGGATAGGTATCGATATCTCTTGAGGATCTGCAGATATTCTAGCGCGAAGGGCATCATATGCGTCATTAGTTAAGAAATATGATTCAAAGTCAACTACATTTGCTTCTTTTGGAGATAAGATATTCAATTTTGAGAGTATGTACTGAGCCATTTTGCTTTGGCGACGTACTAATTCATCATCTTCAATTCGATTATGGATAAAATCATGCCGACTGGCAGGAAATGTGCTGTCGCTATAGATATCAGCTATAGCCAATGATCTTACCTTACGCAATGGTTCAATTGCATCGTACCAACCACAAAGTCTAAGTTGCGCTACAGCCTGAATCTTCTCATTGGTTGATAAAGCGTGATCATGGGGAATCCCATTATTCTTTTGGAATGACTCTACGCAGTCATCAACACCCTTTGTCCACTCTGGGTAGGCCGATGGTTTTATACCCTGGATATCACGAGATAAGTCTCTCAGTACATTACTAGCGCGATATATCGATTGCCATCGCTGCAATCGCTGGTCGCCGCCTATGTATTTAACATGCATGATTTTATAGCCATCATAATCATATCCTCTGTAGTATGACGTTCCACGCTTGTATGGATAAGCAACTTCGTACGGTAAATAGCCCGCTTTTGCGTAGGCGATGTTAGCCGAGTCGTTATTGTGGCTTGCATGCATCATTATATAGTCAAATTCACAGCGATGCGCGAATTGTTCAATCGATCCAAGGAGTTGCTTCCCGTAACCCTGTTTTGGTGGATAAGCAGCTATACTTGCGATCTCGCATATAGCTTGCTTTCCGATCATGCCAAAACCCGAGGCAACGAGCACCCCTGGCTCAGGTACCAGCTTAACCGCCGCGTATGCCAAGATTGTGTCATCTGCATCTTCAAGAACCAGGGTCGCCGATTGGTTTATCATCGTGTCCCAAGCATCTTCTTCAAGGTGTTCATACCAAGACGGATGATCACTTATCTCCGTTTCAACCTTTTTATCAAAGTCCAGAAGGCCAGACCTCAACTCCGGTCTTATCTCGCCTGGTTTTATAATCGACAGCCTTGTGGCCGACTCACCTTCATGGCCGTCAGCAAGTTCTCTATTTTCCTTGAGCATTTTGCTAGTCTACAATAGCTTTTACTTATTTCCAATAAGGACATGCAATAGGCCTGGGATAGTCGTTATATTTCTAGGCTTTATTCCGACCTCATGCATCTAAAGATTGACAGCCATAACGGCAAGGCCCGCTAGCATACAACCAATGCCAATCCACTGTTTGCGCGAAACTTTTTCGTGGAAAAAGAATACGCCAAGTGCAACTACTGGCAGCACCGAGGCCGCCTTGATGGAGCCTACATATGCTTGGTTCGGAGCAGTTACTTTAGCTTGATACGTTGCGAGCATATTCACCGTGTAGGTTATGCCTACAATGATAAGCGGCCAGGTATTTCTGCTAACACTGGTGTGTACCTTGCCCCAATACGTCTTGATGCTTTGGCGGCGACTTTTTATAATCATCGCGCTTGTCGCAATAACAAATGGTATCGTTAGCAATGAAGTATAGAAATTGTAGCTGGTTGGATTGCTCATGCGCAGCATCTTAACTTCAATATTCGAAAAAATACTGCAGACAACGATAGCGACCACAACTAATATAAACGCCGTTTTGTGTGTAGCTATCTCTTCTTCTTCACTGGCGCGCTGTTTGGCGCGGGCAATAACCCAGGCTCCAACCAAGATTAGCGCCGCACCGACCGCACCAAATACCGAGGGTGTCTGTCCAAGAATAAAGTAAGCACCAAGCATATTACCTACCGAAAAAAGCGTCATAAGTGGCGCCACAAAGCTAATATCGGCAATGGCAATCGCTCGATAGTAACAATAGAGGTAGATAGCTTGCAATGCGACGTACAGTGCTAATAATTCCCAGAAGAAAGCCGGCAGCTGGCTGGGCCAATAGAACTTAGCAAAAAACAGAGATGCTACGATGAGCGGTAATGCTACAGTCTGCTGCAACCAAGCCATTGCCATACTGTCGACACCCATTGCTGCTTTCTTTTCCGCGGTGCGCCGCGAAGACAACATAAACAGCGCGAGAAGAGAAAGGGCAAACCACATGAGACCAGTATACTATCAATCCAAAAAAAGATCCTGCTCTCTTTGGCTCAACAATGCTATCGAGCAGCGAGATGTTTGCATACGGTGCGTCGATGGTCGCCGTTTTACCAATCTTGCGCAGATTGTACGCCGCTTCGATTTGCGCGCGATATTGTGCCTCGGTAATAAGTTTTAGCCGTAAAGGAAAACATCTTTTAATCATGTCCCGTATTCGGTCAGTAAATCTTTAGAACGGCCAGCAACGCATCCTTTTTATTTTCTGGATCGCGAAAAACGAAGCCGTCGCTTTCTTGAATATCTTTGCCGTATAAGTGCTCAACGTTTACGAGTTTGCTGGCGTCGTAGACGATAACGAGATCGATGCGAATGGCATAGCCGCGGTCGCCTAAAGCGCCATCATGAAAGTCGCTAAGTAATTCTGAGGCAAAAATGTTTGTGCCTTTTCGCACTTTTATTGGCGTTCCGAAGAAATCGATGTGCTTGCCTTGCTCTGCTCCAACATTGTAGCCTTGGCCTGTTCGATTAAGATCGTATTTGTCCGTACCTGTTTTAAGGATACTATCGGCGAGCTGATCCAGCGTTTTGCCCGGATGATCTTGAACACCAAGGCAGCGTAACACGATGTCTTCGTTTGTGAAGTTTTCTTCGAGCCAACGATCAAACTTTTTGCCGACCTTCAGAAAGTCCGGCTTTTCATTAGCCTTATATTCTGGCACAGAAATTTGAAATACTGTTGGGCCACCCAGCTCGCTGTTTTCTACGATAAAATCCGCGCGCTGCTCAGGATGATACTTTTCTTGATACAGCAAATCGTTGGCCGCCCACAAATCCCAGTGCACCGCGTTTTCGTTGCCGGCATCTCGTGCAAGGCCACGCCCCTTCGCGACTTCAATCGGCGTATCAACCCAAATCTTAAAGTCAAAGTATTTTGCGATGTCCGGGTGAAACGTCGATATGCCCTCGACTATAAGATAAGCAACCACCGGGACTTCGATGGGGTTACCGATCTTATTCTCAATCCATTCGAGCCGGCGATACTTTATTGGCTCGCCTTGTTTTGCAGGCATGAGTACTTCATTTTCTAGACGTTTGCGATCAAAGTAAGTTTCGTCGGCAGTTTGCTCCTGTAGTTTTTCTTTGAGGATGAAGTCGTCGATGGCGATGAGGTAAGCATTGCCCAGTTCGTCTCTCAGCTTTTGCGCGGTCGTTGACTTGCCGGCACCGCCGAAGCCATCGATGGCGATTAGAATGGGGCTGCGTTTAAAGGTACGCTCTTTTATTTTGGCGGCTATTTCTTGGATGGTCATGAAATAATCATACCTTAAACTCTCGCCTTCTTATATGAAGGTAAATTATTCCAGCCCAAAATGCTGCAAAGATTGCCGGTCAGCCCAGATCGCGCCCGTCTCGGCCGGTGTAACCGAACGGTCGGTTTGCCAATAAAAGACGTTCGAGCGATCCGTAATGCTGGCGTTTATTCTGGTCATGTCCGGCTGCGTCATAAATCTAGTGGCTCTTCTCGACCGTTATCGAAGCCAGCTCTGCAATGTGCCAGGATTGTACAACAGTAAGCGGCAACTTTTGGCCGGCGCGGTAATCTTCAATGGCTTTGAGGATGGTTGGGGCACGAAGTTTACCGGCTTTGTCGAGTTCCACGATTTCTTCATACGTTAAGGCTTCGATAACATCGTGCTCATCGGAATGAAAAACTGCATTGCTCGGCGCATGGCCGGCAAAGATCGTGAATACAACGTTACTGCCAGTGGCGATGACCGTTTGGTAAATTCCTACGAAACATTCAAGTGCTATATCAGCGCCGGTTTCTTCCTTAGCTTCGCGCGTAATACATTCGATAAGATCTTCGCCAACTTCGAGTGTTCCGGCTGGCAAGTTGTAAAGATTTGCCTTTTCATTGCGGACTTCTTTAATAAGGACGAACTTGTCGCCTTGTGCGAGGATGAGGCCGGCGCCAATGAAGAAGGACATGAGAGTAGTCTAGCGGAAGCTAGCGGATATGTAAACGGAGGCGGGCGAGCTTGAGTGAACGATCGCCTCCAAAGGTTGGAATAAGCGTCACATTAGGTGGTGGTCATGGGATTCTAACCCTATGCGGGTATTCCCTTATTCGAGTAATACACCTTCTCAAACGGGAAGTCATTCGTCATCCATTCCTGTAAGGCTTTATAGAGCTTCTTATAGTAGCCCTGCCCGTAAGCCTCTGCCGTTACCCACCAGCTCGCATCAACGTCATATTGCAGCCGATCTTCTGTCAGCTCAGTGCGTTCTCCCATGGGGTAAAGGTAAAAGCAGCCAATATATCTGCCGTCCGTGGCGTATACAACGTAAGCAAACGAGGTTGCATCTCGGAATTCACGCTCATGCCAGGCAAGATCAAGCAAGTCAAACTCTTCGGTTACTGGCTCGCTTGGCCACAAACCACCACGAGTCTTACGGATTAACTCAAGGCTTGAATTAACACCGTCTATATCGTCCTTCAAATCTGTTCTTTTAAGCGGTCGTGCTACAAGATCATCAAAAGTTAGTTCTTGTGGCGCTTGGTAGTCTTGCGGTAACACGAATTTCTTTTTAAGGTTCCTATAGTCCATACTAATTTACCCTCGTCGCATATTCACCTTTAGCTGCCGCAACGGTCGCCTCAACCCATTGCTCGGCATTCTTGCTCATTGATTCATTCGTACACCACCCCAACGCTGGGCCATCCCAAACGTTGCCTTCGTGGCCGCCAAATGTGCCTTTTTCTTGCTCGTAACCAAGGCCATAGAGTTTGCCAGTCTTGACCATTTCAAGCAGCAGTTCTTGGTTGTAGGCCTTCTCCACAGCGCTCACCAGGCTCACGAAAATAGCCGACGGCTTGAGCGTTTGGAGTAGTTCATCTGTTATGAGTTTGGTAGTTTCTTCGTTGATGGCGAATGAAACAAATACAACGTCAGAAGTTTTCATAAGATATTCAAGCGAAGCGTAGGTAAAGCGCTCATCACGGGCTTGGCGTGACCAATACTGCACATCCATGCCCAGACCAGCCATGTTTTTAGCAAAGGCTGTTCCGATTCCTCCAAGACCGATCACACCAGCTTTCTTACCGCGAAGCTCGATGCCGCGGTGCTTGTCGTAGTCAGCCTTCCAGCCGTCTCTAATGACTTCCGGCAGACGACGAGCAAGGCCGAGTGCTACCATTGTACCCCATTCGGCAACAGCAATGCTTGAAAAGCCGCGTAGGTTCATTACCGGAATGTTCTTTGCTTTGCAGTATTCAATGTCTACCCAGCTAAACGAGGTGGTTTGAAGCACGATTGCTTTGAGATTCGGTATTTTATCTATGACATCGTTCGGGAAACTCCAGTCGCTGAAGTCGGGATCGATGGCAACTATACGGTCCTCGTTGCCTTCGTAAAGTTCTGCAATTTCAGTAAATGGCTTAATTTCGGTGATGAGATGAACATCACCGGCGGCTTTCAAGTCGGCAAGTTGTTCCGGCGTAAAGAGAGTGTTGGCATTTGGGGTGAAGATGAATAGTTTCATGGTCTAATAATACGCTATCCGGATGGCTACAAAACTTATTTTCTGATAGAAATAAAAAAGCGTGCCGAACGGACCGCTGTTTACAGATGTGATTTCGTTCGTGGTGCGCCTCGTGCGACTTTATTCCAATCCAGCGGCAGAATAGTTTCTAGCTCCCATAAGCGTAGCGCTGCCACCAACCTAAACAGTTTCGCTTGCAAACTTGCCGCATATATAAGATACTCGCCCATGGCCTCGTCCTGCTCAATCCGATACATTTCTTGCGCTGGCAGCATATCTTGCTGCCTCAAATAACAGAGCAGGAATCTGTTGATTGGGGTGACTACTCAGCAACTTTATCGTAATATGCCGCTTGGGCGGGCGCATCAATAATAGTATTAGTGCTATATGTAGGTGAATTAGTATACTCTGGGGCATTCCATTCTTGTACACCACCATGATACGAACAGGCTCCTCGACCCGTTGCGCAGGAGGGTGAGTATGTTCCATCATTGCACAAAGTGCAATGCCCCGTAACTTGCTTTTGATAAGTAGTCACGGTTTCTGTATGTGATTTTTCCGCTATGGCTGGATGATAAACATAGGTACTATAATTTACTCCGCCCACAGTACAGTCTGCGGTTACCGAAGTACCATCGCAAATTGGCTTAGCCTTAGGCGCAGTCGTAGCCTTGATAGTTGGAGAAGAAGCGGCGGCGGCATTCTTTGGAGTATTCGAGTTCTGAGTTTGAGCATTGTTAGCACCTCCAATGACTCCCAATAGCAGAATACCAGATGCTGCAAGGCCAATTAGGGTTCGCTTTTCATTAATTACATCGTATGCCAAAATTACCACACCCACAATACCTTCTAAATTTTGGCGCGGCATTATTGCTGAGAGTACAACTATTCTAGGGTCTGCTGAACCCAATTCATGAGTTTCTCATTCGTTTCTATTGCTACGAAACGAATCATGGGAATTTCTTCTTCAGATATCGCCTCAATATCCTCAATAAGTGCTTGTCTTTTTGAATCAGTCGTAAAAGATGTAATTGTAATGTAGTTCATTTCTGCGACCTCGCCTTTCCAGAGGAACTTAGCGGGTGATTCTAGAAATTGACCGCCGGTGGCAAGTTTTTTTGCGAGTAGCGAGTCGAGAATCTTATGTGCCTGTGGTTTAGTTTCGGCTGAAATGAAAACTTCGTATATTTGCATAACATAATCTTATCAAATTGGTGCAACACGATTTGTGATAGCGTAACCGCGCTCGAAGCTCAAATTAGTTAATTCTGGTTATTTATTGCAGGGTTGAATAAATACTGTAGCTACATTCAAGAGAAGCCGCGCACTATCTCGTTCCCATATTCTGTTTTAGGGTGTGCGTCACCTTGTTTCTGTCGATACTCCATTAATATCGACCAAAAGACCATCTAGCAATGGATCCCATCAGCTATACGGTAGCCGGCGTACGCCAATTCGCATACGCTTCCCATTCAGCAATTGAACACACAAGCATTCCCAAACTTCGGGAGTGATCGATAACAGCCGCAGGATCCCATTGCGGATTAGCCTCTGCGATACTTTCAACTTCTGCAAAGGCAGCTTCATCGGGCTCTAACACCACAATGATATGCCTGGCTTGAGCGCGTAACTCATCGAATCCAAATGAGGCGTGAACCGCAATAGGAATCCTGTCGTAAGAAATATATTCATCCCAGTCACCGTATCCGGATTTTGTCTCCAAAGTCACTGGCTGGGCAGTGCCGGTTGCCGCACCGTAGACATGGCCCTCGGCATTGAACGAGAATAACGCCTTCATTACCCTGTCGGTTGTAATGGTGATAACATTTGCCGTTTTATGGTTGGCTCGGCCTGCCACCACATTTCTCGGCCATATGACCCCCGATAATTGTAGAATGTGGCACTTTGGTTTAAAGAACGCCCGCTCAGTCGGCTCCAAAAGTGATGGGCTCAGTGCAACCGTTCTGTCACCGTAAGGCTCTAGCACGCCCGATGATGCACGTCGCATACCTTGCATTGGGATAATTTCACTTCCCATGACTGCTGGCGGCACGGGCGTGCCGTGCCAAAGAAACTGACCATGCATTTCTTCAGCAAAGTTTTCTAGGGTATCCAACCCTCGTAGCTCGATAATTTTTGGCATCTTATACTACAATTATCTATAATTACTTAATCAAATCAAGCGGCCATACATGGTATACATAGGGCCATCTGTGGCTTACAGGCCTAATATTAGTATTGTTGGTCAGTGCCTTGTTTTACATCGCCGTCGAGCATTAACCTCACTTTGATAACTTGGCTTGCACTAATATTCTGGGCACTGGTTTTTGCTGACATGCTATATAAAACAGAAACGTTGGAGCCGATACGAAGAGTTGCATCATCGCTATAAGCTGGAGCATATTGCCTGTTGTACTGGCTGAAACCATCGCCTGGTACGCTAACCATATAGATCTTGCCCGAACTGCTTCGCAACTTGAGTGTAGCGTCATTGAGTTCGGTAACCATGCCACTTATTTCACGATTCTTGCTCGGGTCAACGTCTACCAGTTGTGGATTGACAGCGCCTTCTCCCCCTTCACGCGGATATACGTCAATGCTTGCAGTGCTTGGGCAATACTCTCCGGCGTTACCCATACAAGGCGGCAGTTCGGTCAAGCCGTTCTGCAAGCCACCGTAGTAGCGCAAAGGCTGAGACAGTTTGACAATACCAATTGCTCCGACTGTTTTGGGCGGCGTTTGAGTAGTTGGTGCCATATATTCCACAGAACCAGAAGAGTCAGCATGAAAAGGCATGGTGTATATATCTGAAACCCGCGTGATGACATATACGGTATCCCCCGCTTTAATGCTGCTGAGTGGCACTTTTACGCCGTTTGCATACGCGGTTATTTGTTGGTTAGGCTGGGCATTATAAGTTTTTAGTTGCGTGCCCGATGCACTCTCATTCACCACTACATTCGCTTTAGAGACACTTCGGAGTGTTCCAATCGCATCTGGGCGAGCATAGTAAATCGTATCACCGTCTTTCCAGACTTTGTTAGTGCCATATGTAGGCCAAATGCGCGATACAAAGCCATCTACGATATCCTCTTCGCAGCGCGCTGTAATAAGGTTTTGCACATCTGCATCGGAAAGTTGGGAGGCGTTCTTATTACGTTCAAACTTCTGCGTTCCATCTGTTGTACAGTTTGTAAAGGCAGGTGCCCAATAGGCTTTTGTGCCACGAGAAGTTATTGCCGAATTTGTAATTTTTACGAGATCGGGTGCGTATCGAGCAAAGGCGTACACTGCCCCGCTTAGACCTACTGCCACCAGCAGCATAACAAGCACAACAACCCCTACGGGTAATTGCTTAAATTTAGCGAGCAAACCCCCATTCCTACGTTTAGGTTTTTTAATACCATTAAGGTTACGCTCGAAAGCAGCGCGTGCCGCTTGGCTGCGCACGGCCCGCATTGTATCCGTTACAAATGCAGTATTGGGACGGCGGCGAGCGGTGACAGCGAGTAACTCTTGTTCGACAGTCGGTTTCATGACAATATTCCTTTCAGCTGCAATTTTGCTCGTCGAATACGTGACCGTACGGTATTAATCGGTGTATTCATAGCGTTGGCAATGTCTTGATAACTTTCTCCGCGCCAGTAATACGCCTCGATAACTTGCCTAAATTCTGGCGGCTTTAACCCCTCAACCGCGTGGATTATTTCCGTCTGACGTTCAGCCTCGATAAATCGCGGCATAGTTGCTTCGGCAATAGCTTCAATATCTGAAACGTCAACATGCCGCCTGCGTGATCGCAAAAAATCAATCGCCAAATTGGTAGCAATACGGTACAGCCAAGTGGAGAAACGCGCCTTTTCGGGGTTAAACTTGCCGAGTTGCATATACGCTTTAATAAATGCCTCCTGTGCAATATCCTCCGCATCATCGCGGTCGCCCACCAAATGTTCACAGTGAATAATTAATCCGATATGGTACGCGTTAACGAGTTCTTCGTAACGATCGGCACCATCAAGCACTTCTTGAATGATTGTCTTTTCTTTTTCCATACTCTTTATACGTACAGTATGCCTGATAAGTTCCCCGCCAGCTAGAATTAATAGCTGTTAGTGGAATTATAACAAGTAAAGAGCCGATCATTGATTAGCGATTACGCTTGTTTCAATAATTGCGCCTAGCGGTGAAGCCCGAACACAGACCGCTTCACGCCTAGTTGTCGTGCGAGTGACGGCTGTTTACAGATGTGATTTCGTGCTTGGTGCACCTTATGCGACTTATTCCAACCCTATAAATTCTTTGAAAGATGTAATTTTCCCGTCTTCTTAGCTACCTAATTGGGAGGCTAGCTCGTCCAACGAAGCTATTAGCATATCTGGTCGCTCTGCCCGTAATAGTTCCTCTGTATGATAGCCGTAGGTTACCGAAGCAATACCGACACCCGCGTACCGTGCAGCATGTATATCCTGCACGGTATCACCAATGTAAAGAATCTGCGTTGGATCTATGCCCGCTTCTTGGATCGCCGTTCTTATAACAGGAGCTTTGTCGCTGACGCTGCCGCGTATGTTTTGTACATACGCGCTAATATCATAAGCTCGAACCTCTCGCTCGAGGTGCTCCTGTGGATGCGAGCTGATAATTTCAATACGCCTACCTTCTGATAATCTCTTAAAGGCTTCGATAGCACCAACGTAGGGCTCAGGCTCCCCCAGCTCAACCTTTGTCTTGGCAAGTAATTCTGAGAACTGTTTGTACAGCTCGACAATCGGTAAGTTAAGTTCCTTTGCCAGGAAATTTCCTGCATTCCATCCCTCTCGCCCGTCGCGCCACTCAGCAAGACTAAGACGCGGCCGCCCGTAAGCCTCCAAAAGTCTTTGGTTGGTTTCATAGACGAGCTGCCTATCGTCGCTAATGGTACCGCTCCAATCAAATAGGAGGACAGTAGTAGTTTGTTCGATATTTGTCATGTTTTTAATAGTACAGTAAGACCTTCAAAATCAACAGGCCAGAAACACCCTGCCGAGTCGACACGCTGCATAATGAAGCTCGTATGCCCCTCAATCTGTTTGCACCGATTTCTACACCTACGCCAGTCCGCACACAAGAATACCGAAGTCGATTTCGTCGGATTGCACCTTGTGTGCCACTGCAGAAATGATTTGTTGCAGGCTGATTTTGACTTCTGTGCTTTTAGTACCTAGATTATGCGCTTGGATGTTTACTTCCAATTTGTTGGCTCCGTCGATATGTGGATTGGCGTTTTCGTTTGGCATGAATCTGCCCTTGCCTGTAACTGAAAAACTGCAAAAGGAATATTCGCCGATGCTACCAGCACCTGCCTCGCCGAAGTGCATGGCGAATCTGGTCAGCATTCTCAAGAGGAACAGCTGTGCTGATTTTTATTCGTTTGAAATCCATGTTTTGCAGTATTCCAACTTTGCGACAGAGTAACTTCGAGTTCCCGTGAGCGTAGTGTTGCCGCCAATCCAAACGGTTTCACCCCAACTCGTTTAGTTTTGTGGTGATATTCATAACACAATAGTAACAGATTCAAGCATAAAGGACCCTAACCAGTGCAACATATACAAACCCTAGAGCAAAATAAAAAGACGTCCAAACTGGAATACCTCATTATTCTCCGATGTCTCGTTGTGAATAGCCAATCATAGCCACAGCGGCGGGTATAACGATCACACCTACGAGATATATAGTTAGCCCGCGCTCAATGTGCCCACCAAGCAGACCGACCGTGTCGTAGTAGTGGTATGGCATGAACTTTGCTGGAGCCTCAAGCCAATGCACCAGTCCAGCCAGCGATGAAATTACATAGCCGCCAAATGCTAGAACAATCGCAACGCTTGTCGCAGCCTTTCGTGTCAGTTGACTAAACGCCATGAGTGCAAAAGCAATTACGCCGAAAGAAGCGGAAAATGTAAACGATAGCAGATGAGTCATAAGCAAATTTGCCTGGTCTATTTTAATACCAGCGATGTGGACGGTCGCGAACGTTACGAAATAAGTCAGCGCACAAACGGCCACAGCCACAGTTAGCCCGACAATCGCTTTGGCGCATAATAACTGGCGGCGGCTTATTGGTCGTGCCAGCGTATACTCAACTGTGCCGTCATTTTCGTCACGGTTCATGAGTCCAGATGCCAACACCAAAGTCATAACAATAACCAGGATCGGCAACAGGATGTAGTAAATCTGTGAGCTCATATAGCCAATCGGCGAAAAGAAGTCGCTGCCGCCAAAAAATCCGCCCGCCGATGAAGAAATGCTGTCAAACGTCGAATTGAGCTGCTTGGCATCGCTGCCGATTGCCTTATATGCGAGCGCCGTCACAGCAATGAGGCTGGCAATTCCAAGCGTCCACCACAGCACGAAAAACCGGCGGCGTTTGAGTTCCCACAGTATTACAGCCCTCATCGCGAAGCCTCCTCTTCATAAAAGTGCAAAAATTCATCTTCCAGGCCGTGTTGACTGGTTGTCATCGATATAATCGGGTAGTGTGATAACGCGGCTAACGCCTTTTCTATCGTTCCCGCAGGCTCAACTGATAGACTCGCCTGTTTGGCATCAATGACTATAAGCGCCGAGTTAGTCTTGAGCTTGGCGGCGTCACCTTCGTGTTTAAGTGTCACTCGCCAGCGCGGCTTCTGTGTGGCCAACACCTTAGTCGCTGAACCTTCGTAAACAAGCTTTCCTTTCCGCACAATTCCGATCCTATCACACATGCGTTCGACCTCTTCAAAGCTGTGGCTACTCAGCAAAATGGCCGCACCGCGCTCCTGCGCTTCACTGACCGTTCGGTAAAACTCTTCCTGCATAAGAGGGTCGAGGCCGCTCGTTGGCTCATCCAGAATAAGTACGTCAGGCTGGTGCATAAAGGCCTGCACAATACCAATTTTTTGACGGTTTCCCTTTGAAAGCTCGTTCATTTTCTTACCAAGCTGCGCTTCAAAACGCTTCGTAAGTTGACGCATGTAGGCATGATCAACATTGCCGCTCAGCCTGCCGAGATATGTTAAGAATTCTTGCCCGGTGAGCCCTTTCGGCAATACTACATCGCCCGGCAAATAGCCGACGCGAGCACGTAATTGTGGACCTTTTTGCTGATTGCCTTTTCCAAGCAACTGAATGGTGCCCGAGGTCGGTCGAATGAAATCCAATATCATGCGTATCGTTGTAGTCTTACCTGCGCCATTCGCACCAAGCAATCCATATACCTCACCGAGTTGAATAGCGAGCGACAACTTGTGCACTGCAGCCACTTTAGAATGTCCGTAATATTTTGTGACATTTGAGATTTTTATCGGCGTATCCATGTATTTTCACTATAACATAAGCGTCATGAGACAAAAGCAAGTCATCAAAGGGTTGGAATACGTGTCGCACGAGGTAGTAATCGTGGGATTCTAACTTTTTTACAGAGGTAAATTTGTGCGCAAGTTGGACAAAAAGAAAAACAGCGGACCGAACGGACCGCTGTTTACAGATGTGATTTCGTGCTTGGTGCAGCTGGCGGATAGTAGGTGGAACCAGTTATATGAAAGCTTGACACTTATGCATAAGAAATTGACGGAGTTTGGTCCTTTCGAGGACTAGGCTACTCCTAATTTCTTGAGCGTATAATCTGTATCCTTAAAATCTTCAAATATCAGCTTCGCGTCCGCATCCTTTAATTCCTGAATGTCCCGGTAGCCGTTGGCAACTCCTACACTATTTTGAACACCAGCTTGATGTGCCGCTTCAATGTCTCTTGGTGTATCGCCAATAACATATACATCTTCCATCCGATCTTCAAAGCCAGCTCTCTTGATCGCTGTCTTTACTAGATCGGCACGTACAACATGAGGATCATCACCGAATCCACCTACTGAAAAATATGACCACACGCCTAGTGCCTCTAGTTTTCGTTTTGCTACAGGTTTTAGGTTGCCCGTGATTAATCCAAGTTTTACGTGATGCTGGTGCAATACAACAAGAAGTGGCTTTACTCCGGGTAGCAGTGTAATGTCTTCAGCACGGAATGTTTTCTCGTGGACTTTGTTGAGCTCTTTAATTAACTCTGGCATCGCCGATTCAATTTGCTCAGCGATCCATCCCTCGTCCTCCAATAGAAGCTTCAGGATAAGGTAGTCAGTTAGCCCTCTAAAGTCTTTTTTATGCTTTATGTTCAGTCCGAGCCCACTGTTGATAGCCTGCGTGAATCGATCTTCTGTAGAAGTTGTCGCCAGAGTGCTATCACCAACTCCACCTACAAGCGTCCCATCGATATCGAATAAGAAAAGTTTATGCATACATTCATCATACTGAAAGGCATTAAGCAATGCTACAAATTGGAGTTAAACTCACAAGCAGAAAGGAGTCTAACCAATGCAACAGATACGAGACGTAGACCAAAATAAAAAGACGTCCGATCTGGAGCGTCTTTTTACCTAATAATCTTATGGTGCACTTGGCGCACTTTGTTTCGAACACCTGCTCAGCTGGTTGGACCAAATAACAACGATTTTTAGTCCGTATAATGTGCTATCCTGAATACAGTCTCGTGAGGACTGGAGAAAATAAAAAACGGAGGGGTTATTTATGACTCTGAATATTGAGGACGCGATTTTACCGGCGAAGTTACAGTCTGGTGATCGCGTCTGTTTTGTATCGCCTGCAAGCCCAGTGTCAAAAGACTGGGTAAAAAGTAGCGCAAAGGCGCTGGAAGACCTAGGGTTAATCGTCGAGTATGGCAGGCACGTATTTGATGTGGACGATACCCTTGATTACCTAGCCGGAAAAGATGAAGACCGTCTAGCAGACATCAATGACGCGCTACGTGACCCCAGCATCAAGGCGATTATCGCGACACGTGGCGGCAAAGGTGCGTACCGCATCGCGGACAGGCTAGATTTTGCGGCGGCACGTAAGCATCCAAAACTACTCGTAGGTTTTAGTGAAATCACCATTTTGCACATGGCGTTGCTCAAGCGCGGCATTGCTGGCGGCATTCACGGTGCACCATGGGACGTCAAAGGCTTCGGTAAGGAAACCGCCGCATCGTTTATAAAAGTAGTGACGAGCACTGAGCCAATCACAATTCGTACCACAAAGAACGAGCACACACACGTACTCACCACACATGGCAAAGCCGAAGGAATATTAATTGGCGGCAATCAAGATTCAATCGCTACTGGTGCAGGCTGGGCGTTGCCGAGCTTCGACAATGCCATTTTATTGATCGAAGCCACCAATCTCAGGCTTGGCCACATAGACAGACAACTTACTATGCTCATTAAAAGCGGCATTATCAAAAACGTGGTTGGCGTGGCAATTGGGCAATACACGGACTGTGGTAATGCCACTGATCCGACCGGGAACTCCAAATGCTCCGAGATTGACATCCTGCGGGATAGGTTTAGCATCCTCGGGGTCCCTATTCTAGGTGGCTTGCCGATCGGACACGGTAAAAACCCGATTGCGCTGCCGATTGGCACTCACGCAAAGTTGGACGCCGATGCAGGAACACTTACCGTAGCAGCCAGCGTAAAATAAGTGTTCGAAGTCTGTCCCGTCAACACGAAAACAGACCAGCTAGTCGAACACTATTCTGATCTGCTTTATATGAATTATCTCTACTGGTGCAGCACTATTCGTGAAAGTGTAACCGCGCTAAGGAGTTATCCTGCCTAATTATTGTCCTAGGGACAACATGAGGCCGAGAAGGTTATAACTTTTTGGGTTGCGCTTTCTTTTATAGATACAGTTTTGAATAATTTGTAAACCCCACACACTGGAATAGAATAGTAACGGAGGCAAAATGACACTAAACGACGCAGCCAATATAGCCACGATTGCAGAGTTTCTACTTAGTGCCCTCATAGCATTAAGTGGAGGTGCGCTTTTGTTTGGTTACATCAAGAAAATGCGTCCTGTATGGAAAAGGTTTACTTCCAATATAGAGCGCGAAATAGCAGTGATATCTAGCGACGACCAACTAATGGAGCATGAGGCAGAGCTACTCCGTAAAGTAGGATACTTTAAGAAAATAACCAGCGTAGCTCCAGATGCAAGAAATCTTGATCTTCTTGACTCCGCAGCTTTATTGGTAGTTGGCTACACGCCTAACTCGCGCATTTACAAGGAGGCGCTAGCTTACGCTAAATCACGAGGTGTTCCCATAATTGTATATTCGGGCAAGCACCGTCTCACAAATGACGATCGAGATAAACTTAAGGATTATACCTACAGCTCTCTTTGCGAAACCGACTTGCGGCTCGTATCAGACGTCTTTGCTGTCATGAGCACTATACCCGGTAGATTAAGATGACACCCGACCAATACTTAGCGCAACTTCTCCAAAACTACGAAGCTCGTGCAAATCAGCAGCAGGCGCTTGCATTAATCCAGGCGCTGAGTCCTGACCTTAGGGCATGGGCTGGCAACCTATTATTTGAAATAATTCCTGCAGGGTCATACGCAAAGGGTACAGCAATTGCGGGACTTTCAGACTTAGATATTCTAGTATCAATTAGCAGCCAATACACTGGCACTTTAGAAGAGATGTACTGGAGTCTGCATCGGTCGCTAGATGCGTCTGGTTATTCGCCGCGCGCCCAAAATGTTTCAGTTGGTATCAATGCCGGAAACTGGAAAGTGGATATTGTCCCAGCAAAAAGGCAACCAGATTTACTAACTTTTAATCATAGTCTTTGGTCAAAAAAATCTGGCACGCATAGAACAACCAATATTCACCGTCAGATTGCTACCGTTTCACAGTCAAGACATAAGACAGAAATAAAATTGGTAAAGATCTGGAAGATGCGTCATGGATTAGAATTCCCTTCTTACCTTTTAGAAACGACTGTCATGGAAGCTTTGCGTGGAACAGTGCTACCAATCTTTGCACCGCCTTCACTTGCAAACAATTTCATGCGTGTTTTGCGATTCATTCAAGATGAGTTACCAAATAGACAGATAATTGATCCTGTAAAGCAGTCTAATATTTTGTCAGATGAGTTAACCGTTGAGGAGAAGCGGAGATTATCACAGCAGGCGGGAACCTCAATAGCAGAGCCTTATTGGGAGAATATTGTTTGGTAAAAAATTACATGAGGTTGAAATCGTCATTTTAATCTGTTAATTAGCACTTTTTGTCTCGTGAGGTCAGCTTCGCCGGACTCAGGTTGAAACCGTGCGCCTGATCAATAAACAAAAAGCTCCCGATCAAGGGAGCTTTTCTAGGTGTCATCTTGGTGCGCATCGTGCGACTTTATTCCAACCTTTTAAGTACTGGTTCGATATCAACTCCGCTCTTCAAAATAATACTTTAGAGCAGGCAATTCTAGGCCAAAGAATTTTTCTGGTGATGACTCAACAAGCAATGCTACATCCGAGACCTTCATCCATTTCGCATCTTTTGCTTCACTAAGCTGAGCTTTGGGCTCTTTGCCAGATTCTACTTCACATACAAAGATAAAACCAATCCAAGGTTTTGCGCCCATGATCTGCTGCGTACAACAATATGGTCGAAAGCCGATCGTCTTGCCGAGAGGCGTTGCAATTTCATTGCGGGTATCATTTTTAAATGTCTTGAGCGTTAGGCCACATTCTTCTTTGATTTCGCGAGCCACGGTACTGTGGACGTCTTCGAAAGGTTTGTCCAAAACGCCTGCTGGAAACTCAAGTGTTCCTGAATACACAGGGTCAGCGTGCGGTTTCCAGCGTGTTTGTACGAGCAATTCTGTTTCGCCATTATGTTGGCGTTCTATAATGGCACCGCAGAATGGGATTGCCATGTTGAATTCTTGCTTCAGTCGCTTGGTTCCAATGTAACGAATAAGATTATGGACACCTTTATCCTCGTCTTTGTATGTCTCGCCGTGGTTGTCGAGCAGGGTCGTGTCGTACCACTGCATCATCACACGGGCAGTCTCAACACTAAAGTAGCGCTTATCTGCCTGACCAATCCGGAAGTAATTAGCCTCGAGCTGCTCGCCTGTGCCATACTCGGGGTCGTCTACTGTATTTACTAGAAACGCAAAGGTGCCACCGGGTTTAAGCACGCGCTGAATTTCGCCAATCAGTCGTCGTGTTATTTCCTGCGTAAAGTAATGGATTGAAAGGTGTGCGTACGCTACATCAAATGACGCGTCTTCAAATGGAAGCTCTTCACGTAAATCAACTTGCTTAAAGCTAAGGTTTTTGCGCAAGGTGTCAGGAAGCTTAGCTTCGCTTTCATTCAGTGTGTCTTGCTGCAAATCTGTGCTTACAACATCGTAACCGCGCTCGGCAAAAAACCGACTGTCCTGTCCTAAGCCAGCACCTAAATCTAGTACTTTACCCTTTGACGGGAAATAAGTAATTGCAGTTTCGGCAAAAATTGATGGCTTATTGATCCAATCTTGCTGCGAGTAGTTTTTATGGAGATCTGACCAAATTGTTTTATTCATGCACTCATAATAGCAGCCTTACATCGAGCAATGCTATTAAAGACTGGAGCAGGTGTCGCATGAGGTGGTAGTCACGGGACTCTAACCCCATTTCTACAGAGGTAGGTTTATGCAAAGTTGCATGGAAATAGAAAAATGACCTACAATTTGCAGGTCATTTACAGGGGTGAACAGATTTGGTGCACTTGATGCACTTTGTTTCGAACACCTTCTCGCTTGGATTAGCTCAGTCGCGGCATCCTTCTAGTCAGACAATCATTGTTTTCAGCTTT
Organism: Saccharimonadales bacterium (SeqCode); assembly: GCA_035478775.1. Lineage (GTDB taxonomy): Bacteria > Patescibacteriota > Saccharimonadia > Saccharimonadales > UBA4665 > CAMLQK01. The sequence continues at coordinate 5,396 of DATIJG010000012.1, read as the reverse complement.
TAAATATCTTGCGCCAGGCCCTCAATTCTTTCGCTTGTTCTTGCTGATAGTCTTCGTCGAATAACAAATCCATCTCTTGCTTCAGCTTTTCTTTACTTTCTTGCTCAGCTTTTGTTAGGGCAGTCCAGTCGGGCACGTAATTATTGAAGATGTCATCAAGTGCCTCGTTAAGTAGTTGTAAGGTTCTAAAATCTAGAAAATAATCCGTACTTTCAAAGCCGTATCTTGCATTTATGAAAGTTTGCGCCGACATATCCAGCACTTTATTCAAATGACCGTCCTTAAGACCATTATCTTCGAGATGTGCCTTTATAATGGCAATATATCTGTTATCTAAACTCTCTACCAACTTTTTAAGATTATGCTCCTTTTCAAAATTACCAGTACTGGCCAATAAAATAGCTTTTAGTAAAAGTTCGTTAGATAGTGCGATCTGTACAGCCAAACTCTGTGCCTTGCCATACAATTGTTTGATTTCATGTTGGTTTGCCCACTTTGGATCAGTGATTTTCTTTAGCAGGGGCATGGAACGCGTATATACACCGCGAAATGATTTTGCGTATTCATAAATATCATTTGGAGTTATCCGCTCACTTTTAGTGTGTTTTATTAGGCCGAGATTCGCTGGTACTTTTTTGAATCTATATCTAATCATAATTAATACGGACTAACGCTTGGCAAATCTTTTTAAGTCGACTTCTCTTCTAGTGCTTCAATCGGAGGGAATACCTTAGTCGTGCCAAGCTGAAAGCCATCAATCTCATCAATCTTAAGTCGCAACAAAGCGCCGTTGGGTTCATATGCGCCGGAACCGGCTAGAACGGTTGCATGCTCAAGGTGCAGAAAGTCAATCCTAGAATCTTTTGTCTGATCCAAGATCTGGTCATAATAATGACTCATGGTTTTATTGATCATATCTTGAGTTTCGCTATTGTTTTTATAGATCACTTTTGTATGTTCGCGCATATATTCAATGTAGCGTTTAGTGGAAATGAGTCTGCCTTCTATCACAAGACCCTTAAGGTACACTGTTATATTCACTCCGGTACCAGCCGCCTCTGCACCTATAGCCATTAATGTCAGGGCATCGTCACTTGGCTCTGTAGGTTGAACGAGAATCTCGTCACGGGGAACATACCAAGAACCCGCATCTTTCACGGCCCCTCTTATCCTTCCCTCTTGGCATTGTTTTTTGAGTGCTTCCAGCGTCTTTCCGGATATTCGCTCAGCTTCTTTAAGATTAATGTATCCGTATGGTTTCATGTTTTCATAATATATTCCCGATAACGGGAAGTCAATGCAATTCTCCCGTTATCAGGAATATGGAACAATTAACGCAAAATTGCGTCACAGTTGGCTACAGCCTCTTCGAGTTGGCCTCCATCAGTTCGCCGCAACGCTCTTGAATGGTGGCCAAATTTGGCTGGAATAATTCCTCTATATCTTCTCTTGCCTGTTTCATGTCTGAAACAACGATCACGAGCCGGAAGTTTAGCAATGCTTCAAGAGCCTTTTTAAGCTTGTCATCTTCTCTGGCTTGCTTACTCAGTCCCAAAAGCAGAAAGTACGCTTTATCTATTTCATTTTGAGTTAGGAGTATTTCTTTCTGATAAACCTTAGATTGCGCTGAGGCAGAATCTGCTGCCGCCTTAGATAGATCAGCCTGATGTTGGTTATCCAGAGTGCCCGTTAATACTCCATTGTTAGCGTTGGGGTCTCCTACTCTTGCCGCTTGGAAGTATGCCATCTGCTGACGATTGAATTCGGTCTCGTATTCTGCAAAGCCAAGGTAATTCCGTCTTAGCTGTCTTGCTGCCGCAATCAGTTGTGCTGCCACCGCTAAAATTGCGCTACGTCGTTCTCTTCGTTGATAGAAATAGTGCGTGCACAATGCAGCTGAGAATGCTGCTATAAGCGCAAGAACAACCTGCCACCAAGCAGTACTTGCAGGACTGGCCGACGAGGCGCTATGTAGTTGATGGTAAGCATGCTCGTGCACTATAAATTCCTGGCCCAGAAAGTCACCACTAGAATAAATCGAGTGATTTAATACCCAATACTTTCATAATACTCTGCAATTTCTCAAAGGAAGGGTTTTCTTCACCCCGCTCAATTCGGGCATAAAAATTCACATGCACATCAGCAGCGGTCGCAACCTCTTGCTGTGTCAGCTTGGCGGCTTCTCTGGCTTTCCGCAATTTTTCGCCCAACGCCTTCCGCGCCTGATCGCTCTCATTCATAATTGATACTATACCATTAATCAAGCGATGCTGAGCTACTGTCGTCAGCTGGCGGGCTTTATACTAACCTCTTTGCCTTTGCATGTTATTTTCTTGAAGAGCTGATTGATAATTATGCGTTTTTGGTTTGGAGTGCTTTTTATGTACAGATCAACTATTGGCGCATGGTTGGTTTTCTCCTCTTTTGGCGGCTCGCTCGATTGCTCAATCTCGCGTAGCATCGCTAATCGTTCAGCCGCCTCCGCAGCTTGCTTGGCTAATTGCGCCCTTTTTTGCTCGAATTTTTCTTTGGAAATATATCCGGCGAGCTTATCGTCGTATAAGTTTTCTTCTACCTTGCGCATTTTGCTAATCTGGCGGCTCAGTTCATCTATCATGCTCTGACGATACGCGCCTATGTCCTGGGGACGCGTTACTAACAGCGTGGATTTAAGTTTTGCAAAAACCTTGCCTTGCGGGTCTTTGATGTCGTTGAGCTTCTGGATGACTAGTGCTTCTACGCGGTCTTCGCGCAAGCACGGTGCTTCGCGGCAAATGGGGTTTTGTCTGCGACATGCGCCATAATATCGGCCCTTGTGCTTGGACCAAGTAAACTTTGCGTCACAGTTCTCGCAGGTAATCATGCGCCTAAATATAGGATTGTGCTTTTTGGGGTCTTCCCAAAAATTCCTGCTTTTGAGTTGCCGCTGTACATCGTAGAAAAGTTTCTTAGTGACTATTGGCTCTTGCGCACCGGAATACTCCTTGCCCTGCATATAATTTTTGCCAATATAAAATGGATTCGTTAGGATCTTGGTCACAAAGCTCACCGAAAACGGCCGGCCGGTCTTCGTCGTTAAGCCGAGCATGGCCATTTCCTCGCTTAGCTTTTTGCGCGTGTAGCCCGGAAGCAATGCAAGCCTAAATATGTGCGGTATAAGCCTGTAAGTTTCAGGGTTCACCACGTGTATTTTCTTGCCCTCTTGCGTAACGGTCATGTAACCTGGCGGCGGTTCGGCTGGCAACCAACCTTGTGCTAATTTTTCAGCCCATCCCTTCATCGCCTCTTCGCGCAGATTATCGGTATACTTTTTGGCCACCGATAAATAGATATTCCACATAAACTTGGCATCCGACCGTGCTTCTTTGTGTAACAAAAGATTCTCTTTTACTAAGTGAAGCATTCGCCGCTCGTCTTTTTCTAGCCAAGCATCGATCATGGTAGCATCTTTAAAGTTGCGCGTCAGACGGTCGGTTTTTTCGGCCACGACATTAAATACCCGATGCTTGGTGATGTACGCGATCATCTCGTGGTAGATTCTGCGGCGCTGCTCTTTGGAAGCAGTCTCGGTTATTTTGAACTCTTCTATGACGTCCAGCTTTTTACTTTTGCAATAGTTGCGCATAAGCTTGAGCTGCGAATCCAGCGAATACCCCTCATCCTCTTGTGTCTTGCTCGAAACACGGGCAAGAATGATCGCTTTTGCTTGTGTTTGTGCTTGCATACTTTCCTCCTTCTAAAAGTTATTCCAACCAGTAAATAAGTCTACTAACTATTGTTAGTGAGACCAGGGACTACTAGTCGGGGTCATACCATCAAAACAGATAAGGTTTGGAATAAACTGATTGTTTACAGAATCTAAATATATTTGACGACAACTCCATTTTCAGGCATCCAGCTTGTGAGCAGATGCAGTTTTTCTTCGCCAATATCGTACATCACGTAGGCTGTGCCGCAGATCGGCGCAACTTTTATAAGGTCATCTGCCGTCGCAAATGTGACGTCCGCATACAAATAACCTTTTGGACGTTTGGCCGAAAACTCCAGATCCTGCATGTGGGTAATCTGATTCGTAATCTCGGTTAAACGTATAGCGTTTAATGTGCTCGACCGTTGGCGCATTGCCTGGCGCATCAGCTTAAGCCATTGCTTGCGTGTGGCCGAAAGTAATTCTGTCGGCTTGTCCGTTGCGACAATCACTTTGTCGTGCGGCGTACGCAGGTATATGTGATGAGCCAAATCCCAAGAAAGCAAGCTCTTGCCATTAATCTCACGCAGCTCGGTATAAAGTGCATACATTATAGACTTATCCCGAATTGCCTTAGACTGTAATTATTGGTGGAGAAAAACTTGAGGCGCTCCTCCGCCAAATAGTCTGCAAGGTCGTTAATAAGCTTGAGACCGTCCCACAAGTGGCCATTACACAGCAAAGTTACCTCGCCCTTGGCATTCAGCGGCCCGATTGTCGCATCCGCCAACGTTATAGGTCGCCCGCATAGCGCACAAATTATACGTTCGGGCTTTGGTTTATTGTAGGGAAATTTTATTACACTCATACCTATTACCAATACTAATAGTTATACCTGTTGTTTAAGATAACACAAACGTCAAACTATTAGTAGTACTAAGTGTTACTAGTAGTCACAGTTATATACGCTTGACTTATGAGAAGTTCAAAAGAAACAAAATATTTAGCCGCCTTCGGCAAGCGCTTGGCCGAAATCCGCCGCGCAAAAGGTTTTACTCAAGAATCACTCGCCGAGAAAGCCGATGTTACCGCTCTGACCGTTGCTTATATCGAGCAAGGCCGCCAATGGCCGCGTATTGCTACGCTGCATAACTTGGCGAAATCTTTAGGCGTACCGGTTTCTGAATTGTTTAAAGGGTTATAGTGATATATCAAAATTCATTTGCCATGCTTAAGCGTTATGGTATAATACCAATTAAATTGATACTTTAAAATATCGGCAGGGTACCAAATTCTCTTGTCACAAAGGGCGCCTGTATTCTTCTATAAATCCTTGACAGATTTACCGAAGAAGAGATTAGGTCGAATCTCTTTTGTGATTAATAATTTGGGAGGTGTGATATGCGTAAAGCTTATTTCAAAATCTTTCAGGATCGCGCCGGCGAATGGCGTTGGACGCTTTATGCGGCCAATAACGAAGCCGTTGCGACCAGCGAAGGCTACACCCAACGCGAAGGCGCGGAACAAATGGCTCTAAAGCTGTGGAAAATCGCGCATGAAGCGGTAGCTTAGCAAGATGGCCCTGCCGGTATTTTAGCGCATCAAATCAGCATACCCTCGAAGATCGATGTCGTCGTTGAATTCTTGGATTAGCTTCTTTCTTAGCCCCACATCGTCAGTAACGACGGTCACTTTACCTATTGTGTCA
>DATIJG010000011.1:0-31801 GCA_035478775.1 Saccharimonadales bacterium (SeqCode) | reverse complement strand
ATGCGTTGGACAGCGCTTTTGCGACTCAAATCGTGCGGCTCGACCCATGCACGACGAGCCCGACCGGTTTTTGCAGAGCATATGATTTTGTAAAATAGCTAGCGTCAGCGCAAAAACTAAAACCCTCTGTTAATAATAGCGAGCCTTCAGTATGGGCTCGTTATTATTTTGATTTAGGCAAGGGCGGCGATACGGTCGCAAAATTCTTGGGTAAACTTTACGCTCATATGCTTGGCAGCTTCGGCAGGCGTAAACCACTCGAGAGCTTCTTCGGGACTGTTTGGGTCAAGCGTAATTGTGGCATCCGGCGCAACTTCCGCCTCGTACATGACAAACACCAACGGCAGGCGCTTATTATCGACCGGGATGGTAATTTTGGTAAGCAACGTGCCAAACTGCTTTGGCGTACCGACAAATGACGTGCCAATTTCTTCTTGCAATTCACGTGCAAGCGTATCCAGAAAGTCTTCACCGGGATCCACACGGCCGCCCGGAAAGTCCCAGTGCGCCGGATTGCCGTTCCACATTGGGATGTGCACCATTAAAATCTTACCCTCGGCGTTACGGATTATCCCCTTTACACCAATTTGAAAATGTTGTTCCGCCATTTCGCTCGCTCCCTTAATGCTCAAAGATTGTAGCACACTTTGCCTAAGCGGCAGTCGTTACGCTTCGAAAAAAACGTGAAACTTTTACGAGACTTGTTGCGGGGCAGGATTTAGAGCGGCGTTAGCGCTATCCCAAAGGCTTCGCTCGATTACAACCACCCTTTCGTCGACAGCGCATTCAACACCAGGCGGCAGCTCAACATCTACGAGCTTTCCAATAATAGCAAGGCGGCCTTCCGGTACTTCGAATACTCCCGGACAATTAGCGGCTTCCCCACAGCTTTCGTCCTGCGCTAGCGTACGCACCACACGTAAGGTTTTATCGGTACCGTTTGTTAATCTCTCGTTCATATTATCCCAACCCTACTTACTTTTAATTAATTATACTCTGCATAGTTAAAAAGCTACAATAAAAAGCCTCCGAAGAGGCTTTAAAAATTCATTTGGTACACCCGACAGGATTCGAACCTACGACCTTTGGCTCCGCAAGCCAACGCTCTATCCAGCTGAGCTACGGGTGCATATGTGCAACAGAGGTAATGATAGCATATTTATCAGTTTATGCCAACCGTTTTCGGCGAAGTAAGCAAATAGAGCTTTGGCTGCCCTTTTACCGATACGCGAGCAGCAGGCAACCGGGCGCATAGAAAACCTGTGCAATCTTGTTTGCCATTTCAACAGGGGTAGTTTACAATAGGAAATTATTGGAGAGGTCGCATAGTTGGTCTAGTGCGCTGCACTCGAAATGCAGTATAGGGGCAACTCTATCGAGGGTTCGAATCCCTCCCTCTCCGCCATATAAATATATCCAAGGTTTTCGCTTTGGATATATTTATATGAAGCACAGGGCCTTCAGAAGTTAAAAACGCAAACGATGTGTGGCTTTATCGATCGCGGCTTGTTCTATCGGCGAAAACGGAATATAAAACGACAGGGTCTCCATAATTTTATCGAGGTCTTCTGGTGGAAAATACACATATATTGGCAGCATAAACCGCTTCATAGGCATAAACACCAAAGAAGAGAAGGGGCCTTCATCTTGCAAGCCAAACGACTTGAAGTTAGCGTAGGCATACACTCGGCCGTTGGCGCGCAAACCTTCGGAACCGACATGGTATTGAACCATCTTCGGCTTCCGTTTAGCCATAACTCCAAATATGATCAAGGCTGCCACGACCGCCACGACCGAAAAGATATCGTGCGCGATCAAGAACACTCCGCCTGCAATAATTATCGTTGCCAAGCCAAGGGCAATATACCATAAGCTGCCTTTTTCGTGGTCAATAAATTCCGATGCACTCCAGTCGGCTTCGGGGGCAGCTAGCCGCGCTTGAGATTCGTCATTGATAAATGGCATAGCCGGCGCAGCTTGTCGTGGCTGGGTATCGTTAGTGAATTTTATAGGTTGCGGAGCTTGTTGTGCAGCCTGTGTGGACTGCATAGGTTGTGGGACAGGAGCCGAAGACTGTGGGGTTGGCGTACTTTGCGGGGTTGGCACTTGTTGAGCTTCATGCATACCCGCGTTTGGTATACCCTGAATTGGCTGCTGGTATGTCGGCGCAGTGCTGTTATCTGTGCTATCCGGCTTAAACCGCCAGCCCGGCTGCTGCTCAGGAGGCGTCGTACTGTTTTCCCCGTTCATACCGTTATTGTACCTGTTTGCGTAGGTTCCTGCAAAGCATAATCATAAAACCGTGGACAACCGTGGGACGCACCTCTGAAATATAAAAAGAGCCATCTGCGCAGGTGGCTCTTTTTACTTGGCGGAGAGAGAGGGATTCGAACCCTCGCGGGAACTCGCGCCCCCCTAACGATTTAGCAAACCGTCCCCTTCAGCCACTTGGGTACCTCTCCTTAGCTGTAGGTCTTTGTTATTTTAGCAGGTTCACTACTGTTTTACCAGTGTATTTCTACAAACTGGCATCACGGCCCAACGGCTCCATTCCTTTTCAACAAATGGACTTCCACGTAGTAATAGTGCTCTGTAAAGTAGTCTTAAAAAAACAAAAAAGACCCGCATATGCAGACCTTTTTGATTCTCTGGCGGAAGGGGTGGGATTCGAACCCACGGTACCGTTGCCGGCACGACGGTTTTCAAGACCGTTTCCTTCGACCGCTCGGACACCCTTCCAAAATGTAAAGAACAGGGGAAATTATACCAAGTATCGCTGCAAAATGAAAGCCCATCAGATAGCTTTAGCTGGTACAACCTAGGTTTTAGTGAATTTTTGAGACTTTTTTTGGCGGTGTCCAAGCAAACGCCACGCCATACACCTTTGCCGCGCCGGCCTGTTTTAAAAGTTTGGCCGCAGCAGCCATGCTGGCACCTGTTGTAATAACGTCATCGATGACAATTGCGCGCTGGTCATTCAAATTTTTCGCCTCTGTTATGCGGAATGCGGCTTGCATGTGCGTTGTGCGCGCTAGGGCAGAAGCGCCGGCCTGACGTTCGTTGTTTATTCGTAGTATTAAGCTTAAGAATGGTTGGCGCTTTAAGCGCGAAACGTCACGCGCGATACGTCTTGCGTGGTCGTGGCCGCGTTGGCGTACTCGCTGGTTGGCGGTAGGCAAATATGTGATAACCCCTTCGGGAACAGGCAAAGTCGCCACCATTTCAGCTATTTGAGTAAGTCCTGCCGAAGCGCGCTCAAACTTGCTGGCATGCAGCAATTTTTGAGCAAGACCTTCGTACAAGGTAAACACGAGCACGTCATCCAGCCCTGTTTTTGCCACACAAGCAGTGCATAAGTTTTGGTGCGCATTATTTGAATCACAAAAAATACAATTTAACGGAGGTGGTGACAATTTTTGTATACAATCTTTACAGATTACTGCTCCCTCTTTTTGACAGCCTACGCACATATGCGGCGCGATAAGGGATAAAATATGTTCGATAAAAAGCATGTTGTGATTATTGTGTTGTAAATATGAGAATTTGTAGTTGAAAGGTGTTACCGTACTAAGCTATACTACTGTTAAGACAAAAACACAAGATTGTTTAATGTTTTAAAGATTTTTGGAGGGTAACAATTATGGCGCGACGACAACGCGACGACGACCTGCTGCTTGAAGAGGATGAGCTTACCGCTGCGTTCCTGGGTGACGACGACACAGCAGTCGCTGCCGAGCCAGTAAACGTAGGACAGCAACCTGCCGCAGCAGCTGATGAGTGGGACGAAAGTGAAGATTTACCAGGTCAACTCGCAGTTGACGTGTACGAAACTCGCGAACGCTTGGTCGTAAAGGCACGCACCGCGGGCGTAAATAAAAACGACCTCGATGTAAGCATTGCCGACAACACGCTAAGCATTCGTGGCACACTTTCGGCAGGCAACGAAGATGACGTCGAAAACTATTTCGTACAAGAATGTTACTGGGGCGAATTTTCACGCAGTATCGCTTTACCGGTAGCTGTTAAAGAAGAAGAAATTGAAGCTGTCTTGAAAGATGGCGTGCTGACCATCAGCTTTGCTAAGGTTAAGCAGGACACTGTTAAGAAGATCCAGGTTCTTTAAACCAAAGCTTTTGGCAATAGCCGCATAACCGTCCTAAAACTTTAGGGCGGTTTTTTGCTGTAAAGTGCATAGTTGCCAAGGCTATGCTCGGCAACTATGCACTAAAGTCAGATAAGTATAGCAGCACTGGTCGCTAAAAAGTCTTGCTAGACCTCCTTGGAAGTAGCGTTCCAAACTAAAAACACCGAGTTCTCGCTCGGTGTTTTTAGCCATTCACAGTCTCTCTTAGGCAGTGCCACCGTTAGGTGAGTTCACCTTGTCGAGCACAAACTGCACAATGAACTGGGCGAGGGCAACGACCACCAAACCGATCACTGCGTATACAATCGTGTTTTTGGCTGAACTAATGTTGCCAGATTCACCACCTGAGGTAATGTATTTCACACCACCGTAGATAATCATGATAACTGCGATAACGCCAACAATTGCAGAGAAGATGTTAACGATAATCTTAATCATACTGTTAATACGACCTGCACCAGTAGTTGTTGTGGTTGTCGTATCCGGGCAATTGCCCGTAGTGTCAATGTTCAGGTTCGTACCACCTGCCAGACAATTTTGAATATTGTCAGCTGCATGCACTGCTACAGGTACGGCAACCGGAATAGCCGCAAGCGTAAAAGCAGCGAACAAGCTAACTATGTTTTTGCGTAAAGCTTTAAACATCTAAATGTTTCCTTTCTTATGCTTACTATTATATATACCACTGTGCCAGGTCATTTTCAATGGGCAGTTTTGGGGTAAGCGATGCTTTTTATTAACTTGCGGGGGTGCGGTTAAGTACGAATTGTACAATAAACTGCGCCATAGCAACGATAATCAAACCGACAATTGCATAGGTGATAGTGCTTTTCGCACTCGATACCTTACCTGAATCACCGCCAGCCGTAACGTATTTAAAGCCGCCAACTATAATCATGATGACCGCGATAATACCTATAATGGAGCTAAGCATAAATACTATATTCTTAACGGTGGTGCTGATTGTGCTGCTGGTGTCGTTACAGTCCGTAGCACCCGTTGCAGCATTCGCTCCAGCACACAAGTCCGCTTTAGCGTCTGCCAAAACGGCGGGCGAGCGGGCTATTGCTATGCCCGAAAGGCTTAAGCTTACAAAAGCCAATGCGATTAAAAATAACCTTTTCATTTTTTTCCTTATACTCTGTTAATAATAAATACTACAATGGTGCGCGCCAACACAATAATGACAAGCCCCACAAGCGCGTAAATAATCATGTCGCGACCAGTTGCTGTCTTGCCACTATCGCCACCGGAGGTAACGTACATAATGCCGCCCACCATCAATACGATTATAGCTGCAATTCCTGCGATATATGAGACGAGACTAATCGTCCTCGTAAGCACACCGTCTGGCCCGCTAATAGGGTTAGCATTCTGGCAGGCCGGATTGTTTGAGTTGTGGCCGGCACATTGTGGCGTAGTTTTACTTTGGCAAATGGTCGAGCTTGCTCCCGTGCCACTACAAGCCTGGTCTAAAGGGTCAGTGGCTGCAAGCGCTGGCTGCACGGCTATTAAACCAATAACAAACACACCGCCAAAAAGAAACAAACTCACAATTATTCGTTTCATGTTACCCTCGTTACTACAAAGTTAACAATGCTTACCCCCAGGATAGAAATCGCTAAACCAATACCAGCATAAATAATAGCATTCTTGGCTTTGGCAACGTTCTGGGGATTACCCTGCGACAAAATATACTGAAAGCCGGCGATAGTAACAATTAAAAGTGCGATTGAACCAGTTATCGAAAAAACAACCGTTAACGCTTTTTGAAGTGTACTGGAATCAAGCGCGGACTTAGGCAGGCCACTCTGGCTTGGGTCAAATAAAGCTGCTAATTCGTGTATTACCATAAATTTATTTTACCCCAATGAGTTTCCAATGAAAGTTACAATTGCCGTTGCAAAAATTGCAATAATCATACCGATGACAGCGTTCATAATTGTCCCTTGGGCCTGGCGTGTCTTATCCGGCTCGCCGCGGCTAGTTACATATTGGATACCGCCCCAAATTACGTAACCGAAAGCCACAACGCCGCCCACCCGCAGCAAAATGTCAGCAATTGCCAAAGCAATCAGCACAAAATCCCCAGGTACATTAAACGTATCAATATGGCAGCCATTTGCCGGGTCGTACACAACGTTCAGGTATTGGTACCAACTAGGAAATGCAAGGAAGCTGCCCGGCTGGCATTCCTTTGCAACAGCGCCAAAGTTGTGTAAAAGTGGGAAAAGTAGGTTTGAGTTTAACATATTATTAGCTTAATTACTTATCGGGTGGCCGCCACCGCCATTGGTGGGCGTAGTATTGCCGCCACTATTACTATTACTACTATTACCGTTCTGCACGTTACCGCCATTAGCAATGCCACCGGGGATAATCCAGTTAACGAATGCATATAAGAACATAAACGAGAGTAGCGCAATGACCGCGTTTAGGATACGCTTACGTGCTGCCGTTACTTTTGAGGGGTCGCCATTTGAAGATGAATACTGAATACCTGCAATAATAATAGAAATTACCACCAATACTCCTGTAAGAGCAACCAATGCCGCAACAATCGGTGCCACAATATGACGCAAGATACAACCAGCACCGTTACCCGTTTGAGTACCTGAGAGAGCCTGGTTTGTAGGGCAGGATACGTCGCTGTTACTATCGAGATTCGTTTCGCCGGTAGTTTGTGCAAATATAATAATAGCCGGGGTGGGGGCGGCCAAAGCAGCGGTCGGTGCTCCAACAAATAAGCCAATACCCACAAAGGCAAAAACTGCGAGGCTAGTGGCTTTTAACTGTCGGGAAATTGTTTTTATCATTTTAATGCCGTTATTTACGTCTTACTATACGACTTTTTTCTTTTGGTCGCAATAAAGCTGCGGTTCATACTATTTCAGTATTTGGAATTTTAAAAAGATGCTATTATTAAAGCATGAAACGTTTTTGGCTAGGTGTGGGACTCTTTTTGGTTTTGCTTTCAAGTAGTTTTACGGTGCTGAGTTCTTTCTTTTCTGGGGTCGCGCGTGCAGAGGGCTTTTCTTCAGATTTTGCTGTTAATGCAGTTTTTATCGATGCCGCCCATATTAACGTCAAGATTTCGGGTTCGTACACCACTCCTGCCGGCGATACAGTCGACGTAAGCGCTTTGAGCGGCATGTATTACGACACTAATATTAATGACAACACCGCCGATGCAGGGGCGGGTAGCGCAGAATTTGTGCAGGGTGGTAGCAAAAAGGTCGGGGTACCGTCAGGCTGCCAATCTAAAGTCAGTTTTAATGTCGATCCTGCACTAAGTGGTGCTGGTGATCTTCCAGCGTATTGGGATTTTAGTATCCCGCCTACCGGCACTACAAACACGCAATGTTTTGAAAAAAAACTAGGTTCGCTAGGCAGCCCAAGCACACAATATACGGTAAAATCTACCCTTACTGGGACCAGTGGTGACGTCCCACATGCCACGAGCATGATCCAATACTATGTATCAGATGCTACGCATATGAACACCGTCGACAATGACCCTGCTTACGATAGCGATTCCGCTGCCAAATTTACGCTCTCCAAAGTAGCTAACAACACAACCACCATCAGCCCCGGGGACAAATTCTTATTTGATCAAGATAACCCCTCGTATGGCGGCCAATGCCCTAACTATTTACAGGTCACTACTAACCCAACTGGCAGTACCGTCATTAACGCGCAAAATTATGACCAGGATAACGACGGCAAAGGTTGTAAACTTAACAAAAACACGCCCAGCCCCTATATTGAAGACGTTTTGGTTAATACGCCTGATCAAATTGCTCAGGGTAACTACCAATTGCCGACAACAGGCGGCACAACAGGCACCCAGGGCGACCCGAATGTAGCGATACAAGACACCTGCCCACTTACCGAGTGGTGGCAGCTTAAGTGGATTGCCTGTCCAATTATCGAAAGCATTAACAAATTTATTAGCTCGCTCAGTGCCCAAGTGCAAGATTCGTTGCTCATTGATGTTGATGGCTGGTTCGGGTCTGGTCCAAATGCTGCTGCAGTCAATCAAGCGTTCAATACATTCAGAGCCCTCGGTTTCAGCATACTTATTGCCGGAAGCGTGGCTATGGTTGCCATGGAAAGCAGCGGTTTCCAAGTCATTAATGCTCTCGCCTTTCGACGCTTTGCGCTTGAGGCTACGGTATCAGTGATTATCATATCAATTTTACGGCCAGTCATAAGGGATGGTCTAATAGTCGTGAATGAGCTTTCACTTTGGCTCCCGGATGCCCTTTATGCGCCATTTTTGCATATAAGAAATGATATTAGCGGCATTGACGGGTGGAGCCTGATTACTGCCCTCGTAGCAGGGAGTGGCGGTTTGGTGGCACTCGGACCGTTTGGCTTCTTGAGTTTCTTGGTAACTGGTTTCTTCACATTCATTATGGCGGCATTTATTATTACGATTGTCAAGATGATACTGCTTATTGCACTTATCCTTATGCCGCTTGCCCTAGCACTGCGACCCATTCCAAATATGAAATTTCTTTGGGACCTTGATATAAAATTGGTTGAAGGGGGGGCGGCCTTCACTATTGTTGTGCCGATTATCTTCGCTAGCGGTAAAATACTTGCTATCGTGTTACCAGGTTCTAGTGGCGGTGATATAGGTGATTTTTTGCGCTCTATTGGCGTATTCGGGTGTGTGGTCGCACCTATCTGGCTTATCCCCGTGACGGCCGAACGCACGCTTGGGCGAGGTGCCGAGTTAACTGGCGTTGTCAAAAATGGCCTTGGCAAATTTACTGGTGGCGTTAGCAAATATCGTCAAAATACTATGCACCAGCGCGGGCAATCCTGGAAAGCTGGAAGCTTATATCAAGATAAAGGTTTGCGCGGTCGCGTTAACGACTTAGGCCGCCGCACTAATTTAGGTTACAAGGGTTTTATACCTGGTCAAAGTGAGGCCTTGTTGTCTTTGCAACAGGGAGTTGACGCCGAGAATGCCGCAAAGGCCAACCCTCGTCTTGCTGCCCTACCTAAGAAGCAAGACGATGCTACAGCAGTGTTGGCTTTGAGTGGTGGTAGTGAAACTGAAGCTGCAAGCGTTGCCCAAGAGCTATTTAGAAGAGCGGATGGTAGCTACGACAGGGCACGCGGTGAGGCAGCTCTCACCAAAGCGAGGGCAGTAGGATTTAACCGCGCGAACGCAGCATATGCGTTTGAAGGTATGATGCAGAATAAGGCACGCGCTATTGGAACTGGACGCATCGATTTGATCGAGAGAGGCGCTGCCAACCTCGCAGGAAACAACAACGACCTTTATGAGTCGCTTATGTATGATGCCGCATTCAACGCTCGTGCTTCCGGCCGTAACGACCTTGGTGGAGTGTCTATCGCGGTAAATGCTCCGGAAGTTCTGGCACTACAGCAACGCGCACAGCAGCACGGTGTAGCGATTAGTGCCCAAGAAGCACGTTCTTACCTTACTACCATGAGCGGCATGGAACGCACTGGTGTAGCCCAGATGATGAACGGTCACGACAGCCAGGCAACAGCCGATACTGCAGCTATCCGTTTCATGCTCCAACATGGTAGCGAAGACCAGCAGGAAGTTGCGTTAGACCGCTCCAACGAAATCGCTAAAAACCTCAGCCAAGCGAGCGGCAGCAGCCAGGCAATATTCAAAAAATTTGTTCGAGATGACCTGCACGTAGATCTCGGCGATAAGACTGCTTTTTCAATCCAGCTGGCCAAGAATTTCCGTGGTGGTGTCAGCGGTGCCGGTGGCAATGTCCAATTGCGTGCCAACCCTAGTTTCCGGGGTGGTAATACTACTCCTTACGCCGATGATGAAAGTTTGGCGAGAGCTATTGAAAATGGTTCACGTGCTTACGGAAACGATGCGGCGTACCAGAGCGGTCAAAATCAGAATCAAGGGGGCAACCCAACCCCATAAGCCCTTGCTTTAAGTACCTGACTTAAAGCATAGCCACATTGACTTATTAGCAATGGTGTGATATAAAATATATATTATGTCATCGCCTGATAGCGCTCCACGACCAGACCCCCAACCAAAAATTAACTTTGAAGAAGAGTGGAACCAACCCCTAACACCAACACCAACTCCCACATCAGAAAGTCCATTTGCTAAGGTGCCAACTAGCATTCCTGATATATTTGATCCGTTCGCCGAGGAACCGCGCATGCCAGCTCCTGCGCCGGAACCTTCCCGGCCTTCTCGCCCACCAACAACCCCGACCCCGACCCCAACACCAACCCCCATACCACCTACCGCTCCCAGAACGAAGGAAAGGCTTTTCAAAAGCAAAGCAGAGCTTCGTGAAACAGCCAGCGATACTGTAACCGAGTTCAGAATCGCTGCTGCCGGTATTCACCGTGTGTACCGAGCTTTTAACGCTCATAGGCATGAAAAGAAAGAGCAGCGTAGTACAGAAACAACTCGAGCCATCGGTCGTCTCCTTTCTGGCCAAGCTAAAAAGGACTCAGACAGGAGCATAAGGGATACCGATAGGGTTTACCTTCATGAGATTGCCGGTTTAACACCCCACCAAGCCAAGAAAGTTGCTAAGTTCAATCTTCAGGATACATCTGCTCGTAACATAACAAAGGTACGTCGATTCCCTAATAAACAAGGTGCTGCTTATGTACCAAGTGTCCGTGCAGGAGACAGCGTGCATAAAGTGGCGGCGTCTTATGCAAATCCGGCCCGTCATTGGCGTAAAGCACAGCAAAAAGGCGTTGGCCGACTTATCGAGAAGCAGTACCAGGAAGATCGTAAAGACCCTACTATAAGCCCGGAGCTTGCGAATTTCCGTCGTGAGGCTCGGATTCATTACAATAGGACAGGCGGACTACTACCTTATGTAGAAGCACATAATGCAACAAACGGCTACGCTACTGATACCCAGGCATACATTGCCGTATATGGTGGGACGGGCCTTCCACAAAGTCATGATATGCACAGGAAGGAACGCAGCGTTCGGAAGGCGCTGAGGCACGAAGAGCGCAAGCGTGGCGATGTACCCGTTTACGAAAATGGCGCCCCGCGCGCGCGGATAAGGCAAACCGGCACCGATGCCGAAATTTACCTTGATAAAGTTTACCGCAAACGAGCTAAAAAATCTGAAAAATCTGAGCGAAAAGTGCGCAAGCACCGCGAAAAGATAGATAAGAGCCGCGAAAATGACAACAAGCGCATTCAGCAGTTAATCGACCACCGTACTTTAAATCAGCTTCCTCTCGATGGTGGCCGCGTACGTAATACTGTAAATGGGCGTCGTAACAAACAGCGCAACAAGCCCCCCGTTCGCCGGTTTAAACAGCGTTTTCACGGTATTACTACCAACCCTCGATAAGATTTTTTAACTTATGCTATCGATAATACTGTCGAGCACATGTGAGATTGGCGCAGATTGAAAATCATACCATAAAGTTTCAGTCGGAGAAGTAGTCCTACGCTCAATTGGCCTGCCGTAGGCATCTGTGGTGTGATACGTCTTTATGTCAAGCTCCGAAGTAAATACCAAAGAACCAATGGTGTGCTCGACTATTTCATTCTCTTCAGAATAGTTAGTCATATCTGTGATATCGACAACTACTTTAGCTGCGGTCAAATTACCGAGACGCATTTGCCGGTCGTCGCAAAGGAAAACGGCTCGGGGCCAGGGGGTGAGCATGCCCCTATCTTGCCGCGTTATCACTTCGCCGACCATGCCAACAGGGAATGCAGTTACGTGCCAGTTTTTAGGAAGCTCTATGTCCTTTTTTCGGACTCGACGGAAAAGCCTTTTTTGCGCTTGCATTATGCTCACACCGTTACCATGGATAAGACCGCTTGTGAGATACATTAAACGCTCAGCCTTTTTTTCATAGCGAGTAACTTCGTTTAAAAAGTCTTCGCATGCCGCTACATCAGCCCCGTTAAATACCTCATTCAAAGACGTGCCAAGATAATTTGCCCGCGCATCATCAACCCTAGAAATCGGAGACCTCATAACTGCCACTCCTTTTTAAGCTAGACCTATGTAACTAGTATATAGCACGATATAGTTAACTCTGCGGTGCCGTTCTTGAAACCCATTAAAAACTCTATATTTTCTTAGGGACAAGCGATGGATTTTTGTTATAGTAGTAGGTGATATGGCGACATACAAGGTTATCCAGGATATTGAGGCTGAAGACAAATTGCTGGGGCCATTGACGCTGCGGCAATTTATTTATGCTGCGGTGGCGGTGCTTTGTTTTTATTTGTCATTTTTGGTTATTAGCAAAGGGGCTGGCTTTTTTGCTGCGGTTTTTTTACCGGTCGGTTTTATAAGCGGCTTTTTTGCGTGGCCATGGAGCCGCGATCAGCCAACAGAAATTTGGGCGCTGGCTAAAATCAGGTTCATGTTAAAGCCGCGTAAACGTATTTGGGATCAAAGCGGTGCCAAAGAACTTGTGTCTGTAACTGCTCCTAAAAAAATTGAGATGGTGTATACCAACGGCTTATCGCAAGATGAAGTTGAAAGTCGCTTAAAAGCCCTGGCAGACATGATCGACAGCCGCGGTTGGGCGACAAAAAATGTTAACATCAATTTATTTAATGCCCAAACCGAGACTACGCAGCCATCCGACCGGTTGATACAAGCCAGTACTCTGCCGACAGTAGTAGAGGCAAATGTAGATATCCGACCTGACGATGACATTCTCGAAGAAACTAATCCGGTAGCACGCCAATTCGATTCGATGATTGCAGCCTCTACCAAGCAACATCGTGAAGAAATTTTGGAGCACTTGAGTGCGCCTGCCCAGCCAAAACCCATGCCGGGCGTAGGCCAGAACCAACCGAATAATTATTGGTTTTTGAACCAGCCAGGCACCACCACCCAGGTTCCGCAAGACGCCGTGACGTTTAACACTCAAGTCGTTACTCCAGGAGTCGTTGCCGGCACTAGGCAGCAAGCTGCCACAGCAGTACCTCAGTCAAGTGAAGTAGAGCAGGTCACTCCAGCCGATGAACAAGCGCTGATTGAAAAACTCCACCAGCAAGATGTTTTAGAGCACAGCGTTAACCCATATGGACACTACCATATTGTTCAGCCGCTTTCTGCGCAGGCTCAAACGCAAACCGCTCAAGGGCAACCAGTGACTGGACAAACATCGGCGGCCACACCAACGCCAGCTATACAAAACTCGCAGGCATTCGGACAGCCGGCCTACCCACCTAGTGCAGGCGTACCGCAACAACCTTATTATCAGGGGCAGCCGGGCCAGCAGCAACCAGTACAAACCGGTACTTACACGCAAATTCCTGAGCCGTCACAAACCGGCGCACAACAAGTGACACCCGTTCCAAACCCTGCTATACTACAGCTTGCTAGTAACGACGACTTAGACGTTGCAACAATTGCGCGCGAAGCAAATAAGCGCAAGGAATTGCAAGACGAGGTGGTAATTTCGCTACATTAGTGGAAATAGTTAACGGATGGTGGGAAATTAAGGCAATTCATGCAACCTTCTTCATATAATCAACCACAACCGGGCGGGGTTCCGAATGATGCTGGTGTCCAAGATTTTGGTAGCGGGGCAGTGCAGTTACAACCTGGGGTTTCGGCAGTACCGCAGCATATACCCGCCTTCGACGCACCGCTGCAATCGGCAGCTCCTCCTCAGCAGCCTTCACCCCAGTCTGCCTATACGCAGTCTGTCACTCAACAATTCCAGCAAGCAGCAGTGCCGCAAACAGCTGCATTTTCTGCGCCTGCGCCCATGGCAACCGCTATGCCACAGCCGCCCGTAATTCCACAGGCAGCACCGCCTGCGCCTCAAGCCGCCGCCGTTGTAGCGGGAGGTGGTGCTCCGCAGCAAAAGGTTACACCTGTACAACCCCGTACCAACCCCAACAGTACGCAGAATACGCTGCAAATTGCCGAAGTCCGCGATGGCATAGTAATTATGAGTGACGGCTCATTCCGTTCAATTGTGATGGTCAAATCGATTAACTTCGACCTTATGAGCCCGCAAGAGCAAGAAGCGGTGGAATTCAGTTACCAAGGATTTTTGAACTCGCTGTATTTCCCTATTCAAATTTTTATACGGTCGCAAAAAGTAGATTTGCAACCGTATATTGATAAGCTTGATAAAATCCGCTCCGAGCACGACAATATGCTTTTAGCATTGCTGATGGAAGATTACATCAGTTACATTGACCAGCTTGGTCAGCAAACTAATATTATGGACAAGAAATTCTATATTGTCATTCCGTTTTTCCCGCACGTTGACGTACAAAAAGCGTTGACGCAAAGCAAGAACTTCTTTAGCGGCGTAACAGCGCTGTTCAGCAACAAGCAGCAACACGTGACAATCAACGAAGAAGAGCTCGAGAAGGCAAAGACCGAGTTGCGCAATCGCGTGCAGGCCGTTTTGAGCGGACTCGTGCAGTGCGGCGTGCAAGGGTTGCCGCTTGACACCCAGGAACTGATTGAACTTTTGTACGACACTTATAACCCGGATACTGCGACCCGCCAGCAGCTCAAGAATTTCAGTGGTAACTTGGATGCCGACATCATCACCAAGGGTGAGGGTAAGGCGGTGCAGCCGCATATGCAAAGGGAAATGAACTGATGGCTAAGAAAAAGATGGATCCGGTTGCATTGGCGCAAGCCCAGCAATTGCGCGAGCAGCAAGAAGTTGACGCCGCATTCCGAAAAGGTATTACTGCTCTCCGTGATTTTATTGCCCCGAGTTCTTTAGAATTTGACAGCACCTTCTTTCAGCTTGGCACGCGTTTGGCGCGCACCTATTATGTGTACGGTTATCCGCGGCAACTCTACACCGGCTGGCTGAGCGGACTAGTGAATATTGATGAGATTATCGACCTTTCGATGTTCATTTACCCGGTCGAGAGCCAGGTTGTGCTTGAAAACTTGCGCAAAAAGGTTACACAGCTGGAAGCCGGGATTCAAATCGACAGCGAAAAAGGCCGCGTGCGCGATCCGCAAAAACAGGCCGCTATTATGGACGCCGAAGAAATGCGCGATAAATTGCAGGTGGGCGAAGAGCGCTTCTTCCGCTTTGGGTTTTACTTTACTATTTACGCACACAGCCAAGACGAGCTAGAATTTGTTTCACACAAGGTGGAATCAATGCTCGGACAACAGCTTATTTTCTCGAAGCCGGCATCTAGCCAGCAAGAGCAGGGCTTAAACAGCACTGTGCCGCAATTTACCGACCAGCTGCAAATTCGCCGCAACATGAGCACCGGCGCAATTTCAACTACTTTTCCATTTACCAGCGCCGACCTCAGCCAAGACAACGGCATTTTGTATGGCATTAACATGCATAACTCCGGTTTGGTTATTTTCGACCGCTTTAGCTTGGAGAATGGCAACTCGGTGGTATTTGCAAAGTCCGGTGCCGGTAAATCGTTCACGGTGAAACTCGAAGCTTTGCGCAGCCTAATGATGGGCACTGAAATTTTCATTGTTGACCCTGAAAACGAATACGAACGAATGGCCGATGCCGTGGGTGGCGCCTACGTGCGTTTAAGTTTGAACTCGGCAACGCGTATTAACCCGTTTGATTTGCCACGAGTTGTCGATACCGAGGAAGCCGATAATGCGCTGCGCAGCAACCTTATTACACTGCATGGTTTGTTGCGTCTGATGATGGGTGGTGCGCAGGCACAGATGCTCGGTGGTGCGCAGGCGCTTATGCCCGCCTTGAGTCCGGTTGAAGAGTCTGACCTCGATGCCGCACTTATCGAAACCTACGCCAAGGCCGGCATCACCAACGACCCGCTCACGCACACGGCATTACCGCCGACTATTGCCGACTTGTACGAAACTTTGCTGCACATGGGAAACACCGGCCCACAACTCGCCCAACGGTTGCGCAAATACACCAGTGGCACCTTTGCCGGCATTTTCTCACAGCAAAGCAACATTGATATTAACAACCCGCTTGTCGTGTTCAACATTCGTGACCTCGAAGACGAATTGCGACCGGTCGCCATGTACATCGTGCTCAATTACATCTGGAATAAAACCAAGACCGACCAAAAGCGCCGCATTCTAATCGTCGATGAGGCTTGGCAACTCATGAAATACGAAGACTCTGCCAACTTTTTGTTTAGCCTTGCCAAGCGCGCGCGCAAATATAATTTGGGCATCACGACTATCACACAGGACGTTGAAGACTTTATGGGTTCGCGTATGGGCCGCGCAATTGTAGCCAACGCCAGCATGCAATTTTTGCTTAAACAATCACCGTCGGCAGTAGATGTTTTGGCTGACGTGTTCAAGCTTACCAGTGAGGAACGCAAGCGTCTCAGCCAGTTCCCGGTCGGGCAAGGGTTGTTCTTTGCCGGGCCAAACCATGTACACATCCAGGTGGTTGCCAGCCCCACTGAAACCGGGCTGATAACCACAAACCCTCTGCAAGTACAGCAAATGCGACAAGGCGACATGAACCAACCACAAGGAACGATAGACTTAAATAACCAGTTGTACCCCGGCAGGTAGGCAAGGGTTTAAAAAATGGCAGACGAAATTTACGACGACCAAAAGCCTGATGCCTCGCAGTCATCCGATCCAAGTGAACGGCACTATGATAAAGAATTCTCTCCAGAGCATGCAGACCATACGGAAGACACACCTGATCGTGACACGCTTAAAGATGCCGAGGAATCAGCTGGCGAAAGCCAGGCCCCTGAAGCAGAGAAAGAAGCGCCGGCTGCAAACGATGTCGCCGATAAAGAAAATACCGGTGATAAAGGCGCGCCGCCGCCTAATGATAAAAGTAAACCAAAAGGGGTTCGCAACCGCGCCAAAAGTCGCTGGAAGAATTTTCAAAACAAGGTCGAAAAACGCTTCGCTATTATTGTTGCCGCCATTTTAGTAGTACTAACGCCACTGCTTATCTTGCTTGCATTTTTATTGCTTGCGCTCAAAGTGCCACATTTTGTAGCCAATGTGACCGCTTGGCAATTTGCTAAAGTGACACGTATTCAAGCAGCCAGCCAAGAAAATGTATCGGCCGAGGAGGCAGCCATGAAAGGCGCTGACGATACATGGTATGAGAAGCTGCGCACTCGTTACTCTAGCATGAAAGACAATACTTTCCGCAACCTGGAACGCATAAGCCCGGCAATTGTGGTACGCAACTTACAAGCTTCGGGTAATTTAAAATATGTCGAGACGCCACGTGGAGGGACGCTTGGTAAACTGGGCTTTTCAAGAATAAAAGCCATTACCATTAATGACCGGTCGGTGATTACTCCACAAAGTATGTTTTCGTATACCGATAAATACGTGCACCCCATACAAACTATTAAAGATAGGTTTGCGTTTTACCGGGCAGTAGACGACGCGCTGCGTACTTACAATCCTAACTTAAATATGCTAGTGCGCGATAAGGCGGCGCTCAATATTTTGACCGCCCGCTTCGGAAATGTCGGCTTTAAGGGTATCCTTATGGCGAACTTCTTTGGTAAAAGTAAGGTCGATGCTGCGACCGAAATGCAAGCCCAAGCCTATGCCGCAGCTGAATCAAAAGTTAGCACCCCCAAGTCTGCACCCGATGAAGTCAACAAGACAACCCAAAAAGTCGCCGACGACACGGATGCTTGCGTTAAAGATCCAAACTGCCTTAAAGACACCACGGGTTCTACCGATGGACTTGTAGCTGCAGCCGAAGACGAAGCTGATAGCGCATTCACTAGCGGTGCGGTAAGCGGCTTCTTAAAGGGCGCGATTGGCGTGCTTAACCCGCTGTATGCCGTAGCTGTTCCCGTCTGCCTGGTAAAGGGCGCTTCAGATTTCGACCCTCAAGCCTCAAACAACCAAAGCGATTCGTTGCAGCGCGAGGCAGGGCAAGTACTAGCAGCGGATGCCCAAATTAAGCGCGGTGATGTGAATACTATCCAAATAAACAACGGCCAGTTAAATGTAGACCAGCCCACTACGACCGACCAGAACTACAACGTTAACGGGGATGGTGTCGGAGCACTCAGCCAGAAACTTGATGGTGTGGACGGCAACGGCATTATCAACTCTAACGCATTGCTAAGATCTGGCGGACAACACCCCAACACGCTGCAAACAGGCCTGGGCACACAGCAACCGGCACTGGGAGGTTAC
The DNA here is from genome assembly GCA_035478775.1 of Saccharimonadales bacterium (SeqCode). GTDB lineage: Bacteria > Patescibacteriota > Saccharimonadia > Saccharimonadales > UBA4665 > CAMLQK01. Next base: position 13,540 of record DATIJG010000011.1, on the reverse strand, counting down.
GGAACAACCACTATTTTCGACACATTATTGCCGGGTGCCGTAGCTGGCGCATTAAACGGAGCAGCCGATAAAGTTTGCCCGTACGCTACTAACATTTGGGCCGGTGCGGCGCTGGGTGTAGCAAACCTCATTATCGCCGGCGGATCGGCCATGATAAGTGCTGGTAGTGCAGCCGCGGCAGAATATGGCTCGGAAACCAGTGCGCTCGCAGCCGCCCGCATTGGGATGCAAATATACGTCAAGAAGATCATCGAAGGCTTTTCTACCAAAGCGGGTGCTGTACAGGCATTTGGCAAGACTGGGCGGTTCGGAGCCCATTTTGGCACAACGGTCACCCGGGATACGGCACTTATTGTCGGTGCCGCCTACCTCGCTAAAATGTGGGTAATGTTTAACTCCAGCGCACTGCATAATGGGTTACAGACCGGTTTATCATATGCCAACGACATTGACAATGGTACCAACCAAATTGGTAATACCGTATGCCAGGGTGTGTATTATGGACGCTTCTTAACCTACGCCGAGATCGCCCAAAACGACCAAGATGACCAACAGGTCACGCAAGTATATGCCCAAAGCCAAGGCACTTATCAACGATACTTCGCCCTTAGTAACCCCGACTCAATGCTGACCAAGTTTGGCGAAGCAACCGTCATGAAGGTAAATCGAAACACCGTAGCCAGTGCGTTGTCCAGCCTGACTAACGTCTTCAATCCAATGAGTTTCTTGCCAAAATTATTCGGCAGTTTCACTACCAAGGCGGCGGCTGCTGCCAACGTCCAGCAGGAAAATTACGGCAATATACAATGCGGCTACACCCGTGACGAATATGCCATAATCCACGGGCAAGGCATAGGTTCCGACGGCTCATACGCTTCACCAAGCGAAAACGCCTACCGCCTTGAGAACGCCGGTGTTGATACCTTTAATGCGATAGAAAAAGAATACGGACCGTGCTTCACCCAAAAAATCGGTGACCTTAAAACGACTAAAGATAGCGACGGGCGTACTTACCTAGTACAAACCGACAATGGCGACCTATCATCTAGCAGCGTGTGTTCGCCGCAAAACCTCGGCCCCAACAACCCTACATATGGCGACCTTGTTTTCCGTTACCGTTTAGAGCACATGTACAACGCCAGCATTCAAAACCAATACGACGTACAGCAAGCTGGAACGGCAGAATTAGGTTCATCAAAAGGCACGCTAACACTATGAAAACCGTACTTTTACACACCAAAAAGCTTTTTACTTGGCAACGGCTGCAAGTTGTAATTCTGCTCATAGCAACACTTGTTATGGTCAATAATAGTGTAGTGCTGGTATATGCCGACTATTCACCCCTGGTAAGCGACGACAATGCTTGGTCACTCAACGACCTGCAATCTAACAAAGGTGGCTGGGCATGGTTCAATCCTGACCTTAATCGTTGCGTGCTTGGTGCTGGTGGAGCACAAACGGCAACTGGCCCGGCGGCCGACCTGCTCACTAAAGCCGGTCTCGACCAACAATGGGTGAATGTTATTATTAAGTACGCCCAAAAATCTAATACCGACCCGATTGCTATGGCCGCGCTGCTGTTCTGGGAAAACCGCGGTTTTCCGGCATTTAAGTCGACTGGCTGGTCAAACGATGGCGGCGTCGGTTCCGGCCCATGGCAAATTACGGCCAGCACCTGGCCGACCAGCGCTGGCGCATATCCGGCAGCGGCCGACGATCCTGACGCTTCTACGAGAGTAGCGGCCGATATCGTCGCTCATTATGGCGGCGTGTCGGGCTACAGCTTGGGCGCAATCACCCAGGATTTTAGCCAAAACGCCAATCTCAAAACCGTTGCAACGCTAGCCAAAAACTACAACGCCGGGCAAGGGACATTCCGTAACCCAGGTGCGGCCAACTGGGGCCAGAGCGGACGCGTTTGGTATAGCAATCCTGGTAGTAGCTGGGGTGATTCAAAAGGAAGTATTATCGACGACTACGTGGTTGCCATGACTTATCTGTACTACCAGATTGCTAGCGGCACACCAATCACCTTTAAAGACGCTAATTCGTACGTGCAAGAAGGTGTCGCCAACACTGACAAAATTAAGAACTTTGCCTGGAAGCCGACCAGCGGCGCAGGCAGCAGCACTGCGCCATCGGCCAGCGCCAACAGCGGAGCGATACCGCTCATCGTGCTCGACCCGGGGCGCGCCGTGCAGTCCGATAAAACCGTTGATGCGGCAAGCAACTTGTCGGTATACGACTACGAAAATGAGCCGGAAATGACCGACGCCTGGAACGTTAGCGGTAAGGTTAAAGCAGCACTAGAAACTGCCGGTTACCATGTGCTCTTGACGAAAGACAGCGAGAAGGGTACCGACGTAAATGGCAACCCCAACACCGACCTCAAGCAGCGCGCGGATGTCGCCACTCAGCACAATGCTTCGCTCGGCGTTTCCATTTATACTGCGCCCGGGTCTGGCAGCGGCAACAATTCGCAAAATGTAAACATTTATCCAGTCGCACAGCAAAAAGACAGCAATGGCAGCATTACCAACCAGGGTAACTGGCGCTTAGCATTCGACGGTAAAAGCAAGCAATACTATACTAATACAACGCTTGCTGATACTGATAAAAAGTTTTCCGATATATTCCAATCAACCCGCCAGGCAGCACTTACAGGCGGCCAAACGGTACGTTCTGGCTCGTACGAGCAGCTCATGGGCCAGCCAGAAACAACCACAGTCCCGGGCGGCAGTATGCAAGGTACCGTGCCAACTACCCAATACTTCGCTACTGTGCCATGGGTGTATACAGAGCAAGCCCAAGATGGTTCGGGCGGTTCGCTCAAGACGTCTACCGTTGATGCTTACGTGAAAGGTATTGTGGACGGCGTAGAAAAGGCTTTGCCGCTCTCGGCTAATAATAGCGCGAATGGCAGTTGTAACACTGGTACTGACGCTGGCGTAGGGCAGGGTGATATTGTTAAAACAGCCTTGTATTATGCCTGGGACACGCCTGGCCACGGCAAAAATGAAAGCGATGCCAAACCTGTGTACCAAAAAGATATGCCAAAATTCGACGGAGCAGTTGGCGAAGACCCGTATTCTGACTGTGGCGTGTTTGTGGCAACTGTTATGATCGCCAGCGGTGCCGACCCTAACTATGTCAAACGCGGCACGGCCGACCAAGAAGCGTATGTGCGGGCACACCCCGAGCTATATGTGCAGAGAACAAAGAAACCTGGTGAAAAAACCTTAACTACACAAGATATAAGTCCGGGCGATATCTTCCTTGTAAATGGCGGCGGACAAGGGCACACCTTTATTTATACTGGCTCATATACCGGTGGCGATGGAATAAAATATACTGCGGCGGCGGCGTCATTGCACGGCCACGTGCCACAAGCCGATCAAGTATATTTCTCACAAGGTGGCGTGGACTTTACAGTATGGGGGCTAAAGCACTAATGAAACTAAATCAAAAGACACGGGCGCGAAGCCAAAATATAACGATCGCTGCTAGTATTCTTATTGCTGTTTTGTTTATTTTTGGCGTTGCTTCGGGTATACATTTGCAGCTGCAAGGCTCGCTTCAGGTTGACGTTGTGCCGAACGATAGCACGGCGACACTTAACGGCAGAAAGATTGCAACCGGTAAGGCGGTCGGTGTCAGCCAAGGCACGTATACATTAAAAATAACACGCAATGGTTTTGCCACGCAGACCCAAAGTGTGGCTATTAAGAACCGCCGAGCAAAAGAAGTGCAAATATACATGCTTTCAAACGGTCCTGTCGGCGATGACTGGCTTAGTTTGCACCCAACGCAGGCCATCGAAATTGAAGGTTCTGGCAGTCGGGCGTACGATAAATTGAGTGCCGAAAATACCGCCAACAACCCGATCGTTACACAATTGCCGTTGTATGACCCACGCTTCAGAATTGACTACGGTGGTTCATCCGAACATCCTAACGATTCCAGTGCCATCGGCATTTACATCACCGCACAAGCGCCCGATGCCCGCCAAGCCGCCTTGCAACTCATTCGCGACAAAGGTTTCGACCCATCAACAATGGAAATAAATTTTGAAACACCACAGGATTAACAATTATGCAGCCTAAGTATCCGCAACAACAATACGACTACATCGCGCCGCCCAGCCAAAATCGCTTAAACGAGTTTTTAAGCCGGCGTAACATAATTATAGCCATTGTAGCTGTGGGCGTTATTATGCTGGGGTGGCTCGGTTGGGAACAGCTGATTCATAAAAAGACGGTAACGTTCCAGCCGAGCAGCGGTACGGTTATAAAAATCGGTACACCCCTCGATAGCAATAGCGGTATCGGTATCAGCCATGTACTTGGCCAGAGCAGTAGCCAAAAATCGGTTAAGCTTGACCCTGGCAGCTACGTTGTGAGCTACTCCGGCAGCGACTATGTGGACCAGACGATAACCATTAAGCTCAGTTCCAACCTCATTCTTACCACACCAAAGCTTAATTATTCACGTAGCAAACTTGTCAGCTTACTCGCCAGCGAAAAGAGCGCGATTTACACCGAGCTCGGCAAGAGTATCGATCTTAAAACTTACACGCCCGCGAACGAAAACCTGTACTACAACGGCGAGTGGTATGCCGCGCAGCTGGTGCCGACTGACCAAGTAAGCCAAGACCGTTTAGTGGTAATTATGCAAAAACAAGGTAGCGCCTGGAAGGTAGTGGCCGGGCCGAAAATTGTATTATTCACAGGCGACTACCCGAACATCCCTAAAAATCTGGTGAGTACTATTGATAACTTGCCGTATTTGTCACAGGGCCAATCGCAATAAGTTTGCCGGCATTTTTAAAGTAGTGAGCGACGACATCAGCGTCGGTGGTGGTAATAAAGGTTTGGTAATCGCGCACAAAATGGGTGAGCGCTTGGCGGCGAGTAGCATCAAGTTCGCTAAATACGTCATCGAGTAGTAAAATCGGCTTTTGGCCGCGCGAGTCTTCTAGAAGTTGCAGTTCTAGTACTTTGAGCGCCAGCACTAGCGTGCGTGTTTCGCCGCGCGAGGCTGCCTCCTGCATTGGGTGGCCGTCGATGCATATACCTAAATCATCGCGGTGCGGCCCATACACCGTGTAGCCGCGCACCACATCTAGTTCCACATTGTGTTCGAGCTTGTGTAAAAGTGCCGTTTCGTAATTTTCAATGCTGAATTTGGAAACATACTGTGCATCGATGGCGTTGTTTTTGCCGGCGATTGAGCGGTAAACATCGCCTGCTCGGCCATTAAACCGCTCAACAAGTTCATGGCGGGCGCGGGCAATCTGGCCGCCCAGCTCGCTTAAACGCAAGTTCCACACGAATAATTGCTGCACGACACCGGGCGGATTCTTTTTTAGCAAAGCGTTGCGCTGAGCGAGCACCCGTTTGTAGTGGCGGCGTACGCTACTAAAACCAGACGTAGTTTGCTCAATAAGGTCGTCTAAAAACAAACGGCGCATATCGGGCGAGCTGCTAAGCAGCAGCATGTGGTTGGGTTCAAATAAAACCAACGGCACCATTTTGGGCTGCATGAGGCGCTGCAGAACCTGCCCATCAACTACAAACGACTTCTTGGTCGTGTTCTGGTTTTCAAGCTTTACAGCACGCCCTATATCGTCTACAACGGCATCCAGCCGCGCCCACGGCTGGTCGAAGGCGATAAGCTCAGTATCTTTAGCACGGTACGAACCACCCAAACAAACTACTTGCACAGCTTCAAGCAAGTTGGTTTTGCCGCTGGCATTTTCGCCAACGATAATGTTGACGCTCGGGTCGAATGTAAACTGCGCGCGGCCATATGACCGAAAATGTTGCAGAGTGAGTGAGGAAATCATATCCCCTTATTTTAACTCTTCAGTGGCATAATGATATGCACATAATCGTCGGCGAGCGCGTCTTTAATAACGATCGGCTCCAGTTTGCCGTTAAAGCTAAAGCCGACTTCATCGCCACTAATAACATGCAGCGCATCGAGCAGGTAACGCGAGTTGAGTGTGATTTCTCCCGAACCATCAATTTTCGCGGCAGCCAGGGCGTTGTTTTCGCCAAGCTGCGAGGCAATTGAACGAATACTGATCTGCTGCTTGAGTTCGTCAACCGCAATCGTAATACTGCCGGCGCTTTCTCGGGCGAACAGGCTGCTCACTTTGGTGACGTTTAAAAGGTCGGAACGCTTCAGGACAGCGCTGGTCGCAAACGCAGTAGGGATAAGGTTACGGTAGGGCGGATATTTACCCTCGATTAAACGAGCGACCAGTTCTATATCGCCCACTCGGAACAGCACTTGCTGGTCATCACTGGTTACATGCACGTCGTCTTCGGTGTCATTTACGATGCGCAGCAGGTCTTGCATAGCCGAAACCGGCACGAGCATTGAAATTTCTTCAGTGTGTGGCATAACCATTTTTTCGGCCAAACGGTAGCTATCAGTTGCCGCCAGATATAGTTTACCTTCAAATGTGTGCATGAATACGCCAGTTAACACTGGGCGTGCCTCATCAGTACTTGCCGCCAATACCACTTGCTGCAAACTTTTCTTAAGCAGGCTGCCAGGAATAGTCCAGCTGTGCCCGTCGGTAATTTCTGGCATCACGGGGAACTCTTCGGCTGACACGCCGTTAATCACCGACTGGTACTGTTCAGTCGAGATGTGCAATTTAAAATCGTCTAAGCTAAGGTCGATGGCACCACCCGGCAAGCTGCTCACGAAGTCTTGCATAAGCCGAGCTGGTACGGTAATCGACCCGTCCTCAGTCACTTTGGCACCGATGTACTGCGTAATGGCAATGTCAAGGTTGGTAGCCGCAATGCTCAAACGGTTATTAACAGTTTTAATAAGTACGTTGGCAAGTACTGGCAGTGTGCCCCGCGCATTGGCTACGCGGGCAACTGTGCCGAGTGCTTTGTTCAGATTTTCTTGGGTGACCTGGAGCTTCATAGTTTTCCTCACTTATCCTCTTCTATATGTATATAAGTTATTTAAATATATTAGTTGTATTAGTTATTAGGCCTGTGTAAAACGTGGAAAACTGACTTACTAACAGATGAAAATGGACGGAAAATGCAGTGGAAAGATCGGTGGTAATTCCTGTGTCTAGTTTGCGGTATTCTGTGTGAAAATTATACCGGGTTGGTTTTTGGCTGTGGAGGGATGTGTTTAAAATGCGTTGCCAGCCACAGCCAAACCTCACGAAATCCACTGGTTGTGCACAGACTTCAAGCATATAGTCGCTCCTTGATTTCGGTGATTGCGGTCCGAATGTCAGCGTCTAAGCGTGATTCCTTTTCGATTTTTTCGACCGAATGAATGGCGGTCGTATGGTCTTTACGGCCGAGCTCGCGGGCAATTTTAGGGAAGCTTAGGTGGAGTTCGGAACGCAATATATACATAGCTACTTGACGCGGTACGACGATGTCTTTGTCGCGTTTCGGCCCCATAATATCTTCGAGAGGTACCTGGAAATGCCGCGCAGTACGCTCGATAATCTGCCGCGCGCTGATGTGCTTGGGTCGGGTCTGGCTGGTGCCGAGCAAGCTGCTGGCAACGGTCATGTTTGGCTCCAGACCGCGCATTTCGCAAAAAGCTAGAAGTTGGTTAAGCGCGCCCTCAAGCTCGCGAATGTTGGTCTGTACGTTGGTGGCCAGATACTCGGTGACATCTGTTGTTAGCGTAACGCCATGTGTTTGTGCCTTGGTTTGTAAGATGGCGCAGCGCGTTTCAAAGTCGGGCGTTTGCATATCGATACTCATGCCCCAGGCAAAGCGAGAACGCAGGCGTTCTTCAAGCGTTGGGATGTCACGTGGGGGCTTGTCGCTGCTGATAATAATTTGCTTACTAGCTTGGTGCAGGGCATTAAAAGTATGGAAAAACTCCTCTTGTACTTTTTCTTTGCCGGCGATAAATTGAATGTCGTCGACAATAAGCACGTCCGCGCCGCGGTAAAAGTCCACGAAGTCGGTGTTCTTTTTAAAACGCAGGGCATCAACGAATTCTTGCAAAAATTGCTCGCTGGAAACGTATACCACGCGGGCGTTGTCTTTGGTTGCTAAAACTGCGTTGCCTACAGCCTGAATGAGATGGGTTTTGCCGATGCCAACGCCACCGTACAAAAAGAGCGGGTTGTATTTAGTGCCCGGGTTGGCGGCGATCGCTTGGCAGGCTGCGTAAGCAAGTTCGTTACCACTGCCGACAATAAAGTTATCGAAAGTGTAACGGTCGTTTAGGCCTTGGCGATACGTGTGGGCGAGTGTGTTTGACGGTACTTTTGGCATTGCTGGCCTAGTGCTTGGACGTGACTGGCTGGGTTGCAGGACCGCAGTTTCAGGCTCAGCTTTTTGGTGAGTAAGCGGCGAGTGGATTTTATATTCAACTTTAGCGCCTACGCCATTCTTTTTCAGGATATTTACAATCAGCTCGTTATATTTACGTTCCAGCTGCTGTTTAATAAACACGTTGGGTACGCCAATAATAGCTGATTCGTCGTCAAGGCGTAGCAGTGCGGTATTTTTAAACCACGTAATAAAGTTGCCCCGCGAAATTGACAGTTCAACCTCTCCTAAAACTGCCTGCCACAAGCTGTCCTGTTGCATACCCTCTCTCACTCGAAACGTTATTTGATATGCCTTACTATAGCGCAGCACGTCGTACTTTTCCACACCTTTATCAAACCATTTTGGATGTTTTGCAAAACTACCCGAAACCCATAAGAGTTATACACATGTGACACATTCATCTGGAAAACTGTGGAAAATGCTTGGCTAAAAGTGGAAAACTTGTTAATATGTGAGGGTAAATATTGTTATTTTCACCAAGTAACGTATAAGTAATATTTGTAAAATACATCTAAGCAGGGTAATAGGCGAGGTGACTTGCCTGTTTGCTCAAGATGTTGTAAAGTGAAAGCACTATGCCGAAACGAACATACCAACCCAAGAAGCGCCACCGCTCACGCGTTCATGGTTTCATGAAACGCATGGCAACTAAGGCCGGCCGCAGCGTTCTGCACCGTCGTCGTCTTAAGGGTCGCGCTCGCTTATCACACTAATTCACCTTTAATTAGGAAATCATAAGCATACATAACTAAACGGGGACTGTCCTAAAGCAAATGATCAATCGCACACATCGATTTCATGGCCGAGGCAGCCTCCGTTTTGTGTACCAGCGCGGCAAAACTATCCGTGGCGCTTACGGTTCCCTTAAATATATACATAACTCTCGCCGGCAAACATACCGTATGGCGGTGGTTGTAAGTCGCAAAGTGAGTAAATCGGCTGTGGTGCGCAACCGTATTCGCCGCCGAATTTACGAAGCGGTGCGCCTCCGCGAAACAGAAATTGTTGGCCCATACGATATCGTCTTTACGGTATTTAGCGAACAACTTGCTACTATGCTATGGCCAGAAATTACCGAGCGAGTGTATGGCAAATTAGAAGAGGCAGATATCTTGCCCTCAAAACCATCTGTAAAACTGCCGTCACATGATATAGTAGAACATAAGGAGCCTTAGTTTTTCAGATGTTCAACACAATTATTGTCCAACCTATTTTTAACCTTTTAGTGTTTATTTATGCCATTTTGCCAGGCCATAATTTTGGCTTGGCGCTAATTATCTTTACGATAGTCGTTCGTATGCTACTATGGCCGCTCGTGAAAAAGCAACTACACCAAGCAAAAGTAATGCGCCAGCTGCAGCCCGAACTTAAGCGTATTAAAAAAGCTACGAAAGGTAATCGCCAGCAAGAGTCCCTGATGACAATGGCACTGTACAAGGAAAAGGGTGTCAATCCCTTTGGCTCGATTGGTATTTTGTTATTGCAGCTGCCAGTTTTGATTGGTTTATATAGTGGACTGCGCCTGATTGTCCAAAATCCGCACAACATTGTGACGCATTCGTACCCTTTTATCCGTGATTTAAGCTGGGTGCAACACTTATCGCAGAACATCCACGCGTTTGACATGACCTTGTTTGGTGTTATCAACCTCACCCGGCCAGCACTTGGCCCTGCCGGCACGTATATCCCAGCGCTACTTATTGTTATTGGTAGCGCAGTAGTACAGTTTTACCAAAGCAAACAGCTTATGCCAAGCGACCCTGAAGCACGTAAACTACGTGATATCTTAAGGTCGGCCAACGATGGAAAGCAAGCAGACCAAGGCGAGGTCAACGCTGCAGTCGGCCGCAGTACGCGCTTTATGTTGCCGGCGATGGTACTATTGTTCACTATTCACATTACCTCTGCCTTAAGCTTGTACTGGTTGATAGGCGGTTTGGTAGCATTTATCCAGCAGTCAATTATTTTCCGCCGTGACGAAAAAGAAATCAAGACTGAACTTGATAGCGGCGACAAACCTACAAAAGACGTTACTAACATTGCCGAAGGTGAAGTAGTAAGCGAAAAACCAAAGCAAACAGCTGCCAAAAAGAACGCGTCTCGTAAAAAACGGAGGAAACGATAGTGGAAGAAGCCGTAGTTTTTGCCAAAAGATACCTAGAAGACATGCTGTCTTTTTTTGGGCTTAACATTGATATTTACGCCAGCAGCGAGGACGATGTCATCGAGCTGGAAGTGCCTTCGTCACACCTCAATGGCTTTTTGATTGGCCAACACGGCGACACTATGCGAGCCATGCAATTTATGGTGAGCAGCGCCCTTAAAAGTAAGGGCTTTGATTACACTCGTGTAAATGTCGATGTTGCCGAATACAAAAAGCAACGTGCCGACCATTTAGCGCAAAAAGCTAACACTTGGCTGGAATCAGTTAAGGCGAATGGCGAAGCGATGGAACTGCAGCCAATGAGTGCGGTTGACCGCCGGGTTATCCATAAACTTGCCCAAGAGCATGGCCTTGAAAGCGAGTCCGTCGGCGAAGGCCGCGACCGCCGCATTGTACTTAAGCCAGCAGAATAAATGTGGCTTCACACCATCTTTAAGTGGCCAAGCAGGGCTAGTTGCCGGATGCTATAGCCCGGGTTCGACAGTTTTTTCTTTCGGTTCTTCGCGCAAAGCTGCTTTATATACCGTTAGCGTTTCGTCGGCCATACGCTGCCACGAAAACTGTTTGAGCCGCCGGTAGCCATTAGCGATCAGCTTTTCGCGCAAAGTTTTACTGCCTAGTACTTTGCTGACTTTTTCGGCTATATCCTCCGCCTTTTCGGCGTTAAAGTATTCTGCGGCATCGCCGTATATTTCAGGCATACAGCTGGAATTACTGCTGGCAACGGGAGCGCCATGCGCCATCGCCTCAAGCGGAGGCAAGCCAAACCCTTCACTGAGCGAAGCAAACACATACGCCTGGCAATGTTCGTACAGCCATTTCAGTTCCGGGTCGGTTACAAAACCGGTAAAAACGATGTGACTATATGATGGGCGTTTGGCTGCCCACGTTTCAAGCTCTTCATAATGTTTTTCGCGCTTGCCAGTTAGCACAAGCTTTAGCCTAGGGTTTTTCTCGTGCAGAATGTCGAAGGCTTCGACAAGTTTCGGCAGATTTTTATGTGGAAAAGCACTGCCAACGTATAAAATAAAGTCGCCGTCAACCATTTTAGGCTTTACGCTACGGTTTGGCAGCGGTGGTTCGCTGGCCTCATATGTTACAGCAGTTTTTTTACTGGTAAATGGCTGTAACTCGGCAAATTCTTTGGCAACAGTTTGTGACGGAGTTAAAATATACCTAGATTTTCTATGGCTAAACCACACCAAAAACCGATACAATGCCATTTTTAATTTGTACACAGGCATTGGTGTTGTGCCACGGCGCACAAAACGGTACATCGTCGTATCTTGGGCGGTTGTTACGATGTTGCCGAAGTAGAGCAGGGGCTGCTGGCTCATAGGGAAGTGCACCAAGTTGGGCCGGAGCTTATAAAGTTGCCAGGCAAAACCAAACTGCTCGGCCGGGTTGAATGAAAACTGTGCGTAACGGCAGGGCATTGCTTTGAAGTTTTTACTGCGCGGCTGCCATGGGTCGTCAGGCTCCACCAAAATAGTGTAGGTGTGGTAGCTATCTACATTCTGCAGGTGTTCCACTAAACGGTCAATGTATCGGCCGGTGCTGGTGCGCCGAATGCGCGCATCGATAACAATGTGGTTACGTTTGCTCATATACTTGCTATAATTATATCTAGAAAATGCCAAATGCCAAACGTCTTCTTAATGCCGCTCCGTTTTATGCCTGCATGCTATTGCTGGCGTACATGCCGTTCCATGTATTTCTAGTGCAATGGCTGAGTACGGTTACGGGTGGGCTTTCAGTGTGGAAGGTAGCGAAAGATGCAATAACCGCGCTATGTACGGTGTTCGTTGTTTGTTCGGTATTTAGGCAAGGAAAGCATAATAGAACTTTTGAGTGGCTGCTCGGCTTGACTGTTTTGTTCGGCTTGCTGCACCTTATTTTATGGGTAACGCACCCAGATATTTACCGCCCAAGCGCAATTTTAGGTGTAACGTATAATTTGCGCGTGCCGTGCTTTGCACTCATCGGCTACGGTGCCGTGCTGTTACGCCCGGATTTGTTTAAGCGTAGCAGCCTTATTAAGGTAGCTGTTTGGGCGGGCACCATTGTGGCTGCCCTGGGTGTTATCCAGTATTTTTTGCCAAGCGATCTTTTAACACACTTTGGCTATAGCGTCGCGCGTGGAGTAAAGCCGAATTTTTTTATTGATGACAAACCGAATTTACCTCGGGTTATGTCCACCTTGCGTGATCCTAACTCGCTCGGCGCCTATTTAATCGTGCCTATGACTTTACTGACGGCAGAAATTATGCAAGCTGGCCATGTGTTTCGCGTTCGTATTATGTATATAGCCGCCTGGCTGACGCAGTTCGCAGCACTGTGGTTGACGTTTTCGCGGAGTGCTTTGGTGGCCGCTGCCCTTTCAATTGCGCTATTTTTGGTGTTTCGATATTGGCACCAAGGTGTGCAAATTGCCAAGCGATTTTGGCTGCCATTAGCTTTCGTGGTGGTCTTGCTGGCCGGTGGTTTATTTATGGCGCGTAATTCCTATTTTGAAAAAAGTGTTATTAGCCACCACACTGGTACTCCAAAAGCCAAGTATGACTCAAACGGCTTCCACTGGTTTTTTGTAAAGCGCGGGATCGAAGGAATTGTGCACAACCCGCTTGGTCATGGGCCGGGCACGGCTGGTTTGGCATCCATCCAAAACCCTAAAGGCAGCTTTTTGACGGAAAATTATTATGTGCAGATTGGCTATGAAGTGGGCATTACAGGTCTTGCAATATTCATTGCGCTCAACGTATTTATATATAGTAAGTTGTTCGCAAAACGTACAGATGATATAACAGTGGCCTTACTAGCAAGTTTTTGGGCATATGTGCTTATGAATATGCTGCTACATACCTGGAGCAACGAAGCGGTCGCCTGTCAGTGGTGGATTTTGGCAGGTGTAACCATGGCGCTGCCTGCCGTAAAAACTTTAAAATCCTAAACACCGTAAAACACAGGCTAAATAGTGATTTATTTTTGTTGCTTTTGCACGGTTTCAGCAATTTTTGCGTATGTCGTATCGGCA
>DATIJG010000010.1:0-7347 GCA_035478775.1 Saccharimonadales bacterium (SeqCode) | reverse complement strand
AGTGCAGAACTATGAGTAATAATTGCCCGTTCGTCGTTATGAATGCCGGCATTATGCAGGGCATTTAATGCTCCGCCGGCCACTATACTAGCGTCAGAAAATACTGCTCGCGGCAAAGAATTTATCTCTCCGCCACTATCTCGGTCACTCAGCGTAGCCATTTGCATTATCTCCTGTTCGCTCCATACATCGCCATCTGTGAATAATCCCAAGCGTATATTATCCCCTCTAAATTGCCCGACTAACAGGTTTGAGTCTACTGCACTCGTAGTTATAAGATTGGCGCAACCGCGCCCAACCAAAGCTCTGTAATGAATTTCTGTAATTTCTCGCAAGCGCTTTTTAATACCCTGTGTTTCAAGCGTCGTAAATGCTGCATCAAGCATAAAACTCACTGCCGGGTTAAGGAAGGCCTGGGGGCGACGCTTCGGCAAGCTGCCCGTCAGCGAGGCTTCTGCAATTTGGTGGGCACGAAGCTGCTCCGCGGTAAGGTTTTCTGGCATTTCAGGGCCCAATATGTTATCACGATAGCTCTGCATCAATCCATATTTCAACTCGCTTCGTTTAAAACCAAAGTTAAAGATGGCATCCTTTTGTTCCGATAGCCGCATATACCCTCCGGGGGGTGAATTACTTCAAAAAGTATATTATCACCAATATTTACCGAATTGTAAACCACCTAAAGGCAGATGTTTTTACATTTGCGGCACTTGTTTTTGGCGGATCATCCAGTTTTGCACATTGTCGTAGCGGTCAACAGCGTTATTAATGCGGTGCTCAGCTAGGCCAAACACCTGTCCGCGGGTGATGTACAAATATCGCGGCTGATATAAACCTATCGCCGGCGCATCGGCTTGCCAGGCTTTTAGGAACGGCTGGTATTTTATAGTGCGAAGCTCAGGATCAAGGCGCGTGCGGCCAGCCTCAAGCGCATTGTCGGCTATCTTAGAATTATAACCCGAAAAATTCAGGCGGCTCGAAGAGCGAATATCGGCCTGTGTACTGTCCCAAAATGCAAACACATCCGGATCTGAACCAATTGAAACGCCATACAGCAGTGCGTCGTAGCTGTGGAACGCTAGCGTACTCTGAAAATCAGTGCCGCTTTGCAATTGCAAATCAACCTTAGCACCAACTGCGTCCCACTGTTTTTGCAACATTTTAGCAACTTTAGAATATTCACTGCTGCTTTCAGCATACAGCTGGAAGGTGAGTTGTTTACCGTCTTTTTGGCGCACACCATCTTTACCGCGCACCCAACCGGCTTGGTCGAGCATTTGGTTGGCAGCATTTTCATCAAAACCAGCTTCGGCAAACGCCGGGTCATAGCCCAGCTGGCCGCGTAAAAGCGGTTCATCAACCGTGAGTGTCGGGTAGCCAAGCGAGTCTAAAATCCCTTGCCTATTAGTCGCTAATACTAAAGCCTTGCGCACTTGCCCGTCACTTAAAACCGGGTTATCCATTTTAAAGAACGTCATAACTGCCGCCGTTTGCAACATGTTATACGACCGTACAGTGTCCTCTTTTATATCGTGCGCCGGCACTGTGTCAAGACCCGCCATCGCCGTTAGCGCGTGGTTGTTAAAGCTATCGGCCATATCGGTTGTTTGCGAAAAAGTGTGGATCACAAAACTCGAAAGCTTCGGTTGCCCGGCATAGTAATGCGTAAACGGAACCAGCGTAATTTGTTGTTGGGCATCGTCGGGCGAGCTACTTGCCGCAAACACCGACTGCCATTTAAAAGGCCCGGCACCCACCGGCGCACGGGTGTTAAATGCAGCCGAGCGCATCTCCGACATCACGGTCTTACCTAATATATGCCGCGGCAAAATGCCAGTAGTCAGCGAATACGGGAACGAGGCCAAGACATTTGGCAACGTAAATGTAAGTGTATATGCATCAGGTACAGCAATTTTAATATTTTGGAAACTCGCATTAAGCGGCGATTGGGCGTCCGGACTTTGAATGGCCTGGTAGGTGAATAAAACGTCGTCAGAGGTGAGTGGTACGCCGTCCTGCCAAGTGAGGTTGCGGCGCAAATGCACGGTGTACGTCGTACCTTGGTCATTCACTGCCGCCGGGCCAGTGGCCAGGTCACCCACCAATTGGTTTTGGTCGTTGTATTCATATAACCCTGCAAAAATAAGATGCGATACCGCTTGGTCAACGGGGCTGGTGGCATAAATTGGGTTAGCGTTAGTGAACGAGCCAATAATTCCTTCGGCATATGTGCCCCCCGGCACAGGTGAAGCCACTTCATAATAGCCTCTTAGGGCGCGGATTTGCACCACAGCACAACCACCCAAAAGGGCGACAAGTAATAGCCAAGCTCCAACAAACCGGCGCACTTCACGTAAACGTTCCAATCGCTTAAAAAAGTTGCGCTCTAAATGAGCTTCGGCTTGCTGGCCAAAAGCTTCAACTTGCCGTTGCTGCACGCGGAATCGGCGGCGTACCCGGAGTTTAAAGGCGCGGCTTACCATGTGGCGTGTACCCTTTCCGCGTTTAGTTAACTACGATCCCCAAGATGATAGAAATGGCAAAAATAATGGCCGTAATAATGGTTAGCTGAAACACGGTTTTGTCGGCTCCGCGGCGCACAGTGTTCATTTCGCCGCTACTGCCAAGGCCAGCGCCCAGGCTCGCGCCGCGCGTTTGCACCAACACAAGCAAAGTCAGCAAAATAACCGAGCCGATAGTAACGTAATTGTAAATACTCATAAATTTATTCTCGATTCTCTAAAATAGCACTTACCAAATAGTTTACCAAGCCAATGATCATACCGGCAAGTACCGCGTACCAAAAACTAGTTACGTGCAGGCTGGTGATTTTCGTAACAACGTACACCATGAAGCCGTTAATAACCACCATAAACAAGCCGAGGGTCACTAAAATTGCCGGCAACGAAAATACTACAATAATGGGTCTTAAAATGGCATTTACCACTGCTAAAATAAAACCCGAGGTTACAATCGTCCAGAAACTGCCGTTATATGTAAGATGCGAGCCTAAAAGCCCCGCTGCAATCCATAAACCAAGACTGCAAACCAGCCAACGCAAGCAAAAACGATATAAAAAACTTTGGTTTTTCATTATTCACTTAAAAGTATAGCACAATTTAGGTTTGCTCGGACATATACGATGCGGGCAAACGGCCAGCACGCAGTAGCCGCTCGTGCTCTTTATTAAATTGGGTGGCAATCATTCGGAAATCATCCATATGCGCGGCATAAAATTCTTCCACATTATTATACCGAGGATAAAACCAGCCGAAATTGCGAGCATTTTCCCGCGGCAGCCTTCTTTCTAATACGTCTACGGCAGTGAAAGTGCTTTGCGCCTCCCACCTCCCCAGTTCGTGGACCGTCAATAGCCTGTCAGTATTCACAACCCGTCCTACAAATGCTGTCGCCCCAATCGTTGCTAAGCTGCCGCAAAAGTGTGCTAAGTGGCTTCCTGAAGATATGCGGCGCAGCTCAAATGGAACCCCTAGTTGTTTTACTGCGCGCGCCACCTCATTCACCCTTTGCTCATCCATGCTTATGAGCCGCTCCATGTAGCCCCTGTCGACAGCCATTACGTCCCTCACGACGCACAAACCCTTCATATGTAAGACGTTCGCGATAGGTTCACTTAACCCTATCTCTTGTACGGATATATCAAGAGCTGCCTGCACTTCCGGCGAAAAGTTCTGTTCAATATTACACGCAGCAATTGATCCGTATTCTGCAGCTCTCATAAAATAATTAAAACATGCCCTTTTATATGCTCTGGCGAGCCTTTGATTAACTTAAAACTTTGATGCCCGTGGGCGTTACCAAGACATCGTCTTCGATACGCACGCCAATACCTTCCTCAGGGATATAAATGCCCGGTTCCACTGTAATAATCGCGCCTGGTTCAAGCGGCCAGCTGTAGTCGCCTACATCGTGCGTGTTAAGCCCCAAAAAATGCGAAGTGGCATGCGGGAAATAGCGGCGCACATCATCATCGGTAATTGACCTGATTAAGCCCAACTCACGCAGTTTTTCGCCCATAAATGTTACCACTTGGCGTTCATACTGCTTAAAATCCATGCCCGGTTTTATCAGCGACATAGCGAACTTTTGCACTGCTTCTACACCGTTGTATACCGCTTGCTGACGCTTCGAAGGTTCCCCCATACACACCGTGCGCGTAATATCCGCCGAATAATGCAGCCATTCTGCGCCAACGTCAAGCACGATGAAATCGCCCGCATGTACAGGGCCATCGTTTTGCACATGGTGCAACGTGCAGGCATTTTGCCCAGCCGCTACAATCGGGTTAAAAGCATGGCCGCTCGCACCGCGTTTGCGAAACCCCCGAGTGATGTCGGCTTCAATTTCGTATTCGTGCACATATTTCGCTAAAGTCTTCAGGCGAGTCACCTCTGTAAGCGTTTGGTTCGTTATGGCAATCGCCTTTTGGAGTGCCGCTAGTTCGGCGGGCTGTTTTACTACCCGCAAACGTGCTAAATGCGGCTGTATATCCGTGAACTCAATATCCAAGTTGACCGCTTTTATACGTCCGGCGAGCTGCGCTCGTGCCGGGTTGGCGTACAAACCCGAATCTTTTATATACGCTGGCGGAGCCGCTAAAATTGCTGCCTCCGCCACTTTTTTAAGTCGGTTTTTAAGCTTCTGCCAGCCTTTTTCGGCGTCATATATCGTTTTTACCCCAGAAATCTGTGCCAATTCCTCAATGTTGATAGTGCCATCAAAGGCTTCGCGTGCTGCCGATCGCCGCGGCACAATGAAATACTCCTCGGTCTGATCGATAACCAGCACGATGTCAGGGTCATCACATCCTGTCAGATACCAAAAATTACCATCTTGATGGAACGGATAACTAACGTCATTGTCGCGCTGCAACTGCCCATTTGCCGTAAGCACGATAGGTACCGAAGGCGCAACCGCCCGCCTTAACTGATTACGATTATTAGCGAAAAAATCACTGCCAAACATACTGCATTCTAGCTTACCACACTCTAAAGAGGGCGCCTAAAAGCGATCATAAAAAGGCCAACGTTTCGGCAAAGAGAGTTGACTTTAGAGCTGTTTTTTGCTAAAATACACCGTATGAATGCAACATTACTTGAACAACCACAGGTAGATAAGGCAGCTTATACAGCTGCATCGTTTGACAGCATTATGGCTTTTAACGGTTTCAGTTCAGAAGCTTTTGAGGGTCCGCAATACAAAGTAGCGAGCGACATTGGTAATATCGCAGTTTCTGTTGTAATGTACGGCAGCGACGCAAAGTTTGGCGTTAGCCAATTCAACACTGCCCAGGGTACAGAAGTAGCGCGTGGTACTGTAAGTAACATTGCGCAAAAGTATAACGACTACAAGGCTGCAAGCGGCCAAACTGAAGCCGAATACCACTCTATCATGAGTAACGGCGACGAAGATAACGAAGAATAACCTTCCTCTATTTTGTCCGAAGAACCACCTCACCAAAGGTGGTTCTTCTCTTTATTTGCTCGCCGATTATTCTTTACCGCAAGCTTTTCGCCTTTTTTGGGCGAGTGTTTTAACGCATAAAACGCTAGGCTAACATAAAAACCAAGCTACCCTAAACGAGACTTAACAACTTCGGCCTTGGCGTTACCTATTATTTTAGCTATTTCGCCGGTATTTGCTTGGCGTACCCCCTGTAAACTGCCAAAAGCCCTAATCAGCTTTTTACGAGTAACCGGCCCCACGCCCGGAATCTCATCTAAGGCACTCGTTGTCTGGCGCTTGCCCTTCAACACAGAATGATAGCTGACCGCAAACCGGTGCGATTCATCACGCACTCGCTGTAAAAGCTTTACAATATCTGAGCTTTTCGGTAGTAAAATAAGTACGAAATCGTCGCTTTCATGCACTATAGTGTTCTGCTTTTGCAGTTCAACGGGTGAAATATTGACCAAAGATTTTTCCAAGTGCACGACTATTTCTTCTTCACGCTTCGCAAGGCCAATCATGGGGCGACTCACACCAGCGGCATCACGCGCCTTTATGGCCGCGCCTAACTGCCCTTTGCCGCCGTCAATTAAAAACAGGTCGGGTAAGCCCCAAGCTTTTTGGTTTTTTTCACTCACGCGGCGCGAAATAACTTCTTCCATGTGGGCGAAGTCGTTGTTGCCAGGGATGCGCATTTTAAATTTGCGGTATTCTGATTTATCCGGGATGCCGTTAGTAAACACTACCATACTAGCCACATTGTCGGTGCCCTGCATGTGGCTGATGTCGTATCCTTCAATACGGCGCGGCACCTTTGGCAAGCCAAGCAAATCTGCCAAACCTTGCAAACCGCGGTCTTTGCTGATGTCCAAGAATTCTTTGTCAGAAAACACAATCTGCTTGCTGAGCGCCTTGAGCGCGTAGTATTGGTTGCGAATTTCGGCGGCACGTTCAAAATCCTGCTTTTTGGCAGCTTTTTGCATGTCTTTTTCCATTTCGTCGACCACTTTTTGGCGCTCGCCGCGTAAATATTGCATTAGTTTACGCAGGTTGGCTTTATAAACGCTTAAAGGTGTTTTGTGTTCTTCAAGACCCGGACACAAACCAAGGTGGAACTGCAAGCACGCCCGGTTTGGCATAACGCCGGTGTGGGTGGAATAAGGGAACACTCTACGTAGATAGCGCAGCGCGCGTTTTACCTCACCACCGTTAAAGAACGGGCCGAAATACTTAGCTTTGTCGTCAAGTGGCTGGTGGGTAAAACTGATTGACGGGTACGGATCATCGTAGTTTATACGCACGTACAGGCTGCTTTTGTCATCGCGCAGCAAAATATTGTAACGCGGCATGTAACGGCGCACCATTTCAGCTTCTAAAAACAGGGCGTCGAGTTCGCTTTCAACCGTCACCCAGTCGGTATCGTGGATTTCAGCAATCAGTGCATCGGTTTTTGGGTCACGACGGCGCGATTTTTGAAAATACTGGCGCACCCGATTTTTAAGTACGGCGGCCTTGCCTACATAAATAATCTCCCCGGCTTTATCCTTGTGGAAGTATACCCCGGCTTTACTAGGCAAGTTTTTCAGTTTTTGTTCAAGTTCTGCGGTCATCGGTTTATATTATACCTTAACCGGCAAACAACAGTAGGTGAAGAAGGTATGCGACGTTTTAGGCAGCAATAATTTCGGCGCACACCTGCGAGCAGGTTTGGTTGTCGTTTTTGCAGTTTTCGCAAATTAACACTAGGTCGTTGCAGGCTTTGTTGGCGCAGTTTTCGTAATTACTAGTTTTGGCTTGGCAGTGGACACACTCGCCAATGTCTTTGGCTTTGTCAGAAAAGCTTTTAACCATGCGGTTATCAAAAATGTGCAGCTTGCC